>JAJEQR010000076.1 GCA_020687485.1 Hominifimenecus microfluidus | reverse complement strand
CATTCTGTCACTTCCTTTTCTTCGAAAACCTTATGCAGTATCTGATCACAGGCCCCAGATGATTTTTATGATTCAACAAAGGACATTATACTATAATTTGGGAGCACGAGCAAGCAGGCAATAGACGCAATTCATCTCCCACCTTAGAGGTCGGAGTCTTCTTGCTGAAAGAGGATAAAATAAATGGGCGTTTACAGCTTCCATATAGAAAATCCCCGTCGGAACATATCAGCTCCGCGGGGATTTTCTGGTCATAGTATCACAAAAAGGTGTTGTCAATATAAGGTTATAAGCTCCAAAGTTCGCTTCTAAACGTATATTTACTGCATGGAAGCCATGTACTTCAGGGTACGGATCAGCTGGCTGGTGTAGCTCATCTCGTTGTCGTACCAGGATACGACACGTACCTCATAAATCTTCGTGCCGCATCTCTGTGCCAGTGTCTGCGTGGCATCGAACAGAGAGCCATAGGACATACCGATGATATCGCTGGATACGATCTGCTCCTCAGTATAGCCGAAGGATTCATTGGCAGCTGCCTTCATAGCGGCATTGATGCCCTCTACAGATACGCTCTCGGTATCATCCTTCAGGGTAGCATCCAGAATGGTAATGGAACCGGAAGCTACCGGAACACGTTGCGCGGAACCGATCAGCTTACCTGCCAGCTCAGGGATTACAAGACCGATGGCCTTGGCTGCGCCGGTGCTGTTGGGAACAATGTTGATCGCGCCGGCTCTTGCGCGGCGGAAATCCCCTTTTCTATGCGGTCCGTCCAGGATCATCTGATCACCGGTGTATGCGTGAATCGTAGTCATGAATCCGGTACGAAGCTCGCGGTAATCATTCAAAGCCTTTGCCATCGGAGCCAGGCAGTTCGTGGTGCAGCTAGCGCCGGATACAATCAGATCATCCTTCTTCAGAGTCTCATGATTTACACCGTATACGATGGTCGGCAGGTCATTGCCGGCCGGTGCGGAGATCAGTACCTTCTTTGCGCCGGCTTCCAGATGTGCCTGGGATTTTGCCTTGGATGCGAAGAAGCCGGTACACTCCAGAACGATATCTACATCCAGTTCCTTCCAGGGAAGTTTCGAGGGATCCGGCTCTGCAAAGATCGGGATCTTCACACCATCAACCGTGATGGAAGAATCATCATTCGAAACGGCATGGTCGCGGACATAAGAACCCTGCACACTGTCATACTTCAACAGATATCCAAGCATCTCCGGCTTCGTCAGGTCATTGATTGCTACAACCTCGAATGTGGGATCACCAAATACTTTACGAAATGCCAGACGGCCGATGCGGCCAAAACCATTGATTGCTACACGAATGCTCATATTTAAAGTCCTCCTTCTATAAAAGCGCTCATTTCCTTCCCAGAAGCGCCTGTATGTTTCTGAATCTTAACTGCTTCTATATTATATCCAATCCAGGAAATGTTTGCAAGTTCTGACGAATTTTCCATGAAAAAGCTGCAGAAATACACGTATTTTCGCGGTTTTTGGCTGCTTTTTACTCTAAGGAAGCCATTTCACTTCCTTTAACGCTTTTTGAGAAAGTCGAAAATCCGGCAGATCATGCCTTGTCCATGAACAGGATCTGCGAATCATGACAATAATTATATGCGGACATACAAAAAGAACCTCAGAAACTGATAAAATCAATTTCTGAGGTTCTTCAGTAGCGGAGAAGGGATTTGAACCCCTGACACCACGGGTATGAACCGTGTGCTCTCGCCAACTGAGCTACTCCGCCATAGATATGGGGCCTATAGGGCTCGAACCTATGACCCTCTGCTTGTAAGGCAGATGCTCTCCCAGCTGAGCTAAGACCCCATGTTGTGGCCGCCGCGCGACTACTCTCATACTATACCTTTTTTCTCCGCAAAAGTCAAGAACTTTTTTTGATTTTTTTCTGCTTTTTTCAAGTTTTTTCTATTTATCCTACTGATTCGAAATTTTAAACATCTGAGATTTCTTTAGTTTTTTTCAGTTTTCTCAGGCACATGAATTATTGTTTTCTTTTAAAATACGTTCGAAGACCTGAATCAATACATTCGTAATTAAGACAAATTCTGTCGAGTCTGCTAAAAAAGGGGTTCCAGCGGAACCCCTTTTGTCAATATTTCTTTTCGTTGAATCAGCCCCACGGATTCTCTGTCGGGTAAGGCAGAGAGGCCGGCTGATTGTAGGCGATATCCGCCACACCGAGATAACGAAAGACATCAAACAGTGCCTTGCCATAATGACCGAAAGCAACTGCTCCGTGATGAGGATATCTCTTCTGGATCAGTACATGACGGTAGAATCGTCCCATCTCCGGAATTGCAAAGATTCCGATGCCGCCGAAGCTTCTTGTCTTTACGGGAAGGACCTCCCCCTGGGCGATATAAGAACGAAGAACACCTTCGCTGTCACACTGCAGACGGTAGAAGGTGATATCGGAAGCTGCGATGTCACCCTCCAGCGTACCTCTGGTGAAGTCCGGATCGGATCCTTCCGGCTCCAGCAGACGATGCTGAATCAGTTGATATTTGATCGCGCGGTCATCACACATCTTACAGCTCGGTGTGTTACCGCAGTGGAATCCCATGAAGAGATCTGTCAGACGATAATTATACTTGCCTGCAATGTCCTCGTCATAGATATATTTCGGAACAGAGTTATTAATATCCAGCAGAGTTACGGCATCGTCAGAGATACATGCGCCGATGTACTCGGAGAGTGCGCCATAGATATCTACTTCACAGGCAACCGGGATGCCTTTCGCCGCCAGACGGGAATTCACATAGCAGGGTTCGAAGCCGAACTGCTCCGGGAATGCCGGCCAGCATTTATCCGCAAATACAACATACTCTCTGGCGCCTTTGTGCTGCTCCGCCCAATCCAGAAGCGTGAGCTCGTACTGTGCCATGCGGCGGCACAGATCCGGATAGTAGCGACCTTCGCCCATCTCCTCTGCCATTTTCTTCATTACGTCCTCAATACGCGCGTCGTTCTCGTGTGCATGATAGGATACCAGAAGATCCAGCTCGGAGTTCTCCTCGATTTCAACGCCCAGCTCGTACAGACCCTTGATCGGCGCATTGCAGGCGAAGAAATCCTGCGGACGGGGACCGAAAGTGATCACTTTCAGGTTCTTCACCCCGATGATGGCGCGCGCTACCGGAATGAAATCACGGATCATGTCGGCAATCTCATCCGCCGTGCCGACCGGATACTCCGGAATATACGCCTTAATTCCACGCATTCCCAGGTTGTAGGAGCAGTTCAACATACCACAGTATGCATCGCCGCGGCCATTAATCATATCACCGTCACCCTCAGCAGCTGCCGCATACATCACAGGGCCTGCAAACTTCTGTGCCAACAGGGTCTCCGGAGTCTCTGGACCAAAGTTACCCAGAAATACCACCAGGGCATTGCAGCCGGCTGCCTCTACATCCGCAAGAGCGGAGAGCGCGTCTTTCTCGTTCTCAACTGTAACAGGACATTCGTACAGATCTCCGTCATATGCTTTTACGATCGCTTCTCTTCTCGCAATGGAAAGACTGATCGGAAAGCAGTCTCTGGATACGGCAATGATGCCTAACTTTACTTTCGGAATGTTCATTTTAATGTTAAACCTCCTGTTCTTTTGCAAATTCCGTGAAGAGCTCCCGACAGGCCGGATAGATCTTCCGGAATTGCTGATATCGTTTCTCATATCGTTCCACAAGGACGGGATCCGGCAGGACAGTTTCGCTCGCATGCGCGTACTCCCTGGAAAGCTGACGAATATTCGCTCTGGTTCCTGCCGCTTCCGCAAGAAGCGCTGCTCCGATGCCTGGCCCCTGTTCGTTCTCCGGGATCTCCAGAGGAAGGTTCAGAACAGCCGCGAAGATCTTTCTCCACAGCGGACTCTTTGCTCCACCGCCGCAGATCTTGCTCTTCTCCGGAAGCAAGCCGTTCTTCGCTGCAATCTCCACGCTGTCGCGGATTGCGAAAGCTACGCCCTCCAGAATGGCCTGCAGCAGATCCGCACGCGAAGTGTCCATCGTCATACCGAAGAAGACACCGCGGGCATTCACATCGTTGATCGGGCTTCTTTCTCCCATAAGGTAAGGAAGAAAGTATACCGGATTGCATCCCAGCTTTTCTTCCATAATCGCACTCTGCTCCGCTGCATAATCATCCGTCTTCAAAATGTCCTCCATAAACCAGCGATTGCAGGATGCCGCGCTGAGCATACAGCCGAGCAGACAATTGCCGCCATCCGCATGCGCAAATATGTGCAGAGCCGGATTGTCATTCGCAATCTGTCCCTCTGAAGAGAGGAATATCGTGCCGGAGGTTCCGAGACTGATATTGCAGCCGCCATCTCCGACTACTCCCATGCCGATCGCCGCAGCCGCATTGTCTGCAGCTCCGGCTGCCACCGGAAGTGCTGCCGGGATCCCCAGTGAGGCTGCCAGGTCTTCCTTTACGGTTCCGATTGGCTCATAGCTTTCGAATAGTTTCGGAAGCTGTGAGTCATTCACTCCGCAGATCTTAAGCATCGGTGCGCTCCAACAGCGATGAGCAACATCCAGCAGAAGAGTTCCAGCCGCATCCGAATAGTCCGTCGCATGCACACCGGTCAGAATATAGTTGATATAATCTTTCGGCAGCATGATCTTACGGATCCGCGCAAAATTTTCCGGCTCTTCTTCCTTCATCCACAGAAGCTTTGGAGCGGTAAAACCGGCAAATGCAATATTCGACACCCACTGCATCAGCTTTTCCGTGCCGATCTCATGATTGAGCCAGTCGGTCTGGCGGCCGCAGCGGCCGTCGTTCCAGAGAATTGCAGGGCGAACCACCTGATCCTGCTCATCCAGAGCCACCAGGCCGTGCATCTGCCCTCCGCAGCCGATTCCGGCAAGATCCAGAGGATTCATTCCACGGATCAGTTCCGGAACCCCGGCTAGTAGGGCCGCTTTCCAGTCCTCCGGATTCTGCTCGCTCCATCCGGGCTTCGGAAAAGCGATCGGATATTCCTTCGATACCGTATTGCAGATGACGCCGTCCTCACGCAGAAGGATCAGTTTCATCGCCGATGTTCCAAGATCTATACCTATGTAGTGTTTCATGCTGCCTTATGTCCTTTCTTACATGCGGTCCTTATAGCCCATGCGGCAGAGATTCTCATAGTCTGTCATAAGAATTTCTCTCTCGCTTCTTCCGTAATGCAGATCCTGCTCCAGGAAAATGTATTCCGCTCCGACGTCATCACCGGCAGAAATAATACCAGGGATATCCAGATTTCCTTCTCCGGCTTCCGCGATCGCTTTTAGATCATCGCGAACGTTCATCTTTCTGGCGCCGTCTGGAGTCTGAGGCGCTGGCTCTGCATCCACAGAGATGGAGCATACCTGAATGCCGAAATCATCCTCCGCGCGGCGGAATTCCTTTACCGTCTCCGGATTGATCGGGACCTGTGAAACTTCAATATAATGGTAGCCGATCTCAGCCACCCATTTCAGAGTATCATAAATTCCGATTTCTGCAATACTTTCTTTTAATAAAGGGGTATTTACACCGATTTTTAACATATCTTATTTCCTCGCTTTCTTAATTTCTTTATTCTTACTGGAATGTCGGAAGCTTCCCGTTCAAATCATCGCTGACCACTGGCCCGATGTGCGACAGAAACTTCGTGTATTCCCGCCAAAAGATTGCTCCAGACTAAAGACCCCAAAAAACCAGCCCGCCCTGGGAAACCAGGACGGGCTGTTCTGTAAATTTATATTTGCTTTTTAAGATTGATTACTGCTGTACGTTGAAGTTAACTACGTGATAGTAGGAAGCGTACTCGCCATTGCCCAGGTCTCTGGTGAAGCGAAGAGCTACCTTCAGGGTATCTCCCTCGTAGTTGTCAGCAGTCTGGATCTTTACATATACCTGCTTGCCATCCAGAGTGTTCTCATTGTACAGGGAGTTGTTTACATTGGGGCCGCCGCCGTTCGCAAGCGTTACAGTGTCGGGTCTCAGTACCGGCTCCGCGCTGGCTTCGTGAGTCAGCTCAATATCTGTTACACTGCCTTCCAGAACAGCCCAGTCAACAGCCCATTCCTTGTTGAAAGCATCCCAGTCATCGCCGTAGCCACCGGTGTAGCCCTGAACCGTGATAGCAACTTCATCACCGGGAGCGATCGTTACTACAGGGTTGTCCTTTGTAGCATCATCATAGGAAGTCGCGGTCTCATCACCGATTCTTACCTTGCCAAGCACGATTTTGCCAGTAGTTTCACCAGCATCTACGAGTGCCTTGGAATCTGCCTTTGCCTGATCCCAGGTGCTGTTGTCCGCCGGCTCGGTCCAGTTTGCATAATCATTTGCAGTGGTCCATCCATCCATGTCAGCAAAGACCAGTCTGCCGGCCCAGGAGTAATCTGCGTAGGTGTCTTCCTCGGTCTTCTCAGCCGTTGTGATAAAAGGAACACTCTTCGTCTGCTCGTACAGCCATGCCATGTAAGGAGTGATCTTCTCGCTGGAAACGATATCGTGATTGCAGTGACCACCGGAGGAGGTTACGTTATCGCCGTTCTGGATCTCCATATGGATGTTCTGCTTGCCAAGAGCAGTCAGCGTGTTGTATGCGCGGTAAGCTTCGTTTACGGGGATATAGGGGTCATTGTAGCCGTGCCAGATGTAGATATTTACATCGGAATCTGCAATCGCTTTCATATCGCACTGGTTGCCCCAGGTGGTATGAATGGTGGTACCTGCATTGATCAGGACAGCTGCCAGCAGATCCGGCTGTACGGAAGCAAGCTCATAACTCCAGCCTGCACCCTGGGAATGACCGGTTGCATAAATACGATCCATATCCACGTTGCCGAACTCGCTCTCTACCCACTTGGCAACCTCACCGAACTGATATACATAGGCAAGTTCTGCTTCGTAGTTTACACAAGCCTCGAAAGGAGTGCTGAAGTTTACTACATAACTGGGATTCTCCGCCTGATTTACATCGGAAGCATACGCAGCGCCGCGGGTGGCGTAACCGTTGGTCTCGTTCGTCATTGCATTCGTGCTTCCCAGACCGCCGAGAACTTCTACGATCGGATATTTCTCGCCATCCTTGGCTTCCGGGCTGTACAGACGGAAGTACAGTTCGCCGACACCGTCTCCGATCTCTCCTACAGTATCAATATCGGGATCGATCTCAAACTCCCACTTATACCAGGCGAACTTCGTTGCGTCGCCCTCTTCCTTGGAAGCATATTCCTTCTGATGCTCCGTATCCTCCGTTACGATCGGATACGTAACCGCTGCAGCTGCCGTGGTGGTCTCTGCTGCTGTGGTGGTCTCCGCTGCTGTGGTGGTCTCTGCAGCGGTGGTAGCCGGAGCCTCCGTTGCTGCCGCTGTTGTAGTCTCCGATCCTCCGCCGCATCCGGCCAGGAGCAGCATCGGGACAGTCAGTGCGAGTGCCATGTTGCGTTTCTTCATACCTGTGTTCCTCCTCAACTTTTTGGTATATGGTAACTATTCAGAGCCATGCGGATTTTGATCAAATGTACGAATCATGCTTGCATGAATGAGAACATTTGAAAAAATCCATATGGCGAGAAGCCACAGCGAGATGTAGCGTAAGCGAAATCGAGCTGGAACTCTGAATAGTTACGGTATATCTTTATTATAGTGCAGATATACTTTATTGCAATGAGGTGGATTTCACATTATGTGTCTTATTTTCACTTAAATTGTTGCCGTTTTTAACTAACCGGACATTCTTCATATTCCACCGGAAGCGTAAGCTCTACAATCGTTCCTTTGTGCAGGACGCTGCTGATGGAAAGACCGTATTCTCTGCCGAACTGCAGCTGAATCCGCTGATTAATGTTGATCAGCGCGACGCCGTTGCCCTTGCTGCGTTTGTCCGTATAGACATAGGAGATTCCCATCTCGATCGCTTTCTGCAGCTCTTCCAGCCGCTCCGGCGCGATACCTTCACCGTCGTCGTATACCCGGATCGTAAGACGTTTTCCCACCGTGAAGGCACGCACAGTAATCGTTCCTTTCCCCAGCTTCTTCTCCAGCCCGTGATATACAGCATTCTCGATTAATGGCTGCAGCGTCAGCTTGGGAATCCGGCAGTTCATGATTTCTTCGGAATCCGGGAATATCTTCTCAAGTGTGAACCGGTTTGGAAAACGGTATTGTTGAATCGTAAAGTAACGCTCCAGATTCTCCATCTCCTCACGGAAGGTAACCAGGTTATCTCCCTTGCTGATACTGTAGCGGAACATCAGGGAAAGCGTTTCTGCCATCTCCGCGACATCCTCCGCTCCCTGGATCAGTGCCTGACTGCGGATCATTTCAAGGGTATTGTACAGAAAATGAGGGTTAATCTGGCTGTTCAGAGCATTGATCTGGGCCTGCACCTTCATCAGATGAGCAGAATATCCGCTGTTCACGGAAAGCGCGATCTGCTCAATCAACTGACGGATGCCATCTTCCGTTCTGAAATCCGGTTGGTTTCTGTCATAGAAATCGATGCCATGACGTTTCAATTCACGGATAAAACCTCTCCACTGCTTCCACTTTCTTTTCCAGGATAATAAGATTTCCATGGTATCTCCTTGTGTCTACTCTTTTAACTGTCAGGAATGCAACTTCCGGTATTCTTTCGGCGTGATTCCTACCAGACGCTGAAAAGTCTTGCTGAAATGCCTGGCGTCGCTGTAGCCGACCCGTTCGGCCACTTCAGAGACATTTACCGTTCCCTGCTTCAGGAGTCTCTTCGCTTCCTGCACCCGCACCTGCGTCAGGTATTCTGAGAAATTCATGCAGGTCTCTTTCTTGAATAGTCCGCTGAAATATACTGGACTCAGATGTACCTGTTCTGCCGTCTGTTCCAGTGTGATTTTCTCTGTAAAATGCTCCTGAATATAGGCAGCAGCCGCGCGGATCGGAAAATTCTTCTGCACCTGACGGGATTCAGACGCGAGGCCAACCCAGGATTCCATTTCCTTCCGGAAAAGAAATTTCGCTTCCTGCCAGTCGGAAGCATCCTGCCAGCCGGTCCTTGCCCGGCGGGATTCTGGATCTTCCTTTGTAATCTCTGTGATCACTTCTTGGACAGCGGTCTCCAGTTCCTGCATCGTTAACGGCATTCTTGCCCGGAAAGCATCGCCTCTTGCCGCTGTCTCTTCCAAAAAATCAGAACACCAGCTGGCGGTTTTCGCCGCGTCCATTGTCTCGATCTGCCGCAAGAACTGTTCTCTGCGTTCATGGTTTAGCACCGGAGCCTCTTCCGAAAGGAGACCTACAAAATTTTCCGCTGATAAGAAGAATACATCCTTCTTCCACCAACGCATATTCATAGCCCGCTTCGCCTCACGCATCGCAGCCGCGCAGTCATCCATCGCTTTCCGCTCCCGACTTCTCGCAATCCGCATTCCCGGTCCTGCAAGAAGCGTCATGCGCTTCCAGAGTTCCCCGCTCCGCTCTTCTCCGTAATTGAGAAGCAGGCGGATTTCCCGCTCTCTCTGAATCCATTCATACTCATAACAGTACGCATCGAGAATCTCTGTCACGGCATCTATCTTTTCCGCTGCATCCGAATGGCTGCTGCGAATCACCATACCGCAGTAACTGCCATCCTGAAATTCAAAACAGTATTTGTGGTTAACTTCCTCCCGACTCATCGGAACAGCCGCCAGAAGATTCTCCACCAGTTCCAGAATCCAGCTTTTTCTCAGGTTTTCCTGTAGGCTGCGCATTGTCTGAGATTTTGCTTTTTCTTCCTTTCCCTGATCCTGCCGCCGACGGATCTTTTCTCTGGCCTGCTCCAGAACCTTTATCAGCTCCTCCTTCTGAATTGGCTTCAAAAGATATTCCTCCACGCCAAAGCGGATAGCCTGCTTGGCAAATTCAAATTCCCGGTAACCGCTGATCAGAACAAACAGAACTCTCCCTTCTCCGTTTTCTGCTGTCGTCTTCTCTTCTTCGCGGATCTTTTCAATTAATTCCAGGCCATCGAATCCAGGCATCCGAATATCCGTAAGCACAATATCCGGCTGCTTCTCCCGGATCTGCCGGTAAGCCTCCGGTCCGTTGTTCGCGTATCCGACCGATGTCATTTCCAGTTGCTCCCAGGGCACCAGATACTCGATCAGACGGCATACAGCAATCTCATCATCTACGATCAATACCCGAATCATTTTTTCTGTGTCTCCCATCTCATTTCACCCTATCACTATGCAGACTCTCTGTCTGCTTTTGTCTTTTTTGCACTCCCTGCGTTTTTATCACAAGCGCGGCAAGAATAATTACCCCCTGAACAATCGAGATCCAGTAATAAGACAGTTGCAGAAGATCCGCCCCGTTATCCAACAGTGACATGGTAAGCACGCCAAGGAACGTCCCGACGAGTGATCCTCTGCCGCCGCCAAGTGCGCATCCGCCAATGATTGCCGCAGACATTGCGGTAAATTCCATGCTGTCCGCGGCGGCAGGAAGAGCGGCTCCGACACGCCCGGCCATCAGTAGTCCTGCAATGGCATACAGGATTCCGCCGACGATATATACGTTTCTTCGGATTTTCTTTACGCCAAGACCGGATAGGGTTGCCGCTTCCGCGTCCCTGCCGACCGCATAGATTTCATATCCGTAACGGGTTCTGGAAAGCATCAGCTGCCCCGCAATATAAAGTACAGCCAGAATGATCAGGCTGACAGGCACGACGCCAAAAAGACGCGCGCACCCCGGAAAACAGTAGACCTCAGGTAATCCGGAAACGGTTCGGCCTCCCGTCAGCCAGAGTGCCACGCCGCGCCAGATCTTCATTGCCGCCAGCGTGACGACAAGTGATGGAATCGAAAACTTTGAAATCAGCCACCCATTCAGGAAGCCGATTCCCGCACCCAGCGCCAGAGCAAACGGAATTCCAAGCACTGCGCCGAACGGTGAACGTACAGCGAGAGAAGCGGACAATACAGCCGTAAAAGCCAGAACGGCTGCGCAGGACAGATCATACTCACCGGCAATCATAATAAAGGTAATCCCCATCGCTGCAATCGCCGTGCTAGTCATCTGCAGCAGAAGGTTTCCGAGATTCACCGGCGTCAGGAAGTATTCGCTCATGAAGGAGAGAATCAGCGCAATTACCAGCGGCGGAAGCACCAGACAGGAGTAGCGCCGGCTTTTTCTCCGTATTTCTTTTCTATTCACCATCCTTCGCCTCCTTCCGGTATTCATCTGACCATATGCCGAATTCTTTCACTTCTTCACTGTCAATATTTTCCGTTGTAATTACCATCAGCGGAATATACCGCTGCTTCTCCGGCAGCTGCCCTTCCTCCAGATATTCCCAGGCCGCTTCCATGGCCTCTCTGCCGATCTGAACAGCATTCTGGGCGACTACGCCATCCACCAGGTTCTCACGGATTGCCTCCACAACTGCAGGGAATGCATCAGTTCCCAACAGGATCAGATGATCCGGATCGCCTACTGGAAAAAGCTGATTTTTCTGCCGCAGGGCTGTCAGCACAGAGGCGGTCAGGTAATCGGACGCACAGTAAATCCCATCCAACTGCCCGCCGTACATTCCGGCCCAGGTGCTCACAACATCAATCACCTTCTCTGAACCCTCCATACGCTTCTGCACCAGAATCTGTATCTCAGGATATTCTGTCTCCATCACCTGCATGAAGGCTTCTACGCGATCTTGGTGTGATGTCATACGAAACGGACCGCTGAGCAGCGCAATCTTCCCCTGATACGCGCCATTCTTTTGATACAGAAATCCAGCCATCGTGTGAGCGGCTGTCTCACCAATCATGTGATTATCCGTGGAAATCTGACCGGTTACATCACATCCTTTCGCCTTTACATCGAAGGTGAAAACAGGAACATTTTGTTCGTTTGCTTCCTCAATCACACTGGCTACCGCGTCACCGTCATACGGCCAGATCACCAGCGCATCCACGCCACGGGCCAGAACGGATCTCACCTGTGACAGTTGGATCTCTAGATTATATGCTGTCTCTACATACAACTGAGCGCCATGTTCTCTCGCAGCCGCCTCCGCTCCATCCTGAAGCGCACGCATAAAATCATTGCTGGGCGTAGATACCAGAAGACCGATCGTGATTCCGGAGACCTCCTCCGTATCCTTCTGTCTGCGTACTGCGCTGTAACCAGCCATAAAAACGAAGATCAGAATCCAGATTCCGGTTCTTCGCAGGATTTTCTTTGCATTCTCTCTTCGACTTTTCTTCATAGCATCATTTCCATTAAAAGCGATCGCGAATATTCATCCCGGAAAAGGCTTCCGCTCATACGTCCTTCGCGGAACGTATAGATCCGGTCGCAGCGATACATCAGTTCTTCGATATGAGAATCAATCAAAATCATCGCGCCTTCCGCCTTCCGCATATGTTCGATCAAATCTCTGTGTTCCATCACCGCGTGCAGGAACGGCTGGCCGATGGAATCCAGCACCACAGTCTCCGCTCCGCACATCATTGCCTTCATCACAAGAAACGTATACTGCTCTCCCCGGCTGTACTCATCCGGATAGGCATAGGGATCCGCCTCTACCCCGCATTCCTCCAGATATTCTTCACAGAGCAGATGAATGTTCTTCCGCTTCACCCAGACCCGTTCCGAATGCGGAACCAGACTGGACGGGCGGATCAGGCACAGATTCTCCGCCAGATCCATGTGATTCATCAGGCGGCTGTCCGGTGAGATATGAAAAATTCTCTTCTCCTGCGCTGTTCTTACGTCAGGAAACGCCTCCGGCTGCTCATGAATATACAGCGTGCCGTCCTCCGGTTGTATCTGCCCGGTCAGGACACGGCCGATCGCACGGCGCTCTTCGGAAGGACTGCCAAGGATCCCCAGAATTTCGCCGGAACCAAGAGTAAAGCTCAGGCGATCCAGGAGCATGCCTCCCGTTCCCCGGCAGGATATCCCGAACATGCGCAGGATTTCTTTCATTTTTTCTGATGATGTTTCTATATATGTTTTTGCTGGCACTTGCTATTGCTCTCCTGTTGTTCTTGCTGAAAGAGGATAAAAACGAATGGATTGTAAATTTTTCTTCCGAAATGTATTTTCGCATAGAATTGATCATTTGTAAAGCAAAAAGCGTCTGACACTGTCAGACGCCTGTAAGTTCTTACATATATTATCCTGCTGTAACTTTAATTGTAAAAATGGATTGCTTCGCACTGACGTGCTTCCGCAATCCCCAGCCGCATTCGCAATCCGGCGTATCCGCCTTCTTGCTCATTCGGCTTAACCCGTCCAATGCCGGTACCTCTGTGCAAGCAAGCTTGCCCCCGGCACCGTCGCTGTCCGGGATTTTTACAATAAAAAATAGCGGAGAAGGGATTTGAACCCCTGACACCACGGGTATGAACCGTGTGCTCTCGCCAACTGAGCTACTCCGCCATAGAAATGGGGCCTATAGGGCTCGAACCTATGACCCTCTGCTTGTAAGGCAGATGCTCTCCCAGCTGAGCTAAGACCCCATTCGTTGTCGCCTCGCGACTACCCTGATACTATACCCTATATTTCAGGAAATGTCAAGCGTTTTTTTGTATTATTGGAATGCATTCCATACGCCAGCCAGTGGACGTATGCCATGAATGATATCGTTCGCCGGAAGATAGATAAATGTCTGCGGCTTGTCTCAATTACTGCATCCGCTGGCGAACAATCTCGTAGGCAAGAACTCCGGCGGCTACCGACGCATTCAGAGAATCAATATCGCCCTTCATCGGAATAGAAGCGGTCATATCGCACTTCTCGCGTACCAGACGAGAGACGCCCTCTCCCTCATTGCCGATGACAAGGCCAATTGGACCGGTCAGATTCATGCGGTACATCACTTCTCCGTCCATAGCTGCGCATACGAACCAAAGTCCGTCCTTCTTCAGCTCCTCGATTGTAGCTGCAAGGTTCGTCACCTTGGCCACCGGTGTATAATTCAGCGCACCGGCAGAAGTTCTGGCCACGGTTCCGGTCAGACCGACTGCCCGGCGCTTCGGAATGATTACGCCATGCGCACCAGCAAGGTTCGCGGTACGAATGATTGCGCCCAGATTATGTGGATCTTCGATGCCGTCCAGGATGAAGATGAACGGCGGCTCATTCTTCTCTCTCGCCGCTGCCAGGATATCTTCCACACTGGCATATTCATAGGCTGCTGCGTAAGCGATCACGCCCTGATGCTTCCCTGTCTGGGACATCTGATCCAGACGTTCTTTCGCGACAAACTGAAGGATCGTATCGTGCTTTCTTGCCTCACGGACAATCGTGCGCACCGGGCCGTCCTGACAGCCATCCAGAACGAACAGCTTGTCGATCGTCTTACCTGCCCGGTATGCTTCCAGGACAGCATTGCGGCCCTCTATGGTAAATTCTTCGACTCTCATATATTTATCTTCTCCTATTTACTCCAACCAGCAATCAGTTGTCTGTACAGTTGCTGATTCGAACCCCTTATAATATGATACCAGGGTCAAAAGGTCAAAAAGTCGATGCAAGCTCGCTTGCAAGAGAATTTTTGACCTCTTGACCCGCCAAAAACATGAGTAAGTAGCCATTTTTCGAAGAAAAATGAGCGGATTACGAATGTT
>JAJEQR010000075.1 GCA_020687485.1 Hominifimenecus microfluidus | reverse complement strand
CGCTTTCGCAGCGACCTTCAGCAGCTTCAAACGAATAGTGTCTATCTGCTGTGTTCTCATGCTTGCGGATAATGCCAGGCGCCGGAACCAATTGAACAGGTTGTAGGCAAAAACATGTACCTGCAGGCGGTTTGCATTGACCGATATTCCTGCATCAGCGGTATCATGAATTGATCCGCATCTTTACTGCAATACTGCGTACCGTCACGGAGTTCTGCTTTCAGCAGATCGCCGGTCAGTCCATCATAACAGAACAGTGGATGGTATCCATGCCCCTGGTAGTGGTAGTTAAAACCTTCCCCTTCCTGCATACCGTATGTGTTCAGCAACGTGGAGTCCAGATCAAACAGCATGTGTTCTGGTTTTTGGACGGAATAGACAATGTCTCTCATCTTTGACTAAATCATGTCCAGTTGAGAGAGCGTATCACCGTCCATGCGGTTCCAGAAACGGGACAATATTGGTTGGGATGCCAGTGCTTCCTTATCAAGGATTGCAGTCATCACCGGATCGTTTGTCAGTTCATCTGCACAGTTGTCTTCGAAGTAAGACGCTATGATCTGATAAACCAGCTGCATCAGGTTATCCGGATCTTTATGAATACGGCATTGGGTGTGATCGTTGGTCTTGAAAAGCTGTTTCACAAGCCGTATCAAACCAATGAGGGAGGCGAATTCTTTAATGAAAAGCAGGCATCCATCGGAAGTTGATTTTTTTATTGCTTTCAAGTGAAATGGTGTTTAGAATAGTCATAGAGGACCTCTTTTCTTGGTTTGATTCTGGCTTAGGACACCTTAATTTTACCAAGAATCTGGTCCTTTTTCTATTCACTTTTCAGGTGAAAGCAAGAAAGCTTTGCAATTTCAATAACCATGCGGCTTTCAGCCGCAACACCACTACGTGGTGAATAATTCAGGATAATTCTTATTGAGCCAAATTCAGAGGGATGTTTACATCCCTCTGAGCTATAAAGGAAAAGGAAAATGAAGATTTGGATCGCTGTTTATATTGTTATTTTGCTGTCTCTTTGGAGGCAATACAGAAAGATCAAAAAGAATCCGGAAAAATATAATGACGTGGAAGCTATATATCAGTATGAGCCAAGGTTCCGTTATCTGAAAAAAGGTAGTTCAGAATGGCGAAATCTTTCAAACTCCATTCATTATGTGGCATCCCTCGTAGTTGTAATATTAGGCTGTGTATGCGCAGTTCCAGTATCACTACTATATTACGTTGTTAAAAAAACATTGATTCCAGCAGGGAGTATTTGGCTGATGTCGGATGATTTTGATATTGTCTTGATCTTTGCTTTTTTTGCCGTGGTATTTATGTATGTGATATTTTGCCTGTTTGGTTATTCTAAGTCAGGCTTTTGGCAAACTTTTGTTTTTATAGATGCAATTAATAAGTCCAAGAGCCGTGCGATGATGAATCACTTGTTGATACTAATGGGAATTATTACGATTACTTTTCCTGCCTTTTATTTAAGTTTATATGATTATGCGTATGTGACGGATGAAATGATTGTCAATAATTCCTTTTTTCAGCTGCATGAAGACACATATGCTATAGAACGATGCAAAGGTACTATCTTACAGTATCACAAAAATGGGAAGAAAGATAGTAAGGATCGGATAATTCTCGTACAAATACATATTATTCTGGAAGATGGAGACTTGTTAAAGCTGGAATGGAGTACACCAGGAAAAATGCTGACTGTGGAAAGATTGCAGGAGCATGGCATACAGCTCATCAAGCCGGACATGACGGAAGAAGAATTCTATTCTGTTCTGAACTGGAATGGTGAGGATTTTCTCCAATTCTATTATCCGGAGCTATGCGAGCAGTATGGCATTTCCCTAGAAGAATAAAGAAAGTCATGCTTTTGGTAAAAATGGAACGATGGAACGCTTACAGAAATACAGAAATTGTAACCCGTACATTGTAGTAAATCGCTAATAACACATCAAACATACATATGGAGGACAGGAGTATGAAGAAACATTCAGAGAAGGACATGTATTTGCCTGCATGGCTGCTGGGGCTGGCAGTAATTTTCTTTGCGGCAGCAGTTTTGTGCGTAATTTTCATTCATGATCGTTTGCTTATGATTCCCTGCGCAGTGATCTGCGCTCTGGTTGGTATCGCAGCAGCGCTTTGCTGGAACAATCAGTGGATCAAGGTAATCAATGAGGAAGAATTTGTATATTCGTCCATGTTTGGCAGGAAAACAACTTATCGCTTCGCAGATATCGTTGAAGTGAAGAAGAATGCGGATTCTCAGGATCTGATTTTTTCGGATGGCAAGGTTCATATCGAATCCTGCGCAGTTATTTCCGCGAACTTGATTAACTCAGCCAGAAAATATTCGAAGTATTTGTAGGTCGTTAGTTATAAACACTTTAATCCCAAAGATGCAACAGTATCTCATCTGACCGATTCACTTACAGGCGTTTTAAAAGGAAAAGAACAGTAAAAATGCAGACAATACACAAGGTTTATAACGTTGTGAACGGGACAAGTACTGGCAAGATGGAACTACTTCGGGAATCTTTCTTCTTTTTTAGCAATAAGCATTGCCAGAGTTCCGTAGACTGTGATACAATACACCTATAGGACTCGTGCGGAGACCGTTCCCAGGTACATAAGGCTCCCGCGAAGAAAAGGAGAGTATAAGATGGCAATTAAAGTTGGTATCAATGGTTTCGGCCGTATCGGCCGTGTAGTATTTCGACTGCTGATGGAGCGTGCGGATGAGTTTGAGTTGTGCGGTATTAACCTGCGCAACGCAGATATTCCTCACATGGTATACATGGTGCGTTATGACAGCATTCATGGCAGATTTCCCGGCACGATCGAAGAGGGTGAGAACAGCGTGATCGTGAACGGCAAGGCGATTCCCGTATTCAGCGAGACCGATCCCGCGCAGATTCCGTGGGCTTCCTGCGGCGCAGAGTACATCATCGAATCCACCGGCGCATTCAACACGGTAGAGAAGTCTTCCGGCCACCTGAAGGGCGGCGCGAAGAAGGTTGTAATCACTGCTCCCTCCAAGGACAAGGTAATGCCTACCTACGTTATGGGCGTAAATCACACCGAGTACAAGCCGGAGTACGATGTTGTATCCAACGCTTCCTGTACCACGAACTGTCTGGCTCCGCTGGTTAAGGTTGTGAACGATGCATTCGGCATCGAGGAAGGTCTGATGTCCACGATCCATTCCGCAACCGCGAAACAGAAGGCTGTTGACGCAAGAGCTGGCCGTGACTGGAGAACCGGCCGTTCCGTATTCAACAACATTATTCCGTCCACCACGGGCGCAGCCAAGGCCTGCGGACTGGTTATCCCGGAGATGCAGGGCAAGCTGACCGGTATGTCCTTCCGCGTACCCAGCAACGATGTATCCATCGTAGATCTGACGGTTCGTCTGAAGACCCCCACCACCTACGAAGAGATCTGCAAGAAGGTGAAGGAAGCTTCCGAGGGCAGCATGAAGGGTATCATCTCTTATGTAAAGGATGAGGTAGTATCCTCCGACCTGAAGGGTATCACCGATACCTGTATCTTCGATGAGAGTTCGGGTATCATGCTGAATGATCATTTCGTAAAGCTTCTGGCATGGTACGACAATGAGTGGGGCTACAGCAGCAAGGTGCTGGATCTGGTGAAGCATGTGCATGACACCTGCGAAGGATGCTGATTCCGATCATTTTGAGAATGCTATATTATAGAATATTCTGCTTCTGTCAGGAACAAAAAGAAGACCGCTTCGGCGGTCTTCTTTTTGTTTTCCTGACGGAAGCTTTGGAAACCTTTGCACCGATTTTTCAATTTCACGTATGATAATACAGAAACCTTTCACCGGAAACGGTAAACATGCCAGACCGGAAGGTTTTTTAAAGGACAGCAGCCGGGGCAGGAAGGTTTTTGACGGGAGGAAAACGGAAGGGGGAAGATGGGTGGAAATATTATCGGAATTTATATCCATGAGTCAGCTGAAATCGGGAGAATATGGAAGAATCCTGCATATCGGGCTGGAAGATACGATGCGTCGGCGCTTGCAGGATCTTGGGATGATTCCAGGGACGCAGGTTGAGTGTGTCGGTGTCAGCCCGCTGGGAGATCCGGTGGCTTACCGGATTCGCGGTGCAGTAGTAGCGCTTCGGAAGAGTGAGTCTTCCGAAATACAACTTCGGCGAAGCAGGGGGGATGGAGCATGGAAATAAGAACTGGAAGTCGGAGAAAACCACGAAGAATAGAAAAAAAGCAGGAACAGCCGATGAAAAATACCGGAGAACTTGTGATTGCACTGGCAGGAAATCCGAATGTTGGCAAGAGCACACTGTTTAATGCACTGACCGGGCTGCATCAGCACGTCGGCAACTGGTCAGGAAAAACAGTAGAAAATGCGCAGGGAAGTTGTCAGATTGGCAGTGAAAGTTGTACTATCATTGACGTTCCTGGCTGCTACTCTCTGATGGCGCGCTCTGCGGAGGAAGAGGTAGCCAGGGATTTTCTGTGCTTCGGGAAACCGGACGGTATTCTGGTGGTATGCGATGCAGGCTGCCTGGAACGCGGACTGAACCTGGTTCTGCAGATTCTGGAAGTGACGAAACGTGTGATTGTCTGTGTTAACCTGATGGATGAGGCACGAAAAAAGAAGATATCGATAGATCTGAAGAAACTTCGTCATCACCTGGGAGTTCCGGTGGTGGCCATGTCTGCGCGAAGCGGGGAAGGAATCGAAGAACTGAAATGCGAGTTGGAGAACATGAAGAAGCGAAAATTCTCAGGCAGAGGAGAATGTGTGGTAAAAAGCACAGACTATGATCCGGAGATGGAGTGTTTTCTGGATCTTCTGGAGCCGGCAGTAAAAATCTGTTTTCCTGATGCTGAAAACAGTCGATGGCTGGCAGCACGTCTTCTGGATAACGATGAGAGTCTTCTCACCTCTATAAAAGAAGCGCTGGGAAAGAATCCCATGACTTGCCGGTGTGTGGTAAATGCGCTTTTCGATGTGCGCCTTGCGATGGAGAAGAAGGAAATCCGTCAGGAAGAGTTGAGAGATCGGATGGCGGCTTCTTTTGTGCTTCGCGCGGAGATGATTGCACGGGAAGTTGTTCATTTTTCCTGCAGAAAACGACCGCGAAAACGATCCGCGACAGATCGTGTGATCACAGGGCGCATTACGGCCTTTCCGGTCATGTTTCTTTTTCTTCTCGGAATTTTCTGGCTGACGATTGCAGGTGCAAATATTCCGTCAAGAGTTTTGAGTGATGCTTTATTTTCACTGGAAACGCAGATATGGAGTGGGATCACACGGACAGCAGTTCCGCTGTGGCTGTCGGAGTTCCTGATTCATGGAATCTATCGGGTTATGGCATGGGTAATATCTGCAATGCTGCCGCCGATGGCGATCTTTTTCCCGCTATTTACCCTGTTGGAAGATGCCGGATTCCTGCCGAGGGTTGCCTTTAATCTGGATCGTTGTTTTCAGAAGTGCCGGACCTGTGGAAAGCAGGCGCTGACGATGATGATGGGGATCGGTTGTAATGCTGTGGGGGTTATTGGCTGTCGGATTATTGATTCGCCCAGGGAACGTCTGATTGCAATTCTTACGAACAGCCTGGTTCCGTGTAATGGGCGATTCCCGCTTCTGATCAGTGTGATTGGTATGTTCCTGATCGGAAGCGGCCCGGTGTGGCGGGCCGCTGTAACTCCGGCTATGGTTTTGGCTCTTTTCCTTCTTTTGAGCATTCTTATGACATTCCTGGCTTCAGCAGTTCTTTCCCGAACTCTGCCTGCCGGGCTGCCGTCCGCATTCGTAATGGAGCTGCCGCCCTATCGCCGTCCGCAGATTGGCAGAGTGCTGATTCGTTCGGTTCTGGATCGGACGTTGTTTGTCCTTGGCCGGGCGATTCTTGCAGCAGCTCCCGCCGGTGCAATCATCTGGATCATGGCGAATGTGATGGCCGGCGGAGATTCACTGCTGGCACATGCTGCCGGATTTCTGGAGCCGGCAGGAAGGCTGATGGGAATGGATGGCGTAATTCTTCTGGGTTTCCTTTTGGGTTTCCCGGCCAATGAAATCGTGCTTCCGGTAATCCTTATGGCATATACAGCCGGTGGATCACTGACAGATATTACGGAGGTAAGTGCAATTCAAAATATTTTAATCCAAAATGGCTGGACCTGGAGGACTGCGATCTGCACGCTGTTGTTTTCGCTGATGCACTGGCCCTGCGCAACTACCTGTATAACAATCTTTAAGGAAAGCCGGAAATTTCGGTGGACCGTGCTTGCAATTATGATTCCGACGGCACTCGGTGTGCTTTGTTGTACGTTTGCGGCAGCGATATTTCGAATGGCAGGATTCGGATAATCATTCCTGCTTATGGAGACAGATCTCGTTATCTGATACTTTGTTGTTTAATACAGATCCTGATAGATTTTCATCATTTTTTCGGTATCAAATCTTACGTAACTCTGACCCAGCAGACGTCCCTGCGTTGCCTGGACGGATTCGGCAAAGGTACGGATTTCTTCTTCCTTCATGCCGTATTCATGCAGGGCCTTGCGGGGGATCATGCGGGAAAGCAGCTCCTCCAGGCGGGGATAGAGATTTTCCTTCGCGCAGCCGAGGGCGTCCGCTGTGATCTGCTCCAGCTCTGTCAGCACGCCGCCGGGAGCCGCTTCGGAATAGGCACGGAAGACAGCGACAAGAAACTGATAATTGGCTTCTCCATGGGTGACATGGTAGATTCCGCTTAACGGATAGGACATGGCGTGGACGGCGCCGGTTCCGGCGTTGCCGAATGCGATGCCGGCCATATTGCTGGCAGTCAGGAATTCATCGAGAAGCTGCAGGCGCACCTCTGGTCCTTCCGCCTCCATCTGGAGAAAGCCGCTGATAATCATGCGGATCGCCTGCGTGCTGAACATGCGGGTATACAGGTTCGCGCGGGGCGATACGAAGGATTCCATCGCGTGAATCAGGGCGTCGATTGCGCTGGAGGCGAAGAATTCATAAGGAAGATCCGAGAGCAGCTCCGGGATCAGTACCGCATCGTCCGCATAGATCGTGTCATCTGCAAGACCCAGCTTCGTTCCCAGAGATGCGATCTCGGCGATACTTACATTCGAAGCTTCTGAGCCGGAGCCGCAGGTCGTGGGAACAGCAACCAATGTGTGCGTCTTGGATAACGGAACTTTACGCTGATAGTAATCAGAAGCGGACGCCGTGCCGTCCAGGACAAGAATCTTCGCCATATCAATCACAGCGCCGCCGCCGATCGCAAAGATGCGTGTGCAGCCGGACGCCAGAAAATCCGCACGCAGCCCGTCGATCATGCTGTCCGTCGGTTCACCGCGTCCGTATTCATCCTTGAAATGAACCACAGCAGAAACTTCGAACGGCGCAAACCAGCGCTTCCAGGTGGAGCGGCTGGCCAGAATAAAATCCTCCTTCGTGAGGGAAAATTCCTTTAAAAACTCATCGACATGTGAGAACTTGTGCAGCAAAGGCTTGTGCTGAAAATATTTCATGATAGGGGATCTCCTTTGTATTTTGTATTCTATTATAATCAGCATAGCACGGAAGCGGAAAAAAAGAAACAGCGGATATACATTGACATTTCTTCTTAGTAAAAATATAATAAATACCAGGAGGAAAACATTATGGGTAAGATTATTCTGACCGGCGACCGTCCCACCGGACGCCTTCATGTAGGTCATTATGTGGGATCTTTAAAAAGAAGAGTAGAACTTCAGAATTCCGGCGCATTCGATGAGATTTACATCATGATCGCGGACGCGCAGGCACTGACCGACAATGCGGACAACCCGGAGAAGGTTCGCCAGAACATCATCGAGGTAGCGCTGGATTACCTTTCTGTCGGTCTGGACCCGGCGAAGTCCACCCTGTTCATTCAGTCTCAGGTAGAAGCGCTGACAGAGCTTACCTTCTACTATATGAACCTGGTAACGGTATCCCGCCTGCAGCGAAATCCTACCGTAAAGTCCGAGATCCAGATGCGCAATTTCGAGACCAGCATTCCGGTTGGCTTCTTCACTTATCCGATCAGCCAGGCGGCGGATATCACTGCGTTCAAGGCGACGACCGTTCCGGTTGGCGAGGATCAGGAGCCGATGATCGAGCAGACCCGCGAGATCGTCCGCAAGTTTAATTCCGTATATGGTGAGGCGCTGGTAGAGCCGGAGATTCTGCTTCCGGATAATGCGGCGTGTCTGCGTCTGCCCGGTATCGACGGCAAGGCGAAGATGAGCAAGTCTTTAGGCAACTGCATCTACCTGTCCGATACGGAAGAGGATGTGAAGAAGAAGGTTATGAGCATGTACACGGATCCGGATCATCTGAAGGTATCCGACCCCGGCAAGGTAGAAGGCAATCCGGTATTTATCTATCTGGATGCGTTCTGTAAGGACGAGCTCTTCGCGGAGTATCTGCCGGATTACACTTGCCTGGATGAGATGAAAGCTCACTACCAGAGAGGCGGCCTTGGTGATGTAAAGGTGAAGAAGTTCCTGAATCGCGTGCTTCAGGAGGAGCTTGCGCCGATCCGTGCCCGCCGGAAGGAATGGGAGCAGAAGATTCCGGAAGTTTATGAGATTCTGCATACCGGCAGTGAGAAGGCGCGTGCGACAGCGAATGCGACGCTGGCGGATGTGAAGCGCTGCATGCGCATCAATTATTTCGACGACCTGGAGCTGATACAGTCGCAGAGCGAGAAGTTTAAAGAAGAGTAAAAATAAGCACAGTAGGAAGGGCCCCCTGGCATAAGTATGCCGGGAGGCTCTTTTTCGACAAAAAATCGACAAAAAGAGAGTTTGACGGAGCATGAACCCATCGCTTTTTGACGGAAGGAAGGTGCATAGTAAAACATTAAAACTATGAAAAAGAAATGTAAAATACAAAAACGAAATAAAAAACAGGCAAAAAAGGAGGTTTGTACGGATTAAAAATTTAAAAAAGATATAAAATAAACCAAAAAAAGAAATTGACAATTAATTGACATGGTGGTATTGTTTTACCGTAAGAAGACGAGAGAGAAAGAAATCAGAGGAAAGCAGAATTCCTGTTTTGCTTATATATAAGGAGGATATCAATCATGGCAAACGAAAAGGATTTATTACAGAACACAGGTATGAACGAAGCAAAAGAGGATGGAAACCGTGCAGAGAAGAGTCAGGAGAGCGAAGGCAAGATCCTGCATAATGTAAATGATATCATGGATCAGCTGATGGCTTATGGCGATGCAGTGAACGATGCGGCATTCAGTGAGCTGCTGGAGAAGCTGCCGGAGGAGGATACGAAGAAGACCTTCGCACCCGGTGAACCGAAGAACAGCATGATGGCCCGTATGATGGCCTCCAGCATGGAGCGTGGTGATGTGCAAGCTTATATAAATATGGGTAAGGCTGCTGTTGCGAATGTGGCACAGGCGGAAGCCAGAAAGGCTGTGCAGCCCGTGAAGAATAAGCCTACCTTCGGCGAGCGTATCAGCGAGCTGATGGATCGTCAGGCAGCGGAAGCGATGAAGACGCAGGCATTTGCGGATATGATCAGCAACATGCCGGAAGAGACGCCCTTTGCGCCCGGTGAGCCCAAGGCCAGCATGATGAAGCGCATGAGCGAGTGGATGGCTCAGGATTCGAAGGACGAGGTTCAGATGTATCTGGATCTTGCTCTTCCAAAGGATGCGGCGAATAAAGCTGCGGAGAAATAATTAATTTGCCTCTTTCTTTCATTTAAGGATGCCCGGACAGAGAAATCTGCGCCGGGCATTCTTGCGTTTCCGGAATGTAAATGCTATACTGAGACAACGCTGGAGTCAGAGACTATGTCACAACGGCAGGGCGGCAGAAAACAGTGTCTGACACAGAATGGAACAAAATAGAACAAAATAGAACAGAAGAAAACGGAAAGAAAAGAGAGGAGAGGGCTCGTATGGAAAGTGTGGTATGGTATCGAAGGATCAGCTTTCGCTTGTTTATGGTTACGGCGTTGATTGCGTTTCTTCCCATGTTTCTGTTCTGGAATTATTCGCTGGCGGCTTCGCGGGATTTCCTGCGGGTTGAGCACGCGGACAGTATGTACACCAGTCTGTACGGTGCGTCGCTGATGATGCAGAACTTGATGGACGAGGTCAGTACCTTCAGCCGGGAAGTGAGCCGGGATCAGAGCCTTCAGTCAGTTGTGGAGGAATATCGGACGGCTGTGGCAGAAGGGACAGACCGGGAAGCGGCACGCAGCCGGATTTCTCTGATATTGAATGAATATGTCGGGCAGATGTCTTCGCTGGATTCCCTCTACCTGTATTTTCCCGATTCGAAGAGCGTGGTCAGCATGATTCCCGGAGCGAAGGAAATCCGCGATCCGGAGGAATATGTGGCCGATTTCCATGATTTTTACTACAATCGTATGGAGGCGTCGCTGGAATGGCGGGTACTGACTGCGCCGGATGGTGCAGAGCTTCTTTCTTTTCTGCGTCCGCTGGAGGACAGCAGAAACTGTCTCCTGGTCAGCAGCCTGAAGAATTCCGCCTGGAAGGATCGCCTGGCGTTTCTGGGTGAGGAGGATGCTTCCTATCTGATTTCCGGATTTGAGGGAAATATTCTGTACGGTGTTTCCGATGGGAGAGAGCTGTCCGGTGCAGTAAATATGGAAGGTCCTTACGGCCAGGCATTCGATGACCTGAGCGATTCTGGTTCCTACCGCTGGCAGAGCGGAGGGAAGACGATGCAGGTTGCGTACTATAATTCCGTGGAAAGTGCCTGGAAATATCTGATGATGGTGCCGGAGAGCAGTTTTCTGTCGGATCAGGGGCTACAACCAGGATTTTATCTGATTTTTGCCGCGACCGGAATCCTGAGTCTTATCTTAAGCAACCTGATTCTGAACCGGTCGCTGGTACAGCCAGTGAATCTGCTGGGAACCTATATGAATGCCAGCCGTCATGGCCACATGGCGCCGGTGCCGGAGCGAAAGCAGAAGGATGAGCCGGGCGTTCTGTTCGATTGTTATAATGCGATGGTGACCAGGCAGCAGGAACTCATGGACGAGGTGAACATTCAGCAGCTGTTGCGGGAGCAGACGCAGCTGAACTATCTGCAGTCGCAGATGGATGAACATTTCCTGTTCAACATCCTGAATACGATCTACAGCGAGGCCTGCCATGAGAAAGCGGAACATTCGGCGCGGATGCTCTTAGTACTCTCGAAATATTTTCGCCTGAGTCTCTCCTACGGAAAGGAGAAGCTGCCGTTAAATGAGATTGCAGATCTGCTGCGCCTTTATTTGCAGCTGCAGAAGATGCGTTTCGGCAATGATCTGGTGTGTCATCTGGAGACTTTCCCTGGAATGGAGCAATATGTGGCGCTGAAATATCTCTTCCAGCCGATTGTAGAGAATGCGATTGTGCATGGCTTTGAGAAGAATCCAGGCGGTCATACCATCACAATCTCCTTCCGGGCGGAGGAAGACGAGCTGTGTTTCCAGGTGGAGGACGACGGCAAGGGGATGGAACCGGAGGCACTGGAGCAGCTCCGGGAGGAGATCAACAGCCGTAAGGAAGAACGGGAGACAGGCTTTGCCCTGAAGAACATTCATGAGCAGATCTGCCTGACTTACGGAGAACGTGATATTATGCTGGAAAGCGAAGCCGGAAAGGGTATGCGGGTATTGTTCCGCATTCCTCTGGAGAAGGGAGTGTAAAGCGATGAGACAGTATTCTCTGATGATCGTGGATGATGAAGAACTGGCGAGAAGACATATCCTGCAGGATATCTCCTGGGAAACGCTGGGGGTCGGCCCGCTGTATGAAGCGGCGGACGGAGAAGCTGCTCTGGAGAAGATTCCGAAGTTGCGCCCGGATATCGTGATCCTGGATATCCGGATGCCGAAGCTGGATGGAATCGGTGTGCTGGAGCGTCTGCCGGAGTACGGCTGCCGCCCGCAGGTGATTGCTTTGAGCAGCTATAGTGACTTTGAGGCGGCGCGGAAAATGCTGTCGAGCGGCATAGTCGTGGAATATCTGCTCAAGCCAGCTTCGGAGGATCAGCTCTTCGAGGCCGTGTATAAATGCATTGAGAAAATTGAGGAGAAGAATGCGTATGCGAAGGTACAGACCCAGCCGGAACCGGAGGCAGAGGAAGAACTGCCGGAGTCGGCTTCCGCTGAGGGAGGCAGAGAGAGCACCGGAGCGGCACGCACGGCCATGATCCGCGCGGTAAAGCAGTACATGGAGGAGCATTACGCGGAGAAACTTACACTGGCAGCTGTGGCGGAGACGATTCCTGTCAATGCCAGCTATCTCTCCAAAATCTTTTCTGAAGTGGAGCATATGGGGTTTGCAGATTATCTCTGCCAGATCCGGATGCGTCATGCGAAAGAATTGCTGATGAATTATACCCTGCGAATCTATGAGATCGCGGGCATGGTCGGCTATCAGGATGTAAAGCACTTTATGAAAACCTTCAAGAAGCATGAAGGCGTCACGCCGAGCGAATACCGGGAAGCGCATTTACTGGATTTCTGACAAGAAAACACACCAAATCCAAAGATTGCACCATTTTCGAATGGAGAATGTTTGGTTATAATAATTAACATATCAGGGAGGGAAACCCCATGAAATACAGGATTCCTGCCGTGGCTTTAAGTCTTGTTCTTGCGCTTGGCGGATGCCGGGGAGCTGAGGTACCGGCCGGAGCGGCAGATAATTCCGAAACCTGGAAGATTGGAATCAGCTTTCCTACGACGGATCTGATCTACCGGGAAACCATGATGGAACTTCTGAAGGAATACGAGAAGGATCATCCGGAGGTGGATTTTATTATCCGCGACGGAGAGAGCAGCCAGCGCCGGCAGAACCGGGATGTCCTGGATATGCTGGAGGAGTCGGTGGACGGAATCATCCTGATTCCCTACACGATGGAAGCTCCGGTTCCCGTGATCCGCTACGCGAATGAGAAAAATGTGCTGGTTCTGATTCTGGACAACGAAGTGATCCGCTCCTCTACGGCCCGTACCATCGGGTTCGTGGGCGCTGATCATGAGAAAATGGGCGAACAGGCAGCGGAGCTTCTGGTGAAATCGCTGGAGAAGCGTTTTCCGGAGGAAACATCCTGGAATGTGATCTACCTGACCGGTGTAGCGGAGTCCTCCGGTGCGCTGGATCGGGACGAAGGCATCCGGGCGGTTCTGGATCAGAATCCGAGAGTGCAGGTCATCGGAACCTACAACGGGGAATTTACCGATGAGAAAGCACAGAGCATCATGGAAGACTGCCTGAACGTCTATCCGGAGATCCACGGAGTGATTTGCCAGAATGATCTGATGGCGGAGGGGTGTGTATATGCGCTGGAAGCGAAGGGCATGGCCGGAAGCATTTCCGTGATCGGGATCGACGGGCAGAGATCTGTGGCAGAGAAGATTGCGGAGGGCGAGATCGATGGAACGGTCTGGCAGAACCCGGAGATGGCGGTGGACGCGGTGAAGCGCCTGACCGATTATCTGGAAGGGGATCTGCGAAGCGGAAATATCTATACCGAGATTGTGCCGCTGACGCCGGATAATGTGCAGGAATATCTGGACGAGGGACTTGCCTGGTAGAAATTTAACATTAGAATATAAAAGCGGATGACTTCGTGCATATGTACAGCAGTTGTCCGGAACTTTTATAGAAAAGAAAAGGAAAAAGAAAAACTGGGAATGCTTTCTGAAAAGAAAGCGGAAGGAGAAAAGTATGAACAAGAAAAAAGTGGTTGCTATGATCGCATGCATGACGATGGCAGTATCAATGGTAGGATGCTCTTCCAACAGCACTTCCACCACAGCAGCGGCAGCGCAGACAACGGCTGCAGCAGAGACTACCGCAGCGGAGACTACCACCGAAGCAGAAACAACAACTGAGGCAGAAACATCGGCCGAGGAGACGAGCGTTCCGGAAGAAGTCGCTTCCGGTGAGGAGATTCTGTTCTCCGATATCAATCTGGCCGGTTACAAATATGTAGATATCTCTCATCTGGTAGAGGCTGAGATGCCGGCAGACCCGGCGCTGAAGCTGCCGGAGCTGAACTTCTTCAGCCAGATCGGCACCGATGACGCCATGTATAACCTGGAAGTCATCAGCTACTGCCCTCATACTGGTACACATATGGACGCTCCTTTCCATGTATTGGAAGAGGAAGGAACCATTGAATCTGTAGATCCCACTGTTCTGATTGGACCGGCATGCATCATCCGCCTGGATGTGGACGGCGACTATGAGATCACGGTTGACGATGTAAAGAACTGGGAGGCTGAACACGGCGAAATTCAGCCCGGCGAAGCAGTTATGTTCGATACCAACCATGATAAGATCTGGGAGAGCGATCCTCAGGAGTACATCACCAACTATCCTCATCTGGTCGCTGAGACCGCAGAGTATCTGGTTCAGAAGGGTGCTCGTTTCGTAGGTTGCGAAGCTATCTCACCCGATACCTCCGAGCCGGTATGCCACAAGATTCTGCTGGGCGGCGGGACTGAAGTTGTAGAGAATGTATGCAACCTGGACCAGGTAGAGGCAGATCGATGCTATGTAGTAGCAACCTTCGCGAACGTACAGGGAAGCACCGGCGTGTGGACCCGTTTGCTGGCTTATTACAAGTAAGAAAAATCTATAGGTGAGAAGCCGCAGCTAGATACGGCGGAAGCGGAATCGAGCTGAGGGCTGAATCGTTACGAAAATAAAAAGAACAGAGAAACAAAAGGCGCTTTGCGGGAGACTGCAGGCGCCTTTCTTTGCGTATTATGCTTGACGGGGAATTGTTATAGCCAATATAATGATGTTGGGGTCAAAAGGTTTTTTGACCCCTTTGATACCAGATTGCTACGTGCTTTGCACTCCCGCAATCTTC
>JAJEQR010000074.1 GCA_020687485.1 Hominifimenecus microfluidus | reverse complement strand
GAAACATCACGACAGAGATGTAAACGCTGCCATAAACATCAGAAACGAGGGTATGCGGTTGGTAACGGCATAACATCCAATAAAGAACCGTGGGACACACGGGGATAGCTCGCTTATGCTTGGCACATTGGTGCTATCGAACGAGAACCGAACTCACCGAGGCAGGGAAGCCCCCCACCTCTACAGATGGGGAAGGATGTCACTTAGTGCTTCCAGGCTCAGAGGTTGTCGGGGCCTTCATGCTTGCATGAAAAGGCTACGAAACCTGGGAGCCGCCCCCTCTATGAGGAAGAAGCCATTTTTTGTGAAACAAAAAATGCGCGGATTCCGAATAGGGGGAGAATTGCGGGAGCTGCCGGAGGCAGCGGAGCAATTCGAAGGAAAGCACGGAGCTCCGCGCAAGTCAAGCGCTACGAAAAAAGAAGCACAATACAGTCAGCGCCGTATTGTACTTCCCTTCATTCTTATTTATATAATTCTATCTGTTGCCGTTATATAATTTCATTACTCATCATGATGTTCCGAATGATGGCTTTCATGACTATGCGCAGATTCATGCTCTGATTCTGCATGATGGCGTCCCTCTTCTTCATCAATATGATGGCAATCCGTCACTTCACCGGAAGACGTATCCACATAACACTCATATTGACAATTACCATAATCAAAACTGCAATGATAATGTGTATCATGATCTTCCTCATGGTGGAAATTATGGATTTTATCCGGTTCCCAGTCACCATGCTCACTGACATAGCCAAGCAACTGTACTTCCAGCTGATCATTCCCGACAACTGTTTCTGACACGGACACCGACGTTTCCACTGCCGCTGACGTTGTCACTGCAGAGACCGACTCCGTTGTCGCTGACGCTGCTGTCGTACCGCTTTCCTGTGCAGCTGCTGTCGTACTTCCACCAGATGTCTGATTACTACATCCGGTGAACACAATACCAACCGCCAGAAATCCTGCAAGAAAAAGGCAACTCCATTTATTTTTCATTATCTACCTCAACATTCACAGGCCCACATCGTATCACTTAATTTTGTGGAAGTTGTATAGTGGCTACTGCAATTATTGCATTTGTATGTTTTCACAGCATACTTCTGCAACTTTCTGCGAATGCTTCCGCAATCATCACAGGTCTTCGTTGTCCCGGTTTCTTTCCAGACATACTCCGTTTTCGTACATCTGTAGGAGCCATTTGAACAGTTCTGACAGGCATTCGCTCTGGCCATTACGCTGAATGAGTTACCAAAAATGCAGACAAGCATCAGCAGTAACAGCGTCATAGTTTTCACGCTTTTTTTGCATTTGTTTTTTTGTTCATTCAGTTTCCTCCTTATTTTTTATATTTCAGATAATATCACCTTTAGCAGCATTTGTCAAGCGTTTTTATTATTTTCCTCGTCTTTGTTTACAAGCTGATACACTTTTGTGAAAATACTTCTTCCTGCGCCCAGTTCTGCATCTCCGCAAACATCTGGCCCTGCAGTTGTTCCAGATTCATCTGACCCGTAAGTCCACCTTAGCTTACATATTTAAGATTTTTTTATTTACATACCGCTTCGATCACACATTCATGCATTTTCGTTGTCTTATTATAGTTGATGCCAACAAGCAATAAATTTCCCTGATAATCCTTCAGTGCATTCCCATAGCGTTTTTCTTTTATCTGTTCGATTGCACCGGCTGCGCTCTTGTCCCATTTCAGTTCAATCATGATTGCTGGTTTATCCAAATGCTGCTTTCTTGGAATTAAGCATACATCCGCAAACCCTTTTCCTGCAGGCAATTCCCGAACCATTGTGTAATATTCCCTTGCAAAATAAAATGCCAGATGGATGGTGCAGCTAAGCGCATTTTCATCGTTATATCGAAGAATCGACATTTCCTCATGCGCCCTTTCAATTCCGGCTGCCACAGCATCTGCATCCATTGCCCACAATGCTTCCAGTAATTTGCGTGATGATTCCAGCGAATCTGCTACTCCATACCAGTTCATTGTGCTGATTGCATTAACATACTCCTGCGAAACTTCTTTGTTGGGTATGCTTACAGTTCCCTCTATGCTGTTGTAGGTCAGATACCCCAGATGCACCAACAAGGTCAATACATCATCTTTCGTAGCAAACGTAGTCATATCGTTACTAAACGTTCCGATATTAATGGAAACAGACTCGCCTGAAAGCATTCGAATCACAGAATCTTTTAATCCGTCCATATCCATCTGGATATATATTTTCAGAGCTTCGTAGGTTTCCGTCTGATTCCAGTAGGTTCCAAACTTATGGCGCAACATAGCCTCTACAACAGATTTGGGGCTGTACATGGAATAACATTCCTCTCCTTCCTTTCGATGTACAACCAGTTTGTATCCATCATACCAAACCTTAGCTTCCTCAAAATTCATCCCATACTTTTCACAGATTCCAAACACTTCCCGCTCTGTGAAGCCAAAATATTCCGCCAGTTCACCGGGGTCTGTCATAGAATACTCCGTAAACATATTCAATGCGGAATGAGAACCATATTTCTTAATGGGAAGAATCCCCGTCATATAAGCCATTGCTACGTAATCTTTGTCTTTTAGCCATACCCGTAAGAAATCCAGATACTTTTTCTGCGCGTCTTTATCCTGCTTATATTCCCGGAACAGACAATCCCACTCATCAATCAGAATCACAAAAGGACATTTTGTATGTGAAAATACATCCTTCATAACCTGAATCAGATTCTTTTTATCCCGAAAACGTACTTCCGGGTAAGTTTCCTCAAAATCTGAGACAAGATAGTTTTTGAGCATTTCGAGCATATCTTCCATCGTCTCTGACATACTCAAAAATTCCTGCATATTGATTTTGATTACATCATATTGATTCAGGTTTTCTTTATATGAATTCGCTTTGCTGATTGCAAGATTCTGAAACAGTTCTTTCGTATTTTCACTTCTGTCATAATATGCCGCAAGCATATTGGCCGCCATCGATTTACCAAATCTTCTCGGACGGCTTACACAGATATATTTTTGTTCCGTACAAAGGGCTTCATTCGTTCTTGCAATTAATTCGCTTTTATCCACATATATTTTAGAACGAAGACTGCCCCGAAATGAAAAATTTCCCGGATTCAGATAACTGCCCATGCAAAGTTCCTCCCCATCAAAGTTTTACAGTGCTTATTATACGTGATTCCACTGGCAATCACAAGGATCAGGTTCTGAAAACCAATCGCTGTCACGCCCCATGCTTCGGGCGATTCTCCGCCGTCCAGTTCTTCGGATTCGTATCATCCGGAGCAAGTCCCGCCAGAATCGCTTCATAGTATGCTACCTTGTCATCCATATACTTTGCCGTCGCTTTCGCTTCTTCCACACGCTTATATGCTTCCTCTCGCTGTTTCAGAATAATCTCATAGCGTGCCCGCAGGTTTTCTTCGGATTCTTCCATCAGACACAGCCGTCCATTCTGGATTCCCATAAATGCAATGGGCTTGAATAGTTCCATCATCAACTGCTGATTTCTGTTCTGTACTTCGTATATGTCCACCTTTCCCTCCGCAGTTCCCGATTTTTTCGGTTCTGAAAACTGTTATTTAATGGCAACTATTCAGCGCCCCCAGTTCTAAATAGTTACATTTAATGTATGAAGTTCATCCGGTTTCCGCGCTCCGATGCCGGAAGGGGAATGCCCTGCTGCTTCCCGGCTTCGATGCACTTTAAGAGCCATGCCATGTTGTGCGCCAGGTTCCGCATGGTCTGCATCCCTTCGATATCCAGATGTGCTTCTTCCCCATCCATGCCATGCACCATATTCCAATAGGAAGAACCGACCGTCGGCATCTGGGAAATACCGAAATACTTATTCAGCACATCCAAGGACGCCGTCGTGCCGCCTCTTCGCGCCACGGCTACTGCTGCGCCTGGCTTATAGCGGAACACTGCGCCCTGGCTAAAGAACGCTCGATCCAGAAAGGACTGAATCCGTCCGCTGGGATGCGCATAATACACCGGTGTTCCAAAAATGAATCCATCCGCTTCTTTCGCTTTCGCTGTAAATTCATTCACCGCATCATCGGTAAAAATACATCCCTGCTCGGAACATTTCCCGCAATCCATGCAGTCACGGATCGCTCCTGCCCCGATCTGAAAAATCTCCGTCTCAATTCCTTCCTGCTGCAGTGTCTGTGCTACTTCCTCCAGAGCCGCATGCGTGGTTCCATTCCGGTGAATGCTGCCATTTAATAGTAAAATTTTCATATTTTTTGATCCTCCATCCTGCTCTTTATCGTTATCTCTGTATTTTTCACGGTTCATATATCACATTGTCGGAATTTATTCTGCCGGAATGCCTTATTTTCGTTTTGCATTCGGATAAATCCGGTTCATTACATCGTCATTATACGATGAATCCAGCCATTCTTCCAGCACGTTTTCCGCCGGAATTCCGCTCGCTCTGGCGTCCATGCGTGCCAGCGCCAGCGCGGAAACCGCCATATTCACGATCATAAAGATCAGAAGCACCCATGTAAGAATTTTACCGATACACATGGGAATCTTTTCGATCCACCCGGAAATGAATGGATACAGAATCTTCAGCCATATGACTGCCGCGATACCCCAGAAGAAGCAATACAGCAGGTTGATACGACCGCCCAGATTGAACGGGATCTTGCTGTAATCCCAGAAAACAGTACCGAATACAATCTCGGTAAAGACGCTGCAGAGATATTCATAGGCACCACCAAGGAAAGTTCCGGCAAAGAAGAGAAATCCATCCGAACGATTCCGGTAGCGGTAGAGCAGCGCGGTCGCCGCCGCGATCGCAAGTCCCCAGACAATGCTGAACGGCCCCCAGACGACGCTGCTGCGGCTCATCCAGTATCCGGCAGTGATCCGGCAGAATATGGTCTCTGTGATATCGCCCAGGAAAGCACCCACAATGAACAGCATGACAAGTTTATAGAAGCCGCATCCGGCAGCGAAAACACCTTCAGCCTCCGCTTCTCTTTTCTTCTCCGTTCGGGTAACGACGTATGCCTTCTCGATTCTTCGATTGACCCAGCCATAGATCTTATCGCCCAGATGGCGACTGATCGAAGTCAACCACCGGTCAGTTGCTTTCCACTGTTCTTCTCTGCGACTCCGTCCGGAAAGAACGGCCGCCGTAGCGATGATATCCACTGCAATCAGCCCCGTCAAAATAAAGACAGTAAGGCGTCCCAGCAGAGACGGCAGCATCCCGAACAGAGAAAGAAGCAGACGGTTACCGAAGCGCGCCACCAGTACGCCCAGTGCACCCCAGAACAGAGAGGTCGGCAGGCTGATGTATCCGTCCAGGTTCCATCGGATATTCTCATAATTCCACCAGCGCTCCCGGTACCAGCGTTCAATCAGGTGTCCTGCCACCCATTCGATTACAGTTGCCAGGATCACGCAATCCAGAAAGAGCCAGAATCCATGCAGTTCACCGGTTGTTGCAGTAATCAGTGCGGCAGCAATTCCGTAGATGACACAGAAAGGGCCATTGACCATACCGCGATTAACGAATCGCTTCTTCCGGACAGCAGCGGTTGCCGTCTCCAATACCCATCCCAGGAAAGAATAGCACAAAAAAAGCCAGAGCAGTTGTGTTCCACTATATGTCATTGATCCGTTCTCCCACTCGAATTAATATACATTCAGCAGGCTTTTGGCCTGCTGAATCATTGCAAAATCATAGTATTCGATTCGTTCTTAGTCCTCCCAGGGGCGAATCCGGTAGGTTACTCCCAGCTGCTTGCAGATCGCCGCGCACTCATCTTCTTCTTCTTTGGTCAGAGTGGTGGATACGGTCGTCATCACAACATGCGGCACGTACTTTGTGCAGTCGGAGGCAAACGCAAGCATGGCATCGAACGCTTCGAGGCCGAAGCGGTTTCTGGTCAGCTCATAATAACGTTCCTTATTCGGTGTGTTCAGACTGATGGACACCGTATCGATCAGTCCCTTCAGACGGGGAGCCACCGGCTCGCCATAGACAAGATCCGCCAGACCGTTCGTATTGATACGGGTGGGCTTGTCATACGTCTTCTTCACGAATTCTGCAACTTCAAGAAGTACACCGAGGCGCATGGTGGGTTCACCGAAACCGCAGAATACGACCTCTTTATATTTATTCATATCAAATTTGGCGAACTCCTGCTTTACTTCCTCCGCAGTGGGCTCTCTGTCCAGCCACAGCACACCGGAGTTCTCCATGTGATCTCTGGTCTGTCTCAGGCAGAATGTGCAGGCGCAGGAACATTGATTGGTCAGGTTTACATACAGGTTATCATGTACTTCATAAAGAATTGTCATACTCATGACGGATTCTCCTTTCTCGATATTTTCTGATATTTTTACGTTTATTTTTATTGCTTTTATTTCTGTCGCTTTTCTTTTTTGTTTTCTTCGGTTCTTTCTTTACCGACTCTTTAATTTTGATTTTCCCGCTTTTCTGGCCAGTTCCGTTGCCTGTCGTTGTGTCAGCGCAGGGTTGTCAGCAACTCTTCGAAGCATACACCATCAGTCTTCGGGATCTGCAGCTCCTCTGAGCGCAGGATGCAGCGCTTGACAAAGGTTCCTGCCTTGCGCACGGATTCCTCAAAGGGTACTCCATTGACCGCGTCCGCAGCGATTACCGCGGCAAAGACGTCTCCGGTGCCAGAGCGCTCACTGCCGACCCGGTGACTGCGGATGACCTTCGGGCACTCGCTGCGCGTGCATACGACATTCGCGACGAAAGCTCCCTGGGAGATTCCGGTTACAACCACCTTCTCCGGCCCCTTCTCCTGCAGCTTCTCCGCCATAGCCGCAATGTCCTGGATGCTCCAGTGTCCGTCATGGTACGGCGTATCCGTGAGGATGCAGGCTTCCGTCAGGTTCGGTGTCAAAATATCCGCGTCCTCCACCAGCTGCTTCATCTTATTGCAGAGATCCGCCGTATAGGTAGGGTACGGATTTCCATAATCCCCCATCACCGGATCGATAATCACGGTCGTCCGCTCCGTGCGAAACTCCCGGATAAATTTCTTCACGATCTCAATCTGTTCTTCCGATCCCAGGAATCCTGTCGAGATTCCCTCGAACTCCAGGCCCAGCTTCTTCCACTGTTCGATATAGGCAGGCATCTTCGCCGTATAATCATCGAAGAAATACTCCGGAAAGCCGGTATGATTTGAGAAAATGGAGGTCGGCACCGGACAGCACTGTACTTTCATCGCGGAGATAATCGGCATGGACACAGCGATGGAGCAACGCCCGAATCCCGAAAAATCATTGATGACCGCAATTTTCTTCTGATTGTTGTGTGAACTATTCCCATTCATTTTTCTGTCATAAATCCTTCTCTGTAATTCTTTTGCAAACGAAAAACGAATATTTCAGATTTCCGGTTCAGGTACAACATCCGTCTACGTTATCATTATTGTTCATGATAACACAAAAATGGCTTGTTTGAAATGTCCAGTTTTTGTTTTTCCTATCAGTCCAATCGGTTTTATCATAATTCCGAAGTAGGACGATTTCCGACTTTAAAATCGCGATTCTCTTCGATCCTATACATATACCCATATCTGCACCCGGCTTCTGCCTTTCTTCGTCTCGCCCAGGATGCCGTTGTAGATAATCTTGCCATATCCTCGCACAGTCAGTGTCTCGCCCTCCTTCAGCTGATAGCTGACATTTTCCTGCAGGCGGCCATTGACGAAGATCTTCTTTTCCCGGAAGAGTTCCGTCACTTTACTCCGGGACAGCTTCGTCCATGCAGCAGCTACCGCATCAATCCGCCCGGAAGCGACATTCAGTATGACCTCCTCCAGATGCGGCGCAAGCTCCGGAACCGAACCGGAGGAAATGCTGCAGCGCACTGCGGTATGTCGGATCTTCGTCAGGTTATCGCAGAGGAATTCCGCAATGCTCTCCACGCAGAAAACCCAGGCCTTTTTCTCCCGGATGACGATATCGCCGATGAGGCTTCTCTCAATGCCAAGATTCAAGATGGCTCCCAGATAATCCCTATGCCCCAGCTCCTCGGCGAACTTCTCCGCTGAAGGCCGGATCTCCAGGACAGCGATCGGAAAGGTTCCTTCATATCCAAAAGTATCCGCTGATCCGAACTGCAGCATCATGCGCTCGCAGTTTTCCGCGCCACCGAACATCTGGCAGCCGGCAAAGGCCAGCTCCCGCTCCATCTGATGGTATTCACTCTGCTCCGCCAAAGACAGAAAGCCCGTGTATGTATATACGTTCTGCCGATCCGCTTTCGTAGCCAGATCCAGCAGACGTTTTTTTAATAATTCGTCCTGTTCCATGATTCGCTGCTCCCATTCCTTGTCTCCGATCTCTGCGGAGAATTCTTCCAGACGTTTCTGTGTTTCTTCTGGTTATTGCTCCTGCCCGTCGGTTACGATCTTATTCAGCCATACGCCCTTCTTCACCAGGATAAAGCCAATCACGCATTTCATCAGATCCGCCATGCACACCGTCAGATACAGCAGACGAATATCCAGAGAAGTAAAACGGCTCAGCATGTACGCCAGTGGAATCGATACGACCCAGACGAATACGCTGTCGAACAGGAACGTGATCACCGTCTTGCCGCCGGAACGTAGGGTGAAGTAGGTCGCATTCATAAACGCGTGAACCGGAATATAAAGGCCGGCGATCATGATGAATGCCGTCGCCAGGCTGCGTACTTCATCCGACGTATTGTAAATCTTCGGGAAGAGCGGTGCCAGACCGACCATAACCAGTCCGACTACAATGCAGCTAAGTACGGAGAATGTAATCAGGCGGTACGCAGTGACTTTTGCTTCCTCCATCTTTCCGCCGCCGAGCAACTGCCCGACCATAATGGAGACAGCACTTCCGAGCGCCATAAAGACCACATTGAATACATTCGAAAGCGTACTGGATATATTCATACCGGCAACCACAGAGAGTCCGCGAATCGAATAACACTGTACCAGGAATGCCATGCCGCTGGCCCAGAGAAGCTCATTAACCAGAAGCGGCGTTCCCTTGCGCAGGATCTGCCCTGCCAGATGCTTCGGAATCCGGAAGCTCCGATATGCGCCCTGAATGAAGTAATTTCGGTCGGAATGGCGGTGTGTCCAAGCGACGATAAAGATACACTCTGTAAAACGCGCCATCACGGTCGCGATCGCCGCGCCGCGCACGCCCAGAGCAGGGAAACCGGCCTTGCCGAAGATTAACAGGTAGTTGAAGCTCATATTTACCACAACCGCGATCATACCAGCGATCATCGGCTTGATTGTCTCCGAAGTTTCTCTTAACGTACTGGCATAGATCTGTACGACAGTGAACGGAAGAAGACCGAGCAGCATAATCCACAGATAATCCTTGCCGTAAGCCATCGCCATGGCTGCATCTCCCGCACCGGCGTCGCCCTGCAGATAAAGGCCGATCAGCGGTTTTCCAAAACCAATCAGAATGCCTGTACCGAGCAGACAGATCAGCAGGCAGATCATACACTTGAAACGGAACGTATCCCTCAGTCCCTTGTGGTCATTATTTCCATAAAACTGGGCGCCCAGAATACCAGCGCCAGAAATTGCGCCAAAAATACTGACGTTATATACAAAAATCAGCTGGTTCACGATCGATACGCCGGACATCTGCTCCGTTCCAATCTGTCCGACCATGATGTTATCCAGCATACTGACAAAATTCGTAATCCCGTTCTGAACCATGATTGGAATCGCTACCATCAGAACCCTGCGGTAGAAATTCCTGTCACCGAACAACTTTCTCATCTCGTGTCAAATCCCCTCAATCTTTCCTCTGCATTGTGTCCCTGTTGTTTTTCGCTTTTCCCTGCTTTAAGCACTTTCCTACGACAGCGGCAAATATGACCATTCCTCCGGCAGCGGCGCATGGATATCCAGCGGGACGCCGGTGATCGGATGTGTCAGAAAAATCCGCTCCGCATGAAGCGCGGCGTGCGTGAATCCACTGCCATCCGAGTCTGATGCACACCCATAGTGCCTGTCACCGGCCAGCGGATAGCCGATATACGCCATATGCACCCGGATCTGGTGTGTTCGCCCGGTCTCAAGCCGGAGGTGTAGCAGACTAAAACCTCCCCGGCATTGCAGAACCTCGTAATGCGTGACCGCAGGCTTTCCTTCCGGACAGACACGCATCCATTGCAGGGTATCCGGATCAGAGCCAATGGGCGCGTTTACGGTTCCTTCGGAATCCTCCGGAGAGCCGCAGACCCAGGCCAGATATTCCTTCTCAGTTCCGGAAGCGAATCCGGCTGCCTTCTGCTGCTTCTGCCTTCCGATCCCGGCTGCAGCCAGCTGATTTCTCGCAAAGACCACGACACCGGAAGTCTCCTTGTCAAGCCTTCCTATGACATGAAGCCCGGTACTCTCCCCGCATTCCATCAGATATGCTGTCACCCGGTTCAGCAATGTATCCGCATAGTGACCGTGGGACGGATGTATCGCCATGCCAGAGGGCTTGTTCACAGCAATCAGATCCTCGTCCAGATACAGGACCTCCAGTGGACCTGGCCAGGGAAGGATCTTCTCCGGTTGCTCTTCCGTCTCATCCAGACAGACAGCCAGCACATCACCGCTATGAAGAACCGCGCGTACATTCGTCCTTTCCTGATTCACACAGATCCCGTCTCCGCGGAACTTCACTCGCCGGATCTCCCGGGCGGAGAAGCCTCTCCGCTTCAGATACTGGAGGACGGTATCCCCTTCATGCTCTTCATTTATGAAAAAATCGATCACGCGCATATTTTCATCCACCGTATCACAGCCGGCGAATTACTCCGCCGGCTGCTCCATGTCAAATTTCAAAAAGGTAGATTTAAGTTTAACAAATTCTTATCAAGAAATCAAGTGAAATCCTTTATTCCTCCAGCGTGCGTTCCAGTTGTTCCTTCGCCCGGCGAATCTCCTCTGCCTGCCCATCCGTGATCTTATCGATCTTCGTGTGCTTCACTGCCTTTACCAGTGCGGCCAGATCATTTTTTACGCGTTTTTTCTTCTCCTTATCCATCTCTTTGCCTTCTTCGGAAAGGAGCTTCTCCGTCTGGTAAATCAGCGCTTCGCCTTCGTTGCGGATATCCACAGCAGCTCCACGCATCTTATCCTCTTTCTCATACATTTCAGCGTCTCGCATAGCACGCTCGATCTCCTCATCGGAGAGGTTAGAACTGGCGGTAATCGTGATCGACTGCTGCTTGCCGGTACCGAGATCCTTTGCCGATACGTTCAGAATTCCGTTTGCGTCAATATCAAAGGTAACTTCGATCTGCGGCACGCCGCGAAGCGCCCGCTTGATGCCCGTCAGTTTGAAATTGCCGATCAGCTTATTGTCCCTCGCAAAGTGGCGTTCACCCTGCAGCACCTTGATTTCCACCGCTGTCTGGAAGTTTCCGGCAGTTGTGAACACCTGACTGTATCGGGTAGGGATGGTTGCGTTCTTATGAATCAGCTTCGTTGCGATTCCTCCGACTGTCTCGATGGAAAGTGACAGCGGCGTAACGTCCATCAGCAGAATTTCATTTAATCCGGCTTCTCCGGCCAACTTTCCTCCCTGTACGGAAGCGCCGAGAGCCACACACTCATCCGGGTTCAGACTGCGGCTGGGTTCCATTCCGGTCAGCTGCTTTACCTTGGCCTGAACGGCAGGGATTCGGGTGGAACCTCCAACCAGCAGGACCTTGCCAAGCTCCGACGCGGAAAGCCCGGCGTCGCGTAGAGCTGTCTCAACCGGCCCGCGGGTGCGTTCTACGAGGGAATAGGTTAATTCATCGAATTTCGCGCGGGTGAGGTTGATATCCATATGCTTGCCGCCATCCGGGCCAACTGCAATAAACGGCAGATTGATATTCGCCATCGTGGCTGTGGAGAGTTCCTTCTTCGCTTTCTCGGCCTCCTCCCGGACGCGCTGCATAGCCATGCGATCTTTCGAGAGGTCAATGCCCTCCTGTTTCCGAAACTCCGCAATCAGATAGTCCGCAACCGCCTGGTCGAAATCATCACCACCCAAGTGATTGTCGCCGCAGGTGGCAATAACCTCCACTACGCCGCCTCCGATCTCGATAATTGATACATCGAAGGTACCGCCGCCCAGGTCATATACCATGATCTTCTGCGGCGCTTCGTTATCCAGTCCGTAGGCAAGGGCGGCCGCCGTCGGCTCATTGATGATACGCTCCACCTTAAGTCCCGCAATCTTTCCCGCATCCTTGGTTGCCTGACGCTGTGAATCATTGAAATAGGCAGGAACCGTGATGACTGCCTGATCGACACTTTCGCCAAGATATGCTTCCGCATCTTTTTTTAACTTCTGAAGAATCATTGCGGAGATTTCCTGCGGGCTGTAGCTCTTTCCATCTATCTTCACACGATAATCTGTTCCCATATGTCTCTTGATCGAGGAGATTGTACGATCTACGTTCGCAGCTGCCTGACGTCTGGCACTCTCGCCGACGAGGCGCTCCCCATTCTTACTGAACGCCACCACGGAAGGTGTCGTTCTCACGCCCTCGGCATTTGCGATTACAGTCGGCTGTCCGCCCTCCAGTACAGCTACACATGAATTTGTTGTACCCAGATCAATTCCAATAATCTTACCCATAACTATAATCCTCGCATTTCATAATTCATAAACTTGTCATCTACGTTACTCCGAATTTGTGTACAAATCAATGCAGAAATTCAAAAAAGATTCTAAATTTTTGTTAAAATTGTGATTTCCAAACCCACGTTTTTGCGTGCTTTTTTTGATGTTTGTCACTAGCTTGTCACTAACGATAAAGTTTTAAGGCATTCGCAGACGCCGGAAATTTTCTTAATTCCTGCCCCTTCAGATGGGTATCGCCCTCCGGAACTGCTCCCGGAGGGCGGTATTCTTACCTCTTATTTTTATACTCTTCCGACTGGATGAATCCCTGGAAGACCTGTGCGCGGGTTCTTCCGGCGGCCAGCTCCTTCACCCAGGCATTCAGCCCGGCCTTGTCCGGCTCTCTTCCCAGCAGGAAGACGTAAAGCTCCCGCACGTAGCGGCGCCGGCCTTCGTCAGAGTCGATCACAGCAGCGGAGACCTCGTCCCAGCTCTTCCCGCCTGCCAGCTGTGCCTGCCAGAAAGCAAGCCCGGCTTCATCCGGCATACGCCCCAACTGCGTGACATACAGATCCGTCAGCTTCTCTTTCCAGGCATTTGTCCCCCGATCAGAATCGTCCTCCGGCAAGCCGCGGCGCACGCAGATCAGGCCACGGTTATAGATCGGCGCGGCTACGCTGCGATTCTGGCGGCTCTGACAGTATTCCTTCATGTTCTTGCGGGTCGGTCCGATCCCGGAGCCGTGACCGGAAAGCTCGCCGTTCCCCACATACATTTCCACATGCCCCACGTAACCGGTGGCCTTGCGATCCGGATCAGTGCCCCGGAAATACAGCAGATCACCAGGGAGAAGCTTATCCTCGTCCGGCACGCCTCCGCTAATCCCGGCATCGATCGTGGTCAGCTTCTTACTCAGCATCTGTGCTTCTGTGTTATCGCCAATGTTGACGCCCAGCACCTGCTCATAAACCCACTGCTGTAGGCTGGAGCAATCGCTGTAGCCACTGCTGACCTGGTCACGCCTGCTGCTCTGGGTGTACTGGTTCTTACCTTCACGGCTCTTGATCTTCGCTACAAGCGCCGCTCTCTTTTCTTTGTTCGTCATGCTTCTGCCTCCTGCCGGTTAATCAAAATCATAGTCATTGGTTGTGCTGTTCTTCGCCGGTTTGTCGTATGTCAACGCCCGGTTGGAGTCGGATACGCCCTGTGTGGTCGGATCTGTCACAATGCCGACCATTGCCAGGATATTGATCACAAGACCTACCGCCTGCGTGACTTCCGATTCCGATACGGCCGGAACGATGCCAAGCATACCAAGGATCTGGTAGATCAGCGCGATCACGGCGGTGACGATCGCCAGCAGAGTTGCCTTGTTCTTGAGTCTCAGTTTCCAGTTAATCATAAGTGCCTCCTTCTCCCGTCATGGGGCCATCCGAAATAATGTGCAATGCCTGTTCATTTAAGAAATCTTTCCGGTCATGCTTGACCCTCTGCGCATAGTTTAACGCTGCGTGCATATCCCCGTTGCAATGTGCGTCCGGGATACGCTGCACCGCCCGCGCAGTTGCTTCGCCCAGGGCAATTGCCGCATCAATGCTTTTCATCATATAGAGTTCATGCTGATACCGCACCTGTTCTCTCTGATCCAGCTCCTCCTGCCGGACGATTCTGCGGCGCTGATCCGCAGCGTCCCGCTTATTGATATTCCGCTGGATCAGCCAGAAGAAGAATCCGACCAGGGCGGAAACGAGGATTGAGAAAATACCAACTGCCTGAAGAATTTCTGTCATACTGCCTCCTTATACCGCTCCGCTCTTAGCATAGAGCATTGTGATCGTGGGTGTGACGCTGATCGCGTTACTGTCCGTGTTGTATACATCCATACGGCCTTTTGCCACACGGCATGGCAGGACGTACGTGCTGCCGGTATAGTAGCCGATCACACCGATTGCTGTGTAACCGCTGGGCGTTGTACAGTTAATTGTGATTGCCTTAGCTGTCTTTCCGGCGATGCTGACCTTTGCGCCTGTAAATGTTTTTGTCAGGAAGGTGGCGTCAATCAGGTTCTTGACGTCCGTCTCCGTGTAATACCGATCATCATGGGTATGACTGCTTGCCGCTGCTCCTACATCGGAAGCGTTCAGCGTCTTCCAGGCGGCTGTTCCGGCTGCTGCATAGCCAAGCACCTGCCCGGCCGCGCCTCCGGAAGGAATGTGCTTATTGCCAGAAGTCGTTGGATGCGTGTACGGAACCGCCCAGGTCGCGTCACCACGAAGGAACTGGCCTTGCTTTCCTGCCGGAGG
>JAJEQR010000073.1 GCA_020687485.1 Hominifimenecus microfluidus | reverse complement strand
AAGCTTAAGGTACAGAAACTTCATCAGCGGATGGAACAGATCCGCACCAATTACATTAACACTGTCATCGCAGAGATCGTGAAAACCAAACCTTCTTATATTGTGATGGAAGATCTGAATGTAAAGGGAATGATGAAGAACCGGCATCTCTCCAAAGCGGTTGCCGCGCAAAAGTTTTATGAATTTCGGTGCAAACTAAAATTCAAATGTGAGGAAAACCGCATTGAGCTAAGAATTGCAGACCGTTTTTATCCATCATCCAAACGCTGCCATTGTTGCGGACGGATTCGAAAAGATTTAAAGCTTTCGGATCGCATCTATCGATGTGCTTGTGGTTATACGGCAGACAGGGATTTTAATGCAAGTCTTAACTTGAGAGATATCGAAACTTACGAAATCGCATCCTAAAGCGAACGTAAGTATGTACCGATGGCTGGTCGGGAATTTACGACTGTGGAGTGTACAAGGACCTGCAAGTAGTATGTTGCATGCAACTACAAAAGCATACACGATGAAGCAGTAAGGATTGTTCGCGAGAACATCCAGAGTCTCGATATGTGAGTATATTTATACATATTTTGAGTAGCAGAAGCCCGGTCGTTTTTTGCTATTCTGTATCCGAAGTCAGGGAGCACCTGCAGAAACTTCTGTTTCAAATGTGATGCCGCAGGCGGCTCTCATACAATACATGATTCCGGAGGTTTATTTATTATGGCATTATTAGAAGCCAGAAGCATTCAGAAAGTTTATACCACACGCTTTGGCGGCAATCCGGTTACCGCTCTCTCAAACGTCTCCTTCTCCATGGAAGCAGGAGAATATACCGTGATCATGGGCGAATCCGGGTCCGGCAAAACCACACTGCTGAACATCCTGGCCGCGCTCGACCGGCCCACCAGAGGCGAAGTCCTTCTGGACGGCATGAATCTCTCGCAAATCCGCGAAAAGGATATCGCGGCTTTCCGCAGAGATCATCTCGGTTTCGTCTTCCAGGATTTTAACCTGCTGGATACATTCTCTCTCCGCGACAACATCTTTCTTCCGATGGTACTTGCCGGAAAGAATTTTGAGGAAATGAACCAGCGGCTGATCCCCATTGCAAAGAAGCTGGATATCGTGAATATTTTGGACAAGTACCCTTACGAGGTATCCGGCGGTCAAAAGCAGAGAGCGGCTGTTGCCCGTGCGCTGATTACACAGCCGAAGCTGATCCTGGCGGATGAACCCAGCGGCGCTCTGGATTCCCGGGCGACGGACCGACTGCTTCAAATCTTCCATGAGATCAACTTCGACGGTCAGACAATCCTGATGGTCACACACTCCACCAAGGCAGCCAGCCACGCCAACCGTGTGCTCTTCATCAAAGACGGCGTAATCTTCCACCAGCTCTACCGTGGGAACGATACAAATGAACAGATGTATCAGAAGATTTCAGATACTCTGACCATGCTGACAACAGGTGGTGACTGCCATGAATAGATTTTTCTTTCAGAAGTTGGCCGTCAGCAATTTAAAGAAGAACCGTCAGACGGTTGTGCCCTATCTGTTCACCAGTATGATCACAGCAGCAGTATACTATATCATGCTGTCCCTCTCCCAAAATCCCGGCCTGAACGATATGGTCGGCGCAGTTGTTCTCCAGGAGATTCTGGGACTTGGCTGCGGAGTCGTCCTGATCTTCTCCGTGATCTTTCTCTTCTATACGAACCGCTTTCTGATGAAGAGGAGAAAGAAGGAATTCGGTCTCTACAATATTCTCGGCATGGAGAAGCGCCATTTGGCGATCACTCTCGCCTGGGAGACCATCATCCTGTATGTGCTCAGTATGATCGGAGGACTTATCATCGGTATTGCCCTGGATAAAATCCTGTTTCTGCTGCTCGGCAACCTAATCGATGCGCCTGTCTCCCTTGGATTCTTTATCTCCACCAAAGTGATCCGCTCGGTGCTGATGCTGTTTCTGGTCATTTTTATTCTGACTTACATCAACTCTGTACGTCAGATCCAGACCGCGAACCCCATTGAACTGCTTCATTCCGACAGCATGGGGGAACGGGAACCGAAGAGCCGTTTTCTTCTTGCGTTTTTCGGGATTCTCAGTCTGGGCTCCGGCTATTTTCTAGCAATCATGACGAAGAATCCTGTCTCTTCTCTGACTCTGTTCTTCCTTGCAGTGATCCTGGTTATCATCGGCACCTACCTGCTGTTCACTGCCGGAAGTGTCGTCTTCCTGAAGATGCTTCGTCGAAATAAGCACTACTATTATCAGGTGCAGCATTTTACCAGTGTGTCCGGCATGCTCTACCGCATGAAACAGAACGCTGTCGGCCTCGCAAATATCTGTATTCTCTCCACAATGGTTCTCGTCATGATTTCTTCCACGAGTTCTCTGATGTTCGGTGTGAAAGAAATGATCGATACACGCTATCCTCATGACTTTTCCGTGATCCTGCCAGCAGACAGTCCGGAGCAGAATTCGAAATTCGCGTCAGAAATCCGTTCTCTAGCAGAAAAAAACGGTATCCCCGCGAACGAAGATACCGCATATTCTTATCTGAGCTTTACCGCTCTCCATGAAGAAAACCGCTTCCAGGTAAAGAGACCTGAGGATCTGAACACTCTTTCCTCCATAAATCAACTCTCAGTTCTGATGATTCTTCCGCTGGACGACTATAACGCCTGCATGGGAACGAACGAAACGCTTACGGACGGCGAAATCCTCCTTCACGGCTCCCGCGGGAGCGATGTCTCCGCGTCAGAGATTCAGGTCTGCGACCGAAATTATACTGTGAAGAAAACCATATCCGAAGCTCCGAAGAATGGAACCGTTGCCTCCAACGTTGCCACTGCCTACATGATTGTAACGGCAGACTCCGACGAGCTCATCCATCTGTACGAACAGCAGCGGGCTGTCTACGGAGACCGGGCTAGCCGGATTTCCTTCTACTATGGCTTTGATACGACTGCCGATAAAGAGACACAGAATGCTTTTTATCCCGTATTGAAAAAGTTCTGCTCCGATTTTGAAAGCTCCTGCACAGTGGAAGCCAGAGCCAATGGTGAGAGCGGCGCCTATGCGCTTTACGGCGGCATGTTCTTCCTCGGCGCTTTCCTCGGCACACTCTTCTTGATGGCAGCAATCCTGATCATCTACTACAAGCAGATTTCCGAAGGTTTCGAGGACAGAGAGCGCTTCGCAATCATGCAAAAGGTCGGTATGAGCCAGGATGAAATCAAGAGCAGTATCCGCTCTCAGGTACTTATGGTATTCTTCCTCCCGCTCCTGACCGCCGGGATTCACACGGCTGCTGCCTTCCCGATGGTAAAGAAACTGCTGTCCCTGTTCAATCTAACCAATATCAAGCTCTTTCTGTTAGCTACGCTGATCTGCTACCTGGTGTTCGCCGTTATTTACCTTGGCGTTTATCTCCTCACTTCACGGACCTATTACCGGATCGTAAGCAGGCAGAGCCGCTAGACGGAAAAGGAAATCAATCCTTCTTCGTCTCTTTCACTGCCTTTTTCTTACTCTTTCTCCGGCTTCTGACAACAATCGCAACTCCTGCGGCAGCCGCTGCGAAAAGAACAATTCCAACAATCTTGATTACCGAGGATATCTTCCCTTCCTCTGTAATCAGGATTTTTCCACTTTCACGCATTGTGAAGCAGAGATAGCTTCCGTTCGTCTCGGAGTCCGCCTTCTCCCAGCCGCTTCCAGTATCCGTATAGACGGTATATCCGCCCTTCGATTCCTCCGGAATGTGCCAGCGCACCGTATGCGTATCCGCCGGATCTGCCGGAATCCGGATACTCCGGCACTCGGTCACCGTTCCCTTGTCCTGCCCAGACGTTTTCACGTCCTCCACTGTGATCTCGTCTCCGTCCCGGAACTGTCCCTGCACCAGGAACAGAGGCTTTCCTTCGCTCTCTTCCTCCGAAGCAAGCGTCGTCACATACGGCTCATAGGAAGCGGTTACTCTCGTATCACACGTTAAGTTCTTCAGATCGTCCCCGCTCTTATCCCACTGAATATAACAGCCGTCCTTCTCCGGAATCATCGGGAAGATATCTGCGCCGAACGATTCCCCGTAGGCGAAAGTCGTCTCCTTCACCGTCACGCCATCCGCAACGAAAGAAAGCTTCAACTCCAGAAATTCCTCCGGGATACCTTCGATTGCCTGAAGTTCCTCATAACTGATCTTCTCCGCCTTGCCTTTGTAGCTGATCCGATCCACTCCGGCCAGTGTATCCGATACAAATCGATTATCCTCATATTCTCCGGAAATTTCGCCGGCAATCGCTCCAGCAGCCTGCGTACTGTCCGTAATCTCCACCATTACGATACAGCCGGAGATATTCTCGCCGGAGCCGGCAATTCCGCCAATGTAGCGTCCGCCGGACAGGGAAGCCTTCGCATAGCTGTTCCGAATGGAGGAACGGGACAGACCGCTCACACCGCCAACATAATCGCTGCCCTCACTGGATACATTGCCATAGCCGCCGCAGCCGGAGATTGTACCGATATCCATACGACCGCTCACACCGCCCGCGCAGCTCTTCTTCGCCGCTACGGTACCATAATTGCTGCAGTCAAGAAGAATTGCCCGCGTCTGATAAGTGAAGTGCAGGCTGGCTTCATCTGACATCATCCAATCGTCCTCTGGATCATAGTCATATTCAATCGCCATGGCCCCCGCGATGCCGCCGGCATTCCGGTCGGCAGACACACTTCCGTAATTCCTGCAGGATTCCGCCTTGCCGCGCACAGCGCTGTGCAGGCTTTCCTCCGATACATCCTCGAAAACATTCGTGTAATCCACATCCGTCGTGCTGTTCAGCATATTTAAGAACAGGTTCATGACATTCATGAACTGTCGATTCACTGCCTGAGCCTCCGCAAGTACAGAGCTGTTGGAAGTGGAAAGCTCACTGCCAAGCGCCGACAGTTCATTACCGATTCCGGTCAAAGCTGTATTCAAGTCACTGGCGCTAGTATCCACCGTTGATCCTGGTGCAGAAATCGAAGGAGCTTTCTCACCGGAAAGGTCAGACACCCACTGTGTAGCGGAAGTAAATGCGTCCTGCAGAGAAGATAAAGCGCTCGACATAGAGCCAAGACTGTCCTCCAGAAGCTTCCGGTCCGTCTCCACTTCCGGCTGCCGGTCCGCAAGAATCATCAGTACCTGACGAAGCTGTTCGGAAGCATCTCCAAGAAGCACCGCCGCCTGACGGAAGGAATCCATGGAATCGTACAGTGCGGATACCGCCTGGTTCAGATTCTCCGCGATTCCTGCCCAGTTGATTCCCATCAGAATATCTGCTGCATCCTTCTGCACGTTCACGCTGCAACGCAGCGCATCTACAGCAGCATTCAAAAGACGTTCTGCTGTCTCCGGCGTTAAAGAAGAACTTTCCTTCCACTCAGATTCCGCCTGTTCCAGAGCACCCTGAAGCTCTTCCAGAGCCTCCTGCTGCTTCTTAAGATCCTCCTTCAGCGGACCCAGATCCGGCTTCTCCCCATTGTCTCCGCTCATGGCATCTAGTGCCTGCTCCAGAGAGCTTACCGCAGAATCAACTGCCTGAGAAGCCTGCGTTAAATCTCCGCAAAAAGTCTCAAGAAGAGAAAGGATCTCTCTGGTATAGCTTTCCGCGCCCGCCAGATTCACTGTCAGATCTTTCAGAGTCTGCACCGACCGGGAAGCCTCCCCGGAAGCATCCGCAAGGCTCTGCATGATCGGCGACGCTTTCCCGATATATTCACTGACCAGCTGCTCGGTACGGTTCACCTCATCCACATCCGTCCGCACAGTATCCACAACATCACTGCCGATCGCTGAAGCGCTCTCTCTTGCGCTTTGTGCATATCCGGAGACACGTGTCAGACGTTCCGTCACGTTGTCAGAGGCAGATTGCGTATCCTCCAGCATACGGCTGATGCTGTCCTGCAGAGAAGCCAGCTCGGACTGAAGCTCCTCCATACCGTTATCATCGAACTGCAGCGTAATATCCGGGCACATCTGACCGACGATACCGCCTACATCCTTGCGGCCCTGAATTCTGCCATAGCTGCTGCAGCCGCTGACCAGACCATTCTGACGGCCAACGATACCACCCACATTATAGCCGACATGAGGATATCCCACAGAACCGTCATTCACACAATCACGAATCTCACCGGTCGAATATCCCACAATACCGCCAGCATCGGTTACATCCGAGCTATTCTTACTGCTGCCGGTATCTGCTTTCCAAGTATCTGCCTCTTCCTGCAAATCGCTGATCTCATCCTGCAGGTTTGCATTCTCCTGTGAAAGCTTCGTATTCACGGAAGCTTCATTCGTACAGGAAATCACCGTTCCTTCATTCGTGCCAGTGATTCCGCCAGTGAATGTCGTACCGTGTACATTGCCTTCCGTCCGGCAGCCGCGGATCACTCCGCCGTCTTCATTCCGTCCTGCGATTCCGCCGACATCCTCCTTCGCCGTCACAGTACCGGAAAAGTGGCAGTCCATAATCATGCCTTCATTGATTCCTGCGATTCCACCAACAGAACTCTGGTTGCCCTCCGGCGTCACACTGCCCTCCACCGTCAAGTTCTTCACAACTGCCCCGCTTCCGATACGGCCAAACAGCCCGATCTGCGACAGATTTCCAGGCAGAGACAAGCCATAAATGCGGTGTCCGCTTCCATCAAAAGTTCCCAGGAACAGAGGAATCGAGATCTCATAGCCTGTGATATCAATATCGTTCGTCAGGATGACCGACAAGCCATCTGAATAAACATCATCCGAGCACTTTGCGACAAATTCCCGCAGTTCTTCCACGGAACCGATCATCAGCTCTTCGCCTGCCGCGGACACCGGCACACTGCCAAGCAGCATCGTCAGAACCATAAAAACCGCCAGAAAGCGAATTTTGTTATTCTTTCTCATCTTCGCCCTCTCCTTTCTCCATAATCTCACCGGCAATCAGGTTCAGATCCACATCACCGTCAATCGTAGCACGAACCATACCGGTAATTCTTCCGTGAATCTCACCGCTGACACGGCCATTCACAAAAATTCTTCCGCTCTCTTCCCGCTTCCGGATCACAGAAGGAACCGCGAACGAAGTCTTATCCACAACACCACCTCCGATCAGCAGAATCTGAGGCAGCACAAAGAGTACCAGACAGATAGAGATCAGCGTACCGCTTCCCAGCGTCTGACCAATTCCGGCAATCGCTGCTTCCGAAGTCAGTTTTCCGATCAGAGCGCCGGACACTGCCAGAATCGTACCGGAAGTGAGAATCGTCGGAAATGCAAAGTTCAGCGTCTCGATCATCGCCTGCTTATGCGGCATCTTCGTCTTGATCTCCTGATAGCGGCTGGCAATTACAATCGCATAGTCAATATTCGCACCCATCTGAATCGAACTTACCACCAGATAACTCATAAAGAATACTTTACTCTGCGTAAAGTAGGGGATCGCAAAGTTAATGCAGATACAGCCCTGAATCACAAGGATCAGCAGGACCGGCATACCGGCGGACTGGAACGTAAATAGAAGAACCGCCAGAACGATCAGGATTGATACAATATTTACTACCATATTATCACGGGAGAATGATTTCTCGAAATCGTATTCGTTCGTGGAATCACCAGCTACATAAACCGAGCTGTCCGGATAGAGCGCCTGCGCCAGCTCACGGATTGTATCCGTGAACGCATACGTCTCGTCGCCGCTGACCGGAAGTGTCAGATAAATAAGCATACGATTGTAATCCGTACCGCACAACTGGGCCTTCGCCGCCTCTACTTGTGTCTGTGCGTCCTTCAGCGTTGCCTCCTGATCCGCATCCAGACTTACGATTCCGGCATCCACCTGATCACAGGCATACAGAAGCATATCCATCAGCGGAACCTGGTAGGAAGCAATATTTCCCGCCAGCTTTCCATAATCCTCCTGATCCACAGCGTACGCCGTATAGAGAAGCTGCGCAACTTCATAATCCAGATCCGCCAGCTCCGAGAACTGTCTCGGCGTCAGCGCATCTCCCAGCATATATCCATCCATGGCTTCAATGTTCACGATGCCCATGGTGTAATCAATCTGAGGATAATTCGAAAGTTCATTCAGAACCTCTCGCTCCTTATCGTAATCACCTGAAGGAACTACAAGTGCCACCATATTCGTGGAGCCGAAGGTATCCTTAATCTTATTTTCCGCAATCTGCGTTTCATTCAGACGGGGCGTCGTAAGCGCGCTGTAACCATACGCATACGGACAATGGTTGGAGAAGTAGAAAGCAAATCCCGCAATTACCACAAAAACCGGCGGAATAATCCAGCGCGTCAGGTAATCGATCTTTCCGACAAAAGGAATCTTCGGAACAAAGTTTTTGTGTTCTGTCTTCTCGATCAGCGGACCGAACAGTACCAGCAGACCGGGCATGAAAATAAATACCGACAAAAGGGCAAACACAATCGCCTTGATCAGACAGATACCCATATCCGGGCCGATTTTGAACTGCATGAACAACATAGCCGCAAGACCGCCCACCGTCGTCAGCGAGCTTGCACTGATCTCCGGGATCGCCTTGCTGAGCGCTACGATCGCTGCTTCGCGAACCGGCAGCTCCCTGTGCTCCTCCTTGAAGCGGTTACATAGAATAACCGCATAGTCCAATGAAAGTGCCAGCTGCAGGATACTCGTAACAGAATTCGACACGAAGGAAATTTTCCCCAGCAGGAAGTTCGTACCCTGGTTCAGAATCATCGCTCCCACAAAAGTGAGCAGCAACACCGGAATCTCACCGTAAGTCTGAGAGGTCAGCGTCAGAACAACGACCACGATAATCGCAACATAGACCATAATCATATTGATCTCCGTTGCGATCGTATCCGCCTGCGTATTGCCCAGATCACTCGACACATAAAGATCGCAGCCGTCAAGAGCCTCCTTCACCGCTTCCAGAGAATCCAGACAGGCATCATCATCCTCATCATACGCAAATGTAACCGTATACAAAGCCGAGGCATTATTATAATGATCTGATGTCTCGTCAAAGCTGACTGTCTGTACTCCCTTGACATCAGAAATCGTATCCTCCAGCTCTTTCGCCGTCTCCAGCGTAATATTATCGACCATAATATTGGCTGTTCCATAGGTTACGAACTGATCATCCATCACATTCAGTGCCTGCTTTGTCTCCGAATCCTCCGGCAGATAGAAGGTAAGGTCATTCTCCACTTCTACCCAGTTTCGCGAGAAAACAGAAAACACCAGTCCGATCGCAACAATAAGAAAAAACAGATTTCTCTTATCTACGATGAACGTGGCCAGCTTCATCATAAAGTTTTGTTCTTTCTTCTCTTTCTGTGCCATGACATATTCCTTTCTTCATACCTTTACTTTTTGATGATACTGAATCCGAAAACTACGGGCAATAGACAATTTCATCTTTTCTGTCAAATTTATGACATTTCTTCTGATTTGACCAATTTTTTTCTTTTCATTTTGGCGATCTGTGCTATACTGGAACATATAATAATAGACAGAAATTTGAACATACCTGGAGAAATCATCTTATGGAAAAGAAGAAGTACGCAGTTTCTGATCAGACACGCCAGGCCATGGCTAATGCCTTAAAAGAGCTGATGGCGCAGAAACCGATTGATAAGATCACAATCCGTGACATTACAGATTTGTGCGACATGCGCCGCCAGAATTTCTACTATCATTTTCAGGACATTTATGACCTGATGCACTGGATGTTCCAGCAGGAAGCCGTATCTCTCCTGGAGAAATACGAAGGAGCCCTTCTGTGTCAGGAAGGGCTCCTTGAAGTGTTTCGGTATCTGCAGGCAAATCGTGCCGTCTGCCTATGCGCGTTGCATTCCGTCGGCCACGAGAATATGAAACGTCTCTTTCAGGAAAAAATCTATGCGGTTATCCACAGCACGATAGAACAGATTGCGAAAGAAAGCGGCGGCACCGCTCCCGGAATCACCAGAGACGATACTGATCTTATGACAACTGTCTATATCCTTACACTGACCGGTGTTGCGGAGAGCTGGCTTCTGGGAGAAATTCGCGAGACACCGGAGGAACTGGTTGCCTTCATTAACCAGATGCTCCAGGATCATGTGCGCGGCGCAAGGATGCGAGAATCAGAAGATTCTCACTTTCCGGAATCGAAAGATACTCTTCCAGAATTTCGTACAGACGTTCCGGACGCATCGTTTTCGCCAGATGTGCGTTCATCCCGGCATTCATCGCCTTCCGGACATCCTACTCAAAGGAGTTCGCCGTCATTGCTACAACGGGAAATTTCTTCACATCCTGGTGATCCATATCGCGAATCGCGCTCGCTGCCGCATAGCCATCCACATGCGGCAATTGAACATCCATGAAGATCAGAGCGTAGAGCCCTCCGGTGTCTTTGCCACCATCTCGATGGCATCTTCCGTCCACAGCATATTGCAGAGATTGTACATAACATCTCGCCTGTTCTACCTCTTGCAGTGGCTTCTTACACTCTTCCCAAGCGCTTCAGCATGGCTTTATCGCTCCGGATGGTTGCGCACGCTACTGTCGTTAGCATATTTCCGGTGATGGAGGCCGATGCTCCCGACTGCAGGGCAAGCTCTCCGTCATTCGTCAGCAGCGCGCGCCCGGCAGCCAGACGCACATTTGCATCCGGATTAATATAGCGGAAGAAAGCAATCGTCCGCAGGATATCATCCTCCGTCAGAAGCGGCTGATCTTCCAGCGGCGTTCCTTTAATCGGCATCAGCGCATTGATCGGAATTGAGTCAATGCCAAGCTCTGCCAGGCTGATCGCCATATCCAGACGGTCCTCCCAGGTCTCACCCATGCCGATGATGCCGCCGGAGCAAGCGCACATCCCTTCCGCCTTAATCATCTTCAGTGTCTCTACCTTCATATCATAGGTATGAGTCGTACAGATATTCGGAAAATTCCGGCGGGAAGTCTCAATGTTGTGGTGATAGCTCGTCACACCGGCCTCATGCAGGCGATGGAATTGCTCTGCTGTCAGGAATCCCATGGACGCGCACAGCTCGATGTTGGGGCACTCCTTCTGCATCCGTTCAAAAGCATGTATCGCCTTCTCGAACTCCTCTCCCGTCAGCGACCGGCCGGCCGTTACGATGGAGAAACGATCGACGCCCTCCTGCTCATGCACTTTGCAGGCTTCCACAATCGTATCCTCCGGAAGAAATTCATAAACTTCACAGTTCGTATGATGATGCGCTGACTGCGCACAGTACTTGCAGTCCTCCGGACATCGCCCGCTTCTTCCGTTGATGATCGAACACAGATCGACCTTATCGCCGATTCTGGCATCGCGGATACGATCCGCGCCCTGACACAATTCTTTCAGATCACAGGTCAGGAAGATATTTAAGTCATCCTCTCTCGTCAGGCGGCGCCCGTCTATAATCTCATCTGCTAATTTTAATACGTCCATAACTGTCTCTCCGTTGCTATTGTAAACTCAATCCTTCATCTGGTTTACAATAACACAGGAAAGCGTGATTGTCAACTTTTCTTTTACTTCCTGTTGACTTTCTTCCCAGAACTACAGTTCCGCAAGCCTTGTCTTCCTGATATCTGACTACGTCTTATTGAAAAATATGTCTCGCTACATAGACGCCGCTGGCGGAAGCATGGGAAAGCGAATGTGTGACGCCGCTTCCATCGCCGATCACATAGAGCCCCTTGTGGCAGCTCTCCAGATTCTCGTCCAGCTCCACTTCCATATTATAGAACTTGACTTCCACACCGTACAGAAGCGTATCATCGTTCGCCGTACCGGGAGCGACCTTATCCAGCGCATAAATCATCTCGATAATGCCGTCCATAATGCGCTTCGGGAGGACCAGGCTCAGATCACCCGGCGTCGCCGACAGCGTAGGAGTTACAAGTCCCTCCTCAATACGCTTCTCTGTACTTCTTCTTCCACGCACCAGATCGCCGAAGCGCTGCACGATAACGCCGCCGCCCAGCATATTCGAGAGTCTCGCAATACTCTCGCCATAGCCGTTACTGTCCTTGAAGGGTTCGGAGAAATGCTTGGCCACCAGCAACGCGAAGTTCGTGTTCTCCGTCTTCTTCTCATCGCCCTCGTAGCTGTGGCCATTCACTGTGATGATGCCATTCGTGTTCTCATTGACCACAATGCCGTTCGGATTCATACAAAAAGTACGCACGTTGTCCTCGAACTTCTCGGTGCGGTACACAATCTTGCTCTCATAGAGCTCATCCGTCAGATGGGAGAAAATAACAGCCGGAAGCTCCACACGCACGCCAATATCCACACGGTTCGATTTCGTGGGAATCTTCAGATCCTGACATACCTTCTCCATCCACTTACTGCCGCTTCGCCCTACGGATACGATACACTTCTCACACTCATATGATTGATCGCCGCAGAAAATGCGGTAACCGCCGTCCATCTGTCCGATCTTATCCACCGGAGAATCGAAATAGAAATCCATATGATCTTTCATCTGCTCGTACAGATTCTGCAGGACTACATAATTGATGTCCGTTCCCAAGTGGCGCACCGACGCATCCAACAAGTTCAGCTTGTTCTGCAGGCAGAGCTTCTTGAACTTCGTTCCCGCCGTTGAGTACAGCTTCGTCCCTTCTCCGCCGTTCGCCATATTGATCTCATCCACATACCTCATCAGGTCAACCGCCTGCTTCTTGCCGATATACTGGAACAGCGTACCACCGAAATCATTCGTAATATTATACTTGCCATCAGAAAATGCGCCTGCGCCTCCGAAACCGCACATGATCGAGCAGCGTCTGCAGTTGATGCAGCTCTTAATCTTCACACCGTCAATCGGACATTTTCTCTTTTCCAGCGGATAGCCCGCCTCAAATACCGCAATCCGGCAATCCGGCTGCTTCTTCATCAGCTCATAGGCAGCAAAGATTCCGCCGGGGCCCGCGCCAATAATAATTACATCGTATTTCATGTTGTCTTCTCCTTTCCTAAAAAAATGCTATCAGAAATCCTTCTTTTATGAAATAACCAACGTATTCCTCCGGATTCTGATAGCATCACCTTCGTATCTATAATCTTTTGCTGTTTACAAAACGGAATCTCTCAATCACACCTGCCATCCGGCCTTCGCCGTACATCCCATGTCCTTCATTCATATTCTGCCATCAGAGAGATAAGTCTGAGCTTCTGGGAGCGACCCATAACTTCTTACCCCGGCTCGCGCCTGGATCTGAACAGGATTGGTTACCTGCAGATTTCACCGTCCATTCAGAATTTACTCTGTCATTCTGCTATATGGCTACTTTCACCGGTTACTTCCGTTATAGGCGGATTTCTCCGCCGTCAAAGCAGGATACATTATGGCTCTGCCCATGAACCATCCGCTGCCACCCGGATGATCCTTCAGGGCTTATTCCCGCACCGCGGGCGTCTATTATTGTACCCGGAAGTTCCGTGCATTTGAATGCGAACACTTCTGCGATATGCGTTTTCATTGACGGTTTCCGTCTTCTCTGGATTCATCGCTGAACCCCGACAGGCCATGAATATAAGTATCCTTGTATTCACGAGCTGGAAATACCGCACACCTCGAAGTACTGGCGTACTTTATTCATCGAGTTGATCGCAGGCATGATTCAGATATTCCGTTATATGTTTTTCTATGTGTTTAATCGAGTGCCTCCTGAATATCCTGGATCAGGTTGACAGCATCACGAAGCCTGATTCCGGTCTTCTTTTGAACCTGTATAGCCAGCTGAGCAAAGCTCGGCTTCGCATAGCCATCCTCGGTTATGCTGTAGGCAGGTTCATCTTCAAGAACCTGAACCTGATCAGATATCGGAAACGCTTCCGCAAATCGCGGGTAAGCCTTTCCACAGTAAGGACAACAGACAGTAAAGCTCCCGTCGCCGTTAATGCGGACACTCTTCGCAGGGTTAAAGATTCTTCGGCAGGAAGACTGCGTGCATTTCTTTTTCATAATCATTAACCCTCCTTTGCTATATTCATGACATAACTTATTATATTTTACTTCTTTAATTTTCTTTTGTCAAGCATTTTTTTCAACATGAAATAGCCGGATTTTTCTTCACTTTCTTCTTGCTCTGCGTGTGAAGCGTAGTATAATATTAACTGTTCAAAACCATACAAAACCAAACAAAAACTCTGATTCCTTATAAACATCACCACGGAGATACCATATAGATATGAAGTACAAGCTTATTATTTTTGATCTGGACGGAACACTTTTAAATACACTGGATGATCTGGCGGATAGCCTGAATACTGCGCTCGCACACTTTTCCTTTCCGAAACGCAGTTTACCGGAGGTACGACATTTTCTCGGAAACGGTATGCAGCGGCTGGTCGAGCAGAGCGTTCCTGACGGAACTTCCGCAGATACCACAGCAGAGGTTCTTACTGTTTTCAAGCAGTACTATAAAGAGCACTGCTCGGATCGCACAAAGCCTTACGATGGAATCTATGAACTTCTGACTGCCCTGAAAGAAAATGGATGCCTGATGGCTGTCGTATCCAACAAAGGTGACTTCGCGGTTCAGATTCTGTGCGAACAATATTTTCCAGGTGTTTTCGATGCTGTCGCCGGAGAGAAGGCCGGAATCCGCAAGAAACCGGCACCTGATACGGTGAATCATGTGCTGGCGCAGCTGGACATTGACCGGACGGACACTGTGTACATCGGCGATTCCGAAGTGGATATTGAGACGGCACAAAATGCGCATATGAACTGCCTTTCCGTAGATTGGGGCTTTCGCACCCGCGAGGAATTGCTCCAGGCCGGAGCCACTGTGATTCTGTCGCAGCCTTCCGATATTCTCTCAAATATCCTTTCCATCTAACAGGATCCCACTATCCATACGTTGTACCTGTAAATTTGCTCTGCATAGATAGAAAGAACCCCGAAGAACCGCATTGCTACAGTTTGGTGTGCTCCCCGTCAAGAGGACAATAAAAAATAATAAATTTTTGTATCGTCAGCCATGCTATGGCTGGCGATAT
>JAJEQR010000072.1 GCA_020687485.1 Hominifimenecus microfluidus | reverse complement strand
AGGCGTATCCGCCGATATTTCGTCTTGCCGCTTAAAGCGGCTGAGAAGCACGTGACTTTAGTCATGTGAGGTTCACATTCTATTTTTCATAACGCAGCGCCTCGAAATGATAACGCGGTTTTCCTACACTCCTTTTTCCGTATTCGATAGCCTTAGCAGGACAATAGCAGATGCAGGCCATGCAGTGCGTGCATTTCTCTTCCCAGACAGGCTTCTTATCGATCAGGCGGATATTATTTACCGGACATCGCCGGACACACTGCCCGCAGCCTGTGCATGAATCGCCCGCCCGGAATGCTTTGGCCTTAACAACAACACGATAGAAAATCGGATTGACAGGACCGCTCATCAAGCGATCATAAAGGTTATTCCGGGGCGCCGAGAAAGCTTCGCCATTTTTGAGATGAGAGACAATCTCATCAATACAAGGTTCTGCTCTGGCCACGATCTCCCGTGCCTCCTTCGCCTGAGGCGCCCGGAACATCGCAATATAATTTTCAGGCATAATAACCTGAGCCGTTCCCATGTCACACAGATGCTTTCTTGCAGCAATTTCCCTATTGTACCTGGCAGCATTTCCGATCTCAGCGCCGCAGTCCATCACGAACCAGATGCGTCTGGCGTCTCTCCATTCTGTTCTGGCTATCCATGCAGATACAATCCGTGGAATTCTCCAGGCATATGTCGGAGTGACAAGGATTACATCCTGACCAGTCTGGATCGAAGATGTATCCCTTGCCTTGATCCTGGCGTTCAGATCTATAATGTCATCCTCCAGTGCTTCCGCAATTCTCTTTGCAATATAGCGGCTGTTGCCGGTTCCCGAAAAACAGAAAATCATATTCTTAATCCTCCCAGTGACGAATCATAAAAGTATCCATTGTTTTACCGATGCATATTCTTATTTATAAAATTATTATAGCATTGCAGAGAGCTGGGAATCAATAGCGGCGCCGCTGACAATAGAAAATACATTTTTTCTACCAGGTGAACTTGGTGATCCCAGGGAAACAGAAATAGTAGAGATAGTGAAAGTGAAAAGTTAATAGTGAATATTTGTCTCAATAAGCAGAAAATAGCAATATGCAAAATGTTAAAACAGTTAAAAATAAGAATTCACAAAAAATTCACATAAAATTAGCACTCACCTCTTGACAGTGCTAATAAAAAGTGCTATACCATAACCAGAACGAAGGAAGAGAGAAAAAGAGATCGGGGATCGATGAAGGGAACCGGTTGAGATCTTCTTCCCGGGTTCCGAAAAATAAAAAAGCAAACGGCACGGAGTGCCGATCAGATAGGAGGTCTGACTTATGTATACACCTAGTATCTTTAGCAACAATTTCTTTGATGACTTTATGAACTTCTCGTTCCCGGATGTTGAGAAGACTCTGTATGGTAAGCATGCAGCACATATGATGAGCACGGATTTGAAGGAAACGGAGAACGGTTATGAGATGTCGATTGATCTTCCTGGCTTTAAGAAAGACGAAGTAACCGCTCACCTGAAGGATGGTTACCTGATCGTCAGCGCCGAGAAGGGCCTGGATAAGGACGAAAAAGCAGAGGACGGCAAGTACCTGCACAGAGAACGTTATGCCGGCAGCATGAGCCGCAGCTACTATGTAGGTAAGGGTGTGACTGAAGAGGACATTCACGCGAAATACGAGAATGGTATTCTGACGCTGCAGATCCCGAAGGATGAGAAGAAGCCGGTTGATGAGAAGAAGTATATTTCCATTGAAGGCTAAGCGTATCCGGTCAATAGTGGCCGGAACACGAGTAAAATGACGGATGCCGGAAAACTGTGAGGAGCGTTGCTGACGCACACAGCTTGCAGCATCGCTGAGAAGTAGATGCTTCTTAGATGACGACAGAAAAAAGGAGGCCGCCGCGCAGGAACCTGCACGGTGGTCTTTTTTTATGGACGCCAGGAACCCTCTCCCGGGCATTCATCCTTTCCGCGCTTTAGAAAAGAAGAAAAACCTTCCGATTCTTGCAAAAACGGGAGGAACTGGATATAATAGGAGAACAGGCATGGCCCTGAATCATTACAGGTAAGGGAAGGAAAGAGATGCACACTTTAAAAAAATTTATCCAGTATTACGCCCCCTATAAGCCGGTCTTTTACTTTGACCTGGTCTGCGCGGCAATGATCAGTCTGGTGGATCTGGCATTTCCGCAGATCCTGCGTTCCCTGACGAAGACACTGTTCGCGGGAGAGGCCTCACAGATTCTCTCTGCTCTGCTTCCGATTACGGCAGCTCTTCTGCTTATGTATATCATACAGGCGCTGTGCAAGTATTATGTCAGCTATCAGGGACATATGATGGGCGCGCGCATGGAGCGCGATATGCGAAAGCAGCTGTTTGATCATTATGAGAAACTTTCCTTCTCCTATTATGATCAGAACAATTCCGGCCAGATGATGAGCAAGCTGGTCTCCGACCTGTTCGATATCTCAGAATTCGCGCATCATGGACCAGAAAATCTCTTTATCTCTCTGATTAAGATTGTGGGATCTTTTATTTTCCTGTTCCTGATCAACTGGCTGCTGGCTCTGCCTCTGCTGGCTCTGGTTGTACTGATGATTTTCTTTTCCTATCATCAGAACCGCCGGATGCGGGCGACCTTTATGGATAACCGCCGGAAGATTGGAGATATTAACTCCCGCCTGCAGGATACGCTGTCCGGTATTCGCGTAGTGCAGTCCTTTGCCAATGAGGATATCGAGCGGGAGAAATTCCGGGAGAGCAATGAGAACTTCCTGATATCGAAGAACGCGAATTACCGCTGCATGGGAAGCTTCATGAGCGGAAACCTGTTCTTCCAGGGGATGATGTATCTGGTAACGCTGGTATTCGGCGGCTGGCTGATTGCTCATGGAAAGATGGAAGCTGCGGATCTTGCCATGTATGCTCTCTATATTGGTATCTTTATCAGTCCGATTCAGATTCTGGTGGAGCTGACGGAAATGATGCAGAAGGGACTATCCGGTTTCCGTCGCTTTCTGGAGGTCGTTGAGACAGATCCTGAGATTGTGAATGCGCCGGATGCGGTGGAATTGACGAATGTAAAAGGAGATGTGGAATACCAGAATGTCTCTTTCCACTACAGTGACGATGATGCGCCAGTGCTTTCTAATGTTTCTTTTAAAATCCCTGCCGGAAAGTCGATCGCTTTGGTCGGCCCTTCAGGAAGCGGCAAGACGACGATCTGCTCGCTGCTGCCCCGGTTCTATGATGTCACCGGCGGAACCATCTGCATTGACGGAAAGGATGTACGAAAGCTGACGCTGGAGAGTCTGAGAAATCAGATCGGTATTGTGCAGCAGGATGTATACCTCTTCTGCGGGACCATCCGGGAGAATATCGCCTACGGCAAGCCCTCTGCAACCATGGAAGAGATCGTGGAAGCGGCGAAGAAGGCAAATATCCATGACTTTATCGAATCTCTTCCAGATGGATATGACAGCTTCGTCGGAGAGCGCGGAACCCGGCTGTCCGGCGGACAGAAGCAGAGAATCTCAATTGCGCGCGTCTTCCTGAAGAACCCGCCGGTCCTGATTCTTGATGAGGCCACCAGCGCGCTGGACAATGAGAGTGAGCGTTGGATTCAGAAGAGTCTGGAAGAGCTGGCTGCAAACCGCACCACCATCACGATCGCGCATCGTCTCTCCACGATCCGCAACTCGGATGAGATTCTCGTCGTGGCCAATAATCAGATCGCTGAACGCGGGAAACATGAAGAATTGCTTGCCCTCGGCGGAATCTATGCGCATTATTATGAAATGAGTTGATGCCCCAGGGCCAAAAACTTCCGCGCTCTTCGTGCTTGCACGAAAAGAGCGCGGAGTTTGGGGCCCGCCCCCACATGAGGAAGAAGCCATTTTTCACAGAAAAATGAGCGGATTCCGAATGGGGGAAAAGGGCGAAAGCTGCGCAGCAGCGAAGCCCTTCGAAAGGGGCATCTATAAAAAACGCGGAGCTTCTCCAGCCTCTTCAGCGCTTCCGCCAGAGTCTCCGTCTGTCTGGCAAAATGCAGGCGGATCAGATGATTGACTTCTTCCTCTGTAAATCTATCCTTTCTAACTCTTCTTCACTTATTATCCGCTATAAAATGCTCCAATATCACCAAAAGCTGTACGAACGGCAGCTCATTGAGCGGGATGTCTTCGTCGATTTCCATATACTGCAGCGCTTTCGTGAGACGGTACTTCACTGAATTTACATGAATTCCCATGAGCTTCGAGACATCCGTGATATTGCGAAGAACCAGATACAGACGCAGTGTATGCAGAAAAAGGACCGCATCAGCAACCGACATTTCCGCGGTTGTCCTTGCAGAGAAAAGCCGGGCATCATACTCATAGGGCATATTTGACATAATATAAATCAGAGGAAGTTCATCCATGCTGTATATTCCTTTTAAATAAAGGAGAGAATGCAGCAGATCCTTCATATGACTGACCTCCTGCAGCACCTGCCTCTGATTATATTTGCTCTGGGAGAACACGAACAGCTCCGGCTCTACCATATGAAAGATTTCGCAGTAGGCTTCATAAATAGAGAAGTTCTTCTCTTCTTTCTCCGGAATCAGAAGAATGCAGTATTTTTGGTAACTGCTGCTTTCGTACACAATGTAATTTCGACTTCTCTGATTCTCACATTTCCGGTAATTCTCTCCCATCAGGAACGCGATATACATCCGCTTGTTCGCGTAAAAACGCAGATTCACTTTTTCTCTTGTCGGATAGACCTTTCCCGTAATCCGATCCAGCTCGCACACTGCGAACGGGGCAACCTGATGATAGAGCTGCAACGCATTATCCCGCATCTCCATATGCGCCACACAGCAGGCTATGATACTGCTTTTCCCCAGATAAACAACGGCAACACGGCTGTTGTCCACACGCACCATCATCGGCGACTGCACCGTCTCGCGTCCGCTCTGCAGGATTTTCTGGATCTTGGAAATGAGCAGCGCTACGTTAATTCCCTCCGCCCCATAGCTGTAAACCGTTACCGTCGCAATTATAATAGGAAGATTCAGCATTTCCCCTAGCTTCCGGCAAAAGACATTCGGGTCTTCTTTGACATGAAATCCGGTGAACAGGTCGAGAACCGGCTTCATCCAGTTATTCTCGAAATCGTCCACATTTCGGCTGGAGACAATACTATACTCCGAAATCAGATGCCCCCAGCGAACAGACTCCGGAATATAGATGATCGGAAAACTCTTCTCGTTCGCCAACTGGAGAATTTCAGGATCAATGACATTATTCAGATGAACACCAGGCATAATTCCGATTCCGGCACAGTGATGCGAAATCATCTCCTCAATCAGACGAATCCGGCTTTCCTTATCTTCGGCAAGACTCCAGAAATTTGTCAGGTATACCGTATGCTCCGTCAGGAACCGAACCACAGACGGATATGTTTCTTCCAGTACCTCAAATTTATGAATCACATTGAAAATGCCTTTTCCTCCCGCTGCAACATAAGCCTCACTCAATGACGGCAGACGCAGCAAATCAATGACTCTGAGCATACAATTGCCTTCCTTTCTTTTCCTTCTGCTTATTCTGAAAATACCTTGTATACTTCCGAATGTATTTCACATCATAGTATCACTTTACTTTCCTGAAAACAAGTACAAAAAAGGGGGGGCACCTCCGAAGAGGCACCCTCCTGTATTTTTCTGAATCATAATTCCGCCGGAACCCTTCCGGATTCCTTTCACATTTTTCCTGATCCTAATGTCCCAGCTGACGAGCCATTTCTACAACTTCTGGCGTAGGGCCTACAATCCTACCTTCATCCAGGATCTGAACACCGTCCACCCATACGCTGCAGTTCAGGCAGATACCGTCCGAATGTGTCGGAGCGGGGATTCCGCCGGGGATATCAGACACCAGCTGAGGTCCTACATTGCCGAAGCCCCATTCGGTGCAGCCCCATACACGCTCATCCTCTACGATATCGCCATTCAGTTTCGCATTTGGACCAAAACCAAAGCTGCCATGCGCTACAAGATAGATCTGCTTATCTTCGAAGGATTTCATCCAGGCAGCATACTCATTCGCATCCGTACCTGCACCTTCAATCTTCGTGATGTACCCCTTCTCAATCGTGAAAGTAATCGGATTCTTCACTGCACCCAGAGGCGGAGAAATCGTTCCATCAACAACAATCGTTCCATTGATGCTGTCAAAGTTCGGGGACCAGCTGATCTGGCCAGGGAACATCTTAATCTCGCCCTTACGCACATGACCGTCCGCGGTAACGTACTCTCTTCCGGGTTCATTATCGCATTCCAGATGCATACCAGCCGGTGAAGTAATTACGAAGTGCTTGCCGGCTTCACAGAAATCGGATACTGCCATAATGAATTTCGTGAGCAGGTTGTTGTCCACTTTTCCGATGTTTCTTACCATCAGCTCCGGATTTACACCGCACAGGTTCATGTAGCGGGGACGGTCTTCCGGATCTTCCACAATCTTATCGTAAGCAGTGGAATAGAAAATCCACTTATTGTTATATTCCACCCAGGCATCGCAGCCCTTGATCGCCTTAACCAGAGGCTCGATCGGCATATCGGCGTCACCAGCCTTGCCGCAGTCTCTGGGCGCGGGCATTTTCAGAACCAGCGGTTTCGCTCCCAGAGCGAACGCGGCTTTCGCCGTTGCGTCAACCACTTCCATGTTGGATTCAGTATCGCAGGTGATCGCAATGGATTCACCCGGTTTCAGGTCGAACATATCGTGAAGCAGCTTATAGCATGCATTCGTCAATTCAAATTCGTACATCCGTGTACCTCCTGTATCTGTGGATGCGAAGCATCCTGATTATAATCGTTCGGAACCCAGCCTGATTTTGCTTATGCTCCGTTATACTTATCGAGAACCGACAAGTAAATCTGCGTGTCCCGGATCATGTTGTCAATAATGACATATTCATTCGGAGAATGGCAAGTATCATCCAGCGTCGCCCATACAACAGCCGGAATCTTTCTCGCGCGAAGGATCGCTCCGCAAGTACCGCCTCCGATGCCTCCCGAATACGCCTTTGTTCCGGTTTCGGAGATGGCTTCTACCAGAGATCTGGCGACTTTGCTTTCCGGAGATGTCGGTTCCGGCGCATCGGTTCTCGTCAGGAACTCGACATCCATGTGAATACCGGGAAAGTCCTTCTCATATCGTTCCATCAGGCGATGAATCGATGTCATCACCTCATCCACGGAATACATCGGAAGGATTCGCATATCCATGCAGAAAATGTCCTTACCGGGCAGCACATTCGGGCTTGCCACATTCGCGAATTTCTGCGTCAGTTCAAAGGTGGACATCGGCGGGTTGAACAGGGGATCTTCTTCGCTGTAGACAGCCTTCAGAGTTTCTTCCAGCTCTACACCAAACTTCATGCCAATATAACAGGCGTTGATTCCCAGCTGCGGCATGGCGGCATGTGCCGTCTTTCCATTTACCGTAAATTTCAGCCATACCTGAGATTTCTCCGCAACCTCCACAAATGCGCCATCGTGACTTCCTCCATCCGGAACGATCGCCTCGTCCTCCGGCTGAATCAGACCTTTATCCAGAAGCGCTTTCATACCGTATTCGCTTCCGGTCTCCTCATCTGCGGCATAGTAGAATCGCAGATTCCGGTCAATCCGGATTTCTTCTGAGAAAAGAAGTTCGCAGGCATACATGGTCGTAATCACCGACTGGCTGTTATCTTCACATCCCAGTCCGTAGATTCTTCCATCCTTTACGACCGGCTTCAGCGGATCGGTATCCCAGAGCTCCAGGTCGCCGGTTCCTACCGTATCAACATGACTGATGAACCAGAGAGAGCGATCCTGCACCTTCGTACCCGGTATAGTAACGATTACATTGAGCCGAACGCCTTCTTTTACTGCGTCATCCGGTACTTCATATACCTCATACGGGATATTCCGCTGATCAAACCAGCGCATAATCCACTGCATTCTCTCGTACTCTCCGGGACCTCCCATGCGGGGATTGGTCGCTGGAATCGAACTCATCTCGATCATATCCGCGATCATCTGCTCCCGCTTCGCTGCGATTTTCTCCTGCAGTTTCTTTACGTCCATCCTGCACCTCTTCTCTGATATCGAATCACCTAGTGTCCTAACTGTCTTGCCAGTTCTACAAATTCCGGCGTCGGGCCAACAACCTTGCCCTCATCCAGAACCTGCACACCGTCAATCCACAGGCTGCAGTTCAGGCAGATACCATCGGAATGAGAAGCCGCCGCAATACCAGTTTCCATCTCGGATACCAGCTGAGGTCCTACGTTGCCGATGCCCCATTCGGTACAGCCCCATACACGCTCATCTTCTACAATATCGCCGTTCAGCTGAGCCATCGGTCCGAAGCCCAGGCCGCTGTGAGCCATCAGGAACATATTCGGGTCATTGAAGCTCTCGAGCCATGCACGGAAATTATCGGCATCTCTTCCGCCTTCAATCTTCTTAATATAACCCTTCTCAATCGTGAATTTTACCGGTCCCTGCAGTGCGCCGATAGGCGGGGACAGCGTTCCGTCAACGACCAGTACGCCGTTTACGCTCTCAAAGTTCGGCGACCAACTGATCTGACCGGGGAACATCTTGATATCGTTCTTGCGTACAAAACCATCTGCTGTTACATAATCACGGCCAGGTTCATTGTCGCATTCCAGATCCGTGCCGCCAGGCGTTGTAAAACGCATATGATGACCAGCTTCGCAATAATCAGAGAATCCCTGGATAAACTTGTTCAGCAGGACGTTATCCACCTTGCCGATATTGCGTACCAGCAGCTCCGGATGTACACCATTCTGATTCATATAGCGAGGGCGGTTGTTCGGATCTTCTGTAATCTTATCGTAAACCGTGGAGTAGAAAATCAGCTTGTAGTTGAACTCTACCCACGCATCACAGGCCTTGATACCGTCGATCAGAGCTTTCATCGGCATGTCCTTATCGCCAGCCTTGGCTCCTTCGGGAGCCGGGATCTTGAAGATCAGCGGCTTGGCACCCAGAATGACAGCCGCCTGTGCGGTTGCTTCCACGATCTCATCATTCGACATGGTATCTGTCGTAATCGCGATCGTCTCACCGGGCTGAAGCATGAACATGTCACGGAGTAATTTCAGGCAGGCATCCAATACTTCATACTCTAACATAGTTACCTCCATTCTTTTGTCTTACAGACAATAGTTTTTATTGCGCATTCCGCTCCGCCCTCCAGACAAGAGCAAAGCGAAAATCACTCACTTATTTTTTCTGGCAGAGATGGCAGCGGACAAAGTGTCCGGGTTCCACTTCCTGCATCACCGGATCCTCCTTCGTGCAGATTTCCTGCCGGAAGGGACATCTGGTGTGGAAACTGCAGCCGCTCGGAAGGTTAACCGGTGAAGGAATCTCACCTTCACACTTGATTTTCTTCGGCTTCAACGCTTCCTCTTCTGCAGATATGACAGGAATTGCCGAGAGCAGCATCTGCGTATATGGATGAAGCGGCTTCTCATAAAAAGTCTTCGTCGGCGCGATCTCGCAGATCTTTCCCAGATACATGATCGCGATCTTCGTGGACACATTTCTCATTACACCCATATCATGCGTAATAAACATATATGTCAGCTTCTGCTCTTCCTGCAGCTTCATCAGCATATTCAGGATCTTCGCCTGAATGGACACATCCAGAGAAGAAGTCGGCTCATCCAGAATGATAAATTTCGGATTGCTGCAGAGTGCCCGGGCAATCGATACCAGCTGGCGCTCTCCGCCGCCGATCGAGTTCGGCGACTTATACATGAAATCCGGAGGAAGTTCTACCATTTGCAGAATTTCTCGAATCTTATCGTCAATATCACTCTTCGGCACAACATTGTGCACCTTCAAAGGAAGGCTGAGGATCTGGCGCACATCCTGATACGGGTTCAGAGAAGAGCCTGGATCCTGGAATACGATCTGCGCATCTCTTCGAAACTCTTTGCTGCGCCCTTTCGTATTCTTCGTAATTGAGGTTCCGTTGAAAATGATCTCACCATCCGTCTGCCGGTACATTCCCATAACGGTATAGGCGATCGTACTCTTACCGGAACCGGATTCACCGACCAGACCCATAACCTCACCCTCGCGGATGCTGAAATCCACGCCGTCAACGGCACGGACAAAGCGATCTTTCCCGATCGGGAAATACTGCTTCAGCCCCTTTGCTATCAGCAGCTCTTTCCCCTGAGTTTTCTGTTCGCTCATGCCTCTCCCCCTTTCTCCTGCTCTTCGCCGCCGAAACGGAAGCAGGCAACCGTATGATCCGGCGCGATTTCGGTCATCGGAGGCTTCTCTGTCTCACAGATCTTCTTCGCATAAGGACAGCGAGGGCAGAAACGGCAGCCCTTCGGCGGATTTACATAATCCGGAACGTATCCGTAGATACCGGCGGAGAGTCCGCCGCCCGAAAGCCGGGGCACACAGGATAGCAATCCCTGTGTATACGGGTGGGAAGGACTGGTGAACAGATCTTCCGTGCGGCAGCTCTCTACGATATTACCACCGTACATAATATAGATCCGGTCTACCAGCTCTCTGGCCACGCCAAGAGAGTGTGTAATCATAATCAGAGAGCGCTTTTTCTCCTCCACCAGCTCCCGGAGCAGGTGATGAATCTGATCCTGGATCGTTACATCCAGCGCCGTACAGGGTTCATCCGCAATCAGCAGATCCTTCGGTGTAATCAGAGCGGAGGCAATGCAGACTCTCTGGCGCATACCGCCGGACAGCTGATGTGGATAACTTGCCATAATACGATCCGGATCGGACAGCATGACACTGGTTAATGCCTCATGCGCTGCGTTCTTCAGGGCTTCCTTATCCCGGGGATTGTATTTACCGGAATATTTCAGAATATCCATCAACTGCTGACCGATCGTGAATACCGGATTCAGCGCAGACATCGGAGACTGGGAGATCATGGAGACCCCGCTTCTTCTCAGTTCCAGCAGATCCGACTGCTTCATCGTAAGCACATTTTTGCCCCGAAAATCAATCGTTCCGTTCGGTATATGAATTAGATCCTTTCCAAGGACGCCCATGACGGTCTTCATGGTTGTTGTTTTTCCGCAGCCGGATTCACCGACCAGGCCGATTTTCTCTCCTTTATCCACATGCAGATGAATATGATCTACAACCTGTGAATAACCGCGGTATGTACGATACCAGATCGAAAGGTCTTCGATATTCAGGATTTTTTCTGCCATATCAATGCCCTCCCTTATCAAACATGTCGCGAATACCATCGCCCAGGAAGTTAAATCCAAGAATCATGAAAGCAATACCAGCAGCCGGGAAAATTGTCAGCCACCAGATATCCGGCATCAGAGATGCGCCATCGGAGATCATCTGTCCAAACGCCGGAGTCGGAGGCTGTTCGCCGAGACCAACAAAGCTTAAGGATGCACCCATCAGGATAACCCAGCCAACATCCAACGCCATCTTCGTGAAAATCGGCGACAGACAGTTCGGAAGAATTTCCTTAAACAGAATATGCGCCTTGGAAGCTCCGATCAGCTCCGCATTCTTCACAAAATATTCTTCGGAAATAGAGGAAGCCTGACCATATACCAGTCTGGTATACCAGGGCCACCACATGATTGTTACCGCCAGCATCGAGTTCATCATATTCGGCTCCAGAATCGAAGCTATACAGAGTGCCAGGATCAGGGACGGTACCGAAAGGAATACATCGGAGATTCTCATGATAACTGCATCGATCTTCGTACCGTGATAGTAACCGGCAATCAGACCAAGGATCGTTCCCACCGGAACGGAAATCACAAGAACCACAAGGCTCATGATCAGTGCGCCGCGGAAGCTGAAGATCACGCGGGAGAAGACATCACGCCCGACTTGATCCGTTCCGAACCAATGCTCGGCACTGGGCGGCAGACTGGCATTCGCGTAGTCCACGAAACTGCCGATGCTCTCCGGATACGGAACGATTACTTCTGCAAAGATTGCGAAGAAAATCGAGATACAGACAAGAATCAGACCGAAGACCGAAAGTTTATTTCTGCTGAATTTGTAACGGTAGATTCTTAAATTTTCTTTCGTTGACGGAGAAAGAAAGGATTTTTTCGTACTCATTTTTTCCCTCCTTTTCTCATTCTGGGATCCAGCGCAGCTACAATCAGGTCTACGATCATATTTACAAAAAAGAACGTAATACCAATAATCATTACAACTGCACAGATCGCATTCAGATCCTTATTCAGCATGGCGTTAATGCCATACCGTGAGATTCCGGGCCAGTTAAAGATCTTCTCCACCAGGAATGCATTTCCCAGAAGAGAGGCAAAGTCCATGCCCATCATCGTGATTGCTGAAGTTGCTGAAGGCTTCAGCAGATATTTACGAATCAGCAGGTTCGGAGGAAGTCCGTAACCGGTCGATACTGCCATGTACTCTTTGGTGGAGTTATCTACCAGCGAAGAACGAAGCACACGCGCATCCTGTACAATCGGACCAATCGCCAGCGCCAGCGCCGGAAGCAGCAGATGTAAAAATGCATCCCACGCTACAGCAAATTGTCCGGTAAGCAGAGCGTCCAGCACATAAAATCCGGTAATATTTGTCGGTGGAGTCAGCGAAGAACTTAACCGTCCAAGCACAGGAATTGCCTCCAGCTTGTATCCGAACAGAAGAAGCAGAAGAATTCCTACAACGAAAGCCGGAAGCGCTACGCCGATATAAGAGAGGATACGGATCAGTCCGTCAATCCAGGTATTCTTATGTTTGCCTGCCAGGAGTCCCAGTCCGAAAGTTCCGATAACTATAAAGACTCCGGCGATGATAACCAGTTCCAGCGTCGCGGGAAGGAACTGCTCAATATCCATAACAACAGCTCGCTTTGTGATAAAAGAATTGCCGAAATCACCCTGAAGCACATTTCCAAGCCATTTGATGTACTGGAGCGGAAGCGGATCATGCAGGTTCATCTCCTGCCGCAGTGCTTCCTTCGCCGCTTCCGTTGCCCGGCTTCCCAGTGCGATCGTCGCTACATCTCCGGGAACTACACGGGCGATTGTAAAAATCAGGATCGATGTGCCCAGCAGAACCAGAATTCCCATCAACAGGCGTTTTGTTATGTATTTAACCACTTAGTTCAACACCTCTTTTTCTCTGCAATACTCTTTTTGTTGCACGGAGGTCGCAGAGAGGACGCCTCCGTGCCTATGAAGAGCATATGATAACGTTATCTTTTACTTTAATTCGGTATGGTATTCCATCCTATAGTATTCCTGGCTGTAACCGTTAACACACCGGCCAACACCATCCGCCTCCTCTATCAGCGGCCATTTGATATATGAGCTCTGGTATGCACAGCGCTCCGTCAAATCACAGAGCCATGCACTGGGGCAAACTTCATCCACAATATAATTCTGAATATCCGCATACTTCTGAAGTCGGGCATCCACATCCGTGGTTCCGAGTGCGTCTTCAATCATATCGTTGATCGTGGAATCCGACAGCCATTCACCATTCTCCCAGGTTCCCTGTGTCGCGTTGGAGTAACGGCTCTGCAGGTATACGCCGGCATCATCATAAGGCGGTGCGGAGTTGATGATCGTAATCTGAGGTGACGTCTCCACGGAACCCATCTTATCAATCAGAGATACCCAGGGTGCCTTGGAAATCGTAATTGTCATACCAATCTGCTGAGCTGCCGTCTGTACCATCAGCGCAATCTTCTCAAGGTCGGCAACATCGGAGTTTACTACGATTTCAATCGGGTAATCCTTGTAGGTATCCGCATAAGAGGATGCTGCCAGATACGTCTTCGCCTGTTCAATATCAAACTTGAATTGTGCGGTATCCACATGGCCAGTCACACCGGCGGGAGTCGGTCCTGCCGACAGAGTGGAATCCACCAGAATGGTTTTGCAGATCGTATCATAATCGATCAGGCAGTTAAGGGCACGTCTTACATTAATGTCATCCAGAGGCGCTGCCTGATTGTTCATATACATGTTGTATTCCAGGCCATTGCTGTATTCTGCGATGGACACACCGTCTATCTGGCTCAGCGCGTTCAGAGTCTCCAGGCTCTGCCAGGTGTCGGTGATATCCAGTTCTTTGTTATTTACCATAGTACGAACGGTTGTCGCTTCGGTAATTGCCATCTGCTTGAATGCTCCGGGTGCGTATTCGTTGTCCCATCCCATGAACCAGTCATCATACTTCTCAGCATAGAAATAATCCTGCTGTACCAGTTCAACGGCCTGGTAAGCGCCAGATCCGGCATCATGAGTTACCAGGTAGTTCTTGCCGTAATCACCATGCTCTCCGTAGCTGCCGGAAGCATCCGTATTCTCGGTAACTTCCTTCTCGCTGACAATAAAGAGACGAACCAATGCGTTTAAGAAGGGACCATAGGACTGTTTCAGATGGAATTCTACTGTGTAGTCATCCTTGGCCACTGTAGTTCCGGGTTCTACGAAATCGGAAAAAATGTAGGCATAGCCTTCACCGATGGTAAGAAGGCGATCCATGGAATATACAACATCAGATGCTTTCAGTTCTTCTCCATTATGGAATTTAATGCCTTTTTTCAGATTGAAGGTATAAACAAGTCCATCATCGCTGACTTCCCAGCTGTCAGCAACTCTTCCGGTTACGCCTTCATCGGTATCTGAGGGATGTACCAGAGTATCATACATGTTGATAGCGGCGATCAGACTGGAACCTGTAGCTGCAATCGCAGGATCCAGATCCGGTGTGCCGGATACGCCAATGGTGATACAGCTCTCTGCAGTGCTTCCGGTTGCTGTCGTGCCTGCTGCCTGGGTTTCACCTGTTGTGTTCCCTCCTCCGCATCCGCTCAAAAGCATTGCGATCATGGATGCTGTCAATACGGCACAGACGCCTTTCTTTCCTTTTCTACATTTTTTCATTGGTCTCCTCCTGTTTTTTCATTCGACGCTGCGAATTGAATACAGAGCGATTATTCTCCCTTTATAACCGTTCTGTATAGTCAACAGTAACACAAGTTCATTAAATACTAAGAACTTTCCCCTCTGGCGTGATTATACCAATAATAATCAGTGGCATTCAATTGTGGTTGACCACAAATTCAGCGACGTTTTTTTGTGTTCAATCGACAAATCCTCCTGTTTCTTTGTAAAATTCTTCTTCAAGCACAAAAGAAACATAGGGGGTTTGTGTTGAATAACTAAAAAAAGAAAGCTGAATGGCGGCTTTTCTTCACCGGAATTCAACTTTCTTTTTAGTCTTTCTGTTGCCCCCAACTTCTTACAACTCCGGCGGCAGTTATTTTATCCTCTTTCAGCAAGAAGACTCCGACCTCTAAGGTGGGAGATGAATTGCGTCTATTGCCTGCTTGCTCG
>JAJEQR010000071.1 GCA_020687485.1 Hominifimenecus microfluidus | reverse complement strand
TGAAGATTGCGGGAGTGCAAAGCACGTAGCAATCTGGTATCAAAGGGGTCAAAAAACCTTTTGACCCCAACATCATATCATAATGCTTTCGGTGTTTATACGATCAGTAAGAGCAACAGCGGAATCGTTACAATGCTGAACAGCGTTGTCTGAAAGATCGTAGTAACCGCGAACTGCGTATTTCCTCCGTATTTCTCCGAAAGAATCAGGCACAGTGCCGGAACCGGCATGGCAAATACGACCAGGATCATCTGAGCCACCAGCGGGTATGCTCCCAACGGAAGCAGCTTCAGGATGCCGAACAGTAACAACGGCATAACAATCAGCCGGGTTATCGTAAGCAGATGTGCGTCCCGGTCTGTCATCAGGTCGCGCGCACGCCCCTTCGACATGTTCAGACCTACAACCAGCATGGACATCGGCGTCGTTACATTTGCGAAGTATGCGATAAAGTTCTCCGCAGGCTCCGGAAAACGGAAGCCAGTCAGAAAACAGATCATTCCCAAGATGATTGCAATATTGATATTCGTAAATACGTTCTTTCGCAGACTGAACTTCTCTTTACTCTCCTGATCGCCCCTTACTAGCCCAATTCCGAAACTGAAGGTTGTGATCGTCAGGGACAGATTCACGATGGATGCCAGGAATACGCCGACCGAACCAAAGATCGCATTCGCCACCGGAAATCCCATGAAGCTTGCGTTCGTAAACATACTATTATATAGGAAGAGACCCTGATTTTCTTTTCTTATGCGGAAAAATTTTACTAGCAGGCGTCCCGCCCCGTACTCTAGCGCCAGGCATGCGAAGCCAATAAAGAACAAGAGCGCTGCATTGATCAGAAGATCCGTCTCCAGTTCCCGGAGCATAGAAGAAAATATACTGGCAGGAAGCGTGATCTCAACCAGAATCGCGGATAAGTCTTTCGAAGCCTGCTCCGATACCAGGTGCGCCTTTCCGGCGACAAATCCCACCAGGATCAGGGCAAAGATCAGAAAAATATTGATAACGATAATATGATATTCCATAATGCCTCCGCGTTTTCCTTTTATTTCGTAAAGAATCCGAGCCTCTGTTAACTTTCTCGGCTCTGCATCGTACCGTTTTGTCAATTTTCTTGCTTAAAGATAATTATACATGAAATCGTCCTGTATTACAACCGGAACACGCCTGTACACATCCAGATTATCCTCCAAGGATCCGACAACTTCCGATGATGTACGAAAAAAGCTCCGGCTCCCTTTCAGGAACCGGAACTTCTCCTACTGCACATATTTTCCATACATGGTAAGGTCTCGGATTAGCTGATAACCTTAACCGGGCACTTGGCTGCGCACTTGCCGCAATTCGTACACTTTTCCGGATCGATCACTGCCAGGTTATTCTCCACAGTGATTGCGCCGAACTCACACTGTTTCGCACAGATACCGCATCCGATGCAGCCGGCGGAGCAGACAGCCTTCACATCCTTGCCCTTTTGCTTGTTGCTGCACTGTACCTGATGCTCTGCCTTCTTCGGGATCAGAGTGATCAGCTGCTTCGGACATGCCGCTACGCAGCAGCTGCAGCCGCTGCACTTATCCTTATCGACAACAGCAACACCGTTTACGATATGCATCGCATCGAACTTGCAGACACTGACACAACTGCCAAAGCCCATACAGCCATTGCTGCAGGCCTTATCAGTACCGCCGGGGATCAGAGCTGCCTTCTGGCAGTCGTGCATACCGAAGTACTGAGACTTCATCGCCGTCTTGTCGCAGGTACCGGAACAGCGAACAAAAGCTACTCTCGGCTCTCTCGCCTCTACTTCCACACCGAGAATCTTACCGATCGCTTTGGCTGCCTCTCCATTTACGGAAGGGCAGGCGGTCGGAGCCGCCTTACCAGCTACGATGGCTTCCGCACAGGCATCACATCCGGCGAAACCACAGCCGCCGCAGTTACTTCCTGCTAAATATTCACGCACCTGGCTGACTCTGTCATCTACTTCCACATCGAATTTCTTACCGGCCACACCGAGAAGCAGACCGATAATCAATCCCAGTACGCCGACTACAAGAACGGCGATTAAAATTGCATTTACATCCATGGTCTTCTTCCCTCCTTAAATAATACCGGCAAAACCGCAGAAAGCGATCGCCATCAGACCGGCAGTTACCAGCACGATCGGCTGACCACGGAAAGACTTCGTAACATCGTTATGCTCGATACGTTCACGGATGCTTGCCATAAGTACAATCGCGATCGTAAAACCGATTGCGGTACCTGCGCCGTTAAAGATGGAGAACAGCATCAGGTTGCCGTCCGCATACTTCTGAACGTTCGTCAGCGCAACACCGAGAACGGCACAGTTCGTGGTAATCAGCGGCAGGTATACACCGAGTGCCTTGTACAGGGCAGGCATGGACTTCTTCAGAACCATTTCTACCAGCTGTACCAGAGCTGCGATTACCAGAATGAATACGATGGTATTCAGATAGGTCAGATCCAGCGGATCTAAGATAAACATATAGATGGCACTGCAGACAGCGGAAGCGATGGTGATTACAAAGATAACCGCAACGCCCATGCCGGCGGCCGTCTCAACTTTTTTCGATACGCCCAGGAACGGACACAGACCAAGGAACTGGCTGAGGATAACATTGTTGACCAGGGCGGCACTGATGAGTACCAGAATTAATTCAGTTACTACATTCATGATTCTCCCTCCTTACTCCTCTTCCTTAGATGCTGCTTCTTTGGCAGCCTTGGCTGCTGCCGCTTTCGCTGCCTTCTCCGCAGCTGCCTTCGCATCTGCTTCTGCCTTAGCCTTCTCGATCATACCCTTGTTGGATACGAATACGCTGCCTCCGCAGGTGCTGCAGTTGCCGCCGCAGGCGATCTGGTCACAGCCGCTGCCTTCTACATTCGTAGCGCTCGGAGCTTTGAGCTTATTTTGCAGAGCCGTCAGGACAGACAGTACGAAGAAAGCGCCGGGAGCCATGATGAAGATGGAAGCCGGTGTGTATCCGATCTTGGTCAGAACCTCGATACCGAAGAAAGTGCCTGCGCCAAGCAGCTCACGTACCAGACCGATGATCGTGATGGCGCCGGTGAAGCCAAGACCCATACCGATACCATCGAACAGAGACAGCAGACCTGGATTCTTGCCGGCGAAGGATTCGGCACGGCCGAAAATAATACAGTTAACAACAATCAGAGGAATATAGATTCCCAGGGATTCGTACAGCGACGGAATGTATGCCTGAAGCAACAAATCCACCACGGTTACGAAGGAAGCGATGATTACGATGTAGGCCGGGATACGAACCTTATCCGGAATCACGTTTCTCAAGCATCCAATGAAAAAGTTGGACAGCATCAGTACCACTGTCGTGGAAAGTCCCATACCGAGGCCGTTGATCGCCGATGTGGTAACCGCCAGCGTCGGACACATACCGAGCATCAGAACGAAGGTGGGATTTTCCTTGAAGAGGCCATTCGTTAATGTAGATATATACTTATTCTTGCTCATCTTCTCTCTCCCTCCTTACTGAATACCGATCTCGTCATAGACGAAATGCAGAGCCGCGTTTACCGTGTTGGTCACCGCGGTCGTCGTAATGGTTGCAGAGCTGATCGCGTCAATCTGAGTAACATGATCGGCACCGCCGCCCTTTACAAAGGAAATCTCCGGAGAGTCAATCGTCTTGAACTGCTCAGTGAAGCTCTCCTTCGAGCAGTTCGCACCCAGACCTGCAGTCTCGCTGTTGGAGATCACGGAAAGTCCGGTCATCTTACCGTCCACGGTGATTCCGATTGCTGTTACGATATCGCCGCCGTAACCGTTGGAATTCGTGATATTCAGGACATAGCCCGCCGTCTCTCCATTCTGGATGGCAGCAACCGCCTCGGTTACTACGATACCGGAGAAGCCGGCAGCCTCAAAATCTTCCTTGCTGGAAGCTGCCAGAGCGGTAAGCTCATCCGTCTCCTCGAAGCTTGCGTCTTCGAAGACTGCCGTGTATGCCTTCTGCTTCTTCAGCTCATCCTGCTCCGCAATCCTATCCTTGGTGATCTGATTGGTGAAGCCCAGGATTGCGCTTAAGAGGACTGCCATGATCGTAAGAATTACAGCATTTTTAACAATACGATTCTCTTTCATTTATTTGCCCTCCCTTCCGAAAGCCTTGGGAAGCGTAACCTTCTCGATCAGCGGAACCAGAAGGTTGCAGAAAATGATCGCATAGCTGACGCCCTCTGCCGACTTGCTGAATACACGGATCAGTCCGGTCAGAAGACCCAGGCATACGGCGAATACAACGCGGCCCTTAAAGGTAATCGGGCTGGATACGTAATCCGTTGCCATGAAGAACGCGCCCAGCATCAGTCCGCCGCCGCAGATCTCGCACAGTACATAGTTCACATCGAAACCGTGACCACCGAAGAGAATCATGAAGACTGCGAATACGCCAATGTAGATCACCGGGATCTCCCAGGTGATTACCTTCTTCACCAGAAGGTAGATGCCGCCTGCCAGCAGAAGCAGCGCGGATACCTCACCGATCGTACCGGAAGTAAATCCGAAGAACATATCAGAAAGGCTCTGTGTGCCGCCATTCTTCAGGACTGCCAGAGGAGTTGCGGTGGATACCGCATCCACACTGGGGAAATTCGTCATCAGACCGGCAAACGCGATCAGCAGGAAGCAACGTCCTGCCAGTGCCGGATTCATGAAGTTCTGGCCAATACCGCCGAAGAGCTGCTTTACAATGATAATTGCGAAAGCGGAACCTACGACAGGCAGCCAGTAGGGAACGGTACTCGGCAGGTTCATGCCAAGAAGCAGGCCTGTAACCAGAGCACTGTAATCATTCACCGTAATCGGCAGGTGCATACACTTCTGCCATATGTACTCGCAGGCAACGGCAGAGATCATGGACAGAGCCAAGATGATCGCCGCGCGATAACCAAACATATATACGCCCCAGGCAGCGGCCGGAATCAGAGCCAGAACCACATCCAGCATGATACTGTGGGTACTGTCCTTACTCAGTACGTGGGGGCTGGTGGAAACGTGAAGTAACTTGCTCACTGTTTGTTTCCTCCTTTCTTCGCTTCCTCGGCTGCTTTCGCCTTTGCTTCCTCCTCAGCTTTCTTCGCCTGTGCCTCTGCGGCAGCCTTACGGCGTGCGGCAGCAACACTCTGACGCGTCTGCTTGAAGGACTGGGTCAGGCGCAGCTTGGCAGGGCATACATACGTACATGCCCCACACTCGAAGCATTCCATACCATTCAGCTTCACAAATCCGTCATCGTCGCCGCGGCTGGAGCACTCATACATCTTCTGAGGAACCAGACGGCTGGGACATGCGGATACGCAACGTCCGCAGCGGATACAGTGCGTACTGGGATTGGCAGCTACCATATCCTTCTCCATGCACAGCAGCGCGGAGCTGATCTTCGTTACCGGAACATCCAGTGACGTCAGGGCAATACCCATCATGGGACCACCGGAAAGAATCTTCTCAGGATCAACACCGTCCTTGAAGCCCTCCGCGTACTCCAGCAGCTCGCTGTAGAGCGTACCGGTGCGGACGATCAGATTTCTGGGCTTCTTCACCGCATCACCGGTCACGGTTACAACACGGCGCATCAGCGGTGTGGACTCACAGACTGCACGGTAAATCGAAATTACGGTATCGCAGTTGTCTACGATACATCCGGCGTCTGCCGGCAGCATGGAGGAATTGATCTTGCGTCCGGTACATGCATAGATCAGCTGACGCTCGGAACCCTGCGGGTACTTCGTCTTCAGAACCTGCACTCTTACCTTCGGTTCATCCTTTACCTTCTCCTGAATAAATGCGATCGCATCCGGCTTATTGTCCTCGATGGCGATAATACCTTCCGCATTCGGGAATAAGCTTACAATAACCTTCAGACCACCGATCAGGCGATCCGGCTCTTCGAGGAGCATACGATAGTCAGATGTCAGATAAGGCTCACACTCTGCGCAGTTTGCAATGATAAAGTCGATCTTGCTGTCGTCCTTCGGTGTAATCTTGACATGCGTAGGGAATCCTGCGCCGCCCATGCCGACAACACCCGCATCCTTAACAGCCGCGCGGATCTCCTCCTTTGTCATCTTCGTGTAATCTCTCTTCTCTCCTACTCCCGGTGCCGGCGTATACTGACCATCATTCTCAATGATGATCGACTCCACCATGGCGCTCGAAGGCGTCATTCTTGGCTCAATCGCCTTAACGGTACCGGATACCGAACAGCAGATATGCGCGGAAATAAATCCGGTCGCTTCCGCAATTCGCTGGCCCATCAGGACCTTATCCCCTACTGCTACGATTGGCTTTGACGGAGCTCCGAGATGCTGCTGTGCCATCGGGTAAACCAGATCACCCTTCGGCATCACAGTTAAGGTCGGCAGATCCTTGGAAAGATCTTTTCCATCGTAAGGATGAATACCGCCTTGGAATGTTCCTGTTCCAGAACTCATGTTCTACCCCTTTCCTTGTGTCCCTTTATCTCCTACCAGTTTAGTGAAACACAAACTTTTATATCTTAATCATCATAATACATATAGTTTACTTTTACAAGCATTGTTTTTAAATTGTCAATTTATTTATTGTCCCCGCGTAATATAGAAAAACCGCGCATATTTCCATATTTTTCCCCGGAAACAATGCACGGCTTTTTTATTATTGTTATTTTTTGCACAATTCATTTTTTTCTTTCTGTTATCAGGTTATGATTGTAATTCACCTGTATCTTATAGCATTGTTCTGAAAGTTCTTACTTTTCTGTCTTTTTCTTCTTTGTTTTCTGATTTTTCTTTTTTTCAATTTACAGGCATTTTCTTTTTCCGATTTTTCTTCTTTCTTCTTTTTCTTCCTGTTGTTTCTGTTTCTTTTACGATTTGTCGCTTTCTTTTCTGTTCTTCCGGCCGTCCCCATTACTCTGCGGAAAGGATTCTCGTCCCGGCCGTCCCCTGCAGCGCATCGACGGCCTGTGCCAGTGATGTGATGACTGCATGGCGACCTTCGCCCGAACGGGTGAATTGTACAGCTGCCTGTACCTTGGGAAGCATGCTGCCTGGCGCAAAGTGTCCCTCATCAATATAGATTTCTGCCTCCTCACAGGTCATGCTTCCAAGATCCTGCTGATCTGGCCTGCCGAAGTTCACGGCGACCTGATCCACCTCCGTCAGAATCAGCAGGATATCCGCTCCGATTTCTTCCGCTACTTTTGCGGCCGCCAGATCCTTGTCAATGACCGCCGGTACGCCCTGCAAGCTCCCGTCTGCTTTACGCACGACAGGGATCCCGCCGCCTCCGCAAAGAATCACGATGGTAGAATCCCACAGGCGCTTCAGCGTCTCAAATTCCACGATCTCCACCGGTTTCGGCGACGCTACAACTCTGCGCCAGCCTCTTCCGGCATCTTCCCGCATCGTATATCCCTTTTCTTTCTTCAGTACTTCCGCCTCTTCTTTTGTATAGAAGATTCCGATCGGCTTCTCCGGCCGCTGAAAAGCCGGATCATCCGGATCAACCAACACCTGCGTCACTAGCGATACCACCGGGATGTTGCTTCTTCCTTCCTGCTGCAGCGCTTCTCGCATCGCCTGCTGGATATGATACCCGATGTAGCCCTGACTCATGGCGCCGCATACGTCAAAGGGCATGGCAGGCGTTACATTATGCGCCGTCTCCGAAGCAAGGAGTATGCGCCCGACCTGCGGCCCGTTCCCATGTACGATCGCAATCTCATATCCCGCCGCGCTGAGCTTTGCAAGCAGACGACAGGTTCGGCTGACTGTGTTACGCTGATTCTCCGCCGTGGATTCCTTTCCCTTTTCTTCCAGAGCGTTCCCACCCAGGGCGACCACGACCTTTACCGGCTTATGCGCGGATTGATCCGAGGTTTTCGATTCGCAGGATAGCATTTGTGATTTTAATGTGCTTTCTGTATTCTCTGTGTTTTCTGACATAATAAAAGACCTCCGAATAGTTACGATAATATTTCTTTGCAGTAATATTATTTTCTCCCGAAGGTCTTGTTCTTATTCTTATATTTATTTGTAGCGATTCTATGGACTCCCGATTCCGCTTATACGAAATGCTTACATGATATCTTCCTGGCGTCTCTGTACTCTTGCGTTGCTCTCGCGGACGATCATCTCACAGGTATCGCCCAGGCGCATCGTCTGTGGGTGCTCCGCCGTATACGGCGTCCACGCGGGCAGCTCCGGCTTGCGATCGCCATTCGGCGTGCCGTACTTTGCGAAATTCGCCCAGTAGGTATTGCAGGCATATGCCAGCATATGATCCTCCGCCTCCCAGGGTCTCCAGCTGCGCAGCAACGTCCGGAAGACATACCAGAGATCCGCTGCATGGAACGGCCCTTTATCGTCGCCGGGTAGATTACGATCCAGGCAATACACATAGGTCTCTCCCTTTTGCTGCTGTTCACGGATGAGCGCCAGCGCCTGCGCCGCGCTCTGAAGAAGCTCCGTCGCCATATCAGTCTTATATTGCTCAAACTCCGGTCCGTCCTGCGGACAGAGAGACAGATAGCCATCCGCCTTCTCACCGAGCGTTCTGTGCATGATCTCCTCCAGGTTCTTCCGGTCGCGGGCGAAGGCCAGACCTTCCCTGGCAGTATAGCCGATCAGAATCGGAACTTCCGGTGTATCTCCGGCTGTGATCGTCTCTGCCACACCGTTCGTCAGAACATATCCGTCCACCACCGGATAGCGCTGCAGCACCGGCCGGGGCATCGTCTTCTTCCAACGGTCAAGAAGCTCTGCTCCGGACAGTGCCCGCGCCTCCGCCAGATTCTTTACTCCAAGCGCTGTAATATCCGTCTCCTTCTCGGCTTCTTCCAGTGTGGGGAATACCATATCCGGGAAGGGGGAGGGACCGCCTCCGCTCTGCATGATCGCTTTCGCGTAAAGTCCTTTCGTAAGCGGGGAGCATACCAGTGCCTGCACACAGGCAGCTCCGGCAGACTGACCGGCAATCGTGATATTCTCCGGATCGCCGCCGAAGGAAGCGATATTGCGTCTGACCCACTTCAGAGCCGCGATCTGATCCAGCAGACCGTAATTGCCGGAGATTCCCTTTTCATTCTCCGCATCCAGCTCCTTCGATACCATCCAGCCGAAGATATTCAGACGGTAATTGATGGTCACCAGAATTACTCCCTGACGGGCGAAATGTTCGCCGTCAAAGTGCGCGGAATGACCATAGCCGGTCATGAAAGCGCCGCCGTGTATCCAGAAAATGACCGGAAGCTTCTCATCTGTGCTCTGCGCCGGCGTCCACACATTCAGATACAGGCAATCCTCACTCATCTCCTCCTCACACGGGTAAAACTCGCGAATAAAGAAAGGACTGGCTACACCCAGCTGCGGGCACTTTGCGGATGCACGCGCACAGTCGCGCACGCCTTCCCAGTCTGCTGCCGGCTGCGGCGCCTTCCAGCGTAGCTCGCCGACAGGTGGAGCCGCATACGGGATGCCATAATAAGCAGTGATGCTGGGCCATCCGCAGGGGATGCCTCTCACCTTTCCATTCTCAACAGTTGTCTCTCGCATAATTACGCCTCCTTAAGATCTGAACAATTTGAGCGGTTACCGTTTATTAAGCGTTTTTCTTCGCCATCGCGCGATATACAAAAGAAAGTACCAGACCGCACACCGCCATAACCATGGCTAGCAGGAACGCCGGGCGATAGCTTCCGGTTGCCGCCAGCATCTTGCTGACGATCATCGGACCTGCGATACCAGCTGCAGAGAAGCCGATAAACATGATTGCATAGTTGATGCTGGAATTTCTGGAGCCGAACTGACCGGCAGTGAAACCGGGGTATACGCCCATGAACGCACCGAAGCATACGCCGATCATGCAGATTCCGATATAGAACAGAACCACAGAGCCTTCGCTGAAGTACAGCATGCCAAGAGCAGCAATCGCCAGGCAGAGTACGCCGGTCAGCGTATTGATCCGGCCGATACGGTCAGAAATATAGCCACAAAGGATACGGCCGAAGGTATTGAACAGTGCCAGTACGGATACAACAATCGCTGCAGCCGCCGGAGTCATGCCGACCATACTCTGTGCGATGTTAGATGCCTGGGAAATCGCCATCATGCCAAAGACTGCACCAAGAAACAACATTACGATCATAACATAGAAGATCGGGGTCGCCAGCATTTCCTTCCAGTTCTTGTCGGCCGCGCCGGTTGCGCCACTCTTCGCTGCCGGAGGATTCCATCCGTCCGGTACGAAGTCTGCCGGGCACTTTACAATGAACTGCGAGCAGATGCCAACGACAATAACGATAAAGATACCGATAAAGATAAAGGCTTTACGCACACCGAACTGACTGATCAGCATGTTGCCGACCGGCGGAACGATGACGGAAGAGATTCCGTAGGAAGCTGTGGCGATACCGCCAACAAGTCCTGCCTTATCCGGGAAAAACTTTACGGAGTTGCTGATGGTCTGTCCGTAAGCAAGACCCATGGCAAGACCGCAGAGCAGGCCGAAGCCTACGATCAGCATGCCTGTGTTCTGTGCCAGACCGCAGACGATAAAGCCGAGGCCGAACAGTACGCCGCCGGCGAAGATAACCCATTTCGGGCCGAGCTTTTCGGTAATGAAGCCGCCGGCAATCATGGTAATAAAACCATCGCCATTGCCTATGGAAAATACGATTGACAGGCTGGCTGCGGTAAGGGTTACACCGTTCAGCTGGCTCAGTTCCTCTGCCATGGGGGCTGCGAATACGCTCCAGGCGTACATGGCGCCGATGCAGAGGTTAATCAGGCAACTGGCCGCCAGTACCAACCAGCGCTTTTTTGTAAGAGCAGTGTTACGCTCCTGTACATTCTGTGACATGTTAGAGTCTCCTTTCTCTCTCCTCTATATGCAAATTGCAAAACATTGTTATTATAACATGGATTTATAGGAAACTCAATTATTCATAATTATAAGTCGAGGTAAATCTTTCTTTTTACCCTGCAAAACTTTGTTGGTGCTGTGTTTTCCCTAAAGTTACATAAATTGTACCCGGGTAAATCCTTTTATACAAAAAACTCTCCGCATTTCTGCGGAGAATCAGTTTATCGAAGAGTATTCGCTCTGTTAATTACTTCCGGATCAATCTTCTTCATATCCGTATGCTTCAGGATCTGATGCACCAGCTCGTAGATATCTTCCACATACTGATTGATCACAAGCTCCTGACCGCCCACGACGAAGGATACTGCGAAGACATCGCGCATCCGGTATGGGTTAAACTTCGCTTCCGTAAAATTCGCCCAGGGGAAACGCTGCACCGTCTTACCGGTTGACATCTCCAGGTATTCCGGCTTGATCTCATAGCGGATCTTGGCCTTAATCTTAGCTCCAACCTTGTTGGTCAGTACAATAATCACTGCCTCAATCAACAGAAAGATCGCTACCAGGGGAGCACCAACAAAATCCGGGTAGGATGGCTCAAAAAGATACCGGTAAATAAAATAGAAACTGAATACAACGGCGGAATTCGCCAGTACACAGACATTCTTCATCTTATCAAACCGCCGTCCCGCTACAAACACTTTCTTCATAACTGTTATTCTCCTTGCCGCTTATCCGGCCCCTCCGAAAAGCTTTGCTCTTTATGATTCAAACATCCCGCAGATGTCCCCAACTTCTACAAGTTGCTCTTCGTTCTTCTGATTAGAAATCTCCCGGATCCCCGTTCTCAATCGCCTTTACAGCATCGTTGTAATCTACATAGCGATCATAGTCTCCGGTATAGATTGTCTTCCCGTCTCTCTTAACAATGATCGTATCCTTGATACATCCGGACCAGCCCTCCAGCTCAAAAGTCAGATCATGCTTTTTCAACCACTGCTTAAATTCAAAAAAATCCATATCACACCTCCGGACGATTTTGCCAATCGTGGGAAACTCTTCTTCCCATCTCAAGAATCGCCTGCTTCTTCTCTTCCAGTGTGTCATTGGCGAAACGCGCCGTAGGGCCTGAGATTGAGATCGCCGCTACCAGATTTCCATCACGATCCAGAATCGGAACCGCAATTCCGAACAGTCCATCCTCACGCTCGCCATCGCTAATGGCAACTCCACTTTCACGAATCTTATCATACAGGGTACAGTCCTGCTCTTCGCCGCATCCCACCTTTATACGCTCAGCCGGCGTCATAAAGGACAAGATCACCTTTCCGGCAGCTCCCCGCTGCAGATCATGACGGGTTCCCACCTTCACCACCTGCCTCAGCTCACGTTCTGATTCCACGGATTCCACACAGAGCTTCGAACATCCGTCAGGAACAAAGAGACGTACATCTTCATTATACTTCTGATTCAGTACCCGCATATGAGGCACCGCAATCCGCTTCAGCTCATCGTAGGACTTACTGGGAACCATATCCGCCAGCCACACTAGCTTCGTCCCCAGATGATAGCGCTTGTTCTGCGGGTTCTTCACCACAAAATCATGTTCCTGCAGTGCCGTAAGGATGCGAAGTGCGGTACTCGATGAAAGCCCCGTACGCTCAGCGATCTCCAGCAATATCATTTCCTCTTTATCCAGAAAGCACTCCAGGATCTCCAGGGCGCGCTCTACGGAACGTGTCGGTGAATTCTGCTTTTCCATTCTTTGCCTCAATTCTTGCCACTATTCATGCCATGTTGATGAAAGGTTTAAGAAAGGAGCTGCCGCAAGCGGCAGCTCCTTCTTTATAACATATGTACGAAGTTACGCACACAAACTATCTGCCGTTGGTGATGTCGTCGATGGTCTTGAACATCTGCTCAACCGGAGCTTCCTTACCGGTCCACAGTTCGATCTGACGAGCACCCTGGTAAATAACCATGCCCAGACCATTGATGATCTTGCAACCCTGCTCCTCAGCTTCCTGCAGGAAACGGGTCTTCAGAGGGTTGTAGGTAGCATCGAAGCAAACCTGGTTGGACTTGATGTACTTCTTGTCAATAACGGTCTCGTCCTCATGGCCTCTCATGCCCAGACCGGACAGGTTAACCAGAACGTCGGACTCTTCTACAGCCTTGATAACTGCTTCCTGATCAGCAGTACGGATAGCTACAGCAACCTCTCTGCCGAACTTCTCGTTCAGATCCTTAGCCAGGATCTCGCACTTCTCGGAACGAGAGCTGATGTACATCTTCTTAGCGCCCATATCAGCCATGGTAAAGCAAACGGACTTACCGGTGCCGCCTGCGCCCCATACGAAGAAAGTGCTCTCTTCGAACTTGATGCCTTCCAGCTCCATGGACTTGGTAGCGCCAAAGCCATCGGTGTTGTAACCCTTGCAGGTACCGTCAGCGTTGCGAACTACGGTGTTGATGGTACCCATCTTCTCAGCCAGGGGATCCATCTCATCCATGAACTGAACAGCGAATTCCTTGTTGGGTTTGGTTACGGCAAAACCAGCATAGCTGTTATCTTTCTTGATATTGGCAATATTGTTGCCGATCAGCTCATTGTTGGTCTCCAGAGGGAAGTAATGACCATCAAAGTTGATAGCCTTGTAAGCTTCGTTCTGCATTCTGGGGGAGAAAGACTGTCCCAGAGGGGTACCTAACAATGCGATTAATTTCGTGTCTGCCATAATTGTCCTCTTTCCACACATGTACATGTGTATTTTATATTTGCAACGGATTGTCCGCCACATTTTTATATTATATAATATAATAAACTTAATTCAAAAAGTCAACCGGATTTGGCAAAATTTTTTAGCCCTGGCTCTTCGGAAGCTCCAGACGCAGATCTTTGGAAGCACCTGCCTTCAGGATGTAGCTGTCGGTATCATGCTGCAGCATCTCTACGACTCTCTTGGAGATCGCGATACACTGATCCAGATCAATGCCGGTCTCGATACCCATCTGGCTCATTGCATGTACAACATCCTCGGTAGCTACGTTGCCGGTAGCGTTCGGGATGAAGTTGCAGCCGCCTACGCCTGCGAAGGAAGCATCGAACTGATAGAAACCAGCCTGCATACCTGCGAAGATGTTAGCGATTGCCAGACCACGGGTGTTGTGGAAGTGCAGCCACCAGTTGTTCTCCGGATAGCACTTCTTCATCTCGGTGCAGATATCGTATACCTGCGTCGGGTAAGCCATACCGGAAGCATCGGACAGGGAGATCTCGGTGATGCCTACGTTCATGTAAGCTTCTACGATCTCCTTTACATCGTCGATCGGTACGCCGTTGTAATCCCAGGGAGAACCAAATGCCATAGAAATGGAACCGGAAATGCCGATGCCGTTCGCCTGAGCCTTCTCTACGCACTCCTTGAACTTTGCTACGCTCTCAGCGGGCGTGCAGTTCAGGTTGGCAATATTGTGACCCTTACTTGCGGATACATTCAACTTAACCTTCTTACAGCCACATGCAACTGCGCGATCTACGCCTCTTGCGTTGGGAATCAGAGCACGAAGCTCTACATCTTCCGGTACGCCTTCTGCCAGGATTGCCTTGAATACTTCATCGGTGTTCGCCATCTGAGGAACCTTTACAGGATGAACGAAAGAACCAACTTCAATTACCTTGAAGCCAGCTGCGATCATCTTCTTCAGCAGCTCTACCTTGTTCTCTACGGAAAGTACAAAAGGAGCCTTTACGTGCTTACCGCTCTTGCTCAGTACGGGATTGCCGTTCTCATCTACCATATCACGATAGATGAAAGCGCCGCTCTTGTCACGCATGGGAATGCCGTTTGCATCGAAAGTAATCGCCTTCTCATTCTGCAGACCGTCTCTCATGCCAACTTCGCAGATTCTAACATTTTTTACAAGATCTAATGCCATGATTAATTAATCTCCGTTTTTCATAGTAAAAGGGTGGGGTACGGATACCCCACCCCTGAATTTATTGTCTGTACATATCCAAAGGTACCACGGTGCCCTGGGCACACTCACAGGCATCTTCTTCGTCTTTTATTTCAATTATAATAATTACTCAGCCTGAGAACGAACAACGGTAGCTTCTACGCCGCCCATCTCGTCTGCAAACTTCAGACGACCGTTGCAGATATCAACATTATCCTTGTGAGTGTAGATATCGTTGATGTTCCATACACCGGGGGTGGGAACTGCGATGTTCTCCATCGGAGCATCGATCAGGTAAGGCTCGCCGCATTCCAGAGCTTCCTTCAGAGCTTCTGCAAACTCATCCGCGCTGGCAATCTTGCGTGCCTTGATACCGTAACCGCGAGCAATTGCTGCCCAGTCAGGGCTGTAGGATTCCCATCTCTCCTGGAACATACCTTCGCCGCCCATGGTGTTGCCCATTTCTGCCGGACGGATCTTGAACTCCGTACCAAGATGCTGACGGCAGTGCTCTCTCTCATTCGTGTAATGCAGACCTTCCAGACCTGCGATGGTTCCGAATGCGCTGTTGTTCATAACGATCCAGATTACCGGGATACCCTGCTCCTTAGCGGTAGCCATTACGCAGGGGTTCGCTGCACCGAAGCCGCCGTCGCCGGTCAGAGTCAGTACTACACGATCCGGAGCTGCCAGCTTCGCGCCAAGGATTGCGCCTGCACCGAAGCCCATGGTAGCCAGTCCCGAAGGATGGTTGATAGCGCCGGGTACGTTGATGTCGTACTGCTGTGCAACACCATTCTTGTTCCAGCCTACATCGGTGAAGATCAGAGCATCTTCCGGAACGAGAGCCTTAACGTCTCTCAGGATACGCTGAGGAGTCATCGGGAAGCGGCCGTCGTCGCAGATTGC
>JAJEQR010000070.1 GCA_020687485.1 Hominifimenecus microfluidus | reverse complement strand
AGCTTCTTCCTGCATTTCTACGAGTATTCTCTCACAGATAGCGGAATTTGTCCAGGTACATCCTATTTACCGTTTACGTATATCTACTATTAAATAAAATATAGTAAATGGAACAACGATAATATATATACCAGATAGGATTGTATTTATAATATTTTTCATATTTACCTCACCGCACATTATCAAAGAATGTCTACACTTGTTTCATAATATTTTTTCTCAACACTTTTGTTTGCGGAAACCACCAGTTAGCCTAGTGGTTTCCACAAACTTCAAAAACCTATACTACGTTTACGCAAGGCTTTTTGCCTGCCGATATAGTTATTTTATTGCTTGCAAAGCTTTCACGCAGGAACATGCCCTATGGAGTAAACTACCGCAGGCTACAGCTCTTGTTTGTCATTTGATTCTTACTGATCTTATGATTCTGCACTGAACAGCGGCATCTTCACTTTTCGATTCGAATCCTTCTAAATCAAATCCTTCCAATGACTCTTCCACAGAAATGTCTTCATCTGTTAAATTGTCTTCACTTGCTGCTTCTGGCAGCTCACTACTTTCTGGCTCGAAAGCTGTTGAAGGCGCTGTATTGCTCTCTGTCCCGGAAGCAGTAGAAGACTCTACTCTACTCTCTACGGCTGCAGAACCATCTTCCACTACAGTTTTCTTTTCATCAACAACCGCTGAAGCCGCGCCTTCCAGCGCAAAGGAAATCTCATAATCCTTATACTTTAATGAAATCGGCTGATTGGCAGAAAATATCTGCGGAAGCTCCATATCTACTACGTTTGCCTGATTGATAAGCACAGACTTTCCATTCATGGACTGCGATGCAATCAGAGTGTTATCAATGTCTTCCCATTCGCCATTCTTTTCATAATGAACTGCTTCCGGATAAACAACCAGCAGACGAGCATTGTCCTCGAGTTTAAATTCTTTTTGATACTGATCACGCTTGCTGATGTCTTCCGCAACAATCGCTGCCTCTTCTTTTACATCCGCTACAATTTCACCGAATTCATCCGCGGTGGCATACGGCTCAATATTGGGATCTGCTTCATCTACTAACGAAACGCCGCCTTCACCGCCGGTAAAATCCATAGAATCTGAGCCTTCCATTACTTCTTCACGCTCAATTTCAATCTCGTCTTCCTCTGCGGACGCAGTCTCCGCTGTCGCCCGGTTTTCGTTTGTTGCCTCTGCATATTCATTTGCGGCTCTCGTTTCTTCTGTGGCTACCGCGTCCTCCAGACTGGCTGCAAAAGCAACTCCATTATTCGGGAAGACGGTCGTTACCGTGATAGAAGCACACAATGCCGCCGCGATCAGCCGTTTTCAATAGTCTCGATGCTTTCTTCCTTCTTTACTCATACCCGCTCTCCTTCTCTTTTTGTAGGGAACGATTTTCAAAGCAGCTGATTCATACTTTGAAGCGTTGCACCTTGTATAAAGGGTATAAAGATAAAAGGTAACTCGGTAAAGTATATTATACTTTAGCTACCTTTTTAATCGGATTATAATCTCGAGACTATAGTTTCATCATACACAGGCTTTGTTTTTTTGTCAATTATTTTTATGAATTTTGTAAGTATTTTTTTCGTTTACCAACAAAAGCTGCATAAGTGTCTAAAATAAAAAAACAGAGCCACCGCCCACAAGAAACTTCTCCAGGCAATCGCTCTGTTCTGTATTCATCTTTATTTTTTATCCTTCTTTTCTTTCTGTGCCAATAAAATCATCCAGCAATGGGAATTCGACCAAACACCAGATTGTTACACGTTGAACTCTCCGGTGAACACTTCTGTTGCGGGGCCGCACATCTCCACATGCCCGTTATCCGGATTCCAGAAGATGGTCAGCGTACCGCCCAGCAGGCGCACATCCACCTTATCCTGGCTGTATCCCGCCAGACGGCAGGCAACCGCAACCGCGCATGCGCCGGTTCCGCAAGCCATGGTCTCACCGGCTCCGCGCTCCCATACGCGCATCTTCACATGGCTCTCATCTACGATCTGTACAAATTCCACGTTCGTACGGTCAGGGAAACGTGGATGCGTCTCGATGGCCGGGCCGATCTTCTCGATCTCGATATTGTCCACGTCGTCCACGAAGAAAACCGCATGCGGATTTCCCATGGAGATATGGATCATCGACATCTCCTTATCCTGTACATCCAGAACTTCCCAGATCTCAGAGTCCGCGATCTCCTTCCTCACTTCGGGCGTCAGCTCCCGGTTCACTCCCTGACTCAGCAGGACGGGCATACCCATATCAACATTCGCCAGGCGCACCTTGCCGTCCTTCACGGTCAGATCGATCGTCTTGATGCCGGAAAGTGTCTCGATTCGGATGGTTGTCATATTCGTCATGCCATGATCATATACATACTTTGCCACACAGCGGATGCCGTTGCCGCACATCGCGCCGCGGGAACCGTCCGAATTATACATATCCATGCAAAAATCAGCTACCGCTGAAGGTTTGATCAGTATCAGCCCGTCGGAACCGATCCCGCAGTGACGATCACTGACAAGCTCCGCCAGACGGCCGGGATCCATTGCCAGCTCTTCCTCGAAGCAGTTTACATAGACATAATCGTTACCGATTCCATGCATTTTCGTAAATTTCATACAGTACCTCCCAAGACAGCCGCTGTCTTAACTATGTCCGGCCCTTATCTGTGCACCATATTCTGCTGCGCAGCCGCTGTCCGGAACGTTTATGATGATATATTTTAACAGCTTGCTTTACTTTTTGTCAATAGATTCCCTTTCCTGGAGCGCTTTTCTATCACTTTTAACAATCCCACTCCACATTTTCGCGATAAAGAGCTCCTGGAAGCATGGCATGATACAACAGATCCAACTCCTCTTTCCATAGCGCTTCCTTCGGATTCTCCAGCAGAGGCATCACCATGATATAGAACGGAACGCCGAACAGGCGAACCTTCAGCCCGGTCAGCTGCACACCATTTCGCTGATAGAAGCGGATGCGGTGAACTCGAATCGTCCGCTCCTGCTCATCCTCCGCCATCTCCGGACGCTCCACCTCCAGAAGGATTCCGGCACAGTCCCTGAAAAATTCCTTGAATTTCTTCAGAAAGATCCCTCCGATGCCCTGATTTCTCCATTCCGGTAAAATTACATAATAATCTAACAGCAGCCAGTCTTCCTTCCGGATAAAGAATGCGTAGCCGCACAACTGCCCCTCCAGGTAAAGCCCCAGAGGCTCATAGGTTCCGTTGTGCAGCATATCCAGCATCAACACCAGCGGCTTGATCTCATCTGCCGCGAAATCGCGCGGCAGATACTCGTGGTAAATTCTGCACATCTCCTCTTCGTTCAGGACTCTGCATACCGATTCATCGCCTTTATTCTTCCGTCTCTCTGACTGCATATGCTCCCCTTTTGTCCGATTTCTTATCGTTCTTCACCTGCCAAACTAAAAAATCTCCACTGCGCTGTCCGCGATTAGGGACGCCGCCTTGTTGATGCGCAGATTCTGACGCAGTGCGTCCATGTCCAGCGCGTTCTTCATCGCCGCGAGATTCACCTGGTACTGCGCTGCCAGCTGCGCAACTGCAATCTCCACCTCTTCCTCCGTAACGTCAAGGCCTTCTGTCTCTGCCACTGCTTCCAGTACAAGCTCCGCCTGCACCTTCTGCTCAGCGCTGGGATGCACCTGGCGATGAAGCCCCTCCATAGTCTCCTGAGTCATAGATAGATACTGATCCATCGTGATGCCCTGTGCCTGAAGATCCTGCTCGAAACGGCCGATCAGCTGGTCTTCCGCATCCCGCACCAACGCTTCATATTCTTCCGTCGCTGCATACTCTTCCATCTGTGCGTTGGCAATCGCTTTCTGCAGCGCCTGCTCCATGGCCGCGTTCTTCGCCGCCTGCTCTCTGCGCTGAACTTCCAGCTCACGCAGGTACTCCTTATACTCCGCCAGCGTATTGTACTCAGAGACAGCAGCCGCAAACGCATCATTCAGCTCCGGCACGATCTTCTCCTCTGTCTTATGCAGATAAATGCGGAACACGGCAGGCTTTCCGGCCAGATCCGCACTGTGATACTGCTCCGGGAACATTACTTCGATATCAAATTCCTCGCCGGGCATATGACCGATGATCTGCTCTTCAAATCCGGGAATAAAGCTTCCGGAGCCGATCTCCAGCGGATATTCGCTTCCCTTTCCGCCCTGGAAGGGCTTGCCCTTATAGAAGCCTTCATAGTCAATCGTGGCGATATCACCGTTCTGCACCGGGCGGCCTTCCACTTCCTGGTGATATACATTCTGTGCCTGCAGGCGGCGCAGACTCTCCATCACATCCTCATCCGTAATGGCGCGGTCAAATCCCGGCACCTGAAGTCCCTTATATTCTCCGAGAATGATTCCCGTTCTTCTCTGTTCGCTCATAACATCCTCCTGTGTGTTAAAATCACTGTGACTGTAACTATACCACACCGCACACGGATCCGGCAAGAGCTTCCTCCCACTTGCCTGTATCGGTCAAATGGTTTATACTCGTTATGATCTGCGATTTCGCGGATTGTATAAATGTCTCTACGTTTTTTAGAAAGGAGCTTTTCCTTGAAAGTAACCGGCCTTATTACAGAATATAACCCATTCCACAGCGGCCATCAGTATCATATGGACGAAGCGCGCCGCCTTACCGGCGCTGACGCCATCCTTGTCGTGATGAGCGGCGATTTCGTGCAGCGCGGTCTTCCTGCCATCACTGACAAATACAGCCGCACGCGCATGGCGCTGACCGCCGGTGCGGACGCCGTAATCGAGTTGCCGCTGGCCGCCGCGACCGGGAGCGCGGAATACTTTGCCTCCGGCGCCGTACAAACATTAAATGCCTGCGGCTGCGTGACAGATCTCGTATATGGCTGCGAGTGCGATCCGCCGGAGTTGCTGACTCCGATCGTCCGCTTGTTGTCTGAAGAACCGGACAGTTTTCGCGCGACGCTCCTGGAGAATCTGCGCAGCGGTCTCTCCTACCCGGCAGCGCGAAGTCTGGCCATACAAAAAATCCTGCCCGACTTCGGCAGGATTCTCGATCTTCCCAACAATATTCTCGGAATCGAATACCAGAAAGCACTGATACAGACCGGCTCTCCGATCCGTCCCCACGGGCTGGTCCGCAGAGGGATCGGTTATCACCAGTCCGCCAGCTCCATTCGGGAGGCGGCGGCGGCCGGCAGTCTGGACCGGATGACCGGCTACCTTCCCGATTTTGTACGAAAGGAACTCACGACGCCGCTTCTCGCGGACGACCTTATGCTGCTGCTTTTATATCGTCTCCGTATACTGTCCACGGAAGAGCTTACCACATATTTCGATGTGTCACCGGAACTTGCTGCCCGGATTCACCGCGGCTACCAGGGAATCGACCGCTGGGACACCCTGGTTCAGACTCTCGCAAGCCGAAACCGAACCAGAACCCATATCCAGCGCGCTCTGATTCACATTCTGACAGGACTGACCAGAGAAGAGGCCAGGAAAGAACCGACAGCGCTCCGGCTGCTCGGCTTCCGCAAAGGAAGCCCTCTGCTGCGGGCTCTGAAAGATCACGCGCAGCTACCTGTTGTTACCAAGCTGGCGGATGCTCCGGCAGATGCCTTCTCCGCCGAAATCCGCGCGGCGGATATCTACCGCCTGGTACAGCAGGCGCGCAGCGGCGCATTGTTTCCGGACGAATACCACGCTGGCCCTGTCATCCTCTAAATTCCTCCGGCATCGGAGAATGACTGTCTGACTATTTTCCGATGCTGTCCAGCAGTGCCCGGATTCGCGCGGCTTCCTCCGTAGTGATCGGACGCTGACGATTTCTTGCCGCAAGGAACAGATCCGCATCATTGGCGGACCAGAACTCCGCGCACTTCTCAATCTGCTCTCTGCCGTAATCCAGCTCGGATACCAGAGGGGTATAGAGGAACGTTCTTCCCGATCTCTCCATGCTCAGATATCCCTTATCCACCAGTCTGCGCAGGAACGTGGAGATCGTCTGCGGCTTCCAGCGCTTCTGATAGCGCTCTTCCAGATCCACAAGGATTCCGCTTGCCGTGCATGCGCTCTCACGGAACCAGATGCACTTCATTACCATAACCTCGCACTCGGTGATCGACTTCTCCGGTACGTTCTCATTACGCATAGATTCTTCCTGTACGCTCATACCTTTTGCCTTCCTTCTGTTTTTTATGCTGTTATGCTTCCGGTTACTCTTCGCCGTTCCGGAACCTTTCGATCATCGTGCCGGTAAGGCTGATCGAAGTGTCCTGAACCGGGATCTCTTCTCTGGAGAGCCAGACTCCCTCCGAGAGTTCCTCCCGTTCCAGCTGAATCTCATCACTGCCGTCCAGCTCGGCATAAAATCCAGCCAGAAGTGTATCTGAGAAAGACCACGGCTGAGAGGCATAATAGCGAAGATTCCGGATCTTAAGTCCGACTTCCTCCATAACCTCCCGCCGCGCCGTTTCTTCCAGTGTTTCTCCCACTTCGGAGAATCCGGCAATCAACGCGTAATTGCCGCCCTTTCGCCCCGCATAGCGAGTCAGCAGCAGACGTTCCTTTTCTTTGTCCACAACCGCCACAATCACACCGGGACATATCCTGGGATATACGATATTCCCGCAATGCTCACAGCAGAACGCGCGCTCGATGCTGCTGGGAACCAGCGGTGTCCCGCACCGGCCGCAGAACTGGTGATTCCGTGTCCAGCGAACCAGCTGCATCCCCGTCACACCGGCAAAACCAAGATACTCCGGACGCATGGTGCGGAACATCGCAGCCGGATCCCAATGAAGACCTTCCGGCTCTTCCGCCGTCTGCTCCAGGTTCTCCAGAGAAAAGAAAGCCTGTGCGTCAATGGTAAAAAGATACGTCATCCGCTCCTGCTCAGCAGCAGAAAAATTCGCTGCCTCCGGGAACTTCCCGTTACTGTCCACCAATACATTCTTCAGATCTTCCGTGAAAGCAAGTACAGAGTCCTCCGGCTGAAGCTTTCTTCGATGTGCGAATGCATTATCATAAATATGCGGAGCAATCTCCTGTATCATACAATTAAATCCTCCTGAAACAATTCCGGACGATCCATTTATTCCGTATCGTCTTTATACGTTAATCTCTGCCTTTACGCCAAGGAGATCACTGTTCTCCTCCAGGATCGGATGGATCACCTCATCCAGGAATTCCGTCGTCTGCTCCGGTGCGCGTCCAACATAGCGGGCCGGCTCCATCACGGATTTCAGCTGATCCAGCGTCAGATTGAACGAAGGATCCGCCGCAATCAGCTCCAGCAGATTGTTCTCCAGACCGCGTTCCTTCACGTTGCGTCCGGCCTCCATGGAGAGCGTACGAATCTTCTCGTGCAGCTCCTGACGATCGCCGCCTGCCTTTACTGCATCCATCATGATGTTCTCCGTTGCCATGAAAGGAAGCTCGGACATCAGACGCTTCTCGATAACCTTCTCATATACGACCAGACCATCCACAACATTCAGGTACAGATCCAGAATACCGTCAATTGCGAGGAAGCCCTCCGGAACGGACAGACGTTTATTTGCGGAATCATCCAGCGTGCGCTCGAACCACTGCGTGGAGGATACCAGCATCGGGTTCATCGCGTTGCTCATTACAAAATCAGAGAGGGAAGCGATACGCTCGCTGCGCATCGGATTTCTCTTATATGCCATAGCGGAAGAACCGATCTGGCTCTTCTCAAAGGGCTCCTCGATCTCCTTCAGATGCTGCAGCAGACGAATATCATTCGAGAACTTATGCGCGCTCTGCGCAATACCTGCCAGGATATTCAGTACGCGGCTGTCGATCTTACGGGAATAGGTCTGACCACATACCGGATAGGAAGCGGAGAATCCCATCTTCTCAGCCACACGACGATCCAGTGCCTTTACCTTCTCATGATCCCCCTCGAACAGCTCCATAAAGCTTGCCTGTGTACCAGTGGTTCCCTTTGCGCCGCGCAGACACATAGTATCCAGTACATGACAGAGATCATCGTAATCCAGCTTCAGATCCATCAGCCAGAGCGTCGCGCGCTTGCCAACTGTGGTCGGCTGCGCCGGCTGAAAATGTGTAAAACCAAGAGTGGGAAGAGACTTGTAGCGATCCGCGAAGCGGGAAAGCTCCGCCATAACGTTCACCAGCTTCTTCTTCACCAGCTGCAGTGCCTCCGTCATAAGGATCAGATCGGTGTTGTCGCCGACATAGCAGGACGTCGCACCCAGATGAATGATGCCCTTTGCCTTCGGACACTGCTGACCGTAGGCATATACATGAGACATCACATCATGGCGAACCTCTTTCTCACGGGCCTTTGCCACATCATAGTTGATGTCATCCTGATGAGCCTTCAGTTCAGCGATCTGCTCATCCGTGATCGGCAGTCCCAGTTCCTGCTCTGACTCTGCCAGAGCGATCCATAAGCGTCTCCATGTGCGGAACTTCTTATCCGGTGAAAAAATGTACTGCATCTCCTTGCTGGCGTAGCGCTCAGACAACGGACTCTGATAACGGTCTGTCATATGCTCCTCCTGGTAATAAAATTTTAGTGTAACGGTTTGCATTTGCAATTATTCCTGTAGAAAGTATAACGGATTGCCAGAATAAAATCAAGCAGATTGGTCATATTAACAAGAACAAAGAGCAGTTTACTGCAAAACATTGGAAAAAGGAGATCAAAAATGAAAACATTTCAGTCATTCAAAGTCCTTCGCAAAACTTCCGCCCTGCTTCTTATCTGTGTTCTTATGCTCTCGCTGAGCGGCTGCGGACGCAACAACACTTCCACAACAACCCCGCAGGAAAGTACGGTCGCCTCCTCCGAAGCGGACAGCTCCGCTTTTAACTCCGGGGATACCTCCACCACGGAAATGCCGGCGGATTCCAGTGAAAGCACTACCAAAAACAATATGTTTGACGGTACAGTCGGCGACAACGGCGTCATCGGCGATGCGCTGGATGATATGGAGACGGCTGTATCCGAAATCGGAAATGATATCGAAGATAGCTTTCGCGAAAGCACTTCCGCTCAGGCGCGCTGATCCTGCCTGGATATCCGTGTACACAAAAAAGTCATGCCTGACGCATGACTTTTTTGCTGTTCGAACTCAATTGCTCCATTTGCTCAATCTTTTCGAAAACAGATTTAAAAAGCAGGAATGATCGAACCGAAATCAGCCGATGACATCCTTCATATCATAATAACCGGCGGGCTTTCCTGCCAGATACTTCGCAGCCGCAATCGCGCCCTTGGCGAAGATCGCGCGGCTGTATGCCGTATGGGAAATCGTGATCACTTCATCCGTTCCGGCGAAAATCACTTCATGCTCGCCGACAATCGTGCCGCCGCGGACAGCTTGAATGCCGATCTCCATCTTATCTCTCTTCTTGCGTTCCTGCGTGCGGTCGAACTTGTAGGCATAGGCATTGTCCATGGTCTCGTTCATTACATCCGCCAGTGCCAGCGCCGTGCCGCTGGGAGCGTCCAGCTTGCGGTTGTGATGCTTCTCCACAATCTCCATGTCGAATCCGGCCTCCGCCAGGATCGGAGTCACCATCTTCAGCACCTTGAACAGGGTATTGATGCCGAGAGACATATTGGCAGACTTCAGGATCGCCACCTTCGTGCTGGCTTCCTTTACCGCCTCCAGCTGCTCCTCGCTCAGGCCTGTGCTGCAGAGTACGCCGGGCAGCTTCTTCTCTACCATAGCGGCAAGCAGCGCATCCGTCGCCTTCGCGGAAGCGAAATCAATCACAACGTCAGCCTCCACATCACACTCCGCCAGGGAAGCGAATACCGGATAACCGTTCTTCTGCTCTGTATTGATATCCACACCGGCTACCAGCTCGATACCCGGATCTTCCGCAATCAGATTCGTGATCACCTGACCCATCGCGCCGTTGCAGCCATGCATAATTGCTCTAACCATCTGTATGTCCTCCACATATATCTTCTATAAATAAAGCGGCCTGCCAGACATCTGTTACGTCAGATATCGGGACTTATGGATCCTGTTTTTATTGAATCAGGCCAAGATCCTTCATGGCCTTCTTCAGACGCTCTACGTTCGCCTCTTCCATTGGAGACATGGGGCGGCGCAACGGTCCTACGTTCATGCCCATCAGGTTCATGGCAGTCTTAACGGGGATCGGGTTCACTTCGCAGAACAGCGCATGGATCAGGGGAAGCATCTTCAGCTGCAGCTCTCTGGCCTTCTCGTAGTTACCTTCGATACATGCCATTGCCATCTCGTGGGTCTCTTTCGGCATTACATTGGAGAGTACAGAGATTACGCCAAGCCCGCCGACCGACATAATCGGAACTATCTGGTCATCGTTGCCGGAGTAAATATCCATGCAATTGCCTTCCTGACCGGAAAGGTATACCATAGTCGCGGTAACGCTCAGATCGCCGACCGCATCCTTGATCGCTACGACGTTCGGATTGCGCTTCGCGATCTCAACCGCGGTTGCAGGCTGGATATTGCATCCAGTACGGCTGGGTACGTTATACATGATGATCGGAAGCTTTACAGATTCCGCGATCATAGAATAATGCTCGATCAGACCCTTCTGCGTAGACTTATTGTAGTAAGGCGTTACGATCAGAAGGGCATCCGCGCCGTCCTTCTCTGCGTCCTTAGACAGCTCGATCGCGGTCTCGGTACAATTGGAACCAGTTCCCGCGATGACCGGAACTCTTCCGTTCACGTAGCGGACACAGTGACGGATCACTTCCTTATGCTCCTGCATCGTCAGTGTCGCACTCTCGCCGGTCGTACCGCAGATGATGATAGCATCTGTGCCAGCCGCGATCTGCATATTGATCAGTTCTTCCAGTTTCTTGTAGTTTACTTCGTAATTATCGTAAAACGGGGTTACAATCGCCACTCCGGCACCCTTAAAAATCGCCATGTTAAATCCTCCCATCGGTAACTGGTGTCTTCTTTACTAAGTTAAAATTTTACCATTGATTTTCCTGCGTGTCAAGTGAGCACCTCGCAGACTTCAGGGTAAGTGTAGCGCCTGCTTTATCCTGGTATTCTTTCGTATCTTTCTCATTGAAAAACGGCGTCAAAAAACGCCGCCAGTTCAACTGACGGCGCTGCACCTACAGACTCTCCAGCTTACTTACAGACACCTCATACGCGATTCGCTTCTCTACGTGCTCCTCATCCAGCTTCTTCGTATATTCCCGGCTCTGCACCCGGCCCCATACCCGCAGGCGGCTTCCCACCTCGAAACCGGAAGCGTAGCGCGCATTGCGTCCCCATGCAATACATGGTATGTAATCCGACTTACCATAAGGCCGGTTCACTGCAATCAGAAGATCTGCGATCTCCCGCCCCAGCGGGGTTTTGCGATAGACCGGCGGTTTACAGAGATATCCATCCAGATAAATCTGATTCGTCTTCGTACTGTCCTCATACCCGTCCGGAAAGCTCACTTCCCTGGCAAATACAGAAAGTACCAGGCGGTTACGGTTCCCCTCGTGCCGGTTAAAGGACCGGAACTGACCAGTAGCCTCAATCATCCCTCCCCGGTAATCCCGGTGAATATCCATCAGGCGCTCCGAAACCATCAACGGAATCTCATCCACCTGATTGCTGAGCCGGTTCACCAGCACGGTTGTCAGATAAAAACCTTCTCCGTATACCTCATGACTGAAGGTAAACTCACTGGCTACCTCACCTATGACACTGACGCGGTTGTTCTCCATTGTCTTTTCCATCATATTGATACTTCCTCCTGGTATTTTTTCTGTTTTTTCAGTATTCCCATCCGGGTCACTACTATATTTATGTGTTTTTTTAAATATTTATACAATTTTACACAGACCATTGTAAGTGGATTTTCGACGTCCTTTCGAACATCTGCGACAAAAGAGGTGACAGGAAAAGCCTAATTTTTACGGATCTGGACATTTACATTTGGCGCCATTTATTATAAAATAAGAACCAGTTATGCTTATAAAGGAGATGAAACGGATTGAAGAAAATACAGAACCTTTTCCATCGTTTTCTTAATAAAGAGACGATCCTCTACCTGGTATTCGGTGTCGTGACAACCGTTGTCAACTATATCGTCTACTATCTGTGCCGTTTTTTCGGCATTCACTACCAGATCTGCAACGTTCTGGCGTGGATCGTCGCTGTGACGGTTGCCTATTTTACCAACAAGATCTATGTATTTGAGAGCCGCTCGTTCTCACCGGCTGTGCTGGTTCGCGAAATCATCCTGTTCGCGGGAGCGCGTATCTTCTCTCTCGTGTGTGAGATGGGATTCATGTGGCTTACCGTGGATCTCATGGGCGGAGACGACCGCATCATGAAGCTGATCGCTGCTGTGTTCGTCGTTATTATCAACTACGTATTCAGCAAGCTTTTTATTTTCAAGAGCAATAGTAATAAGGAGGACAGTCGCAAATGAGTCTGAGAAAGAAGCATGCCAAGCACACGTTCGAGGATCGTCTCCCCTACTTTCTGGCATTTCTGATTCCGATGCTGATTATGATCGGCGTCTTTGCCGGGAAGTCGATATACCCGTTCGGCGATAAGAGCTTTCTGCGCACAGATATGTATCATCAGTACGCTCCGTTCTTCATGGATTTCCTGGAGAAGCTGAAGCATGGGGAGAGCCTGACCTACGCCTGGGAGATCGGCCTGGGAAGCAATTATACAGCTTTAATTGCATACTATCTTTCCAGTCCTTTCAATCTTCTGCTCTTAGTATTCCCGTCCAGCCTGATCGTCGAGTTCATGACATATCTGATTGTTCTGAAGATCGGCCTGTGCGGATTCACCATGGCATGGTATCTCGGAAAACGCAATCACACAAATCACATAGGGATTGCTTTCTTCGGCATCTGCTATGCGCTGAGCGGATACATGGCCGCCTACAGCTGGAATATCATGTGGCTGGACTGCCTGTGGCTGGCACCGCTGATTCTCCTCGGCCTGGAGCGCCTGGTGAAAGAGAACCGCCCGTTCCTGTACTGCATCACGCTGGGACTGGCGATTCTTACCAACTACTATATCTCCATCATGCTGTGCATCTTTATGTTCCTGTACTTTATCTGCCTGATGATCATGCTTCCTCATGTGACGCTGAAGCAGTTCCTGATAAAGTGCGGACGCTTCGCTCTGTATTCGCTGATTGCCGGCGGTCTGGGAGCAATCCTGCTGCTGCCTGCCGCGCACGCACTGATGGGAACCGCTTCGGCGAGCAGCACCTTTCCAAAAACGCTGACGTCCTATTTCTCGGTATTCGATATGCTTGCCAGACATCTGGTGGATGTGGAGTGCGAAATCGGACTGGATCACTGGCCGAACCTGTACAGCGGAGTGGCTACGCTGCTGTTCCTCCCGATGTATTATCTGAACCGGAGAATTCCTTACAAGGAGAAGATCGTGAAGACTGTGCTGCTCTGTGTAATGCTCCTCAGCTTTTCCCTGAATATTCCGAATTACATCTGGCACGGCATGCACTATCCCAACAGCCTGCCCTGCCGTCAGTCTTTCCTTTATAATATCCTGATGCTGTCGATGTGTTTCGAAGGCTATAAAGGATTCAAAGGAATGACGAAAGGCAAGCTGATGGCCTGCTTCTGGGGCGTATTCGCGTTCGTTCTGCTGGCGGAGAAGCTGGTGGATGACTCTCAGAATATCGAATACCACACGTATTACGCCAGCCTGGCGTTCATCGCGCTGTACACGCTGCTTCTCTATCTGTATAAGATCCGGAAGATTCAGATGGTGACAGCCTTTGTCCTCTCCATGGGCGTGCTTGTCCTTGAGATGGGATTAAATACGGCAGTTACCAGCGTAACAATCACCAGCCGGACCGATTACTGGAAGAACACAGATGCCTATCAGTCACTGCTGGATACGATTGACGACAGTAATTTCTACCGCGTAGAGAAAGCTACAAGAAAGACGAAGAATGATGGCGCCTGGGTCGGCTACCGCTCTGCTTCCGTCTTTTCTTCCACGGCTAACGCCGGTGTCAGCAACCTGTACCGGGATCTTGGTCTGGAAGGAAATACGAACGCCTACAGCTTTATGGGCGCGACCCCCTTTACTTCATCATTGCTGTCAGTTCGCTATATACTGAGCACCGAAGCGCTGCCGGACAGCGAGCTGCATCATTTCCGTGAATCCACGGAGAGCGGTATCCATCTGTATGAGAATGATTATACACTGCCGCTTGGCTTCCTGATTCCTTCGGATACAGATGAGCACTGGACAATATCCGTCGGAAATCCGGCCCGTGTGCAGAATAATTTTATATCTCTGACCACGCACGTAAGCGAGATTCTAAGCGCGATCTCCGGCAGTACAAGTGGAAGCCAGTTCACCACTTCCGTCACAGAGAGAAGCCATGTATATGTGTTCATTGACAACGCCAATGTGGACAATGTGACAGCGAGCATCGGGAACCGCAGCGAGACCTTCAGCAATGTGAAGCGGCGTTATCTCCTGGATCTCGGCTACTGCGTACCCGGTGAGATCATCACCCTCTCCACGACGGACAGTGAAACTCTCTCCGCAACCGCTTATGTATTCAATGAGGAGGCTTTTATCCAGGCTTACAATGAGCTGAATTCCCAGCCATTTGTTGTAACAGAAATGACAGACTCACTGACGCGCACGGCGGTAACCGGCCAGATCGACGCGGTATCCGACGGCCTGCTCTTTACTTCGATTCCCTATGATAAAGGCTGGAGCGTTACCATTGACGGCGTAGCTGCCGAGGCCCGTGAATTCGCGGATACTTTCCTGGCAATCCCGGTGACAGCCGGTACGCATACGATTGAACTTACGTATCATCCGGAAGGTCTTACAACCGGCGCAATGATCACCGGCGGAAGTGTTCTGCTTCTTATCATCTGCTACGCCATCTATCGGCTGACTGGTCAGGGAAAGAAGAAAAGAACGGCGCGTTCTCTTCCAGAGGAAATCGAAGGAACCAGCCGCGAGGATGACATGAGAGATGAAGAACTTCCGAAAGATATAATCCCGGAGAAAGAACTTTCGGAGGCGGAAATCGAAGAAAACAAATTCCCAGAGGATGTTCCAGAGAAGGACAAGTTCCCAGAGATTGAACTTTCGAAGGAGGCAATCGAAGAAAACAAGTTCCCGGAGGATGCACCAGAGAAGGACAAGTTCCCGGAGATTGAACTTTCGGAGGCGGCAATCGAAGAGGAAGGAACTCCCGATAATGAGCTTTCTAAGTCAGAGGATTCTGAACTGGAAGACTTTCTGGCTGTATCCGAAGAGCCGGTTGCAGAAACACCGGATAATAAGACTCCGACTGCGGATGAAGCAGCTGTGAAAGACTTACCGGAATCAAAGTCCGTGGCTGTAACCGCAAAATTTTCTCCGGAGGAGGAAGACCTGCTGAAACTCCCGGAGGAGGAAGCCTCCTCTGAAAAGAAAATTGTAATTGAGGAGCCTGCGCCGGTTCCAGAGAAAAAAAGAAACCAGAATATTGAAATTCTGGAAGAAATACTAGCCGAACTTGAAAATGGAGGAAAAAAGAGATGAAACTTTGGGGCGGAAGATTTACGAAAGAAACCAATCAGTTAGTACACAGCTTCAATGAATCCCTGAGCTTCGATTCCCGTCTGTTCCGTCAGGACATTCGCGGAAGCATTGCCCATGTGACTATGCTGGCAAAGCAGGGCATCCTGACGAATACTGAGAGAGACCTGATCCTGGAAGGACTGAATTCCATCCTTGCGGATATGGAGAGTGGCGCACTGCAGCCTGATCTGCAGTACGAGGATATTCACAGCTTTATCGAAGCCAATCTGATTGAGCGTGTCGGCGATGTCGGCAAGAAGCTGCATACCGGACGCAGCCGCAATGACCAGGTTGCTCTTGACATGAAGCTTTATGTCCGCGATGAGATTCCTGTACTGAACACCGGAATTATGAATCTGATGGATACGCTGGAGACCATTATGAAGGAGAATGTTCACACCTACATGCCCGGCTTCACGCATCTGCAGAAGGCTCAGCCGACGACGCTGGCGCATCATTTCGGCGCTTACTATGAGATGTTCCGCCGTGATCTCTCCCGCCTGGCGGATCTGCATGAGCGCATGAACGAATGCCCTCTGGGCGCTGGCGCTCTGGCCGGAACCACCTACCCGCTGGATCGCGAGTACACAGCTGAGCTGCTTGATTTCAACTGCGCGACGTCCAACAGTATGGATTCCGTATCTGACCGCGATTACCTGATTGATCTGTTAAGCGCGCTGTCCATTATCATGATGCACTTAAGCCGCTTCTCCGAGGAGATCATCCTGTGGAATTCCAACGAGTATCAGTTCGTGGAACTGGATGATTCCTACAGCACCGGCAGCAGCATCATGCCGCAGAAGAAGAACCCGGATATCGCCGAGCTGGTACGCGGCAAGACCGGACGCGTCTACGGTCATCTGATGGCTCTGCTTACCACGATGAAGGGGCTGCCGCTCGCTTACAATAAGGATATGCAGGAAGATAAAGAAGGGGTCTTCGATGCTCTGGATACGGTTATTGACTGCCTGACTCTGTTCACTGGCATGGTCAAGACCATGAAGTTCCGCAAGGACGTGATGGAGAAGAGCGCTGCCAAGGGCTTCACGAACGCGACCGACGCAGCTGACTATCTGGTAAATCACGGCGTTCCCTTCCGCGATGCGCACGGCATCATCGGTCAATTGGTTCTGACCTGCCTGGACAAGGGAATCTCTCTGGATGAGCTGCCGTTAGAGGACTACAAGGCAATCTCCCCCGTCTTCGAAGAAGATATCTATGATGCAATTTCCATGAAGACCTGCGTGGAGAAGAGAATGACACTCGGCGCTCCCGGCGAATACATCACCCGTTATCAGGATTAATTAAGAGGGGGGGGGGGGGGGGGG
>JAJEQR010000006.1 GCA_020687485.1 Hominifimenecus microfluidus | reverse complement strand
AGGAGCAGTTCCATACAGTCCAGAAGCGAGGTCTGGTGTTCCCGGAATCTCCGCTCTGCATTGAAATCGTCCCAGTCATACTCCCGAAGCTTCTGGATCGTCTCTTCATCCACGCCCTGTTCACGCAGGATCTTCTCTTCCTCTGCTTTCCACTGGTTCCATCTATATTCTTCTTTTGCTTTATTGTAAGCCACTTATGTTTTCCTCCGATCTGAATTTTTGCGAAATCAAATCGGAGTGTGGCGGTGACCTGGCTCGTTCTTCCTGTCTACAGGAATGTCCGGCATCTCTGCTGTCTCCCTGCAAACACGGATCTCCTTTGTAATCATATCTTTACAAAGGCACAGTGTATCGGATGCACCTGTCAGCTAACGGTCAGAAACCTGTCAATTGACGGTCAGTTTTTATCACCTTCTTTCCAGAATAAATAAAAATAAGACGGACAATCTTTTTACGGATCATTCGCCTTACTGTTGCTCATTTTCATTATTCAATTCAAATTTTTAACCTGTATTTCGGATACTACTGCTGTTCGTTTTCTTTATTCAATTCAAATTTGTAGCCTATATCTCGCACACTGACAATGCAATTCCCGGCACCATCTTCAACGGCATTCAGCTTTTTTCTTAATCGCTTTACCAGACACCAAATGATATTTTTAATATCACCAACGGAATAATCTTTCCATACAAGCTGGTAAATCTGTTCAAATGTGTATACTCTCATCGGTGTCACCGCTAATAAGTATAAAAAATTATATTCTTGTCGTGTTAAATGTAACGCTACTCTATTCCAAAATACTTTATGTTTCTTATGATCCATTACAAGTTTTCCCTTATTAATCATCGTTTCGGATTGCTTTTGAGTTATTTTTTGTTTATTGTTTCGTCGTGCCAATGAAAAAATCTGCAGATCTACTTCTTCTATAGTGCTATTTATATCCATTACACAATCTGCACCAGCGTATATTGATTCTTTTTTCCATGACATACACAATAAAGAAGAAGCATCCGCCAAAATAATAATTGGTATCTGCGTTATTTTTCTAATAGCAGATATAATATTACTTATGTTCTCTTTATAAAGGATCACTCCTATTATAAGCACATCATAAGAAAATAAACTCAAATTATGCAGTAAAATTTGTAGATTTTCTGCATAATCTGAGTTTACCTCATTGAATAGTTTTCGATATGATTGATTGTCAAAATATGCTAATATCTTGTATTTTGTGTCTTTCATATTTAATCTATTTTAGCAAAGCAACCTTTTCTACTTCTTCACAGGAAAATCATCAAATATATTGTCAATTTTTTGTGAAGCAATCTCTCTCATCGCATGCTCTTTCAGTTTTTGAAAACTTTCATCACTGACTGCATGTTCCATACGACAAGCATCAACTTCTGCAATTTGTGGATTAACTCCAACGGATATAAGTTGATGAGTAAAAAAACAATGGCGTTCGTAAATTTTTTCAGCCATATCCCGGCCAAGTTCTGTCAGGTGCAGATAATGCTTTTCATCCATTGTCAAAAAACCGCCCTCTCGCAAAGTTCCTACTGCGTAACATACGCTGGGTTTTGAAACCTCCATGTACCGGGCAACATCCACCGAACGCACCATACCGAGCTTCTTTTGAAGTACCAATACAGCTTCCAGATAGTCCTCCCCAGATGCATGAATCTTCATCTTTAGTCATCCTCAAAGGCAAAGAACTTTTGCAACCGTTCCCGGCTTATTCTGTTCCATCCATCACTCCATAGCACTTTTCCGTTTTCTATAAAGACAAAGTAATTGCAGCACTCCGCAATCAGCTCCGGGTCATGAGTAACAATAAACAAGGTTTTCCCCAACGAACTCAATTCCCGCAAATTCTCTGCCACTTTTTTCATGTGCCGATAATCCAATCCGCTTGTAGGCTCGTCAAAAACAATAACCTGTTTATCAGACGCAATCGCGCTGGCAATCGCTACCCTCTGTTTCTGTCCGCCGGACAACGACATAGGATGGGCGTCTCTAAATTCTGAAATGTGCAGACTTTCCATAATACTTTCTGCCTCATGCACCGCTTTTTCTTCATCTGAATTATCCAGACTAAGCAAGATTTCATCCATTACACTTTCCGTAAAAAGTTGGTGGTTTACGTCCTGCATAACCATATAGCAGGTCTTAATTCTCTGATTTGCCATATAAGTTTTTCCATTCATGCTCATACAGCCTTTTGCGGTTTTGAGCAATCCGCATAAATTGTTAGCAAAAGTCGTTTTCCCGGCTCCATTGTTGCCGACTACTCCAACCACCGAACCTTGCGGAATCATCAAATCTGATATATCCAGCACCTTCCGCTTTTTCGTCTTACCTCCGGAAGCATTTTTATAAGAAACTTCAAAGTCCCTGATATATAGCTGCTTTGTCGCACACACTGTGCTCTGCATTTTACTAAAATCTTCAGACTGTAAAGTTCTAAGACCCAGCGCGTGCAATTCGCCTGTAGATTTCTTTTTGAAGTCGGAGATGGAAAGGTTTTCTTTTATTTGCCCGCCCTGCATATATAGAACGCGATCTGCAATATCCATCAGGTAATACAGGCGATGTTCCGCAATCACAATCGTTTTCCCCTGTGCTTTCCATTTCCGCAATACATCTTTTAATTCTCTGATTGATTTAATATCCAAATTGGAAGATGGCTCGTCCAGTACAAATATATCCGGTTCCATTGCGGAAACGGACGCACAGGCAATTTTCTGTTTTTCGCCACCGGACAGTGCAAATAAACTCCTATTCAGTAAATCTTCGATTTTTAACGCGCCTACCGTTTTTTCTATCCGCAAATTGATTTCGTCTGCGTCGATTGCCAAATTCTCACATCCAAATGCAATTTCACTGGTAGTATCCACTGTAAAAAATTGTGTCCTTGGATTTTGAAAAACAGAACCAACCACACCAGACAAAGCATAAAGGGATACATTTTTTACATCTATCCCTTCCACAATCGTCTGCCCGGTAAGCGTTCCTTCGTAATAATGCGGGATAAGCCCATTTATTAAACGTGTGAGTGTAGTCTTTCCGCAGCCGGATTCTCCGCAGATCAAAACAACCTCTCCGTCATGGATAGTCAAATTTATATTTTCGATTTTTCCTTTTGAACTGCCTTGCTCATATTGAAAGGCTACATCCTTAAACTCTATCATTTCAGCCCTCCTAAAAAAGCAGGAACACCAACAGGGCAGCAGTAACAATAATCATAAGCGCAAAATCTTTCCAATGGAAACCGATCTTACAAATGCTTGTACGCTTTTTTCCGTTTCCTAACCCTCTTGTCAAAGCTGCCGCAGACAGGTCATTCCCTATTGTTACTACAGACATCATAAGAGGGACAATTCGATATTCTAATACTGCTTGTGGATTCTTGAAAAAATTTTTCCCCGTGATTCCTCTCATACGCATAGCGTTTCCAATAGATCCCGCTTCTTCGGAAATTGTAGGGAAGAACCGGAACATAACAGAAAACGGGATAATGAATGCTTCTGGTATATGCATACGCTGCATGGCAAGGACAAATTCACTAACCTTTGTAGTCGAGAGAAGATAATAGCCCATCATGGCGCTTGGAAACCATCTTGTCCCAAATTGAGCCAACAGCGATATTATAATTGTTCCTATTAATCCCATATACGGAACAAGAAACACATTTACCGTCCACGAAACAATAAAAACAATTAAATAAATGATAGCAATCTTTTTCCTCCTGCCCGAAAGCAGGAGGAAAAAAGGTATCAATGCCAAAATCGGCTTTAACCAGAAACTAATACCGTCCGTTTTTCCATCAATCATTACAATGCTGAATATTACTAACATATACAGCTTTGTTCTCGGATCAATCCAAAAGCTCTGCTTAGAATCAACCGACAGTAATAATTCTGGTTTCATTAAACAATGCCCGCCTTTACAAAATGCTTCTTCAAAATTGCCTTGCCTAAATAAGCGCCGATCACTCCGCCGACGATGCCTAAAACAATAACTACCGGTAGCATCCAGTTAGCGGTAAGGCCCATAACGGCATTGATGTATTCATCCGTACCTCCCTTGCTTCTATAAGCCTCAAAAAAGGTATCTCTCATAATCCACATAGGCAGCATGGAGCCGATTACCCATTCGGTAAACACACAATATCCCAGCACAGTATGTTTCCAGCTTTTATATTCGCCTGCCTTGAAGATCAAATCAGCCAGGAAACCGAATACAATTCCAAACGGAATTGAAATCCAGCTTTGTCCCATCAGAAAGCAGAGGACACTGACCAGCGTACCCATAATAGTAGCCGCGCCGAATTTCCCTGTCTTTGTCAGAAACAGCATGAACGGGATGCCGCCCAGTATTCCCAACACCAATGGAATGATAACTGCAAAGATAGGAATGTAACCCAGCATACCCGTGATAAAGAACATCACAAAGTAGATGACAGTAAAGATACCAATGTTGATAAAGTCTTTTGCGTTCAATTTTTTCTTGTCCATTGTAGGAACTCCTTTCTTTTATGCAAGGCTGTCTGCCTTGATTTTCCAACCGATAGCTTTTTCTCTCATGCCAACAAAATCCGCATAAATACCTGCTTGCTTGATAAGCTCATCATGCGTACCTTGCTGAGAGATTTTACCACGGTCGATAACGATGATTTGATCCGCATTTTTTACGGTTTTCAACCGATGGGCGATCATAATAATTGTTTTCCCCTGTGTCAGCGCTTCAATCGCTTTCTGAAGCTCTGCTTCATTTTCGGGATCGACATTTGCTGTGGCCTCGTCAAGAATAATGATGGGCGCATCTTTCATAATCGCTCTTGCAATAGAAATCCTCTGCTTTTCGCCGCCGGAAATGGTCGCACCGCTTTCTCCGATTACCGTCTGGTAGCCCTCTGGCAATGCTGAAATGAAGTCATGGCATCTTGCCGCCTTTGCTGCCTTCACTACATCTTCATGGGTGGCGTTTGGGGAACCGAATTTAATATTGTTTTCAATCGTGTCCGGGAACAGATACACATTCTGGAATACCATGCTGATATTCTTCATCAAGCTGTCCAGCTTGTAATCTTTTACATCAATGCCGCCGATGCGGACGCTTCCGCTGTCAACATCCCAAAAACGTGCAATCAGATTCACCAGCGTGGTTTTTCCAGAACCAGACGGACCGACAATCGCCGTTGTGGTTCCTTGTGGAATCGTGAGCGATACATGGTCGATCACTTTTTTATCCCCGTAGGAAAAACTCACATCCTGCATTTCAATATCCAGCCGGTCTGGAGCTTGCTCTTTACCATCAATGTCAATCTGAGGACTTTGGTTGATTTCCTCCACACGATCAATAGAAGCATCGATCATTGAAAGCATAAAGAACATTTCTCCCGCACTCTCCAACTGGCTATATATCATGAACGCCGATACTAAAATTATCAGACAATATGTTAATTCCAGCGTACCGTTTATAAAAAGTGCGATAGAGCAGAAAGCAGCGGCGGCACTGGCAATCCGAAGGACAACCTGTTCGGCAGCTATATAGGGAATCCGCTGTCTTTCAATAAGCTGGTTTTTCTTCTGTGTTTCATCAATGGATTTTTCCAGCGTAGTATTTGACTGCTTTGCCATGTGGAACGCCCGCACAACGCCCATTCCCTGTATGTATTCCAGTACGGCATCCATGAACTCCGTCTGCGTCTCTAACCGTACGGGAGATAATCTTTTGGAGCAGCGCAGGAGCATTGTGTTGATTACCATGAACAAAATCACGCCAGCCAAAAAGATCAAACTGATTTTCCAGCTAAAGTAGCACATGGCAACAGAAAAAATACTGGCGTGGATTACACCCACCAAAGTCCGCACGATGATAGCAAAGGACATACTTTCGAGGTCGCTCATGGTCGCTGTTGAAACGGATGTGAGATTTCCCAGACTATGGCTGTTGAAGTAGCCCATCGGCATATACTTCATGCGGTTGCCAATTTGAATCCTCTTGTCCTCACACATTCGATAGCTACCTTCGCCTTCTTTACCATGCGCCAGATACCAGAAAATAATGGTGCCGATCACACTGACTAACATAATGCCAAAGGCAAGGAGCGCGGTTTGTGCGGTGATATTATCACGAACCAATCCATCCAAAACTACCAGAAGTGCGGCAAATTGCAGAGCTTCTAAAATGCAGCGTATGATTTCATAAAAGAGCCCCAAATACCAATTCCGGCTTTGGCGGCCTGCAAATTCAAAGAATTTCCGAAAAGAACGTATCATGCTGTTTTCACCTCCTTCGCGTCCATGTGAGCTGTCCACATCGTATGATAAAGGCTGCACTCTTTTAATAGTTCCTCGTGCGTTCCTTTTGCCTGGATTGTTCCATCCTTCACAACAACGATCTGGTCGGAATCCGTTATTGTTGACAGGCGGTGAGCAATTACAATCAATGTTTTGCCCTTTGTCAGTCGGCTGATGGCCTCCTGTATTACCGCTTCATTTTCCGGATCAGTATAGGAAGTGGCTTCGTCAAGGATTACAATCGGGGCGTTTTTCAGCATAGCTCTGGCAATCGCGATTCTCTGGCGTTCTCCACCAGACAAATGCCCTCCGGCGCCGCCAACCACGGTTTCATATCCATGCTCAAGGTTCATAATAAACTCATGGCAGCCAGAATCCTTTGCAATCTGTTCCACTTCGGAATCGCTTGCCTCTGGCTTGCCCATACGGATATTGTTGCGCACCGTATCGTTAAATAGATAATTGTCCTGCGATACATAGGAAATCAAATCATTCAGTTGGTCGTTAGAAATTTCTTTTACGCTCTTATCGCCAATCGTAATCAGCCCACCGGTCACATCCCAAAAGGACGCAATCAATTTTGCAATCGTTGATTTTCCGCTGCCGGATGGCCCTACAAAAGCTGTAATTTTTCCCTGCGGAATTGTCAGATCAATTCCTTTCAAGACCTCTTTTTCCTCGTATGCAAAATGGACATTTTCCAGAGCAATATCAAGGTTCTGTAAATCACATTTCCTCTCCGGCCGGACAAGCTCCGGCTGGTTTAATATACCGTCAATCTCACCCATTACGGTGCCTATTTTTGCAATATCATCGGTAAAGAACATTGCGGCTACAAGCGGGCCTGCAATTCCCAACGACAGGACAGTTACCGTAATAAAGGTTGCGGCTGACAGGGAACCACTCATGTAAAACAGGCACCCGACGGGAAGTACGCTAATCAACGCCGCGGGCCATACACTCATCATAATCGCCGAATATTTTTGTGTATCTTTCATCCAGTCTAAAATCAGGTCTGCGTTTGCATGGACGGCATCTGTAAATTTCTGATAGGAATTATCTGCCTGATTAAACGCCTTAATGACTTCAATGCCGCCGATGTATTCTACCGTTGTTGCGCTCATGTGATTTCCAGCTTTTACAACTTCCCCATACTTCTTGGGATATTCCTTCATCATTCCCATGTAGCACATCATTCCAACAGGAATGGTAATCAGCGATACTAACGCCATTCGCCAGTCCAGAACGAACAAATAAACGATGATTGCGATTGGTACGAGAAGATTTGAAGTCATTTCCGGGATTACATGAGCAAGGGGAACCTCTAACTGTTCAATTCGTTCCACCATGCCATTTTTTAGTTGCCCGGACGGAGTATTGAGAATATAGCCCATAGGCACTCTGGTAAGTTTTGAAGCAATTTTTCGCCTTGCCTCGGACAGCACTTCAAAGGTCGCTTCATGGGATGCCCTCGTGGAAATCCCCATCAATATTGCTTTTAGGACAAAGCAGCCGCCGGAAATCAGACACCACACCATGTAAAATGATAAATCCCGATTCCCGGAGAGTAACTCAATCGTCATTCTGGCTGTTGCAAAATAGGGGACGATACCAAAGGCAACTCCCAACACAGCAAGAACAACAGAAACGATGTAGCCAGTCTTATGCGGCCTGGCAAACTCAATAAGTCTGCCAAATGGATTTCCGCCTTGCGACTGATCCATATAAATCCCTCCTTTAGTTAGATTTTACTAACTCTTATTCAAAAGAATAAGCCGATAATCTGTCATGTGATTTACACAAACAAATTATCGGCTCTGCGTCTTTGCGTCTGGCACTACTGATAATCGTATTTTCATATTGTCAACATCTATCAAACATTCCTGTTTGCATTTCGGACAAAATATTGGAAAGTTCTTCAACGAAGTGTCTGTGCGTATCTTTGTCCGCGTTCTGCATTTACAAAAAGGACAGTGTATCCATCCGCTTTCGTCCACACAAAATTCTTCTGTTTTTTGCATTTCCTTTGCACCTTCTTTCCTATTTTCGGTAATATTCTTTCCAGCCATTCCCATAAAAAGTGCGCAGCTCATTGATATAATTTTTTGCTTCCTCCATCGGCATATCGTGAATGACTACTTCAAATATACCAGAATAAAAAGCACTGGAAACAACGTGTAAGAATCCATCTGTAACTCGTCCTTCCGCCAGGGCTTTACTTCCCACTTGAATCAAGAATTTCTTTGTACAGTCCGTATCCAGTTGTACCAGCCCTTCTAAAAATTCCTGATAGTAGTTTCCCGGCGCTCCGGTAATCAGCAGCTTAAATTCAGAAAAATACTCATAGATATATGCAATCACGGCTTCAAAACCACGATCTGAGTATTCCATAAATTTTTCGTTCTGCTCATGCCCCGTCAAAGAAGAAAAATCACTGAATGATTGCCGCAATAACTCTTTCAGACCTTTAGCCACCGGTTCCACAAGAAAGCGGAACAATCCCTCTTTATCTGAATACCGCGTATATATTGTGCTGGTGCTGACACCGGCATTTTGAGCAATCGTCCGTATCGAAGCATCCGTATAGCCTTTTTCTAAAAATTCTTCTTTCGCGCAGGCAAGAATTTTTTCGTCAAATCCTTCAATCCTACTTGCCATCGCTCATCCACCTTTCTTATTAAAACGGTGTTTTCAAAACATCGTATTCAAAACGCTGTTTTAATTATAGCAGAGAAGATTTATTTGTCAAGAGGCTACTTTTCTCTTTCTTGACACACCTTGAAATAGATATATAAACTGTTTATCGACTATCCAAAACCTCCGCTTCAAATTGTAGTATTACTCCAACGGCAAAATAGGTATAATCGCACCTTTTCATCGGTACAATAAGGTTATTCCTTTGCATAAACCGGAACGATACAATATTATTGAGGTGAACAATTATGCCGATTGATGATTTAACTGCTTTAGGGCAGAAAATGCGGGAAGCCCGAAAGAATAAAGAACTGACACAACAAGAACTTTCTGATCTGAGCCATGTTTCTGTAAAGCAAATCGCCAATATCGAAAAAGGAAAAATGAATCCTTCCTATTTGATTTTGAGAGCATTGGCAAAAGTCTTGCACATCTCTTTAGATACGCTTATAAATCCAGATATTTCTCTGGAGGATAAAGGTATCAATCAGATGAAAATGCTTTATTCCAGCTGTCCGTCAGAAATGCGTGACACCTTTCTGCATCACACCCAGGAAACGGTGAAAGAACTGACAGAATTGTCCGAGAAATTTGAAACGAATTGAGCCAGTGAGTGAAATTTAACGATTCTCTCACTGGTTCTTTTCATTTCATATAAAATTAAAATTTCAATCAAATAAAAAAGTCAACTTACACATATCAAATTTCTTTTCATAGGTTATAACTTATATTCTATTTTAATTTTCAAAGTATACCATATCCCATGATCGTTCCGTTATTGATATCGTAGCTTCTCTGGTTCACGGCATCACTGGAGTTTCCCTCTACGGTGTATACGGTACTGCCCTCGGTTTTCTCCACGATTCCTACATGGTCTGAGGTTCCATCTCCGTTCCAGTCAAAAAAGATTAGGGTTCCGGGCGCTGGCGAGTATCCTCGGCTCTTCCATTTTCCCTTGTTCTGAAACTATGCGATTCCGTCATCACACAGAGAGAACTTCGGCATCTTACCGTTTTCGATTAATCCTGCCTGATCTCCACACCAGCTGGCAAAGCAGGCACACCATGCCACATGGCTGTCAAATCCATACCACGACCAGAACTTCTGGCCACCTTCATTTCCAAGCTGGGTAAGTGCCACGGATACAATCTGTCCGTTGCCACCAAACAGGCTGGCAAACAATCCTCCGCTGGAATAATACCGCAGGACGTGCGGAACGTACTCTGGATCGCCATAGGCACTCCATCCATGTGAAGCTGCCTGCTCATTGGAAAACTGCAGGGCGTTTTCTGCACTGTAACCGCCATACTTCCGTATCGCCCATGTTATGTATCCGTTGCCGTAGTTATATCCTTGCAGGGACAGCTTCAGCTTATCCATATCCTGTGGACTGGTGCATCCGGCTTCCTTCAGGCAGTCCGCATAATACTGGATTCCTACCTGTATGGAGTAGTCTGCATCCTGGATGGCATTGGGGCTGTTGGAGTACCGGGTGTTGTATGGGCACTCACTGCTCTGCATGGGATCGGTTCCCCGACCGCCGGATTCCTGCATCATGATCGCCTGTATCACCGAGACGTATTCGGGGATTCCATACTGATTAGCGTATTTCTGGATGGTTGATGTGTAGGAAAGGACTTCCTGGCTGAGTGCTTCGCTGCTCTCTGAGCTTCCCGAAAATGCGGCACCGCCAATAATTCCGACTATGATAACCAGAAGCAGAACCATGACCGCTCCGGCGGCTCCCAGTGCAGCTATCATGGACTGTACGGTTTTCGCTGCCGCTTCCACAGCGGCCTTGGCTGCCTTGAAGGTATTCTCCCCTGCCCTTGCCGTTTTCTGTATCCTGCGTACTCCATCGGAAGTCTGCAAGGCTGCTTTCTTCGCCGCCTGTTTCGCTGCCCTTCGTTCCATCTGCTTCTGCATCCGGGCTGTCAGGGCGTCGGAGCTGGCCACACGGAGCTTCTGTTCTGGCTGAATGCTGATCTTCGCAGACGGAGGGGCTGTCTTAATAGTACGCCTCTGTATATTCTTCGGTATCCAGCAGGGCTTCTACGCTCTCCGGCTGGGACTCTTTGGTTTCTTTTTCTTCCAGGAGCAGTTCCATACAGTCCAGAAGCGAGGTCTGGTGTTCCCGGAATCTCCGCTCTGCATTGAAATCGTCCCAGTCGTACTCCCGAAGCTTCTGGATCGTCTCTTCATCCACGCCCTGTTCACGCAGGATCTTCTCTTCCTCTGCTTTCCACTGGTTCCATCTATATTCTTCTTTTGCTTTGTTATAAGCCACTTATGTTTTCCTCCGATCTGAATTTTTGCGAAATCAAATCGGAGTGTGGCGGTGCTCTGGTCCGTTCTTCCTGTCTACAGGAATGTCCGGCATTTCTGCTGTCTCCCTGCAAACACGGATCTCCTTTGTAATCATATCTTTACAAAGGCACAGTGTATCGGATGCACCTGTCAGTTAACGGTCAGAAAACTGTCAATTGACGGTCAGTTTTTATCACCTTCTTTCCAGAATAAATAAAATAAGACGAATAATCTTTTTACGGATCATTCGCCTTACTGTTGTTCGTTTTCTTTATTCAATTCAAATTTGTAACCTATATCCCTGACACTGACGATACAATTCCCAGCACCATCTTCAACAACATTCAGCTTTTTTCTCAGTCGCTTTACCAGACACCAGATGATATTTTTAATATCACCAACAGGATAATCTTTCCAGACAAGCTGGTAAATCTGTTCAAACGTGTATACTCTCATCGGTGTCGCTGCTAATAAGTATAAAAAATTATATTCTTGTCGTGTTAAATGTAACGCTACATCATTCCAAAATACTTTATGTTTCTTATGATCCATTACAAGTTTTCCTTTATCAATCATCGTTTCGGATTGCTTTTGAGTTATTTTTTGTTTATTATTTCGTCGTGCCAATGAAAAAATCTGCAGATCTACTTCTTCTGTAGTGCTATTTATATCCATTACACAGTCTGCACCAGCGTATATTAATTCTTTTTTCCATGACATACACAATAAAGAAGAAGTATCCGTCAAAATAATAATTGGTATCTGCGTTATCTTTCTAATAGCAGATATAATATTACTTATGTTCTCTTTATAAATGATCACTCCTATTATAAGCACATCATAAGAAAATAAACTCAAATTATGCAATAAAATTTGTAGATTTTCTGCATAATCTGAGTTTACCTCATTGAATAGTTTTTGATATGATTGATTGTCAAAATATGCTAATATTTTGTATTTTGTGTCTTTCATATTTCTATTTTAAAAAAGCAACACTTTCTATTTCTTCACAGGAAAATCATCAAATGCATTGTCATTTTTTGCAAAGCACACTTTCTTGCCGCATGCTCTGATATTCGCATGTGATCAGGTACAAATGTGGGGCATTCATATTGCCCTATAATTTCCAACTTTTAATGGATTTTTCTTTTTCCCACATAGTTTTATAAAGAGGCACTGATTGCAATAATTCATCATGTTTTCCGCAGCCCTGCAAAACACCGTCAGATAAAACAAGTATTTGATCTGCATTTTGGATATAGGACAAAGTGTGTGATACAAGGAACACCGTTTTCCCCTTAATCATTTCTTCTATGCCCTTTTGTATTGCTACGGCATTTTCAGCATCCAGACTGGAAAGCGCCTCATCCAAAAGAATGATCGGGGAATCTTTCAAAATTGCCCTCGCAATAGCGACACGCTGACGCTCACCACCGGAAAGGCTTGCACCGCCCTCGCTGATAACCGTTTGATAACCCTGTGGGAGTTTTTCTATAAATTCGTGACAGTGAGCCTTTTTTGCCGCCTCTATCACCTGCTCGTCCGTTGCGCTCTGGTTTCCCATCCGAATATTATTCATCATGGTATCCTGAAAAAGATATACTTCCTGAAAAACGATACTCACATGACGCACCAGATCACTATGCTTTAATGTTGCCGCATCTTTCCCATTCAACAGAATCCGCCCGTTTTTCGGCGTCACGAATCCCAGAATCAAATTAAGGAGAGTAGATTTGCCGCTTCCAGAAGGACCAACCAATGCAGTGATCGTTCCGGGGTTAGCTGAAAAACTTACATGACTAACTGCTTCACGCTTTCCATCATAGCTAAACGATACATTTTCAAACCATACATCGGCTTGTGTATCGGCAAACTGTGTAATTCCCTGTTTTTCATTTTCAGTCGGCAGGTTGTTAATTTCCGCTATATTATCCAACGATGCGTTTGCAAGATTCATCATTGCAAAGGAACCCATCAGAGCTTCCAGCGGACGGTAAAAAATAATACCCATGATTGCAAAAAACAAATAGGTTGCCGAGGCTAATGAACCAGAACGAACCATTGTAATGCCAACACCCAAACTCAAAAACAGCCCCAGATTCAGGCAGATCTTATAACCCATACTCCAATTCGTCAGCGTCGATTCATAACGGCCAGAAGCTGTGCAATATCCGTCCACCTGATTCTCTACGAGCTTACCGGTTTGTTCCAGCCGGTATGCCTTGATCGTTTCCATACCCTGTACATATTCCAGCGTGGAATCAATCATTGCCACCTGTGCATTTTTCTTCTGCTCTCCCAGTTGAACCATGCTCTTTTGAAACTGCTGGTAGAGGATATAACCGGGGATGATTCCCACAAACAGAAGAAGCGCCATACGCCAGTCCACACTAAGCAGCATCAGAGCAAATACAACCGTCATGATCATGCTGGAAACGAAACCGGCAATAATCTCCATGATATTCATTTCCACAAAACTTAAATCAGTTGTAAACAAAGATGTAAGCTGGCTGATCTTGTCTTTTGTAAAGTAGTATAGCGGAAACTGTTTGATTTTTGCCGCAATCGAAAGGCGTTCATCCCGCATCATGGCATAAGATACCGGGCGCTGTTTTGCAATCGTAAAGTAATAAAAAACAAAATGCAGGACAGTATAAACCAGAAACATAAGGCTATACTGTATCAGTTTTTCCCTTGTAAACGAACCGCCCAAAATATCTTTTATCGCAAGGAACAGCATGAAATATATCGCGCCCTCACAAATTGAGGTCAACGCCTGAAACAGCCACGCAAGATAAAGCTGCTTTTTACGCTCGCCTGCAAGTTCTAAGAATTTCCGTATCATAGCAATCATGCGTTTACACCTCCCATTTTCCATTGATCGGATTGCTCAAAGGCCGCCCACATATCCTGATACGGGGAGCAACGTCTTATCAATTCATCATGTGTGCCGCAATCAATCACTTTGCCTTGTTCCAGAACCACAATCGAATCAGCTTCCTTGATACTGGAAAGACGGTGCGCTATTACGAGTACGGTTTTTCCCTCTGATAATTTAGCCAGCGCCTTTTGCAGTAAATCTTCATTGTCGGCGTCAATGTAAGCCGTTGCCTCGTCAAGAATCACAATCGGCGCATTTTTCAGAATTGCCCTTGCCAATGTGATTCTCTGTTTTTCGCCACCGCTCAACTTGGTTTCCTTGTCTATCACTGTGTCATAGTCCTTTGGAAGCCGCATAATAAAGTCGTGACATACGGCATCCTTTGCTGCCTGCATCATTTCTTCCTCCGTGGCCTCTTGGTTTCCCATCATAATGTTTTCCCGGATACTCTTTTTGAACAGGAACGTATTCTGGGTCACAAAGGAGATCTGGGACATCAGATCGGATAGCGGAATCTGGTTCAGCGGTACGCCTCCCAGGCAAATCTGTCCCTCGGTTATATCCCAAAACCGGCAGATCAGGCTGGCCGCCGTACTTTTACCGCTGCCGGAAACACCGACGAGCGCAGTTACTTTTCCATCAGGAACAGTAAATGAGACATCTTTTAATACCGGCTGTCCTTCCCCATAGGAAAATGTAACGTGTTCAAACACAATCGTGTGGTCGGAAAGTTCTGCCTTCGAGGTCATATCCGCCATTTCATCCAGCTTCAGAATTTCGTCTATCTTTTTTGCAACAGAAGCGTTCATGCCGATATAATCAAAGTTATTAGAAACAGTTTCCAACGGAATCAGCATGGCAAGCCCCATAAACAGATACATAATATAGCTGGCCGCTGTCACGCTGCCGGAGAGGTACATCAAACCAGCAAGTGGAAACAAGAACACAAGGTTGCTGTTTAAGTCGGCATGATTGAAAGCAACATATTTCAAGCAGCTTTGAAACCACTCTGTTACAACGGTGCTGTAAGTGCGGATGCTTTCTGACAGGCGGCCATAAGTGGATTCGTCGGCGGCAAATATCTTCAGTTCTTTCATACCGTTGACATATTCCACCGTCTTAACGCTGACGTCGGCAAACGCCTGATTAAATTCGTCCATTTTTTTCATCTGAACGATAATCATAAGAATACCGACAAGAATAAACAGAACGACCGGAATCAGCATGATACCGGCTACCCTAATGTCCAATATCGCCAGCAGGATTTCCATACATAGCGGTACAGCGAGACCAGAAATAATCTCTGGAATGTTATGGGCGTAAAATGTCTCCAACTGTTCCATATTGTCCATAATGATCGTTTTGACCTGCCCGGATGCCGTTGTTTTCACATAGCCCATTGGTAAACGGGCAATTTTACGGAACAGCTTTTTACGGGTTTCCCCCAATGTCTGGTAGGCTACCTTGTGAGAGATTTTTGTGCCGGTTCCAAACAGCAGATGTTTCAAAATGATTGCTACAGCAATCAGGCACACATATTGAAAAAGGTTCTCTGTCCGTTCATCCAGGAAACAGGTCACAATACCCCAAACGCCTAAATAGGGCAGGATGCCGCACAAAACAGACAGGACGCAACAGATCACCGCACCAATCAGGCGGCGCTTATTTTTCTTATCAATTAGTCCAAACAGGGCTTTTACATCACTCATTACAATTCATCTCCTCCTTGCGGAATAGTGAAATTCCAAAATCTGTCCGATACTCCATTTTGCCAACCAGGTATAGCAATAGTTCCATGACTTTAATACGCATAAGGTAATTGCGGTACTGTTCCGGCAGCAAGAGCAGTTCGGTAAAAATATGCTCCACACTTTTTGTTGCGGGTGCTATAAAGCATCCGCCCGCTGTAAAAAGTCCTTGAAAATCCATGTCCTCGTCAAACGCGATTGTTCCCAGCATGATATTCAGGCTGTTTATGATCTGCGGCAGATAAGCCACCACTGAAACACCAACAAAAGGTTCTTCTCCAAAATCACAGCTTTTCAGGTGGCTTGCACCATTGAAAACAGAAATATAATGGTCGCTCATAATCATCTCCGGCTGGTCGCTGAACAGCATATTCACTCGCCCATGAAAGCAATAGGTGACTTCAATAAAACGATCTATACATTGGATATTTTTTTGAATTGGAGTTGTGATATGAACATTGCTATAAACAATTTCAGCACCAGGCATCACTTCAAAGCTCTGCATGGTGCCTTTCCCAAATTTGGGAGAAATTGTATATATCTTTGAATCCTTTTCAACGGAACAGTTACCAATCAGCTCATGGAAGAACAGGAGGTCATTTTCCATTCTCCTCAAGGTTCTGCCTCCTTTCTGACCGCAAGAAAAAATCATGTAGTCGATGCAGATTGTCGGGGGAAAGTGGGTAATCTTCCTGCTGTTTTCCGTTATCTAAATGAATCACTCTTGTACAGGCTGCCGCTAAAAATTCGTAATCATGGGTTACAACAAAAATTACCTTTCCCATTTTGGAAAGCGTTTGAAATAACCCCGCAACCTGAATCATGCTGTCATAATCAAGTCCGCTAGTTGGTTCATCAAAAATTAAAACATCCTTACAGCATACCATACTGACCGCCACGGCTGCACGCTGCTTCTGCCCCCCGGAAAGTGTATTGGGATGATGAGTACGGTACTCATAAATACCCAGCCGTTCCATTGCCTGTTTTGCTGCATCCAGATCAGGATGCTTAATTCCAAATACACATTCCTTTTCCAATGTATCGGCAAATAACTGATAGCTTACGTCCTGCATCACCATATAGGAGCGTTTTAACCGGCTCTTTGCGTTCAGTTCTTTACCATCCCAAAGAATTTGTCCCGTACAGTTTGTGTGCAGGCCGCATAGTGTTCTGGAAAATGTAGATTTCCCGGCTCCGTTATGGCCGATAATTCCTATGATTTCTCCCGGTGCCGCACTCAAATTCAAATCGTCTAGAACCGGCTTTTTCTTATAGAACAAGGATAAGTTCCTGACTTCCAAAATCGGCTTTTGAGAATTTTCAGCAAAGGCTCTTGGCTGTACCTTTGACAAATCTAAAGCGCGAAGTCCCATACTATGCCGCTGTTCTTCAGGAATAGAAAGAAACTGGCTTGGAGAAAACACAGCAGATATAGCCCCGTTTTCCATATACGCAATGCGGTCAACTAATTCCCTCAGATAATAAATCCTATGTTCTGCAATTAGAATGGTCTTGCCTTGTTTCTTTAGGAGTTCAAGTGTACGCCGCAAATCCTCAATAGCATCCATATCCAGATTGGACGATGGTTCATCTAACAAGTAAATACTCGGAGACATAGCATAGATGGACGCAAACGCCACCTTTTGTTTTTCACCGCCAGACAATTCAAATATGCTTCTCCCGGTCAGATGGGCTATATCCAAATCCGCAACTGTCTTTGAAATGCGTTCTTTCATTTTTTCTCTTGGATAAGTCAGATTTTCCATTCCAAAGGAGATTTCACTGTCTGTATCTACATTAAAAAATTGAGAGCGTGGATTTTGGAATACAGACCCCACATACTCGGACACTTCGTATATGGGATAATCCTGTATATCTTTACCGTCAACATAGGTTGTGCCGGTAACTTCTCCCGGATAAAAGTATGGAATCAGTCCATTCACAAGACGGGTCAATGTGGTTTTCCCACAGCCGCTTCGCCCACACAACAGCACACACTCGCCTTTGTTGATTGTCAAATCAACATCGCGCAGTCCGCCATTTTGTAATGATTCCTGATAGGTAAAAGAAACCTTGTCAAAACGGATCATTAGCCTGCACCCCCTTTCAATTTCAGCCAGATTGACACTGACATAAACAAAGTGAACAGGATAAAGCATACAGCATCCGCAACATTAAAGTGGATTTCCTGCAAGCAGGTTCGGGGCTTCGGATTTTCCAGCCCCCTTGTAACAGCCGCCGCCGATAATTCATCCGCCACTTTCAGTGCTGACATCATCATCGGAACATAGATACATTCCACTGTTCGGGCCGGATGGGTTAGCAGACTTTTTACGGTTGGAGCTACATCGCGCATCCGCATGGCATCGCTGATATAGCCCCAGTCCTCATGCACCATAGGAAAGTAACGGAGCATGACCGTCAGAGGAATAACCATTGCTTTTGGCATATGAATACGGTTCATGGTCGCCATAAATTCATTTACCCTTGTCGTGCTGACTAAAATACCTCCGAGCATGGCACAAGGAAAGATTTTACGGATAAATACGGTAAATGTTACAATCGCAATCTGCAAAGTCCCTGTCAAATAATTTGTTCCAATGATATGCAGAACAACCATTCCCGCATAGATAGCAGCCATTCTTACCGTAAACCGCTTTGCTCCTACAAGGATGCCGAGAATCACAACGCATACAACCAGCGCAATCTCATAGAGTAAAGAGGGCGCAAGGAACAACGCAACATTTCCGACGATCAACAGATATAGTTTTGTGCGAGGGTCTAAATGTAATGTGGCAAGTGTGTCTTTTGTTTGCAGTTGCATCTCCATTACACTACTCCGGCCTTTTCAAAATGCTTTTTCAATAGTTTCTGGCCTACAAGACCGCTGATAGCAGCACAGATCAACACGCCGATAATCATTGCCGGGAGCATCCAGTTTTGCGCGGTTGAAACCATTGTGTCCATATAGGTCTGTTCTGTCCCCTTTTCTACCAAATATTGCACATAGGCGTCGCGGTCAAACCAAAGCATACCGTAGGAGAAAACTGGGCTGAGAACAAAAATCATGTAGGACAACAGGTTACGCCCTTTGTTTCTAAAGTTCCCGGAACCGGCCAGCAGATCGGCCACAACGCCGAGAATACAATATGCCAAACACATAGACCAGTACATACCGAGTACGAACAGTACACCTCCTACCAAAATACCGGTGACAATGATTGGGCCATGCTTCGGCACCTTCGCCAGTATCAGCATATAAACCGGGCCGCACAGCAGCGCAATAGACAGCGGGCAAAGGAAAGTCAGTACAGGGAAGAACCCAAAGATAGCTTCGCCAATCATGGCGCATACCATGTACAAAGCAGCAAGGATGCCGGTGGTAATCAAATCACGCACAGATAGCCCTTTTTTCATTTGTTGTGAATTAGACATTTTCAACGTCCTCCTATTTATTATTTGCTGGCAGAAGCCTCATTGACCTACGCACAAAATCGTGATAGAATTGCTGTGATTAGAGTCAGCTAACCAGCCAGTAATGCCATTCTACTCAGTGATTTTTTTGGTGTCAAATCCGGCAAAAAAGGTCAAAACAGGAGTTAAAAGTGGAAAAACAACCGGATATATCAGTGCTTTTTGTGGTTTTGCTGACAGCCTTTGCGACATTTTGGAGCATAAAAAAAGATACTGCGGATTATTCCGACTACATAAGAAACGGGGGTGAGCAGGATGCAGACCGATTCTACACAGGCCGCGCACGAATTAGGGGATGCTTCTTTTTATCTGCATGATTATCATTTTCGACAGGATAATCATAATGGAATCTGCACCTTGCAGCCGCAAAACAGACAAGGCTATGGAAATATCTATCAGGTTCAACCGACAGATGGATTATTCCTGTCAACCGGAAGCTGGATACCATACGCCTCAATGGAACGTAAATATGAGATCAATCAAAAGCTGGTGAAAATTTATTATTTGGAATCCGGCGGTGTTACCCTGATCCAGAATGGGCGGAAAGCCCAACCCATCACAGAGGGAATCCACCTTTATCTAAATAAGCCGTCACAGGGGCGAGTATTATATCAACCCAATATACCAATCAGCTATGCGTCAGTTTTGCTGTTTGAAGATTACATAGAGAAAAATCTGCAAGACCGTTTTACCCCGGACGATTTTGACTATGCAGAGGTTTATGATTGGAAAGCTTTTGATTATAATACCCCGGAAATTGGAACCCTGTTTTTGCAGATACGGGATAAACTGATTGCTGGCGAAACCTCCCGTCTTTACTACGAAAGCAAAGTGGGTGAACTGCTTTCTATTGTGGCAGGCAACTTTCATAAACAGCGACAGGAGATAGCATCTAAACACCAGTCTCTTTCCAAACAAGAGAAAAAGGCGCTGGAATCTGTACGTCTGGCTATTGAACAGAATATTTTAAACCCACCAGAACTCTCGCAGCTTTGCAAAATAGCAGCAATGGGACAAACTAAACTTCGAGAATCATTCAAAAAAATGTATGGTGTTCCTATTGGGACATACATTCGACAATCCAAAATGAAATATGCTTCACTGTTACTTAAAAAGAATGAATTATCAATTTCATCTATAGCCAAACATTTAGGGTATCAAAACGCAAGTAAATTTTCTAGCGCTTTTAAAAACTATTTTAATCAATCGCCTGAAATTTACCGAAAAAATAATTATAATATGCGTAAAGATTAGAATCACTTGCCATTTTTTCAGAAATTTTTTAATTATATTATCACAAAAAAGAGGCGCTAAGTTTGCACCTCTTTTTATTGTAAAATTCATACTCATTCTCTAATTTGTTTTTAAAGGTAATCTAAACTATTGAATACGCTCTAAAAATCAACATATTAATTTTCAAAGTATACCATATCCCATGATTGTTCCGTTATTAATATTATAGCTTCTCTGGTTCACGGCATTGCTGGAGTTTCCTTCTACGGTGTATACGGTACTGCCTTCGGTTTTCTCCACGATTCCCACATGGTCTGAGGTTCCGTCCCCGTTCCAGTCAAAAAAGATCAGGGTTCCGGGTGCTGGGGAATATCCCCGGCTTTTCCACTTTCCCTTGCTCTGGAACCATGCGATTCCATCATCGCACAGGGAGAATTTTGGCATCTTGCCGCTCTCGATGAGTCCTGCCTGATCCCCACACCAGCTGGCAAAGCAGGCACACCATGCCACATGGCTGTCAAAGCCATACCACGACCAGAACTTCTGGCCTCCCTCATTTCCAAGCTGGGTAAGTGCCACCGATACGATCTGGCCGCTGCCTCCAAACAGGCCGGCAAACAATCCGCCGCTGGAATAATACCGCAGGACATGTGGGACGTACTCTGGGTCGCCATAGGCACTCCATCCATGCGAAGCCGCCTGCTCGTTGGAGAACTGCAGGGCATTTTCGGCACTGTAACCGCCATACTTCCGTATCGCCCACGTTATGTATCCGTTGCCGTAGTTATATCCTTGCAGGGACAGTTTCAGCTTATCCATATCCTGTGGACTGGTGCATCCGGCTTCCTTCAGGCAGTCTGCATAATACTGGATTCCTACCTGTATGGAGTAATCTGCGTCCTGGATGGCATTGGGACTGTTGGAGTACCTAGTGTTGTATGGGCACTCACTGCTCTGCATGGGATCGGTTCCCCGGCCGCCGGATTCCTGCATCATGATCGCCTGTATCACGGAAACGTATTCGGGGATTCCGTACTGGTTGGCATATTTCTGGATAGCTGTTGTATAGGAAAGGACTTCCTGACTCAATGCTTCGTTGCTCTCTGAGCTTCCTGAAAATGCCGCACCGCCAATGATTCCAACCATGATAACCAATAAAAGAACGATAACTGCTCCGGCGGCTCCCAGTGCAGCCATCATGGACTGCACGGTTTTCGCTGCCACTTCCACGGCGGCCCTAGCTGCCTTGAATGTATTCTCCCCTGCCCTTGCCGTTTTCTGTATCCGACGGATTCCATCAGAAGTCTGCAAGGCTGCTTTCTTCGCCGCCTGTTTCGCTGCCCTTCGTTCCATCTGCTTCTGCATCCGGGCTGTCAGGGCGTTGGAGCTGGCCGCACGGAGCTTCTGCTCTGGCTGGACGCTGATCTTCGCAGACTGGGGAGCCGTCTTGATGATACGCTTCTGTATGGTTTTCGGCTCCGGCTGTTTCCTTGGTTTTTCTTTAATCCGAATGGTTTCTGGCTGTTTCTGTCGGATAGCGGTCTGCCTTACTGTATCTTTTGCTTCCTTCTTCTGGCTCTGTTCTCGGATGGAGAGCTGCTTCATTTCTGCTATTTCCTGTCTGTTCTGGATTCTTGGTGTCTCCCTGGCAGCCCGGATCTTCTGCTCTTTCGTTTTTACGGCATCTGAAACCACCTTTTGCCGCTGGGCTTCCTGGATCTGTACTTCCCGGATCTGTGCTTCCTGAGCTTCCCGGCTGGCAGGATTGGCGGTCTGTGTGTCCCCTGTTCCTCTGGCGGTTTCTTTCTCCGCTTCTTTTTTGCCAGCGGCTCTCTGTTTGATCTTCTCGTAGGAAGTCTGTGCTGCTGTCTTTCCGGCTCTGGTTACAGTTCTGCCAGTCTTTCTGGCAGCCCATTCCTCTGCGGATGCGACTTTTCCACTGGCATACTCGGATGGGGACTGTTCCCCCATGTCATTATCCCTGGCATTTGCAATGGTCTGGGACTTTTCCTTGCTCTCCAGTATGGCCGTCCGCATCAGCTCCTTCGGGATTCTGGAGGCAGGATTTTTAGTCTTTGGTTTTGTTGTGACTTCTTTGGTTTTGATATCCTTCATCTCTCACCTCCAGTCCCGATCTGTACTGCTCTTACGCTTCGCCCGGCTTGGTCGTCATCAGACGGTACAGCTTTGTATTTCTTGGGAACGAATTTTCAAACGGCACCAGATTCCCGGAGCAGCGGATCAGACCGTGTCCGGCACCCACATTGGTGATGTAGGATAACTGGTTATCCGAGATATTCAGAAGTGCCGCAAGCTCGTCCCGGTCGGTGGTTGCCTGATTCAAAAGGATTAGGAATTCACTGTTTGCCAGCATCAGACGGGCGGTATCGGATTTCAGAAGTTCTTCCACGTTCTGTGTAAGCCCGGTCACAAATCCCGAATACTTACGGATACGCTTGTACAGGCGGTAGAAAAAGTCTGCACTGTATTCATAGCGGAACAGCAGATAAAACTCATCCGCAAAGATCCATGTCGTTTTCCCCTTCTTCCAGTTCTGGATCACACGGTTAAAAATGGAATCCAGTGTGACCAACATTCCAAGGGGCATCAGCTGTTCGCCCAGCTCCCGGATGTCATAGTCGATGATACGGCTCTTCGTATTGACATTGGTTTCCTGGGCAAAGGTGTTCAGGCTTCCGTTAATAAACAGTTCCGAAGACAATGCCAGCCCTCTGGCTTCTTCCTCCGGCTGGAGCATGAGCTGTCGGTACAGATCCTTCAAGGTCGGCACCTGCCCTTGGTATCCACCCCTCATATAATCCCGGTACACATCTGCGGTACAGCGGTCAAGGATGGATTTCTCCTTTGCTGAAAGGTTTCCGGCTCCTACAAGCTGCTCAAAGAGGGATAGGATAAATTCTGACTTTTCAATCAGAGGGTTACGGTCATTGCCATAGGCGGAGTCCATGTCCAGTGCATTCAGATGGGTATCGGAGGTTGCCGAAATCCGGATGACCTCGCCGTTTAAGGCTTCCACCAGTGAAGCAAACTCGGACTCCGGATCGAGGATGAGGATGTCATCTTCCGTGGAAAGGGCAAGGTCTACGATCTCTTCTTTTGCCGAGAAACTTTTTCCAGAACCGCTGACTCCCAGTCGGAAGGAATTTCCATTTAACAGCTTTCTTCGGTCTGCCACCAGCATATTTTTGCTGACTGCATTCTGCCCATAATAAATGCCGCCCGGCTGCATGATCTCCTGTGTATGGAACGGAATCAAGACGGCAGTGGACTCTGTGGTAAGGGTACGCACCGCATCGATCTTCCGCAGACCATACGGCAGGACGGTATTCAGTCCATCGACCTGTTGCCATTTCAGGGTTGCCATCTGGCAGAGGTGTTTTCTTGCAATGGAATACAGGGTTTCCGTATCAGAATCCAGTTGTTTCTTGCTTTCTGCCATATGTACCATTGTCAGGATACCGAACATCATCCTCTGGTCCCTGGTAGTCAAGTCGTCCAGCATCTCCTTGGTTTCTTTTCTCTGAAGCTCCATATCATAGGGAACCACGGCGGAAAAGTTATTGTTTGCATTCTGGCGTCTCTGCCAGTTCGTTACGTTGGTCTCTACGCCCAACAGTCGATTCTGGATCTCACGCACTGCTTCATCTGTTGGTACCGGGATGATGTCAATAGACAGCATCAGATTCCTGCCAAGGCTACACAGTTCGGAGATCATCTCGTCTTTCACATAGCTGGCGTAATCTTCCATAAAAAGGACTCTGCCGTACTGCTCGCCCAGCTTGAAATGGTCGTTGTGGAACTCCATCGTGTCCGGGCAGATCCAGTCCTTGAAGCTGTGTCCCTTTTTCGCAAAGGCTTTCATGTCAAACGGAAAGCTCTGCGGAACGTCTGCCTTGAAAAAGTCCCGGAAGATCTGGAGCCTCTGTTCTGCATCCAGCTCTTCCCCGATGGAGGACAGCTTGGCCAGATGGGTGATGATATCCGTTCCCACACGGGCGAAGTATGTCCTGGCTTCATCGATGTTCTTCTTGTGGACGCTGACGGTCAGATAGCGTTCCTGGTAAATGCTGTTGTTGGTACCGGAGATCTTGGAAAGGAGCATATCGTTATACTCTTTCCGGTACTCGTCCAGTCCATCTCCTTTCATTGGAATCAGCAGGGACTGCTCAAACTCTTCCTTGTTGATCTTACGGTTGTTCAGGGTAATCTTCGCCGTACAGCCGGAATCCAGTGCATTTAAAAGTTCGGAGTAGTCCAGGAACATCTCTGTCTTATCCGCTTTGCTGGCAATGGAATAGTTGATATCCGTAAACCGGAATGTCCGGGAATACTTGCTCTCCACCTGAAAAATACCGTCCGGCCAGATCTTGCGGATCGGGATCGCCTGCTGGACAGACCCCGGTACTTTGAATTTTTCTTTGTCCTGTTTCAGTGTCTGACTCAGGGTTTTAATCAAAGGCATCACCCCTTCCTCCTAGCTTCTTTGGTTTCTTCTGTTTCGTCCGCTTCTTCACCAGAAGCTCCGCTCCGTTTCCCATCATCTTTTCACCCAGCCGCAGGCTCTCTTCCATGCAGGAAAAGTACAGGTTCTCTGATTTGAATACCAGCCGTTTCGGGTACAGCAGTTCGGATTTGATGACTGCCCATGCGAACTGTTCTGCCGTCATGCCGTGGTAACGGAAAAAGCCGCAGGCTGCAAAGGGAGCCGCCCCAAGCACGCACAGCCATCCGGTTACCTGTTCCCCGGCATATTTCCGGGTGACAAAATAGATTCCAAGGGCTGCCAGGATCGCCAGTACCGAAAATAAGCACTGCCGGAAACTTAAGCCCCAGAACATTGACTCCTGATAGTCTCGGATTTCTTTATTCATTTTCACTTCCATGTTGTTTTCTACCTTTCTCTCTGTGATTTGTTCTTTGGTTTCTGCTTTGGTGCATCCGCAATCTGGATGCCGTGGCTTTCCATAAATTCTCTGGTTCCCTGCGGATCATATTCTGCCAGTTTCTTCAGGTCAAAGGCGACCTTCTGAAAGGTGCAGTAACCGGAAACTGCGGTCTCCGGAAGTACCCTGCCCAGCTTGTATTTCCGAATAAAACGCAGATGCTCTTTGCTGAAATTGTGGTCGATATAGGCTTCGTTCACACCGTTCAGCGGAGCATGGTGCAGGTTCACCGTAAGGTCGGAAAAAAGTTCCGGGTAGCCATATTCTATCTGGTAAATCCCGACATACAGGCGGTCTCTGTCCAAGTAGCCGCTGACCCGTAAGAATACTTCCTCTGGTTGCTCTCCACTGTCATAAATTAATTTCTTTGGTTCTTCCATTCCTTTCTGCCTCCTATAATCCCATGATTTCTTTTACGATCCGGTCAGATGCCTTCACTGCCCCGACCAGTACCAGTAAGTTAAAGACCAGCTCCCCGATGTAGTTCCAGACAATCGTCACAGCAGACAGACTGGTATCCCCGACGGCCGGCGGACTCGCCGCAAACACCGAAAAGATGATGCAGGCCAGTGCGATGATGGCACCTTCCAGACATACCCCGGCGTAGGAACGGATAAAGTTCTTCCCTACAGACTGGGTTGGTTCCCCGGCAAAGGTTGCCAGCGGGATCGGTGCGATGGCTGTGTACATATACAGCTTGAACATTCTTCCATATACAGTCAGGATCATCACAAAGGAAAGCACGGTAATTAACAAGCTGCCTAACAGGGTTACGATCCACAAAGGGATGGATTCCAGCATCCCGACTGCTTCGATCTTGTCCACAATCTCTGAGGGCAGTTCCGTCACCGTTCCACCTGCCATCCCGGAATGGGACATAATATTTGCCACGATTCCCTGCACAATGGAAAAAATTGCCGTCAGAAGCTCCATGCCGGACATGACGGCTCCCTGTGCCAGTGCGAAACGGATAAAGGCTTTCACTACGTGTTCCGGCTTCTTCATATCCGTGAAGCTCCCACAGGTTTTCACCAGCCCTGCCGCAAAAAATAAGACCAGCAGGCCGTACCCGATGGCTCGGAGCCCTCCGTTGATGTTCGTCATCACGCTCCAGATCGCACCGCCCTTGAAATTCTCCGGGCTTTGCGTCAGCAGTGTCCAGATCTCGGCCAGCTTGTCACTCCAGGTCTGCAAGGCAGAATTCAGATTCTGTACGATCCAGTTATCACTCAAACATTTTCACCTCCCATCCTGCAAAAGTGAGCGGGGAACCCGCATTTCGCATGGCTCCCCTTCTAGTCTCTGATCCTAACCCATGATCAGATCCAGGATCTCTTTTGCAAAGGTAATGATGATACCGCCTGCCAGTGTCAGGAATCCGTTTGCCCTCTGGCTCGGATCGTGGCTCTTTAGGGACAGGCCGACCTGCACGATACCAAATCCAAGCAGGATCAGGCCAATGGCACGGATCAGGGAAAAGATAAACGTGGACAGGTTATTGACGACTGCCAGCGGATCGCCTGCAGCGTAAACGCAAGTTGCCCCAATGCAGAAAGTCAGCACCATCACCGCATACAGGGCAAACAGTTTCTTCTGCCCTCTCTTCATCTTCAGCGGTGTGGTCTCTTTTTTTGTTTCTGTGTGTTTCTTATTTTTCAGTAAATTCATCGGCATTCCTCCCATCAAAAAAGCTCCCCGATGATGTCCTCATCCAGAAGCAGTTCGTAGTCGTTATATCTTGTTTCGTCAAAGGTAAAATCGTCATGTGCCAGCGGTGCTTTCGCATAGTTGAACGGGCCGGCACCGCCGTCTTCGGTATACCGGATGTTGGGATGCTTCATCAGGTCATACTTGGCATCCAGTATGGGCCGTTCCCCGCGGATAAACAGAAGTGCATTCTGGTTATCCAGCATACGGACTTCATCCGGCTGTAACAGCTCCCTTCCGCTCTGCTGGAAGTTGGTGGAGTAGCTGCCGGATTTTCCTTTGGTCTGCCCGTAGGTGTTGGTGTCTATGGTTTCTTTCCCCAGTAATTCTGATACATATTTGTGTGTCTCTTTTTCATTGCCGCCCAGGTACAAAAACTCATCGCAGTTGCCCACCAGACTTTCCCAGGAGTCCTTGAACAGAGCCTTTAGCTGGCTCATGTTCTGGATGATGATGCTGCAGTAAATGGAACGGGAACGGCAGGTTGCCAGGATCTTCTCAAACTCATTTGGCAGGGATACGTTTGGAAACTCATCCATGATGCAGTTGACCGGAACCGGGAGGGCACCGCCATGCACACGGTCTGCCATATAATAAAGAGTCTGGAAAAGCTGGCTGTAGATCATACCTACCAGATAATTCAAAGAGGTGTCCGCATCCGGAATACAGCAGAAAAGGGCAACTTTTCTTTCGCCCATGCTGGAAAGATCCAGTTCATCGGTATTGGTCAGCTTGGCGATCTGCGGCAGGTTGAAGGCTGCCAGACGGACACCAACACTGATCAGGATGGACTTGGCGGTCTTTCCTGCCGCCTGCTTGTAAATGTGGTACTGCTTGACGGCAATGCTGTCCGGGTCCCGCATCTCCAGACGGTCAAACAAAATGTCCAGAGGGGACTCGTAGTCCTCATCCTCTTCTTTTACCTGTGCCGAGCCTAACATCTCCATGATCATGGCGAAGTTCTGTTCTTCCGGCGGAGCTTCATGGAGCAGATACAGCATCAGTGCCTGAAGCAGTGCTGTCTCGCTCTTCTCCCAGAACGGATCGGAGGACTGGGAACCTTTGGGTGTGGTGTTTTGTATCAGATTGGAAATGAGACGGAGTACGTCTTTGTCATCGTGGACGTACTCGAATGGATTGTAGCAAAAAGATGTGTCGGGATTGATGAGGTCAAAGACACGCACCTCATATCCTTTCTTTTCCAGCAGACCGCCTGTCTTTCGGAGCAGCTCGGCTTTGGGGTCTGTAATGACCATCGAGCAGCAGCACTGCATGATGTTCGGCAGGGCAAAGCCTCTGGATTTTCCTGCACCGGAGCCTCCCACCACGAGGATGTTGAGACATCTGCGGTGCTCGTGGGTGTCCAGGCTGATGCGGAAGTTCTGCGTCAGCAGGATGTTCTGGGAGTACGGCTTCTGGCTGTATTTCTTACAGATCTGCCGGGCATCACCCCATCTGGCGGAACCATGTTCTTCCCCTCTGCGGTAGTTCTTCTGGCTGGAATAAAAAATGCCGATCCCGGCTGCGTAAAGTAACGTGCAGACCAACACCGACTTGATGGTATATTCCGTATAATGAAGCTGGAAGGGGTGGTTCAGTTTTTCCGTTAGAACCTCCATCAGCTCAAAAAGATTCCTGCCCGGCTGAATAGCATCCGCAATCAGGATCGCTGCCCACCAGATGACAGGCAGTCCGGCAAGCCAGATCACCCAGTCTGACTTCCGGCTGTTTGTTACCGGGATGGCTGCTGTTTTGGCCTCTCTGCTCTCGGCAGATCCGTGATGTGGAAGCTGTCCACTCCAGGAACGAGGGCAAGGCTGCTTCCATTCTCCCAGTTTACGTGGATCTGCCCTGCATCGTCTACCATATCCACCTTACCTTTTAAGCCGGGTGGCATGTGGCTCTCCCCCTCCATGCTGTTAAGCGTGACCTCTGTTCCCGGCGGATATCTTCTCCTCATGGCTTCTATTCTTTCTTGTGTCATATTTCTGTATATTCGTACCACATCCTTTCTTTATCTTCCCCGTCCACGGTATGGGCGGCGGTATCTGGATTTCATGATCTTTAACAGGACACTGTCGATCCCATCGGAATAGCGTCCGTTTTTCAGGTATGTGTCCCGGAGCTTGTTTAAAGCTTCTACAGATTTGGTGTGTTCAGCTTCTGTCAGGTAGAGCTTTCCTTCTTCCTGCTCTGCCAGCTTCAGAACCAGATCCCGTGTGGTATCCACCGGAAGCCCCTGTTCTTTTTCCTGCCGGAACACTTCCCGGAGGGCATGGATCAGCATATGGTTCATGATCCGGTCCATCTTTACATATCGCATTCTTGTCATAGGCGAGCCTCCTTTTTTCCTCTTTTTTCTCAACCACAACATACCACACTTCCTCCCGGAAAGCTACTGCAAAAGAGCCGGAAAAACCCCTTTTATCAGCGTTCCGGGGACTTTTTGTTCTTGGCTGGTTTCTCTGATTTCTCCTCTGGGACGGCAAATTCATCGGGCATAAATTCCTGCTCACTTTTGCCGAGGTTGCGGTCTACCTGCTTGCCGATGGAATAGGCTGCGCTCTTTACATTCTGAATAAAGGAGCGGAGTTCTTTCGGATCTTTCTGTCCGAATGCCTGCATCTCGCATACCTTGTCAAAGGAAAAGCCGGAGACATCCACGCCATATTTCTGTGCTGTCACATACGCCGCACAATAAGCCTGTGCCGCTACCCCTGCCCGGCTGTAGCTTCCATCGTGATGGTCAAGAGATGCATACGCCAGTTCCCGGCTGATGGAATGGAATGTTGTATTTTCACTCATGCCGTTTCGGACATAGATCGTCCGCTGATTCGGGATATACTGTGCCTGTACCTTATCCGGCAGGTTGTCTGCGATCTGAATCCGTACCTCGCTGTCGGTCAGCAGTGCTTCCATCAACTGGTCCATCGGTTTTGGCTCCGCCTCTTCCGGCTGTTTGGTGCGAATCTGGCTGATGTCATAGGCTTTCTGGATGGAGTATCCCTGCTGGATGACACCATCCTTTTCGTATTCCTGTCCGACAATGAAGTTGTATCCCTTGCTTCCGGTCTTGACTACTTTGCCTTCTTCTTTCCATTTTTCAAAGGTCTTAATCTGCCGGATCTCCGGGTTCTGTGCATAGAGCAGGAACAGGTTGTCTGTCCTCTGTGGCTTACACTGTCCCATAAAATCAAGGAATCCTTTTAAGGAGTCCCCATTCTGGAAGATTTCCTGTGCCTTTCCATCGATCATGCCCCAGATTTCTTCCCTCTCCTGCTTTTTCTGTGCGGCATATTCCTCTTTCGATAGCCGCTGGGCGGACGGTTCCTGCGTGTCCTGCCCTAAAAATTTTGTCAGGTCCATCTTCTACCTCGCTTTCACCTTTCGTTTATTTCTCGCTTTCTTCTGCGTTTTCTTTGGTCCACGGTTCTTTTCCCGGCTCCGCTTCTGGGATTCCTCTGCTTTCTCCCGTTTGATGTTCTCCAGCTCCCGGCGGACACTGGGACGCTCCTGTTCCCTTGGCTTTGCTCCATCAGTCCCGTTTTCCTGCCCGGTAGAAATATTTCTGCTGTGCAAGGAAAAGCCGGACAGATTCTCTTCCCCCTCTTCCTGCACCGGGATAAAATTTTCCGATTCGGAAGACTCCTTTTCAGGATGATTCTGATTCTTCTCTCCTTGAGAAAAATCCATGTCACCGACCTGGAATGCTTCGTCCAGATCGCTGATCTCAAACTGCACCTCGCCCTCTGGCATCTGTACGATTTTCTGTACTGTTTCGGTTTCCGGTGCTTCCATTCCAGCGGTTACCTCATGGACAGCTTCCCCGACTTCACTTCTTACAAAATCAAGATTCATCTTATCCATAACCCGGTTGACCTTGGCTGCGTCATCCGCAAAGACCATGACCTCGCTCATCTCCGGGTTCTTTTTATCACGGATAATCACATAGAGCAACCCTCGCTTCCTGCCCTCACTGCAGAATTCACGCAAGCGGTCAGACGGCACAGTAAAGAACTTCAATGGCTTGTTCTCCTTTAACATCCGCACCATCCGGGTTCTGCCCCTCGTTTTCTTCTGGTCTTTTAATACGGCGGCAACAAATACCGCCAGATGCTTTGCCAGCGTACCCGAAAGTCTGAGCCCGTGGTCCACGCCGTCCAAGGAATACCGGACGATCTGATCCGCCGCATCGCCTCCATAATTCATACTGTTCACCTGCTTTCTGTTCTCGGTTGTCTGTTTTTCTCCGTCTGTTCTGCCTGTCTCTGGATCTGCTCTGCCAGACGCATCTTTTCTTCCATCTCTTTAGACTGCTGTTCGATCCGGATGCAAAGACGGATATCCTTCCGAAGCGGCCTCAGTTTTTCGGTGATCTGACCGATCCTAACACTGTCCGGTTCGCTCCGGTAGAGCCGCTTCCGTTCTTTTGTGAGTGCCTGCACCTGTTCTTCCAACGGGGTTCGGTATGCCATCAGTTCTTCACGGGTGGTAATCTGATACTTCTGAAGAAATTCCATCTGCTCGATCCTGGCATCCAGTTTTCGGATATCTGCCCGGAGCACTGGGGAGATTCTTTTCGGCTTCTGCTTTAGAACACCCATCTGATACAAATAGGAATAGTACAGGGCCTGTATCCCTTTTAACTTCTTTTTCGGGGGCTGGGAAGCTCCTTCTTTTCCAGCAGTTGTCCTGCTCTTGGGCTGTAAGATCCACTGCCGAATGCTCTCTTCTGAGTAATTCTTCCCAAGGCTCCGCAGACGGATATACCGTTCCATCCCCGGTGCTTTCAATGCGATGTACTTCCGATTCAGCTTCCACTGATATCCTCTCTGCTTCATCTGGTCCAGAAATTGTTTCCATGTGAAGCTTTCTGCCACCGCATCACGGATATCCAGACGGATCGAGGTTCTCCAGGTTGGCTTTCCGTCCTGTTCTGCCATCCACTGGGCATAAGATTTCCCTTTGCCATTTTTCGGTTCGATAACTGATAAGCCGTATTTCAGGCATAAGGCATCCGAAGTTTTCCGCACATCCTCGTAGTAGCTCCTGCTGTTACTATGGTACTTTTTCCCATCTTTCATGCTCACGGAATTAAACACGATATGGTTGTGGTAATGCTCCGTGTTCAAATGAGTGGTGATGACAGCTTCATATTTTCCCTGAAGGAGTCTTTCTGCCAGCTCCATGCCAATCTGGTGGGCAAGTTCCGGGGTGACTTCCCCTTTGGCAAAGCTCTGCACCAGATGGAAGCCCTGCACCCCGTCCATCTTGTTGTATCGTTTCTTTGTATCTACCATATCTTGATAAGCAGTCTCACAGACACAGCCAATGGCATTCTCAAAAATGGAACGCTCCGTCTTGTCCCGGTTCATTGCATATTGAATAGCTTCTTCCAGAGAGCCGGCACTTTGTCCTTTCTTTGTGGTCTTATCCTTGTTTCGAATGTAAGTAATGGAATTGTCCAGACGGCTGACCGGGATGATACTGGTGTATGCCATCGGCTACCATTCCTCTTTGACCAGCCTCCATGTCTCTTTCGTCATGCGGAGCATTTCCCGAATATTCTCTTCCCCTGCCATCCCACATCCATTGGCTACATGGGCAAGCTGATTGGCATTGTTGCACAGACCGGATACTTTCCTTAAAAGTTCGGTATGATGTTCACAGGGTCTTGCCCGGACTTCGCCGCCCATGACAATGGAACGGATGTATTCCTCACGGGACAGGCCGCTTTTTTCTACCTGCTCTTCCAGAAAACGCAGCTCCTTTGTATTGAGGCGGACTGGTATCACATGGTTTCTTTTTCTCATCTCTTCACCTGCTTTCCAACGGGTTATTGATCGTTTCCTTACATTTCACGGTTTTTCCAGATCAGGAATCCTGTCAGCACGCCAATGGCTACGGCTGCAGCAATAATCTTTTTCTTCATATAGGCCTCACCCCCTTTCCGGTACCCGGCACAGTTCCATCGGGGCAAGCATGATTCCTCTTTTCTCCATCTCTTTCGCAAATTCCAGAAGGTTCCATTTCTTCCCATCGATCATGGCAGATTCTGCATCCAGATAATGGCAGGTGGATACGTTCCGCTCTCCATTTGGGGCATTCTGCACAAGGCTCTCCCCGTCTGAAAGCCGGAACAGTTCCTGTCCCTGACTGTTTACAAAACAGATGCACACGCCGTGGTCAATGATCTCCTTTGGTTTCATCCGGCACCGCTCCAGTGCCTCATCCTCCCGTTTTCCTGAGATCAGTAAACACATTGCAAACACGCCCATTGCCCCTCCGGTCATTGTGCCAAGTATAAATCCTAACATTTCTTCGTTCTCCTTTCGTCTGTTTACGGCTCGATATGGGGGATTGGGGTTCTCCCCAAAGTGCGTTTGGATATCCAAACGCTATGCTTGCAAAACCAGTCGCATTTTGCTTCGTCCCCTCTGAACCTATCGTTTTTCGGAATTATTCGTTTTCTTTGATTTTGCTTAACCCATCCAGCGTGGTACAGATGATATGGAGTCTGTCAGCCATGCTGATCTCCGTGTTCATCGTCCCGGTGGTCTCTTTTCCGCAGACGACCACCATCCTGCACCGTCTTAAGATCTGATGGGACATTCTCCGCATAGCCTGCATATCCTCCGCATCCCCATCATCAAGGAATGGGGAAAAGCTATACTGCGGACAGATCGGCACATATCCCAGTTCGTAGATCTTCCGGCAGTACCGCTGTACTTTGGTCTTTCCCTCTTCTGCAGAGCAGCAGACATAAGCAAGTGCCTGTTCCAATACGACCATCTCCTTTCCTGACCAGACAAGTTTCCTCTGCCCGGCGTTTTTCCAAAAAGAAACACCCACAAAGCATTCCGGCTCTGTGGATGTCTTGTGGACATCTGGATTCTTTTCTTCCTTTTTTCAGATGTCTGGCAGACATCCGGTTACTGTGGTTCTTTATTCTCTGCTCCTACCCCGGCTTCCAGTGCGATACGGACACGGTCGCTTCCCAGCTTATAATACGCATCCGTCACTTCGATGCCGACTGCCTGATAGCCCGACTCTGTCGCCGCAAGGATGGTCGTGCCAGCTCCGGCAAACGGGTCTAAGATCAGGCCGCCCGGCTCGCAGATCTGGATGACATCCTTCATCAGTTGGAGCGGCTTTTCTGTCACATGGATGCGGTTCTGGGGATTCCCATAACGGAACACACCCGGAAGACAGGACACCGGGCGGTTGATTGGCATCGGACCGTTGCTTCCCCACACGATGTATTCTGCCTGCTGGCGAAACCTGCCTTTTTGCGGACGGGAATTTCCTTTGTCCCAGACTGCAGTTCCTCTCCAGATCCAGCCTGCCCACTGAAGGGCATCGGTGATAGACGGGTACTGTCTCCAGTCAATAAAAAGGCAGATCGGAGCCCCTCTCTTGCAGGCTTTCCGCACATCGTACAGCCATTCTGCCATCCAGTGGGTCCAGGAACGCTGATCCTTGTTATCCCCATCAAAGTCCGGAAGGGCATTCTCTGCTTTCATGCTGCTATACTTCTGGTTGGTGGTGCGGTTGCGTTCATTCTGCTTGGTTCCCCCGGACGCATAGGGCGGATCGGTCACGACTGCATCAAAAATCCCCGGCTGGAATCCTTTTACCAGCTTTAAGGTATCCCCATGCAAGATACGCCAGTTCTCCCCTCCGGCAGACTCATCCGGCAGACAGTCCGGTTTTAAAAGATCTTCAAGTTTCAGGGTATTTCCCATAGGCATCATCCTTCCTCTTGCTTATTTCCCAGATTTCTCTGGAAGTGCTTCTATCTATGGAACTGCTCATCGGCAGGTATCCTCTTTTTTTGGTACTTCTTTTCTCGGTGTTCTGCGCTGTTCACGGTGATCCGACAGTTCGGTTTCCACATATTCGCTGATGATTCCCAGTGCTTCATAATAATTGCCACTCTTGTGGACACGGTCTGCCATCTCGTTGGCCTGTTCGGACATCCCGGCACATCTGAGCAATCTTGAGGCATCCCCAAGGATTGAGAAAATATTTCCGTCATGCCCTAAGAGCTTCAGCTTCGGACGGGACGGATTTGGTTTCGGCTGCTGTTCCTGCATCTCGTTTTCTGGTGCTTTCACCTGTATCTGGAAATCCGAGCCGGCACCGACATAGAAATGTAAGTATAATTCACCGCCGTCTACCTTGATCTCCCGTTGTTCCAGACTTTCTCCCCAGCCATCGCTGTACTGGCCTCTCAGATACTGCCCCACCACACGGTATTCCTCTGGTGTCAGATTCTCCCGGAGTGTCAGGTTTGCACAGCCATATAAAACACCATCCTGTTCTTTTACCGCCATTGTAATGCGTTCCACTTTTTCCTTAATGTCCTTATTTCGGTCAAAATAATCAATCAGGTTGCATGGCTGGTTGTCAGGCATACCGAGCCGGTTGATCTCGTCAACCTTTTCTGCTATAGATGGCTGATACTGCACCAGGTCAGGTCCTTCCAATGGTTCCGCATCATCCAGATCCACAATATCTGAATAGTCCGGGATAAACTCTGCCATCAGAGGGGACAGCATTTCCACTTCTATTTTTTCTTTGATAGGCATCACCTCACTTCCTTTCTCTGCCGTTTCTCCGGTGTTCGGGCAGCCATCTTTGCCATATCTGCCCAGTCTGCCCCTTCGATCTCCGGCAGGTTCTCGATGATCCGATAGCTTCCCTCGTAGGCTTTTCGGATATGTTCACACGCCCACCGTCCGGCAAAGTCATTGTCGGTACATACTTCAATCTCGGTAATCTCCGGGTGCTGGGACAGAAAATGTTCCAGTGCCTGCGGCTTTTTCATACTCCGCTGGCTCTGCCCTTCTTTTGGTGCACTGATCCCGCCAAGCTCCAGACGGTACTTATCCCGGCTTCCCTGTTCCAGTGTCATGTGCGCCAGCACATCCACACAGGCTTCATAAACGGCAACCCGTCTGCATCCTGTTTGTGCCGGAACACAAAAAGCGTATGCCTTTTCGCTTCCAGCCTGTTCCATCTTAAAAGCCTTTCCGCTGGCATCGTAAATCCCACGCAGGAAAGCATATCTTGCCACCTGATTTTCGTCCCGGCCTACGAACACAGCATTGTGATAGGGCAGGCTCTCATAGAGGATTTCCAGATGAACACACTGCTGTAAGACCTCTCCACTGATTCCGCGCTCTTTCAGATATCGGAACACCCTGCGGCAGTCCGGGCTGGCTGGCGGCAGGACAAACAGCTTTTTGGGCTTTGTCTCCACAGGCGGAGGGATGTAGGTGGGATACTCATCTTTCAGCATTTGCACTGCCTCCAGAAAGGAACACCCATCTACATGGATCAGGAAATTTAAGGCACTGGTTCCCCCGATATCTCTGGATTTCCAGTGCCACTGGCTGGTGAGCTCGTTGATTTTAAAGCTATCGTGGTCTGTCAGCTCCCATTCATTTCTGGCTGAAGATTTTTTCAGGCGGTTCGGCTGGTATTTCTTCAGGTACTCAATGGCGGTGATTTCCCTTGCCCGTTTGATCTCTTCTTCCGGAATCCACGGCATTACATCACGGTATCCCGGAGCTGCTCTGCCTTATCCGTTTTCTCCCACGGGAATTCCTTTCTTCCAAAATGCCCGAACACGGCACTCTGTCGGTAGATTGGCCGCTTCAGGTGCAGGGTGTCACAGATCTGGCTTGGGGTAAGCCCGAACACCAGAGGGATCGCTGCAGCGAGGCAGTCATCCGCACAAATCTTTCCGGTTCCAAAGGTATCCACCTGCACCATGACTGGCTGGGCAACCCCGATGGCATAGGCAAGGGACACCTGACATCGGCTGGCAAGTCCGGCAGCCACCATGTTTTTGGCGATGTAACGAGCCATATACGCCCCGGATCGGTCAACTTTGGAACAGTCCTTCCCGGAAAATGCACCGCCGCCATGCGGTACCAGGCCACCGTAGGTATCCACCATCAGCTTCCTTCCGGTCAGTCCGGTGTCTGCATCCAGACCTCCGCACACAAATCTGCCCGATGGATTAATCAGGATCTTGGTATCCTCATCCGGCGGCAGCATGCGGAGTGCCGGGCGCAGCACTTTCTCCCGGATCTCATGCTCCAGCTTCCGAAGGGATTTTTCCTTTTCATGCTGACAGGACACAACGACCGTATCCAGACGGACAGGTCTGTCATCTTCATATTCCACGGTCACCTGTGCTTTTCCGTCCGGCAGGATTCCCATGATATATCCGCTTCTACGGCTTGCAGACAGTTCTCTTACGATGCGGTTCGCCAGAACCACTGGCATCGGCATAAGCTGCGGCGTATCATCGCAGGCGTATCCCACCATGATTCCCTGATCCCCGGCTCCATTGGCAAGTCCGCTCTGAACAGAAACAGTCCCTGTCCTGCGTTCTCTGGAACGTTCCACTGCCCCGGCGATATCCGGACTCTGTTTGTGGATGAGGGCATCCATATGGATTCCATCTGCTTCATAGCCTGCACTCTCCAACACCTTTCTGACGATTTCAAACACCTGTGGCTCATATCGGCTGGTGATCTCTCCTGCCACAATGATGTTCCCTTTAGTAGCCAGCACTTCGCAGGCCACCTTGGAATTTTCGTCCTCTTTCAGACACGCATCCAGAATACTGTCTGCAATTAAGTCGCAGAGCTTATCCGGATGTCCTTCCGTTACGGATTCTGCTGTATAAAATCGTTTCATAATTATTACCATCCTTTCCAACGAGTCAAAACTCGCTGCTCGTTATAAACTAAATAGATCCAGCAGAAAGCACTCCTTTTTGGAACACTTCCTGTCGGATCTGGATTATGAACTGTCTCACATTCTGCACTTTTCTAGTACGTTCAGACACTTTTTTCCACCTGAATACTACCAACACACACCCTTACATAATCCCCCTGTTTTGAACACTTCCCAGTCTGTGCGGTCATCATTTGTCTCATTTTCTACACTTTTTGGGGGCTTTCAGACACTTTTCGTTAGAGCATTCGCTGATATTCCGTAGAGTATTTACCAAAGTTTCCACTTTTGAACACATTTTCCATCTGAATACACCTGGCATACACCCTTTATATACTCCCCTGTTTTGAACACATCCCTGCCCATGCGGTCATTATTTGTCTCATTTTCTGCACTTTTCGGGTACTTACGAACACTTCTGACTCCACACTGCCCCGGAAACCGGCACCGCCAGGACGATATTCCTGGCACCGCTCCATTCATATGAACACGTGACGAGCGTCAAAACCTTATCGTATATACACTTCAGGTAATCATCTCCGGTTTCGAACACTTCCCTCCGCTTGGCTACTTTTAGGTACTCTTGCACGGCCACCACATCTGGAAGTTTCTGCTGGAACGGGAACAGATTCCGGTCTGCTTTCAGTACCGTGACAATCTTATACTCCTGAATGCCGTCCTCTGTCTGAAGATAAGCAAAACGATGGGCGTTATAATAATCTTCCCCTGCATATAAGTCCAGGTTTCCGAACATCGCCCCGCTGTTCATGTTGTGACCGTAAATGATGAGATTCCTGCTTTCGGACACTTTACAGTCTGCCTGTAAAAACAGGCTTCCGTTGATGTCATATTCCTTTTTGTAATTCCGTTTCAGGTAAAACTCCCCATTCTCCTGTTCGGACTGAAGCACCGGGTAATCAATCCCGGTATCCGGTATGGTCAGCCATCCCTGCACATCCGGGTATTGTTCCTGGAGAGAAACAAGGTCTACCGCAGCCACCGGGCATTTTCTCCCAGCTGGTTGGTCTTTCTTTTCAGAGCCTGAGGCTCCCGGAGCTTCCGGCTCCGGGAAATTCCCTTTCAGCTCTGCCACCAGCTTTTTGTTCTCCATTGGGAGATATACCATATGGTAAAGCAGGAACCCGGCACTTAAGAAAAGTGCTGCAAGGCATACCGTTTGAAAAAGTTTTTTCGCGATTTTCATCGTTCCTGTCCGGCTTTCCTCTGCTTCTTTGGCCGGCTTTTCTGCGTCTGTCCCGGCACAGGCGGTTTTCTGGCTGCTTTCAGGATCGGCTCTGTCGGAATCTGGTTCTGTCTGCAGCCCTTTAAGATTCCGGTCAGGTACGACCGTCCGGGCGGATTAAAGTTCTGCATGTAATCTTTTGTCATGATATAGACAATGGCTTTGATCTCTCTTCCGCCTTTATTCTTGACGGTGATTTCCTGTTTGTCGTAAAAATCAGGATAGCCTTCATAAAGATCCAGGCTCTTTTCGCAGTCCCCGGTCAGTGACCAGAGGACGCCGTCCACATGGCTTCCCTCTTCCGGGAAGATGGTGGCAAGACCGCTTCCTGCGGCTGCAAAGGTCAGCCGATACCCCTCCAGGCGGACGGTTTCTACCATCTCCGCCTTTGGGCACCGATATGCCATCTGGTCCAGATCCATGTTGCTTCCATACGCAAAATATAATTGTTTCAGCCTATCTGCCTCCTTTTTTCTTCTTTCTTCTGGATGCCACACCCATGCCGATCAGACCGCCTGTGGAAAGGATCAGGCACAGGGCCGGAAACCAGAGGTTGGTGTCATCGCCTGTTTTCGGGTTACTTACAGACGGGGTGTCCTCCGGCAGCTTCTCGTTCGTCACTTTCTGGATGACTTCAATCACTGGGGTTTTGTCATCTACATAAGTAAATGTCACTTCATGCTTGGTCTCATCCATCTGATATCCTTCCGGTGCTTTGGTCTCAACCAGATAATAAATGGCTGCCTTATCAAATTTGCCATCCTTATAAGTTCCGATTGCAAGCAGTCCGCTGGTTGCATGACCGTTTTCATCAGTGGTCAGGGTTTCTACCACTTTGCCATCGGCATCCCTCAATTCAAATTCCGCACCTTTCAGTGCAGCTCCGGTATCCTTGTCCGTTTTCTCAATGATCAGACGTCCCTTTGCGGTATCATCTTTCATGGCTACCTTCTGGATCTCTGCGGTGTCTGCCACCTCGAAGGTGATCTCTTCCGAAACGACATAACCGTTTGGAGCCTGCTCTTCTTTCAGGGTGTATTTACCGATTGGAAGTTTTTCGATATAATGCGGCTCTTTACCGGAAGTCCAGGTTTCTACGATATTGCCATTTTCATCTGTGATGGTCAGTTTGGCTCCTTCGATCTCATTATCTCCGGTAATATCCGTTTTGCTGATCTCCACTTTGGTCACATCATCTTCCATTACCTGTTTCTGGATCTCTACAGTATTCTCCACGGTGAATGTGATGCTTTCCGCAGTGGCATATCCATCGGCTGGCTTGGTTTCTGTCAGGGTGTACGATTTTCCTACAACCAATTCTTTGATGATGTGCGGCTCCTTGGTGGATGTCCATTCCTCAACAACAGCCCCGTTTTCATCCGTCAGCTGTAATCTGGCTCCCGGCAGTTCCTCGCCTGTGGTCAGATCGGTTTTGGAAAGTTCCACGGTTGTCGGCTCATCTTCAAATACGAACTCATAGGACACTTCTGCTTCTTTGTCTCCCTGGTACTCAAAAACAAATTCCTTTTCTTCTCCGGTGGTGACAAATCCATCCGGTGCATACAGCTCCTTCACATAATAGGTTCCGTCAATCGGCAGGTCTGCAATAAAGGAAATCTTTCCATCTACATCTGTTGTTTTTAACTCGATCAGGGTATCTGCTTCCATCAGCACCTTTCCAGATGCGGACAGGATGTCGTTCCTAGTGTACAATCCAAAGATGCCGCCTTTTAATACACGGTCGGTATCCTTTTCTTTCTTCAGGACGTTCACTTTCACCTTCTGGCGGTTGTTCTGCCAGTCCTCATCGTATACGACAACCGGGGTATCCTGATCGCGGTAGGAAAGATCTACATATCGTGGTTCTTCATCCAGGATATAACCATATGCTGTGCCTACCTCTTTGACATAATATTTTCCAACCGGAAGGTCAGATACTTCTGCAACACCGTTTGCATCGGTAGTTACAGTTGCTACCAGTTCGTCCTTGGAATAATAGTCCGGGCTTACGCCATCAGCTGCTTTGATATCTTCGGCAGCACGGATTTCGAAGGTAACGTCTGTCAGGCTTCCTGTAATGTACTCAAAGAAATGTTCCACAACACCTTTGACGTTATCCAGCAGGGTGATCTTATCGAGGAATTCGCCCTTCTTGTTTACGATCAGCAGTGCTTTCGGTACATGGTCCTGCATTTCCACTTTCTGTATTTCTGCGGTATCCTCGATGGTGAATTTCACATCCGTAGTCTTTAAATAACCAAGCGGTGCAAGGGATTCACGGAGGATATAGGTTTTTCCAACAGTCAGATATTTGATCACATGAGGCTCATCCTTTACGGAAGTCCAGCTGTCGATCACGTTTCCATCCTCATCCAGAACAGAAAGGGATGCTCCGTTCAACTCCACGCCTGTTGTCAGATCGGATTTTGTCACCTCGATGGTCGTCGGCTGGTTCTTCTTAATCGATTTCAGTTTAATGGTTTGGATGTCCTGTCCCCGATAGGTGGCATCAAATTCCAGTACCTCATCAGAGGATACAAAACCGTCCGGTGCAGAAATTTCTTTTACATAATAAGTTCCAAGCGGCAGGTCCAGGGTGAAGTGTGCCTGTCCCTTTTCATCGCTTGTAATCTCCTGTAATAAGGTGTCCGCTTTCACGATTACATTGTCACCGGATTTGATCTCATTCTTATTATAAAGACCAAAGACGGCTCTAGCTACCACGCTTCCGGTTTCTGCATCCTGTTTTTCCACGGTGATGCTTACCTTCTGGCGTTCATTGGTAAATGTCACTTCTTCGTCTACAACCGGGGTATCCTGTCCGACATAGGTAAAGGTTACCTTTTCTCCTTTGGCATTCCAGGTGTATCCTTCCGGTGCTTTTTTCTCTTCTACACGGTATTTTCCGAGCGGAAGATTCTCGATTACGGCACTTCCGGTTTCATCGGTCGTTACCGTTGCCACCAGTGTGTCCTTGGCATATTCCAGATAACGGTTGCCGTTCTCATCTTTCTGATGGTCTGCGGTATAGATATCTTCTGCGGCATAAACCTCAAACACGGCTCCTGCAAGGCTGGCTTCCTCATAGGTGAAATCCTTGTCAAAACCTTTGACTACTTCTCCTTCCTTGTGGATGGTCAGTCTGCCTTTTGCCGGGTGGTTCTCGAATTCCACCTCGATGATCAGGTCACCGCTGACCGGATCTTCCTGGTATGCGGTATCGCTGTCTACCTTGATTTCCACGGTATTGGCACTGTGGGTGTATCCATCCGGTGCAGTCACTTCTTCGATGCGGTAATTTCCACAAGCCAGATTCTGTGGCAGGATCAGGTATCCATTCTCATCCGTAAAATAAGATTTATGTACCGTAGTAGATGGGTAGGTGGTCACCTGTTCCACATATTTCTTGTTATCCAGATTGTATACTTTAAACTCGGTATTCGGAACCAGGACAGATTTCTTTGTCTCGTCATCTTTTTTGACGATCTTTAATTTTGCTTCAAACTCTTCGTCCAGAAGCACACGCCATACCTGCGGCTGATCCGGATTGTTTTCCGAGATCACAACCTTAAAGTCATCGACTGGTTTGAAGTTGTGCGGTGTGGTGGTCTCCCTTACAATGTAGGTTCCGTATGCAAGCGGAATGGAGCATGCATATCCACGCTCATCCGTGAACATTTCTGTCTGTCCGTCTGCGGTCAGCACGACCGGAGTAGCAGATGCAAAGTCATAGGAACCGTCCTTATTTTTCTTCAGGCTGCTCTCCAGATATGCACTGAATCCCACACCTTTTAACAGATCGGCATCGGTCTTACCATTGTTGGCTGCTTTAATGACCTGGAACGGCTGTTTGATCACATCTTCCAGAGAAGTTGCGGTACGTTCTACCGTCTGAACCAGATCTCCCTCGTCATTACACTCCAGATCATGTTCTTCCGTGTCTGCCAGATATCCGACAGGCGGAGTCAGTTCTTTAACGTAATACTTTCCGAGATAGAGGTCTGCGACTTCTGCATTTCCCTCTGTATCCGTAGTCAGGGTTGCAATCTGTGTTCCTGCCGGGTAAAGAACACCTGTCTGTCCATCTGGATGTACGATATCTTCACGGGCATACAATCCGTAAACAGCACCCTCAAGTGTTGCATCTCCCTGTGCGGTCTTTCCGGTTTCGGAATCCTCTTTTACCAGTTTGATCTTCGCATTGATCCGCTCATTCTGGAACGTATGGTTGAAAGAAACCGTTGCCTCTTTGTCTGTTGTGTACTGGAAGGTAAAGGAATACACATCCTCGCCGTTTCTCACATATCCAGCTGGTGCACCCAGCTCTTTCATGTAGTAGCTGTTGGCGATTGGCAGGTCTGCCTGATATACGGCTTTTCCGTCTGTTCCGGTCACTGCTTTCTCAATGAGAGTATCTTTCTTGACCACAATGGTTCCGTCCGCTGCTTTGATGTCATTTCCGGCATACAGACCATAAGTGCCGCCCGGAAGATATTTCCTGGTTTCTTTATCCTGTTTGTATACACTCACGCTTGCTTTCTGGCGGTCATTTTTGAATGTCACGCTTCCCATGACCTTTTCCACATTACTTCCGGCATAGGAAAGGGTGATCTCCTGGCTTTCACCAGTGCATACCAGATTTTGTGGTGCCTGCATTTCTTTTACCACATATTTCCCCAGATATAGCTTATCCAGTGTGGCACTTCCGTCATCCCCGGTGGTGAGTCCGGCTTTAACCAGTGCATCTTTTTTGTAGATGATTGTTCCGTCTGCGGATACAATTTCCTCTGCAGCATAAACGTTGTAAACCGCGCCTTTTTGTTTCTGCTCTGTATAAACAAAGGAAACACCATCATCGGTCACCTTTGCTCCGGTCAGGACTTCGCCTAATTTGTAAACGGTCAGGCTTGCCATCTGCTCTGCATCGGTAACGGTCTGTTTTACGGTATCCCCGATGACCAGTTTCACATCGTAGGCTTTGGTATCCAGCAGATATCCGTTTGGTACGGAGATCTCTTTCAGGTATACGGTATCCTGTGTTTTGGTGATCGTAACGCTGGAAGCTCCGTTGGCATCTGTGGCCGGCATCTTTGTGATCAGGTTCTTTCCATCCTTGTCACTATAAACGCCATAAACTGCACCTGCGATGGCTTTGTTGCTCTTACGGTCTTTCTTTACGATCTCCAGAGTTGCCTGTTTTACCCATGATACTTTAAAATCTACATATTTCTCATCGGTCACACCCTCGCCAAATACCAGGGCAAGGTCCTGTGTCTCGCTTCCGGTTGTGATCTTATAAGCGGAATAATCTTTGATGATGCTTCCCTTCATGGTGACAGACCATTCCCCTTTGACATCCACTGCCTGTGTCAGCGGTGCAGATAAGTAGAATTTGGTACCGCCGCAGATCTCCACGGATGCACCTGCACTGCTTGTTTTTCCCGTTGTCACATTATGCAGTTTGACACCGGACGGCAGCTTCATGGTGATGGTCTGCAGTTCGGATGCCTTGAAGGTGATCTCTTCTGTTCTCTGGCTGTTGCCGCTGATATATGCGGTAACATTTGCATTGGAGAAACTCATGTCCACTTCCGGTATCTCCGGCTGGCTCATGCAATAATTGTAGAGTTCCATTGCCAGAGCCTGTCCGGTTGCATTCGTACCGGAAAAAGCGTCACTACTGTTATTGGCATAAGACGCAGCCAGATGGACAATGATAAACTGTTTTCCAGCGGAAAAATCAGGATGTTTCTCTGAGAAAAATCCATTTTCGCCGGATGCTTTTGTGCCGTAGTAGCATACTTTTGCCAGTGCTTTGCTGTCACCCAGTTTGGTGATCTTATAGACACCATCCCCAGGTCCTGCCTTGGACGGCTGCACACAGTAGGCAGTTGCAGACACGTTTCCAAATTTTACGGTATATTTATAAGTTACATAGGAACCCAGACCGTAGTCTGCATAATAGTATGCAGCCCCTCTTGTCACATCTACGTCCTGTGTTGCTCTTGTACTGGTATTGACTGCGGTGAATGAAACGGTTTCCCCATCTTCCATTGCCATCAGGTCAATATCCTGTTCCCCTGCCTGCTCCAGAACATCGCTGAGTGTCAGCCCGGATTCTTCATCGGTTGTATTTTCCGTTTCGGATTCCTCTAATGCAGCATCAAACTCGGATTCGGAAAGTCCGTCCTGAAATTCGGGTTCTGTTTCTTCCGGTTCTTCTGTTTCGGATTCAGCTGTCTCCGGCTCAACAATTTCTGTCTCTACAGGCACTGTCTCAGTTTCTTCCTGCGAGGCAGCTTCCTCATCATCAGAACCTGTATCCTCTTCGGTAACTGCCTGTTCTGTCTGCGGTTCACTCTGAGCTGCTGTCACAGGCTCTTTTACGATCAGGTTTCTCCCAATCTGATAAACCGGGTGGTTCTGGTTGACTGGCTCCACATAATAAACGGCATGGTAAGTGTCTGCATGGCTGGTGCTGAAGTTCTCCCCGGCGTCATTCTCTGCTTTCTGGAATGTCACTTTGACTTTGCTTTCGTCTTTGATTTCCAAATTTGTAAAATCCGTGGAAACATCAAAGTCCTGTCCGACTTCCAGCTCCAGATCGGTGGCTTTTACCACTTCATTTTCATCCAGCTGATCCTTTACGGATTCATACGCTGGCGGTTCCGCCGCTTTCGGCTCTTCCGAAGCATACACCGTCAGCGGTGAAATGACCGTGGATAAGATGGTGACTGCCGCCATCACCCCTGAAAGGATTCGCCTGAATCGATATTTACTCTTCATGTTTTCTACCTCTTTCTTCTTTTTCTTCATTTTGCATAAGAACAGCCGGATGTTTCCACCCGGCCTGTCTGTTCTCATTATTCTGTTATCTCGCATCATCTGTCCGTCTTGGATTCTGCAGACAGGCATAGGTACTTTTGTCATACCGCCATGCCTTATCCCCGTCCAGATTGGCAAGCAGATGCTTCCGCACATTTTTGTATTCGTCCCCGATCAATCCGAGGCGGAGCAGAAAGGTGCGGAACGTAAATGCCGGGTTATCCCCGATCTCCGTCTTTTTTGCATGGGTACAAGATTGGTTGATCGCCTGTGCGGATATGGCAAGTGCCAGTGTGATATTCGACCGGACTTTTCCTGCATGGAGGGTGCTTTCAAAACAACGCCATTCCAGTGTTCCCTTGGAAAAAACAGCATGTAGGTTTAAGGCATAATACCTTGTCCAGTTGTAATGCTCGGAGCTTCCGTCATTTCCCTCATACCATGCCCTTTTGAATTTTTCCATCGTGATGGTGCTGTTTGGCATCCGGCGGATCTTCTCCAATACCATAGGACGGACTTTCTGGCAATACTCATCTTCCCTTCTCGTCTGTACATTTAAGGCTTTGAACAGAATATCCTCTTTGCAGTACATGATCGTCAGTGCATTTTTCAGACTCCTTGGTGTATGATTGGATGCGTCCACATGGACATGCATGCCACAGGATGAATTGACAAAAGCACCTGCGTTTTTGACACACCGCACCACTTCCTGGAGTTTCCCCATTTCCGAATATTCCAATTTCGGGGATACCATTTCTGTCGAATAATCTCCATCGGCATCTATTACAGTACCATTTGCCAGCCTTTCACAGTCGATACTGCTGTCCCTTGAAAATTTCCACGTTTTTCCATCTGAATCTTTTACACACCAGGAATCGTAAGAACGGATATGATATGGCTCTGTTCCGAACATTCTTCCAATCGCAACAGCCGCATCATAGCGGCTGATACCTGTCATCTCAATCTCTGTACCAAAATACTGGTCTTTTAGGTCGATCTGCTTCACCCACCCTTCGCTTCTGGAACAGGTGAGCCGCTTTGGATCTCTTCATCTACTGCTTTCAAATTTCTGCCTATTGCTTCAATGACATTGACAGTGACACCATTACCGGCCTGCTTGTAAAGCTGGTTATCCGATGTTTCTTTTTCCATCTTGGAAATCTGACCATCCCGATATCCCTGCAGCCGCAGACACTCCCTTGGCGTCAGCCTGCGGATTCTGCCGTGGTAAATCACTCCATGACGGTCAGTTGCCGTAATGGTGAACATTGGCTCTTCCGGTTCTTTCATCCTTCTTCCATTCTGGCGGACTTTTTCCTTGGCCGGTGTCAGCACTGCCCTTGGCGCTTCTTCCACCAGCACCCCGGAACTTTCGCCTCTGTGGTTATGGATGCTGGAATCCTGTCTGGTATTCAGACATCTTGCAACGTCTGTCACCAGCGGCGGAGGGGAGATATCTACAAAATGCAGTGTTCCCTGCTGGTTTCCGGTCGTCAGGGTATGGGCGATCTCATGCCCGACTCTCCCCCTGCGACTGTTGATTCCCGGATATCCGAGATCGATGCTGTCCCCCTCGTAGGCCATCTTGTATCCTTTTCGGGTGTTTTCCTTGATTGGGATACCGACTTCGTATAATCCGGTCTTGCCGCCCATACCACCAGCCCCGCTGGTCAGCGTGCAGCTCAGTCCTTCTTCTGCGTAGACTCTTTCTCCCTGTTTGCCAGCATGGACTTGTATAAGAGCTGTTCCATTTGCTTTTGGGAAAGGTAATATTTTTCCGGCACATCTTCCATCAAGATATCCGACAATATACACCCGCTTCCTTGACTGGGGGACTCCGAAATCCTTGCTGTTAAGCACTTTCCATTCGACATGATACCCCAGTTCAGATAGCGTACTGAGGATGGTGTGAAACGTCCGCCCTTTGTCATGCGAAAGCAGACCGGGTACGTTTTCAAGGAGAAAATACGCAGGTCGTTTGTCTGCAACCAGTCTGGCAACTTCAAAGAAAAGGGTTCCTCTTGCATCGGCAAATCCTTCCCTTCGTCCAGCGATTGAGAATGCCTGGCAAGGAAATCCCGCACATAAAAGATCAAAGTCCGGCATTCGTTCTGTTTCAATATTTCTTGCGTCATTGCAGAACCACTCTCCTTCCGTATCAAACAGCACCCGGTAGTTGTGGTCTGCATATGCATCTGCTTCACAGTGTCCGACACAGGTGAAGCCCCCTGCCCTGTGCAGCCCTTCTCGGAATCCTCCGATTCCACTGAACAGGTCAAAAAATCGAATTGTTCCGGCTATCAGCCTCCCTTCGCTGCGAAAAAAACAGTGCAGATTTCTCTGCACCGTTTCCGTCTCTTGGTTTCTGTTTTGTGATGTCTATTCTTCTGATTCCGCTTCCTCTGGCTCAGATTCTTCTGCTTCTTCGGTTTCCAGTTCTGTTGGCTCTGCTTCCGCTGGCTCTTCGTTTTCTGGCTCTGTCGGCTCTTCATCTGCTTCAGCTTCGTCCGGTTCTGTCATTTCTCCGTCTGTTTCAGCTTCCAGTGCTTCTGTCTCAGGCTCTTCTGCTTCAGGTTCTACTGACTCTTCATCCGGTTCTGATTTCGCAGTCTCAGGATCTTCCATTTCTGTTTCTTCGGCTTCCTCTGACTCTGCTTTCCATTTGGCTTCTTCTTTTTCGATTGCATCTTCGATAAGCCCGATTAAGAAGTCTTTCTGTTTCATGCCATTCCTGGCGAGGACTGCTTTCAGTCTGGAAAATAAATCCTCGGTTACCTGTACTGCTACTGTTCTTAAATCTGCCATGTTCGTCTTTTCTCCTTTTCTTGTCATGTGTTCTTCGATTACCATTTCAAGGTATTTTGGTATGCTGATTCCTAACTCTTCGACTTCCAGTTTTAGCTTTTCATGCAGCTCTACCGGGATTTTTCCGCATATGTTTTTCATCTCCATTGTGTTCGTTCTCCTTTCTTTTTTCTACATACAACATACCCTAAAACGTGACAGAAAGCTATTCACAATACCCAACGAATATGAGGCTCTCAAAAGCTCCCAAAGGATGCAGATCCAATAACATTCAATAGGCATCACCCCTTTCAAAAATCCGTGATTTATACTAATTTGACTGCTTGAAATTTGGCTATTTTATCACCAGGAAAGACTTGACTTTTTCAGAATGCATCCTCAAGCCCGGAGAGAAAATCCAGCATCTGGGACGGGATTTCTTCCTTTTTTGAAACACTCTCCCCGGAGCCAGAAATGGAAACACCTGCCAGTTCTTCCCGGATTGCCTGCCGGATGCTTTTCTCCAGCTGGTTATTTTCCTGATCTTTTAAAATCACCTGAACCAGATAGCTGCTCTTCTGTCCATCCGGAACACTTTGCAGGATCTCCCATGCCTTTTGGTGATCTGGGTTATCAAGGTTCAGGCGGAACGAGAAAACGGGCCTCTTTACTTCGCGCACATCTGCCCCACAATCCGCTCATAGCCGGAAGCGTTGGCGTGTACGTCCGTCAGGTAAATCTGCCGACACAACCCGTCCTGCGGTGTCACGTGCCGTTTCAGAATGCTGGCTCCGCCGCCCATGATCACGGACGGAATTGCTTTCAGATCGAACCCGGCTTCCATAATTGCAGACAGTATTTTCTCCGTGTAGAGCCTTCCCTGCCGGACAATAATTTCTTTTGCGGACGGGTCCATGCTGCAGCTCTGGCCGTTCAGAACACGTTCGATCTGAATGTCCGTTACAGACAGTCCGGTATTTCTGCGTACCTGCTCGGTGATCTCATCCACGCACCGGATCACACCAAGCTCCAGGCTGCGGCAGGTAGCGGCGTTTGGAACACTGTTGTCCAGCCGCATCAGGTCTACGGTCCAGCCACCGATGTCTGCGAGAAGAACAGAAGGCTCGTCCCGAACACATTCCGGGTGAAGAGCCAGGGCAGAGTATCCCTGTGGGAACAGTTTTACATCCTGAATCCGGATCTCATAGCTCTCATCCTCGTACCGGAAACGCAGAGGCTGCTCTTTCCGAAACAGATATTCCCGGAAACCTTTTTTCTCCCTGCCAAAACTTGCCAGTGGGAGGCCGGCTGCCAGAACCACATCTGTTTTCCGCTCTCCCCGGCGGTAGCGGATCTCCTGTGCAATGGCTGCCATTGTCAAAAGATAATAATTGTCATTGGAAGTCTTGCTTCTCACCAGCGTCTGCCGCCCAGTTCCACACACATAAAATTTCCCATTGTACTGCAGGACATTCTGCATGGTATACGGCTCATAATCGTACCCGGTCAGTCCAGTCGGGAAACACACATGGGGAGTTTTGATGGCATAATATCCATGATCGATTCCTATAATGATAAGTCACCACATCCTTTCAGGTTTTTCTTGTTCTTTTCCAGCAGGTGGTCTTTTGGTCTGGAAAAAGAAAAAGGGCAGAACCCCGAAGAGCCCTGCCCATGATATTTGCATTAGTTTACGTTGCTATTTATTGTTCGTTATTAAAAGCGAATACTATTGTTTCTAGTAATTTTTTCATATTTTTCCATTCTTCTGTTTTAAAAACTTCATCACCTCTCTCAATTTTATTACGCATTTCATGAAACTTATGCTTTATATCATCTTTATAAGAAATCACTCCTTGATATAATGCTTCTTCAACATTATTTTTATTTCGTATTCGTTTTCTCGATTCCCATTCAATTGGATAATAGTTCCCACCAGTTTTTATAATGGAATCTGGCAAATACAATTCAATAGAAGCAGCTTTCTTGTTAATGTCATCAGGCACAATTTTCCCATTAGGTGCAATAGTTGGGTATTTATGAAACATTGTAATTTCTGGATATAATAATATTCTAAAATTTTCCGGCCAGTTTTTTATTTCATTTAATAATGAGCATTTACTAGAATATCCCTCTGCATCATTATCAAAAATTGCAATAAAATTTGCTCTAATTTTTGAAAAATAAAAAGTTTTAAGATTTTTTATTACATATGATGTTCCTCCATCTCTTTTTCCACCAGATTCATCACTGAAATCCATAAAATAAAATAAATCTGAAAGATGAGGATATAACTGTGACATCGTAAATTCTAAAATATCTTTATCGCTTGACCCTTCAACAAGAACAATTGTTTTTGAAACGTTCTCTGTCGCTGCTAGTGCTTTGGGAATACAATCATCTGCCCAATTATCCAAATTTGAGAAATCCAATATTATCTCCATATCATTTGCACAATATTCTAGTATAAGTCTGTATACATATTTATAATTGATTATTTCAGGATTTAAAGCATAAAATGATTCGCTATCCTCATCTTTCAAAGAATAAAATATAACTTTGTCACACTCTGTTGTAATATTAACTTCTGAAAGTGTTCCTCCAAATTGTATGTTTCCATTTGCAAGTTCATAAGAAACAATTTTTTTCATTGCATTTTTCCATTTTTTTAATGAAACATTTTTCTTAATCCGAATTTCATTATTCTTGTCCTCTTCATCATAATCTCCCTGTAAATGATACAAAAAAGATGAGTAGTCTACTGCTTGAACCATTTCATCATTAAATATTTTTTCAAAATTATTAAGTCCAAATCCCTGTGCATCTAAGCGTTCTTTTGCACGCCGAACAGTCGTCCTATACATATATTTAGTGTATGTTCCGGCATCTTTATCATCATCGTCTATATTACAATTATTTACTACAATAAGGTCATTTTTTGAAAAAAACAGACTAACGATTTTGCTATCCAAATAGTTTCTAAACCAATGTAATGATAAATTTCCAATTACTATATCTGCATATTCACTCATAATTAGCTTCACACCTTTTCGCTTCATTATTCTTTTACAAATTCATAAAATACAAATCTGCTCTATTGATAATGATATCACAAAAATGTTCTACTGCATATTTTAATTCAATTTTTGAATCCACTCTCTGCTTTCTTTGGGTGCATTTTTACAAAAATTCTGCATCCACATTTTATGCAAGCTAATTTCTGATTCTGTATTTCCTATGTTTCCAACACAGCCCCCCATTTCCTGAAGTGCTTCCAGACAATCCCATTCCTTTTTGAACTCTCCTGCAAATTCCATCCACACTTTTATATGGTATTCCTTAAAACCAAAATGGTAAATCAAGTAGGTCAACCTGTCAAAATCAGCTAACGGCATTTTTTCTTTTTTCAGCAATAACCTTTTATCATGCTCGCTGCATAGATATAAAAATGCAAGCTGTTCTATCTTTGCCTGCTCCATATATTTCTCCCTTCTCTTCTACTTTGTCTCACTTTTACAACCGATTCTACCTTGTCCAATCGTTAAAATCAATACAGATGGTGCAAAAAGTGAGACAAGCCATCCTTTTACCAGAGAGGAAGAGATTTAAAATGCCAAAGCCAAGGACACGGTCTGGTGAGAAGAATCTGATCAGCCAACGGTTGATTGAGCTTCGCAGGACTCACAATATGTCTCAGCGTGATCTTGCCTATAAACTCCAGTTAGCTGGTTACGATATGGATAAAAATGTAATCACCAGAATCGAAACAAACAAGCGTTATGTCACTGATCTTGAATTAAAAGCCATTGCTGAAATCTTTCAGGTTTCATACATATTTCTCATTGATGGCAAAGACGAATAGAAGTGACAAATGGGGAAGTTCAATCGTGCTTCCCCATTTTATCCGTCCTTATTACAGATTCAGTAGTTCTAAGATTTTCTGCATACCGGCCTGATATAAAGATTCCGCATATAATATCCATCTTTCACTGACTTCAGTAACATATGCGTCTATCGTTTTTCGCTTTTCTTTTGCTAATCCCATTGTCTGAACCTGTTCTTCATATTTTGATATTTTTTCCAGCATTCCCTGGTACGCTATATTTTCTTTCAGCTGTTCTTCGATCTCATCAATCCAGGTATCCAGCAGCAATTCCAGCAGTTTCTGTGTGTCACCGTCATCCTTTCCCAGTATTGCTTTTTTTATTTTCCCCAGCATAGCTCCATAAGAAATCATTTGAGCCTGTCCCATATAAAAATGGTACTCTTCTTCTATCATTTCCTTTTCGCTCTCCAGTTGGAAATATCGATGTACTGCCTTATGCTCTTCTTCCGTTAGGCTGATTGACTGATTCGTCTCCATAAATGTTTCTATCACTGGATACTTTTCTGTAAATTCCAGTATTTTCTTTTGCAGTCTCTGGTATTCCGCATTATGCTTTTTCAGATAGATACATACCTGTTCTCCTATCCGTATCCCCAGACATTGCTCGTTCCAGATGATATCTGGCTGTACTGACATATCGTTTTCTCCTTTCTGTATCGTTTCCCTGTTCCAAGCACAAGACTATACCACACTTCTGGAAGAAAGCTATTCAGCAGATCTACTGAAATGACCTGGTCAATACTGTGCAATCTGTTCTTTCTCTATAATAAAAAACGGCATGGAAGAATCCTATTCTTTCATACCTACTACCTGCTTCTATATTCAACTAGATACACATTCTTTTCCATTATCTGTGTATCATGTACCTATTTTCCTCTAAGAGTAAACTGGATACACTCTATACACGCCTACCATCTATACCTCATTTTACGTCCAGAATCAAAATTTTTGCATTTTTTAAGATTGCCCGGGCAATGGCAAGCCGCTGCCGCTCTCCTCCGGAAAGGCTCTGTCCGTTTTCCTCCAGCACGGTCTGGTATCCCTGGGGCAGTCTGGCAATAAAATCATCACAGTATGCCAGTCTGGCTGCCTGCAGAACCTCCTCGTCTGTCGCCATACGTCTTCCAATGCGGATATTTTCCATGACAGTGTCTCCAAAGAGAATGACATCCTGAAACACGCAGGAAACCTGACTTAGATACCAGTCCGGCTTCATATGGCAAATATCATTTCCGTCCAGTAAAATGCGGCCCTCCTGCGGCTCCAGAAACCGCAGCAAAAGATTGGCAACCGTAGTTTTTCCGCATCCGGAGGGACCAACCAGCGCGGTAATCGTTCCTTCTCTTAGGCGGAAGCTGACATGCTCCACTGCCGGCTGTTTTTTTTGATAAGAAAAGCTGACATTCTCAAATTGAATTTCTGAGGTTTCTATCTTTGGACATGCTTCGCCCTTCATATTCTCAAGCGCAAGTGTTTCCCGCATACATTGGGTATTTTTATGAAAATACATGCCGCCCGGAATGGCTGCAAACACTTCGGAAACCGGACCATAAACTGTAAATACCACCGCCAGAAACAGGACTGCTTCTGCCAGATTTACTTCCTGCCGGCTTAAAAAAATGCTGACCAGATAAACCACAATACCTGTACCAAGCTGCATCAGCACCTCTGCTCCGGCCACGCAGACGCCTGAGGTCAGCTCCATCCGGGCCGTTTTTTTTGCAGCCTGCTGCAAGGAGTTTTTTAATTCTCCCTGCTTCTGTTTCTGAACACCCTCCGCCCGAATTTCAGAAAGTCCTTCCACATATTCGTAAAGCTTTTCTGTAGCTTTTCTTTTTACGGGAATTTGTTCCATCGTCAGTTTTGTCTGTATTCCCATTGTTGCCAGCAAAAGCAGCAAGGCTATCGGTATCATGGCAAATACGCCTGCTGCCAAAGGCAGGTTAACCATTGCCAGGAAAATGGCACTGATTGGAATCGCAATTGCTGCAGAATACAGATTCGGAAGGATTCCTGCAACCATTTTTTCATTGAAGTCCGTATCCCGCATAAAATGCTCCGAAAGCTGTGACAGCGTATGCTTATCCAGATCCTCCAGGGGCGCATGTGCCAGTTTATCCGCTATTTCCATGCGCAGCCGTTCATTTTCCATATAAGCAGGCAGATTGGTCTGCCGATATTCCTGACGGATCAGTAAAATTGTGAGAAGCATAATTCCTACTCCCACTAAGCCCGTGACTGCCAGGACTTCCGATGAAGTCTGTGATGCTTCCGTTGTCTGCCTTGTAATCCATGCCAGCAAAAACAAAGGTGTAAGGACAAACAGTTTCACCGCTGCCATAGCCAGAGTTCCTTTGAAAACAGCTCGTTTCCCACTTTTGGAAAGCAGACCTTTGACCTTTTTACTGTTCATGATGAATGCCCTCCTTTACCTTCCAATTCATGATTCTTGCATAAGACGACCACATTCCTGCGTAAATTCCCTGCATGTTCAGCAAGTCCTCATGCTTTCCCTGCTCCGCAATTCGCCCCTGCTCCAGTACCAGAATCTGATCTGCTCTTTTTATGGAAGGAAGTCTGTGCGCAGCCGCAAAAACCGTTTTATGCTGAATCAAGGCATCTACAGCCCTTTGAATTTTTCGTTCATTTTCCGGGTCAGAGGCGGAGGTCACCTCGTCCAGAAGTACAATGGGTGCATCCTGCAAAATGGCTCTGGCAATGGATAGCCTTTGTTTTTCTCCACCGGACAGCCGGATGCCTTCTCCCAAAACCGTCTCATATCCCTGGGGCAGCTTCTGAATAAATTCCTCGCAGCCTGCCATTTGGGCAGCGCTTATAATTTCTTCCATATCTGCCTGCTTTTTACCGCCCCGTATATTTTCAGCTACTGTAGCGTGAAATAAATAAGGCTCCTGAAATACACAAACAACTTGATTGGCAAGCTCTTCCCAGCTCATGTGTTTTAATTCCACGCCACCAATGGTAATTTCCCCCTCTTTTGGCTCCCAAAAACGCAGCAAGAGTTTTAAAAGTGTACTTTTTCCGGAGCCGGAATGCCCTACCAGAGCCGTCAGTGTTCCAGGCTCCGCCACAAAGGATACCTGATGCAGCGCCTGCTTATCCTCCGTATAGGAAAAGCTGACATTTTGGAATTCTACTCTGCAGTTTTCCGGTTTTTGTCCACATGTCACTTCTGTCAGCTCTTTCTCCTGCAGAAAGCTTTCCAGCCGCTGTACCTGCTCCAGCACACGCAAAAGTGTAAAGCCAATGCCCTCCAGTTTGGGCACCAGTGTTTTTGCAGAGAGAGTAAGCAACAGATAGTACAGGAATATGGCAAGGCGTTCTTTCCTATCACCCGCTTTCAACAGAACTGTCCCAACCGGCAGGACAGCCAGATACAGATTGTGCAGCATTCCGGAAAAAATACAACGATATTTTTCCCATATCAGGTTGTAAGGAATACACACCTGCGTGTATCTGCGAATAGTGTGATGGAGCTTTTCTGCCTGTACTTTTCCTTCCCCATAAAGGCGAATCTCCCGGATTCCCCGCACATATTCCACAGAATCATGATGCAGATCCGCAAGTGCATCCAGGTACACCTTCATCATGTCTGTGGCCCCGCCAGGTCCATTTGACAGCATCTGAAAGCGATACACCACAGCCAGAACCACACATACCGCTATGGCATAGCGATAATCTACTGCAAACATCAGCCCAAACAAAATCAAAGGCATCAAAATAGCCTGCACAATTTCAGGAACCGCATGCGCCAGAAAGGACTGTATTTCTTTGATACCGCCCTCTAAAAGTGCCAGGGTTTCTCCCTGTCCCATTGCCTGAACCCGACCCATGGGAAGCTTTCCCAAATGGTCGATGGCCTGCATTTTTAACTTGGTTTCTGCCTGAAAGGAAGCCATGTGGGAACAGGATAAAGAAGCAAAATAGCCAATCACAAAAACCGCAGCTCCCACAAAGGCTGCGATTCCCCAAAAAAGCATTCTGTCAAAGCTGCCATTTCCCGCCAGCTGCTCCTGTAAAAGAATCCCTGCCGCCAAATAAGGCACAAAAAAGAAAACAGAGGACAAAACTGCCAAAGCAACTGCGGCCATCATCCAGCCCGGACTCATCGTTAATAACCACCAAATCTGCCTTGCCTTATTTTTGTACTCTGCTGTTCTCATTTTGTGCTCCTTTTCTATTTTACTGCGCGTATCATAAACATTGGAGTCGTGCCATAAATCAACTGTTCTTTCTCATCCCACATTTCTTTTATGATATTTCGTTCCGTCGTAATTTCACGATATCCAAGTGCTGCCAGAATTCCCAGATCCCAATCCGGGCGCAGCAAATCACCCAGCAAATGAGCGGATTCCGGTTCGAAGCTCTCCAAGGTCACATCTGGGTCCGTATGCCCATTAAAGTCGCTTCCAAACCTGCGTATGCACTCTGCCCAATCCTTTTTATATTGCTCACGCAAGGGTCCCGGCAGACCTGTCAAATGCCAGTTTGCGTCGAAAATCAAAAGCACTCCGCCCGGTTTTAGCACACGTTTCCATTCTGCATAGGCTCCCGGATGATCCTGCAAAGCATGGGTCACATTCCGACTCACCACCAAATCAAAGGTATTGTCCGGAAAATCCAGCTTCTGACAGTCCATCTTGAAGATATCTGCCTTTACTCTGGAAGCTTTGATATTTTTCACTGCTTTTTCCAGCATTCCGTCTGCACCATCGATGGCCGTCATTTTATGTCCCAGCTGTCCCAATACAATGGTAAAGAAACCGGGGCCGCAGCCAATATCCAATATCTCCAATGGTTGACTGGAATCCACCTGGGAAAGAATTTTTTTCTGCCATTTACCAGGCCGGTCACTGTTCAGCTCATCCTGAATAATCCGATCGTAATTTCCCGATCCCACCGACCAGGTATCCCCATCTCCATGAGCATCCATGCGGTCAATCCATGTATTATCACTTGTACTTTTCATACTGCCTCTCCTATTCCGCCTTTTTCATCCATCTTCCGCTCTTCCAGTAAATCACAAAGCAGATCGCTGCTGCCAGCCATGCAGAAGGATAGGTGGCTGCTACCGCCTCAAGACTGCCCCAGATATTTGTAAATATCATAAGGAAAATGGTTCGCAGTACACAGATGGTCATCAGTATAATCATCATAGGCGGCATGGATTGTCCCACACCACGAATGGCATCTGCCAGCACCTCCAGAATCACATATAACCAGTAAAACGGGAAAGTCACACGGATAATCCGAAGACCACAGGCAATGACTGCTGCATCCTTATTAAATACACCAAAGGCTGCCTCCCCAAACAAAAGCAAAAGACCAGCCGAGCATACCGTGTAGGTGATTCCCATAGCAATACATACCTTGACACCTTTTTTTACCCGTTCCAGCTTGCCTGCACCTATGTTCTGACCGGTAAAAGTCATAATCGCCTGACCAAAAGCTACGATGGGCAGATAGTTCAAAAGCTCCACCTTGAAATAGGAGGCAAAGGCTGCAATGGAATCCACGCCAAAGCCATTGATTTCATGCTGTACAAATACGTTAGAGAGGGTAATAACCAGGTTCTGCAGTCCTGCCGGAATACCGATTCTTACTACTTCACGCAAAATATCTCCGGAAATACGTACCCTTTTCCATTGAAGCTGATACTCTGCGTCCCGTTTCATCAGATACAGGGTGGACAGCACCGCCGCTACTCCCTGGGAAAGCATGGTTGCCCAGGCAACACCCTCTACTCCCATACCAAAGTAACGAATGCTGACGTAATCCATAATCACATTGGTGATTCCTCCTACAAGCTGGATCTGCATAGGCACTCTGGAATTTCCCATGGCGCGGATAATACCCGCATTCATATTATAGATCATCAGGGGAATCATGCTTAACAGATAAATCTGTACATATGCCACTGCCGAATCCATAATCTCTGCCGGTGTATCCATCCAGGTCAGAATGGTTCTGGCAGCAAGAATACCAAAAACGGATAAAATTCCACCACCTACGAGACTTAAGCCCATAGCGGTATGTATGGTCCGGTCAACCTTTTCACGATTCTCGGAGCCAACAGTCTGGGAAACAATCACGCTGATTCCCACTGACAATCCGGTAAAAAAGCCTACGATACAGGTAATGACAAGGGAACTGGCACCTACGGCCGCCGTCGCGTGTTTTCCTATCATATTTCCTGCAAACAGAAGGTCCACCGTATTGTATAACTGCTGAATAAAACTGGAACCCAAAAGGGGCAGGGCAAACAGCAGCAATTGTTTCCAGATTACGCCCTTCGTCAAATCTCTGTTTGATTTATTCTTTTTCATCTTCCACTCCAAAATGACATGCTATCTTATGTTTAGGTCTGATCTCCCGCAGCATCGGTTCCTCTGTCCGGCAACGTTCGCAAGCCCGCTTACAGCGGCTGGCATAAATGCAGCCCTTCGTCGGAAGCACATCCTCTCCATGATGGGTATCCGTTTCCTGATAGGTTGCTGCGTCAATCAAATCCAGCGAATAGGGATGCGACAATTCTTCAAACAGGCTGATATCATCAATCTGTTCTACAACCTTTCCAAAATACATCACAATCAGTCGATCTGACAGATAATACACTACCTCCAGATCATGACTGATCAAAAGATAGGTCAGCTGATATTCTTCCTTAATATCCTGAAGCAGATTCAAAATCTGAGCCTGCACGGAAACATCCAGGCTGCTCAAGGGTTCATCCAGCAAAATCAGCTCCGGGGCTGCAGCCAATGCTCTTGCAATGCAGATACGCTGCAGTTGTCCTCCGCTGAAGGAAGCTGCTTTTTTATCCATTTCGCTTTCCGGTATCCCCATACGAGCCAAAAGTTTCTGCTCACGCTCCCGTCTTTTTTCAGGAGGCACAAGCCGAAAATAACGCAGCGGCTCTTCTACAATCTGAGCTGCCGTAAACTTAGGGTTGGTTACCTCAAAAGAGTTTTGATATACCATCTGCAGTGCCTGTCTGCGTTCCTTGCTCATATGCTTACTCCAGACCTTAGAGCCCTGGAAAAGAATTTCTCCGTCTGTAGTCGGCTCGAGGCCCACAACCATACGTCCAAGCGTACTTTTTCCGCTTCCGCTTTCCCCCACAATCGCAAGGCATTCACCCTTTTCCATGGTAAAAGAAACGTCCTTTACAGCCTGAATCTCTCTGCTGTGAAATTTTCCACCACTTTTATATGTTTTAGAGACCTGTTTTATCTCAAGAAAACTCATGAAAGCCCCTCCTGTTTCCGACATCGAACCATATGATTCTCTGAAATTGCCGTTTTTTTCATATCAAATGTCTTACATGCCTCATCTGCCATGGGGCATCTGGCTGCAAATGGACAGCCACTTTGCCGCTCCATAAGCTCCGGTGGTCTTCCCTGCAAAACCGGCAGACGTTTCTTGGTAAAGGACGGACGTGCCTCCAGAAGCTTCTGTGTATAAGGATGTCTGACGTTTTCTTCTTTTAATCGGGAAACCGGAAAGCTTTCCACCACATATCCCGCATACATGACATACACATAATCCGAAATACTTTCTACGGCCCGCAAATCATGGGAAATGTACAAAATGCTTGTCTGCTGCTTCTGATTTAACTCCTTAAGCATGGAAAGGATTTCTCTTTGAACGGTTACATCCACCGACGTGGTTGGCTCATCTGCAATTAAAACTGCCGGCTCCATCATCAGGGCAATGGCAATCATGATACGCTGCAGCATACCGCCGCTGCACTGGAAGGGATACATTTGCAGTACCTGCTCTGGTTCCCGGATATACAGACGACGCAAAAGCTCCACCGCCTTTTCTGCTGTTTCCTTTCTGCTCCAGTTCGTATGTGCCTTTGCCGTTTCCCAGAAATGCTGTTCAATGGTGAAAACCTGATCAAAGGAACTCATCGGATCCTGCAAAATAACTGCCGCCTCCCGGCCCCTCATGCTGCGAAGTTCCTCCGGATTCTGAAAATTGACCATTTCTCCACGAATCCACGCATTCCCTTCCAGCTCCCACACAGCGGGGTTCTGTAATCCAAGTACACTTTTCCAGAAGACACTCTTTCCGCAACCACTCTCTCCAATCAGACCGATGATTTCTCCTGTCTTGATTTTAAGATCTGTTTCTGTAATGACACGAAGTCTTTTATCCTGTTGCTTTAAGTACACCGACCATTTCTCGGTTCTTAATTGTTCCTTCATATGTCCTCCTATGCTCTGCCTCGCAAGCGCTCACTGACCCAGTCACCCAAAATCTGAAAAGAAAGTACGATCAGAAACAGAATGAGACTTGGCCAGAACAGTACCATAAAATTAGTACGAATCAGGCCACAGCCGTCACTAATCATAATTCCTAGCTCAGGGGTGGGACGCTGGATACCAATTCCCAGGAAAGAAAAGCCGGCCAGTCCAAGAATCACACTTCCCAGTGACATAGTAAACTGCACAACCATCTGAGACATTAAGCCCGGAGCAATATGCCTCAGCAATATAGTTGCTGAGGAAGCTCCGCAAAGCTTTGCAGCCTGTACATATTTTCGTTCTTTTAAGGTAAGTGTAAGGCTTCTGGAAATACGGGTATACCAGATCCAGTTCACCATCAGCATGGCCAGAATGATATTTTCTGTGCTTGCTCCCAGGAAGGCCACAATCATCATAATCAATATTACACTGGGAAAGGACAAAAGTGCCTCACTTACTACATTTACAATCTGATCAAACACCCCGCCAATGTATGCTGCCAGCATCCCAAGAATCGTACCTATGAGCACTGTGACTGTCTCAATGGAAACTGCAATCCCCACCGAATTACGGATAGCAAGCAAGCATCTACAGAAAACACAGCGTCCGTAATCATCGGTACCAAATGGATAGGTCAAGCTGCTGGGATCGTATTTATTCAGCAAATCCACTGCAGTCGGATCGTGAGTAATTAGCTGCGGGGCAAATGCCATAACGATCAGAACGAGCAGCAAAAATGCCGATACAATATAAATTCGAAATGGTATCTTCTTTTTCATCCCTTTTCCCCCAATCTGATTCTTGGATCTACCCAGGCACTCAATAAGTCAGCAATCAGGTTTGCACAAATAAAAACAATGGCAATCAGTAAAATATAAGCCTGTATCACCGGATAATCTCTTGCCAGAATCGCTTTTGTAATCAACTGTCCCAAGCCGGGCCAGGAAAATACATTCTCAATTACAACCGTACCGGCAATCAATCTTCCAATGGAAATTCCCACTGTATTTACCACCGGAAGCATGGAATTTTTTAAAATATGTGTACGAAATACAACTCCCTCTTTGATACCTCTGGCATTGGCATAGAGTGTAAAAGCACCCTTTTTATTTTCCAGCATTTCATTTCGCAGCATCTGCACAAAGCTGGAAATATGAGCCAAGGATAAGGCAAAGGAGGGCATAATATAATTCATCCAGCTTTCTTTTCCCGAAACAGGTAAAATTTTTAATTGCACACCAAATAGTCGAATCATGAAAAAGCCTAATACAAAGGTCGGAATTGCTGTTCCCATCAAACAAAACATCCTTGTAAAGCCGTCCATCCATCCATTCGGTTTTTTTGCGGAAAAAATACCCAAAACAGGGGTAAGTACCACAATCCAGAGCATCGCGGCACCAGCAAGCTGCGCAGTTGCCTTGAAAGCCTTCCACAGCATATCGGCCACCTCCTGATTGGACGTGTAAGATTCTCCAAAATCTAGGTGCAGCACAGCACTCACCCAGCTGAAATACTGTGTCACCACCGGTTCGTGCAGACCAAACTTTTCTTCCACCATTGCGATATTTTCATCTGTCATTTCCAGATGGTTCGCCAGCATATAGGTTTCCACCGCATCTGCCGGAAGCATTCGTATCATCCCAAATGCAACAATCGAAACAATCAGTAAGGTGGGGATAATCATCAAAATCTGTTTGATTATATATTTTCTCATGACTTCTCCTAAGTATTAGAAAAGCATCTGACCAGTTTCCCGGCCAAATGCTTTTCCTGCTATATGTTCAAGACTTTTACTCTACCGTCAGTTCATTCAGCGGCATGATATTGGATAAACCAAAGGTTACACCTGAAATATTGGTCTGCGTAATCGCTCTGTTTGTCTGGTAGGAAATCGGAATAATACTGTATTCATCCTCAATCGCCTGCATTATTTCTTTGTAAAGAGCTTGACGTTCTTCAGCATCTACTGCCTTCGGTGCCGCAGCTACCTTGGCTGCAAAATCATCAAAGTTCTCCATGGATGCAAGTGCAAAATACTCTGCACTTCCGCCTACGGTTGCCATTGCTGCCAGTGTAGAATGGGGATCGTAGGGATCGCCCCAGCTTACGGTATAACCAATCTCAAACTCACCGCTGTAGATTCTGGAAATATTTGCACTATACTCTTCGCCCATGATTTTCATATTCATACCAATCTTTTTCACTTCAGACTGACAAATCTGTGCAAAAGAGGTCTGAACCACGTTGGACGCATCATAGTAGAAAGTTACAGCCAGCTCCTTGCCGTCCTTGGTACGATATTCTTTTCCGTCTTCCAGAACCCAGCCATCTTCATCCAGAAGCTTGTTTGCCTCTTCCACGTTGTAGGAATAGCCCTTCAGACCAACATTACAGTCCATGGTTCCCGGCCAGTAGTAAGACTGAGCCATTTCCTCCAGACCACCAAATACACTCTGTACAATGGATTCACGATCCAGTGCAAGAATCAGAGCCTTACGTACATTGAAATCATTCAACGGTTCCACCTGAGAATTCAATGTCAGAGCACGGGTCAGCACCGGCTCGGAAATGAAGGAATTATATCCTGCATCTACGAGAGAATTGTAGGTATCTACGCTCATCAGCTGGCTCTCATACATATCATAAATCATGTCAATCTCGCCAGCCTCCAGTGCGCTCACTGCTGTTTGTCCATCTGTAAACACTTTCAGCGTAAAGCCATCAATCTTCGGAGCCTCGCCCCAGTAATACGGATTCTGTTCAAAGGTCGCATACTCATTTTCCACATAATCAGTCAGCATCCACGGACCTGTTCCTACGATTTCTTTGATTCCCTGATCTGTGCTGCCATCCTCCATAAAACCTGCGTCTCCCAGCATTCGGAAGGGACGAACTGCTGCCAAATCATGAAGCACTGGTGCATAAGGCTCTGTCAGCACAATCTCAAAGGTATGCTCATCCACTGCTGTATAATGATCCATGTATGCAGCCGCACCCATGTATCCATACAGATTCGCTGCAAAAATTGCATCGAAGTTCTTTACCACATTTTCTGCTGTCAATGCTGTTCCATCGGAATACATGGCATTCTCACGCAGATGGAAAGTATAGGTCAGGCCATCTTCTGAGATATCCCAGGTTTCTGCCAGTCCCGGCTGAATTCCACCATCTTCATATACAACCAGTCCTTCATACACATAGTTCTGCGCAAAGATTGCTGCATTCGCAAGATGCGGATTCATATCACCAATATCAACACCACTCGCAATCGTCACAAAAACAGGAGCTTCTGTTTCTTCCTCTCCTGCATTTTCTTCTGTCGTTGTCGCTTCTCCTGCCGCCGACTCCTCTTTGGATGCCCCGCAGCCAGCCAGTGCACCAGCAAGCATACACACAGCAAGCAGAATGCTTAATCGTTTTTTCATGTTGCCCTCCATTGTTTATTGATTGTAAAAATTTTAGTACACACAAATTATAGTCCGTAAAAAAATTAATCACAAGCCCAGTGGGGGGATAATTTTTAATGTTTTTTTAATGTTTTTTTCATATTTATCCAAAATTTTCCTCATTATATTACAGCCGCTTGACAAACAATGCCCGAATCGCATTCAGGACTGCCAGTACCATAAAACCTACATCCGCAGCCTCAATTGCTGCATCGGAGTCCATGGATCCCATAGCGATTCCAATGTCCGCTCTGGAAAGCACCGGGGCATCATTGATTCCATCGCCTACAAAGACAAGCTTGCCGTGTCCCTTTTTCTCCTGCAGCAGTTCTTCAACCTTTGATACCTTATGATCCGGGAGAAGCTCACTATGTACTTCATCAATACCCAAATTCGAAGCGGTCTGACTGCCAACGGCTTTTGCATCACCTGTAAGCATGACCATTTTGCCAATGCCTACGGACTTCAAAGCCTTTACAGCAGCTTCGGCGTTTGGCTTCAGCACATCCGAAATCACAATATGATCTGCATAGTCCCCATCCAGTGCAATATGCAGAATGGTTCCCAGCTGCTGACACTCACCCGGTATAATGCCGAAACTATTCATCAGCTTGTCATTTTCTATTGCCACGGAAATTCCGTCTACGCTTGCCTGAATTCCTTTTTCGCTAATTTCCTGAATATCCGAAACCCTCGTATGGTCTATCTCCTTGCCATACTCTTGACGCATACTCTTGCTGATCGGATGAGAGGAGGCGCTTTTTACCAATGCCTGCAAAAAAGCTCAAGGGGATACTGATAACCAAGGCACAAGGACAGCTGATAATCAGGAAGGTCAACGCACGATACAGCCAGTCACCCCAGCCAGGCTCCAGTCCCATGAAAAGTCCCCGTACCAGCGGCGGCAGCACAGCAAGTGCTAGTGCACTGTAGCAGACAGCCGGTGTACCTTTGCAAATCGGGAAATGAAGGCTTCCGAGCGGGATTTCCGGGAACTTGCATTCTCTACCAATTCCAGGATTTTGGAAGCGGTAGACTCTCCAAATTCTTTGGAGGTTCGAATCTTCAAAACACCATTTAAGTTAATACATCCGCTGATTACCTCATCTTCCACACTCACGTCGCGAGGAAGGCTCTCTCCCGTAAGGCACTGGTATTCAGTGCGGAGACTCCTTCTACAACCGTACCATCGATCGGTATTTTCTCACCCGGCTGTACCACGATGATGCTTCCAACCTCTACCTCATCCGGATCCACCTTTTCCAGTTTTCCATCAACTTCCATATTCGCATAATCCGGACGGATATCCATCAGACGGCTGATATCACGTCTGCTTTTTCCTACCGCACAGCTCTGGAACAGCTCGCCTATCTGATAAAACAGCATAACTGCAATGGCCTCTGTATAATCTCCATCACCTGTAACTGCCAGAATGATTGCGCCAGCAGTGGCAACCGCCATCAAAAAGTTTTCATCATCAAGAGGTGAGTGCTAATTATTTTGTGAAGATTTTGTGAAGCCTTGATTTTACGGGCTTCACAGGGATTTTTCACTTACTTTCGCACTCGATTTTCTTGATTTGACCACATTTTTACCACAAATTCTTGGAAAAATATATTCGTCTGATTTTCTTACCACATTTTACGACAACGACTTCTGGTTTATACCACAGCAGGTACGGTTTCTGGCAGATTCATTTTAGACATCTCGTTCTCCACATGAGACTTTTCTGCAATATGATTGTAGACATTCATTGTGATCTGTGCATCCGAATGGCCCATGACATACTGCATAACTTTAGGATTGACATTGTTCTCACCCAATCTGGTACATCCCGTATGACGAAGGGTATGCGATGAAATGGGAGGCATCAGCTCCGGCTCTCGTTTCTCTTCTTCTGCCAGTTTGCTTTCTTTCTTATTATAGGCATTGACAATATTTTTCAGAAAGCTGTTCACTCCCGCTGGCATAATCGGACGTCCATGCTTTGTATTGAAGATGAATCCACTGCGTCCACCAATCTCTACATTACTCTGCAAACCAAGCATCAGGTTCAGCTCTCTCTGTTTACGGAACGCATCATATACCATCTGTGTCATAGGAATGTCTCTGATTCCTGCATCCGTTTTGGTTTCTGAATCATGGAAACAATATCCTTCATCACCTTCATAATATACAAGCTGTCCACCTACATGGATCTCCCGATTCTTCATATCCACATCCGACCAGGTTAAGCCGATGGTTTCACTCACTCTCAGGCAAGCCCCAAACATAACCTGCATCATTGGAAGATGAGGCTTATACACATTACTCTGTTCAACAAACTTCAGAAGTTTTTCCTGCTGTTCCAGTGTCAGTGCTTCTTTCTCCTTTGCTGGAGCCCCATAATCTCCAAGTGTTCCTGTTACCGGATTCTTGCGGATAATCCCATCATCCACTGCCAGTTCAAAACTGGGATTCAATAAGCCATAAAGACCTTTGATCGTACTGTGTGCCAGTCCTTCATCTGACAATGCGGAAAAGAACATCCTTACGTGAGATGTCTTAAAATCTACAACACGAATGTTTCCCAAAGTATTTCGTATCCGGTAGTCCCACATACGGATATAATTCTTTTTCGTTCTTTCCTTGATATTCTTTGTTGCCATGTATCGCTCAAACAACGTATTTACAGTCAGCTTCTTGACTGATGCGTCTGTAATAAGCAGATCCTCCATATCCTTATTGATCTTCTTTTCCATTTCTCGCAGACTCGCCAGATCAGCTGCATAAACCGAATTACGCTTTCCGGTAATTTCATCCTTGTAACGATACTCATAACGTCCATCCGGCCGCTGGTATTCACCTGTTTTTAAATTTCTGCCTTTATTATCTTTTCTTGCCATATCAATCATTCCTTTCACTTCATTTTTCGTTATTCGGAATGATTTTTGTCCTGTCGGTATCAGCCATTTACTGCCTGATATCTGCTCACAGATTAACATAATATTTTATGATTTCCAAGGGTAAATCCCTGCAAAATGCTAATTTTTATTTGCCTGTTTCGCAGGAATATTTTACCCTTTTCCCTTTTCATTCCGAAGGAAAGTTGTTGTATTTTATCCTTTTATCTTTCATTACACTGCCATTGCATCAAGATATTTTTTTATCTTATCCACGTTATAGAGAACACGTCTTCCAACAATCACTCTTGCTTCTGCATAGTCTGCAATTTTCTTTGCAGTTACTTCTCCGCAGGATAACATTGCCATTAATCCTTCAATATCTACCGTCAGACGGTTCTCAGCCTTATACTCTGTTGTTTTTCTCATGATGCACATACCTCCTTTCCTCCGTATTCTTCTGCATCACCTCCCAGACAGCGGTTATGCCCGTTGTCAGTACATCTACTTTTTATTTGGACTTCTTACGATGATTTTCCATTCCGTTCGGCGTGTTGGCTTCCATTTGTATATAGCGGTGTCAACGTTACATTTGACCTCTATCAGAAATCTTTCTGAATACTGGCAGCTTCTTCTCAAGCATACCAGCCGTTGCCGGAGTATCTTCGGTTTCCACATACTACTCTCTGATACAGCGGTGGAATCCTGTGTTACCTTTAAGCCCCGAAAGGCACCCATACAGCTCATTCAATTTTCAAGGTTCAACAATCAAAAGTTTTGTGGGTATACATTTTTGTACCTATTTCGATTTAATGCCATTATATCCCCCGTTACTGCTAATGTCAATACCACTTCATGTGTTTTAGGTTCTTTTTTGTACTCTTTTTTATTGATTTTCTGCCAGCTTGTGTTATAATATGGACAAATAGTTATTCATTTCTTGATTTTACTGTCTTTAATGGATGTTTATCAGGACTAATGCAGAGGTGACTTTATGAATTTTAATCTGAAACTAAAAAAAATTCGGACATTCCGGAAAATGACACAAAAAGAACTGTCAGAGAAGATTGGACTGACCGATCAACATAGAATTGTACAATATGAAAAAGGCGTTCGTGTTCCAAAAAAAGATCTGGTCGATAAAATGGCTAAGGCTCTGGATGTCAATCCTTATACCCTCTATGATACCGCTGGACGTGACGCTTCCGAAATGATGGAACTGCTTTTCTGGCTGGATGAATTTAATCCATCTGCATTGCATCTGTTTCTCCCTAAGAAATTTCCCGGTGAAAAATGTAATGAAGTAGCAGACACTTCCGTTTACTATCATGACAATGATGGCTGGCCGGCTCATGCACCTGTCTGTATGTGGTTTGACTATGGGGTTCTGAATGATTTTCTGAAAGAATGGGTAATTCGAATGGATGAACTAAAATCCGGTGAGATTACCAGAGATGAATATTTTGAATGGAAAATCAACTGGCCACAGACTTGTGACGGGTGTGGGAAATATGAGCCTAAGAAACAATGGCGGTCTGTAAAATCAGAACTCAGTGAAACTTAGCAAAACTTAAATTCACTGCTTTTTTTCTCTTTAGTAAAAGAAAAAGCACTGTAAAACCAATAATCAAACGGTTTTCAGTGCTTTTTTTCATGTTTTAACTATCGAATTTCCCTCAGACACCTACATAAGCGAAACTTAGCGAAACTTAGCGAAACTTAGCGAAACTTAGATTATGCCCAATACACAGTATTATTACTTATAACAACTAAATTACTTCTTGTCGTGTAATCTATTATTTATTCCAATACATCAGGTGTCCACTTTGTTCCAATATCGTTAGTTGGAAGTCGTTTTGTCTTGTATACAAAAGCCACACTATACCGTGCTCTCGTCACTGCAACATAAAACTTAGAAAGACTTTCATCCTTCATGTCTTTGGACTTTCCTGACAACCAATCCAGCATTGGTTTCGTCGGGTAAATCAAGACTCTATTAAAAGTAAGTCCCTTGGACAATCCAAAATTCATCGTTTTTGGGATGGGATTTACCTTGGTTCTTTTATCATACCGCAACTGAACAGGATTATATATATCTACATATTTATCAATATCATTCTCGTGAACCCAAAATATTCCATCATGTCCCGTTTTTTCATTCATGGCAGAATCGCATGGCTTCATATCAGGATACATCTGATTTGCAAGATCACATATAATCTGATTATTTCTATGAGATGTCGATAATGTTGTGGTATCAATATTCATTCCGGCAATATTATCCTGCACAAAAATTACTATTTTCCCACCTGCATATTTTTTATATTTTGCTTCGTAATGAGTTCGATACGTCGTCTGACGAGGATCTCCTACTAAAGTCATGTTGCAACCAACCTCATGCAACTTTTTTATAACTTCTAAATCATATCCGACAAAATCTTGTATTTCATCTACAAAAACATAAGAAAAAATTTTTCGTATTCTGCGAAATACACATCCATTCGATAATTCGTCCAAAACACAGGGCAATTTTGAAATCATATTTGAATATACATTACCGGAAGCCGTGACATATTTTTTCTCATTTGTATCCTTTAGTCTCAACAAATTTTTATCTGCCTTATTCACTAATAACACACCGGATACCCTATTATTTATAAGATAGCTTTGGTAAGGTCGTATACCATGCTTGATTAACAGCGAAAACCACGGCATAATAGTTACATTGGATGGAATACAACCATTTATTTCGTAAAATTTGTCTCTAATGCTTTGTTCATTAGCATCGGTATAAGTTGTTATCAAAACATTTTCAGAAATCTCTAATGCCTTCTTTACAAGAAATGTTGCTTTTCCTGCCCCTGCCGCCGCAATAATTAGACTACTCATTTTTTATCGCCCTCATTATATACTCAGGATATTTAATTTTCGTAGCCGATTCAAAAATTGCTATGGCACAATCCGTCTTATGAGCGTGCATATATTTGTGCATCTCATCATCCGTATCGTAGTTAGTTCCAAAAATATTGTTCATTGCTTCTCGTCCATTTTCTTTTAATATTTTCGGTTCTAAGGTATTATAATTAAAATCCTTACCTGACAGTTTCAAATCACCTGTATCCACTACCTCATCAACACATATATGAATACATTGTATTTCTTCATATTCTTTGTACTTTTTCTTAACAGCTTCAATATTTCCATCATTATCCGTAACAACAGCTGTTTCTTTGTTTAGTGTCTGTGCAATTTCAAGATACCGCTTAAATGTCACCCCACCTACGGTCATTACATCTATTCCATCTTGGATAGGAAGCCGCCCCTCATGAGTATCCATATATGCCCGCTGAACAACCAGCTCATCTGAATCGCCCTCTACTAAGATTGATTTTTTACAAAGAATCAATCGCAGTGTATCATAACCTGCCACTTTTTTGAAAAATTCAAAAGTTTCCTTTTTGAGCGATTGCATCGAGCAACAATTATCGCCTGAAAGCAAAATTAAATTTTCCAGTCCGAGTTTATTAGCGACAAAGCTACTATGCGTTGATGCTATAATTTGTCTACCAGATGCAGCCTTTTCAATAACTCCCATTAGTTCGCTTAATCGAGAAAAAGACAAATGACTTTCAGGTTCTTCAATCAAAATAATACTTGCTTTTTCTGCCTGTTTATGACTTAAAGCTAATTGTGTTTTTATGATACATTGTGCACCTTTTCCAGCATGAGCAAACGGGATTCCATCCACCTGCGTAACCAAACTTGACTCCCAAGAATTTTGAACTCCCTGATCGGCACTCAATGATAATTTCCCATTCATAACAGTAGACGCTGCACTAATTTTCTCATTGATTGACTGAATTGCTTCATTTTGTGCAAACTCATCTATCATATTTCTATGGGCTTGTGTTATTGCTGTTATGTCCTCTGGTTCAAGGAAATCCTTTACTACTCTGGAAATATATACATCAGACCCATTTTGGTATCTGTAATTTGACGAATCAATCATTACAGACTTTATTGGTATGAATCTGGGCATTTTTTCATCTCGGCTAAAAGAAAACCATTTAGCTTCATAAAATTCAATAGGCAAACTTGTAATTTTTTCTGTTTTCAGCAAACTTTCATATTCTGAATTAAATTTATCAGAAAAACTAATTGTGAATCTGATTCCCTCTATACCATCACTTTTTTCGGAATTACCATTTCCTTCATATTCAGGCAATGTTCCACTTTTGAAATATAACTCAATCATTATTTCTGGAGGTGCAATCGGTTGTCCATTTTCCACTGATGCCAGGTATTCCTCAACTGCTTCTCTATTAAATAAATATGTTGATAGCTGATTTCTAATATTTCGACCAGCATACATACCCGTTAAAGCCACATGAATGGCTTCAAGAATAGTAGATTTTCCAGATTCATTATCACCAACCAGAAGATTGATATTTTCATTAAATTTTACTTCAAACGGATTTTTAAACTTCTTAAAATTTTGAATGATTACCTTCTCAATAGCCATTCGTAGCCTCCTATCTTCGATTTTACTCTACCCCCAACGCCTTAAACACCGCATCTTCCGCACTCTGATACGGAATCAGCTGAAATGCACTCATCAGCTCAGCCGGAACGCTTGCAAAATCAACAAATGAGGTACTTGGAATCAGCACCTTCTTTGCGCCGCTATCCAGACACACCTGAAGTGTATTGGCAAGTTCATCCACCTTTATCATTGTGCCACTAATTGTTATATCTCCCAACACTGCCAAGTTGCTGACAACAGGCTTTCCAAGGGCAATCGAACAAAGTGCAATCAATGTTGGAAGTGCCAGTTTATCTGTCATGCCGATACCCTGCAAATCCTGATAATTGATGATGTAATCCTTAGTTGAGGTACTGATAGATCCACTGATCCGATTGCCGTTGGCTTTCAGATAATTAAATGCCGTGTTCACCGCTTCCTTGCATTTAGAATCACTGCCTAAGCCAGTCCGTTCAATTTTGCCATTGCCTGGAAGCATCTGACTTTCCAAACGGAATACACCAATCATGCCACTTTTTCCTCTGGATACGGTATAAACCTGTCCCGGATTACACATTCCATCCGGTATCAGCTTACCGCCACCCTGTTCTGGTACGGAAACATAATGTTCTGACATATCTTCTAGATCTATATAAGAGAAGTTTACATCATAAAATTCCATACCGCCCAGTTTCTTCAATTGCTCCTTGACACGGCGACGCATTTCCAATGCAATCTGAATAATTTCTTCCAGTTCTTCTTTGGTAAACTCACCATTTGGGTACATCAACTTCAGATAACCGTCTATCATACGACGAACCGCAATTGTATCACGCTGATTCAGATTTCTCCCCAAGCGGAAGTAGTGATCAAGCGCATCTCCATACTGCTCCTTGCGAAGCTCTCGGATAAACTCTGCCAAATAGTCACTGATAAAACCATAATCATTAGTAAAATGCTCCGGTCTGAACTTCGGTATCTCCCATCCTGGAAGATAGCAGTGCATACGATCAAGAAATGCTGTATCTGTTCCCATTTCCTGCGGGAAAGGTGCAAACAGACTGGATGTTTTCAACAGCACATCCACACTCTGATTAATATTTCCCACAAATACCATGGACGCAGTAGCAGCTTTTTCTTCTTTGCCACGGGCAAAAGAGCCGGATGCCATGTAATCCTTCATAATCTGAATGCCATCTTTATCTTTAAACTTGATACCTGCCACTTCATCAAAGGCTACACAGTCCCATAAGCCGACCAATCCGACCGTTTTGCGTCCCATATTGTAAAACAGGTTTGCAACCGTCGTCTGTCCACCGGAAATTAAAATACTGTTCGGTGAAATCTCTTTGTAAAGATGAGATTTACCGGTACTTCTCGGTCCCAACTCACAAAGATTAAAGTTATTTTCAACTAATGGAATCATACGGGTTAAAAGTAACCATTTCTCACGATATGTAAATTCATCTGGCTCCATGCCGATAGAACGAAGAAGAATATCCAGCCATTCATCTTTCGTAAAAGCCTTTCGTCCCTGCTTTAGTTCATCAATATCAATGTGCGGCATCTGGATCGGTGTCAGCTTACGGATACTGATTGGTGAAATATCTTTCTGCTTTTTCTGTTTGGAACGAAGCGGATTTCCATCAATGTCCTCAATACCAAAATTATTGTCGCCTTCAACCTCATAATCCAGCTGAACAATACACCAGATACCGCCACAGAGCAGGCGATCAAATTTTTCTGGATATTCATCGGCAATCGGTACATTACCAACGCCCAAATTAGAAAACTCTGCAAAAAAGCAATCTTTTTTCATATCCAGTCGAACAGTCACCATATCAATGATTGTGTGACTGCCTTTTTTACGTAGCTGAGACAGAATTTTCTGTGATTCATCCGGGCGTACAAAGTTGTCAGCAAGAATACGCTTCACATTCTGTACGCCTTTCTCTATAACCGTCTCATCATCTGAACTGCAATACTGTCCCAACAAGAACTCAAGAACATACACTGGGACATTCGCCCCTTCTTTAATTTTCTTTGTCAGGTCTTTCCGAACAATCTTACCGTCAAAGTTCTGACGGAGCTTGTTCTTTATTTCTTCACGGGTACTTTCACCCTCTGTAAATTGCTCCATCTTTCTCTCCTCCTGCGGCATTAACTAAAAAAATCAAACTCGTCCACCGCAAAGGCGATATCAATCTGGAATGGCTCCCGCTGTGGCAGCTGTAATCCCTGTTCATCTGCAATTACCAGATAATAAGTAGCTGTATTGCTGTATTTCAGAGATTTCAAATTAAACTGACAACGGAAAGTTCTTTCTGCACCGTTATCGCTGGTCTTATCTGCAATAATCTTCTGAATATCACTAATCTGTTTGCCGTCCTCATCTGTAAAATAAACTTGATAGGTTGCTGCTTCACGATTTGTACTGACCGCATCTTTTTGATAGAAGTTCAACGAAAAAATCATATTGCTGATTTTACGGTTTGCGGACAGTAAATTGACCGTTACCGGCTTAGTATCATATTTCTGCTTATTTCGCCTATATTCCATAGAATCATTGCGGAGATAATGATACTCAATCACCGGAACAATCATTTCCTGTAAACTGATACCACCATGCACAAAATTCATACCGCCGCCATTCATTTTGATACGAATACTTTCTCTCGGTGCAAATCCATCGAATTCCGTATTTCCGCCCAAGAATTTTACAGGCATCAAGTAATCTGGTTGCACACCCTTCTGCATAATTGCATATCTTCTGCCATACTCCACACATCGCTTGATACTTTCTTTTTTTGTAATGTCAGAGTTTGTTACATCCACATCAAAAAAGCCTCTTTTATCTACCTTATCCTCTTCCTTCAAAGGACTGTATGTATAAAGAAATCCATGGTCTGCCGTAATTAAAATATTCGTTCCACCAAATTCATTTACAATGATACGCACGAGGTTCTTCAATTCTGAAATCGCCTTGTCACACGCAGCAAAAACAGCAGTATCCGAAGTGTGGCTGGCTTCATCTATGGTATCGTGGTAAATATAGACCACATCCATACCTTTTACTAAAGCACTTCTTTCCGCTCGTTTCATAGCAATGATGTCATTATACTTTAAAGCCACGCTTGCCGAATCTTCTGTTTTCAGAACCTTATCCCTATAAGTACTTGCCGTAGACTGTCCATCTGCCAAAACCGTCAAAATATCGTTCCGAACCTCTACTGTCAGTTCTTTGTGCGGCAACAAAGCTGCCATACCAAACTTTGTAGTAGAAGGGAAGATACTCTGCATACTACTGATAGAAACCTTACTTTGCGTTTCTCGCTGAAGCTGATCTGCCATCGTAGCTGCCACTTCATAACGCATGGCATCTGAGATAATTACAAATACTTTCGTATCCGAGGTTTGGATACGGGAACGGTAAAAATCCTCCTGTTGAGGTACTTCCAGAACTTTACCGTAAGTTGCCAGTTCATCCGCACATACATCCGACCAGTTGTTGCCCAACTCACCTAAGAACCAGTGAGTATAAAGTCCTTCCACCTTATCGACAACATGCTTGAACAAATCATCCAGCAGAATATTGGAAGTCTCCAAGCTCTTTTGAAAACTAAGATGGAACAAACGGTAATATGTGTCCATCTGATAGTAGCTCTCAGTATATTCTTTCCAGATACTTTTCGCTTCTGCGGTATGGAATCCGGCTGAATGTTCCTTAAAGAAACTTTGCATATTCGCCACTTGTAAGATACCGTCATAAAAATTTTCAAATGGCTCATACCATACACAAGTTCTCCGTTTTTCAACAGTATACGTAATGGTATCCACATCAATGATATGGTCACTGATTTCTGTCATTAGCTTTGTCAGAATCACTTCATTAATACACGGGAAGCATTCTGTTCCTACCAAATCCTCTACCGTCAGCTTTTCAAAGCGCTGATACAGACGGGCTTCATCCTCAACATAACGTGCCACATCATATAATTGCGGAATGTTGTCACTATGAAGCCATTCAGAAATAAAATCATAGCAATATGCCTGATGTGGCATGGAAATAAAGCCGTCCAGTCCGGCAAGATATTCCTGCCGCATGGTGCGGGTCGTTGCAGTTAAAAGCAGATGAATTGCTAACCGCCCAAGGTCTGGTTCTTCCTCCACAAATCCGCATCCCTGACGAACCATCGCCCAAAATGCTGCGTCTGCATGATATTTTACAAAATCCTGATAAACCGTATTATTATTCAAATCAAGTCCCGCCTGGAACACACTACGGAGAATCATATTAGGCTGTGCATCTTTCAATCCACAGATTGCCGCCATAACAGCCATGTGTAACTGTGCCGGTGTTTCCGGAACTTTATTCTGTGTACTAACTTTCAAACGACGGTCTTTCGCATTGAAGTAAGCACGATAATTTTTAACCTGTTTCCTCATTGCCGGATTTGATATAAGTCCCATCTCATCCATCCAGATAGAAATCAGATCTGCCCGAAACTCTTCGCTGTAAAGCTCCACGTCCAGAAGCCAGTTATCATCCGGGCGATTATAAACACACGGACTGTAAACCAGATAATTTGTGGTCAAATCATCTACTGAAAGCAGTTTTTTTACAGAAAACGAATTATTTCCAGTCAGCGCAATCACCTTTGCATTTTCCAAAACCACTTCATCCAGTTTATCCTCAAATTCCTTATCTTCATCGTACCAGAAAATGATACGACGCTGATAAAACTCATCCAGAGGTGCAGCAAATCTGCGATTTAAATCTTGTATTATTTTATCTGTATCCATGCTGTCCTCCTACCTTATAATTTTCCAATTTGCTTTTCGTTTTGTTCCGTCCTGTACCAATCTACCTTTTTCCTGTAAAGAAGCGAACATTCGAGAAACCGTTCTTTTCGATATACCCATTTTTTCCGCATAATATGCCTGTGTTGCAGACGGATTCTTCTCTATAATCTGCAACAATTTTTCTATCTGCGTCTGTTCCTTATTAAGCGGCACTTCAGCACTATTAGTGCCATCATCAACGCCACATTTAACGCCATTAGCGCCATTTTTAGTGCCATTGGCGTTAATCATGGCGTTATTGGTCGCAACCTGACCTCGATAAATATTAATACGCAAATCAACTTCGCCACCAATAAACTCCGGCTCCCGCAGTCCGGCAGCTTTTACTTTATCAATAATTCTCGGAATACCGCTTCCCCAATGCTCGATCAGGTTCATATACGCAAACGCATGGGCAAGGGCTTCATTTCTAATTTTGGAATAGCCCTCTTTCATACGATCCATCGTTTGTCCCATTGGCAGCTTTCCCGGAGAAGTGATTTCCAATCGGTTGTCATATACCGCAACCTGTATCGTACCATGATCCAGATAACTACGATGTACCATAGCATTGATAATCAACTCACGAATGGCATCTGGTGGAATCTCATAAACATCCTGGCGATAAATTCCCACAATTGTAGCACCCAGATGAATATTTCTCAAAACAAACTGAAATGCTTCGTCTATCTGTTCCCAAAGCGGACCGGTATATTCTCTACGGTCAACAAATACCGCTTTCGTTGTCCCTTTGAACACGCCACATTGCGTTGCAACATGAAGTCCACCGTTGCCTGTTAAAATAGCAAAAGCATTGGACGGATAATCTTTTCCATCACGCTCAATCAAAATCCCCCAGGAGCGCAACTGCTGTCTGCCTACATCTTTAATCGATGCTTTCTGTTCCTCTGTACGGGCATTTTTGACAGCCTGCTCTTTCATAGCTTTGCAAAGGGCATCAATATCTTCATCTGTAACATTTAACCCAGTACATAAAGCCTGATCGTAGTAACGATTACTGCCCTCAAACAACAATTCTTTTATCATATACTCGTCGGCAAGGCGGGTAGTTCCGGCAACACGGACATATACACCGCCATCTCTACCAAGGGCTTTGATATAATACGGGCGCTGTCTGCCCTCAGAAACCTCTACCACAATGACAGTCTTACCATCAACCGTCTGTAAAGTGATATCCGGGATAATTGCTGGTTCACAGCTGTCTGATACAGCATTGGCAATGGCATCCATTTTCTTGAACACATCTTCCTTGTCAAAGCCAATAACCTCTCTGGTTTTATCGGCAATTCCGAAAATGATTTTTCCTCCGGTTCCATTTGCAAAGGCAACCACAGACTTCATATATTTGATGCTTTTCTCCGGCAGGTTCTCTTTAAACTCTACATTTTTTGATTCTCCTGCAAGAATTTCTTCTATGGTCATCGTAACACCTCGCTCTCTTTAACAGTCCTAACCGCCATATTTTTACTTGATTGATGAAGAAATTGAGCTCAGTGCTTTGCTTAAAGCATCTTCATCAGCCTTTTTTCTTCTCTCACTTTCCCACATACCGAGTATCTGATAAATACATTCTTTCACAACAGGAAAATATTTTTTGCATTCTTCTTCGCTTAATTCATGAATACCTTTGCTTAGGATTCCGTAAATAGTTGTATTTTTGATGAGTATCTCAGGCAAATATCCCTGTAACATCTTAATTCGTTCAGCCACCCTTGCCTGTTCAAATTCCTCATCATTAACTTTATCTCCCGCAGTTGCTTTTGCTTGATAAATAAGTCTTTCAAGAATTCGTCTCAAATAAACATATGAACCTGCACCAATACCACTTGCAAATAACCCTATGGCAGTTCCAAGCTCTTTTCGATCTTGTTTAGAAATCACATGCTTATAAGCATCTAATTCTGGAAATGTCATATCTGCAATAGATGGATACTGCCCAATTTTCATCATTGAATTGTCTGTTGTCAAAATAATATAATCCAGATGATGCTTCTCATCCATTGAACAAATATATTCCAATTTCATTAATCTCGTCGTATCAGCTATTTGCCAATTTATCCATTTCCATTCTTCAGCAGAACTCTTTTCTTGTCTGGCTTTGGTGCTAAATATCATATTTTGAAGTGATTCTATTTCCTCGCCAAGAGATGCACACCTAATTTCTTCATCCCCCTCTGGACCCGTTTCAAAATAATACTCAATAGGTTTCATGTGAAAAACTCGCTCTTGCTTGCACTCTTTACAATAAGCGCTAATTTTAACATTTCCCTTAAGTAACTCAATCAAGTCAGCAATATTATCTTCACAAATTTCTTTAGAATCATATAATCCCGCAGTTTGTAAAAACGTAGCAAATATATTTTCCATTTACGCAAGCCCTCCTTACTTTATTTTAGCCAAAACATCCTGGAAAATTGCATAATTCTTCTTTACACCATCGTCCAGATCAATGGAGATCATCTGGTCAGCAAGGTGATGAATCTTTTCCTCGTAGGTTCTGATTTCAGTATCCTGTGCCTGCAAGGTGGTCAGCTTTTTGTTCAGCTTCACACGCTCGCCAGTAGAAGCATTGGCAATACGTTGTTCCAGATCGGCAATGGCAGTGCGATAACGAGCCTGCTGTTCATGCACATAATCGGTACGAATACGGGCAATGGTGTCCGGCTGATAGCGGTGCATATAAATCAGAGCCTTAAAACCGTTTTTCTTGCCGCTGTCAAACAGCCAGTAGATTGGGCGTTTCTGATAAATCTTGCAATGGTCGGAGTAGAAGTCGCTCAGGAAGTAATTCCGAATCACATCCTTCGGCTGACCCTTGCCGCCGAGGGCATCCGCAATAAATTTCAGGTTTTCGTCTAGCGTATCTGCGCCATAGACGGTTTTCACGAACTTCACGAACAGACCGACAATATCATCCTCGAAGTATTCATCGTCGCAAATCGGGATAATGTTATCCTTATCCGCAGCAAAAGAAGCATACTTGCTGGCATCCCATTCGCCGCCTGCATAGGCAAGTCCGTCTACATCCAGAGAGTAACGACCAAACATACAGCCAACCGCATAGGAAATGAATGAGCGAATCTCTCTGCCAAGGTCAGCCTTGCGAACAGTGATATCCTTATCCTCAACTTCCGGTGTCAGTTCTTCTTGCAAACCGTAAATGTCAATGAAGATACGATTCAGTTCTTCCTCGTTGGCTTTCAGCTGATTAAAACGCTCATCGCATTCAGCCTGCCACTGTTCAAAGGCTTCTGCAATAGTAGGAACCCTGCGAATCAGTGAATGATGTCTGAAATCCCATGATGTTTCAAAAGAATCCCAGTCTTTTTTGCTTATCGCTATTGAAGAATCAACATATTCTTCAACATTACTCTTCTCTTTTTCTATAAACCAAATCGGAACTTTTGCTACATCTCCAACATTCATATTCAATGTAGGATTAAGCATTTTAGTTATTTTTCCTACCACTTTACTGTTTAAAATTCCGCACAAATATTTAAGTATATGTTTTTCTGGAAAACACGATATTCCCGCCACATTAAAAGCAAAATTTTCGTCATAATATCTAACTGAAAATTCTCCACTTGTTATTAAGGACCAACTTAGTGCTGGCTTAAAATTGTATTCAAGATTTTGTGGTCGCGATTTTAGTTTTCCCTTGGTATCCTTAAAATTCTTTATCTCCTGTCCATCATTTTCCCATAAAAGAATATATTCTCTATTACCATACCAACGTCTAAATTCTCCACCTTTATTAAATGGATACCATTTTTTCTTGCTATGTACGAATGCCACATTATTTGCTGATACCTCAAACCATAATCTTAAAAATCTATTATTATCCCCTGTGATTAACCCTTGCTTTGGTTCGCTTATAGATGCCAATGATGGCGCTTCTTTGAATGCCTTTAACAATTTATCACTTACTCCATATGCCAAAATTGCTCCAGGTATTTCTTTTATATTATTTGTATTAATCCTATAAACATATTGGCACGCTTTATCACTTATTGCTTCTAAAACTTTTATACTTTGAATCTCTGCGCCATAGAATCTGCTTAAACTCATATAGGTACCTGTGTAGTTATAGAAATTTTTCAAAAACACAAAAGTACAAATCGGTACATATGCAGATTCAAAAAAAGCATGATATTCTGGTTGAATTAATGAATGTATCGAATTTTTCTCTAACCATTTCTTTCTCGCATTTTCAAATGAAGACAAAAACATCCATGTATATGATGTCATCAATCCAATTTTGGCATATTGAGTTCCGAGATTTATACATTTATCAATAAAAACAGCATATAAATCTTGCTTTGTTTCGCCATAGTGCTTTTTAATATAGCTTAATAATATATCACTCATGCCATTTGATGCCATATACGGCGGGTTCGTCACAACCACATCATATTTATGTGCCAGTGCTTCCGCCACCTGTACCAACGGTAGTAATTCTCTCAATACCGTATCACGGAACATATTTATATCTTCCGTAATCTCTGCAAAACGGTCATACAGAACAGACCAGTCCTGCTGCGTTACTGTCAAAATCGAGCCATATTCCTTTGCATCATGCAGCTCACTGATAATGGTATCCATAGCCGCCTTCAGCTTGGCATCGCCATCACAAAAATACTCCAGCGCAAACGAATCTACATGATTGCTCTCCACAATAGCATATACATGGGGCTGAATGCCACGGCTGAAAAAGCGGCGGTCATACCGACGGGCTTTCATCATCACCGCAAAGTAAGCCAGCTGTGCCGCACGGTCATCAATATCCAGACCATAAAGATTGTTCTCCACAATACTTGCCACTGCTTCACGGGTAGTATAGCCGTAGGATTCATAAATCTTCATCAGCACATCAAACAGATATGCAAGAATATGACCAGAGCCGGAGCATGGGTCAATGACTTTCAGCTGATCCGGCGTCAGTGCGGCGTATTCCATACGAATTTCTTCAAGCTGTGCCTGCACTTCTGGCTCCTGCTCAGCTTCTTCCAGATAGTAGTGCCATTTGGTATCTTCAGGGTCACGGTTTCCGGCAGCATAAGCAGACTGTTCTTCCTCGGTAGGAAGAAGCTGACTCTTAACATCTGGGTGTCCCTCCAGCCACAAACGACCAAGGCTGTTCTCTACCATGTAGCGAACAATCCAGTCAGGTGTGAAAAGCTGGGTTGCTGCAGGGATGTTTTCTTTTGTGATTTTCACATTCTTTTTCAGTGCTGCGAAGACATCGTCTTTTTTCTCGCTGTTATAATATTGATACAGCCATCCGATGATCTGGACAGCATCCTTCCAGTCATCCTCCGGTATCAGTTCAATCATCTGCTGAATCACACTGCCTTCACGAAGCAGGTTGTCTGGCAGAAGAAGCTCCGTGTAATCCGCAATCTTCTGGAACATTCCCGGCAGAATCTTATTCAGAGCGTTACACTGCACGATCAGCAGATATTTATACAGTTCTTCGGTCTTTTCTGCATCTTTCAGCTCATAGACCTTTTCCATATCGAGTCCATCCAAATCCAGATGAATGGCTTCGGCTATAATCTGCGGCTTAAAGTTGTTTTCCTCATCCGTGAATACACGCACATGGGAAGGAAGATAACCGTTTACTTCCATGAATCGCAGAGCAGAGAAGCGGTTGAACCAAGTGTAGGCAACCTCCTCCATGACCTGCTTATATCCTTTATCGTTAATCTCGGCAATCAGAGCCTGACGCTGTTTCTTTTCATCGGCAGTGAGGACTTTTCCACCAACGCTGTCCACATTAGCTTCCTCAATGTTGCCCTCTGTGATACCGTATTCCACACTTTTCAGGGAAACGCGGGCGATCAGCTCTGTTCTTGCCCAGACGGCAAATTTTTTAATCGCATTCTTATCCATAATTTTCTCCATCTTCTATTCGAACAGACAATTTCTTAATACCTTTATCAATATTCTCCATTGATTTTCTCAAATTATCAACACTATTCTTAAACTCATCCACTTCTGAAATATAGTTTAAAAATCCACTGTACTCTGAAAAATCGATTGCAATTTTTTCAATATAAGATTTGTTTTTCCCATACTTACAATATTCGTAACCAATCCTTACTGTTTTTTCTTCAAAATCGTTTATGATATTAAAAACATTTGTATCAAATGAAATAACCCATTTCTGATTTGGAAAAATCACAATACTCGTCGATTCTTTCTTTTTTAATCGTTCCTGCGTTTTCGTTTGCAACTGTTTGGTAAAAGTTTCATTAAACGTCAAACTTTTAACTTCCAATGGAACAGTGCCAACATTTCTCAAAACAATGCACGCCAACGTTGAGCGAACAAGTTCAAACGATATTTGCATATAAGGGCGATTTTTCTCACTTCGTTCCTTGAGCAAAAAGAAAATTGTAACCCATGAAGCAATTAGTGCTAATATTGAAATTACACTATCCCAAGGAAAAGCTGAATTTTGCTGTTCAACTGCAATAACCAGTCTTTCAAGTAATTCTTCCATAGGTACACTCCTTAATTCAGCTTAATTTCGTCGCAATTCTTCAGCAACTGTTTCAGCTGAGAACGAATCTTCTCTACATAATCATCAATATCCGCATCCGTCTGTAAGGTCTTTGCCTGGAATACAACCTGACGGTTATAGGCTCGGACAACCTTTTTCTTTGCAGTTGCTTGCTCTTTTCCTTGCTGTGTCGGCTGTACCTGTGGCTTCGGTGCAGGCGGTTCCAAAACAGATTCAATATTGCTGACTGTATCATCCTTGTACTGACACATTGGCAGAAACATGGCATCCAGAAGGGCAAGGCTCTTTAATTCTGCGATTTTTTCCTTGCATTGGCTGAAATACCGATCTGATTTTTCAATCAGATGGGATACCTTGGAATCACCGTTTGCGGCAGTATGGGTCGCTTCCATGCACTGACGAACCGTTTCCAGAACCTCGGCACGTTTTTCTTCCAGCATCTTATCATGAGCGCTACGAACCGTATCTATTAACGGATTCAATTCACGAATCCGGGTATAGTTGAACTTGCTTCCATTCTGAACCATCGTAATCAGACGAATGGTATTCAGTGCCTTATGTGCTTCCTCATTTTCTGCAATTCGGTCAAGGTCGTCGTGCAGAGATTTTTCAAACTGCACTGCCTGGTCGAATACTGTTACCTGGGTTTTGAAGAAGTTTTCAATGCCATTGCTCATGGCTTCCTTGTTATTGAAAAGAGCATCCTCTTTTTTCAGCACACGCTCAATCAGAGCAATATTGTCTTTTTTCTGAGAAAGTACATCGTCCATCAGATGAATGGCTTCCTGCACCAATGCACGATCCGGGTATTTATGTCCGTCATAACGAGCATCCAGAGAAGCATAGTAATCACGCTGCTCGGTAAACTTCTCCGTCACAAAGCGAATCAAACCATCTTCATCGTCCGGTACATCCATGATGTCGAAATACTCTCGGAGCATCGCTTTTACATCACGCATCATCGTAGCAGAAATGGTTTTACGCTTGCTGATGGAAGTCTTGCCTATCTCACTCTTTTTGCGGAGCATATCAGGCAGTTTCGAATCATCCGGCTGAATGGTATTGCCTGCATACTTGATGGTTACTTTCTGGGAATAAATCAGTTGTGCCGCAACCGCAGCAATGTCGATTTCTTTCCAGCCATACGGAATCGCACTGTATTTGCTCTGCACATCTGCCATAGATGTCGGCAGCTTTTTCGCATCCTGCATTTCCAGATATTCTTCCATGGCAGAAGCTGCATCACGGTTCGGTTCCATACCCGGAAGTGCTGTTACCGCACCTGTCAGAATCGCAATAATATCTGCATCACTGCCTGCATGATCTGTAATCAAATCGAGCTTGCTATATACATGAGCAACCAGATATTCAAGAGACTGGTCAATCTTACTCTTGGCATTTCCAGCTTTGATTTCCAGATGCTCACCGTCTACATAGAACTGCGCCCCTTCAATAGCATTTTGCAATTCGGTCATGGCACTCAGCTCATATTTTCCGGCTTCGTCCTGCTGATCACTGATAATTTTCTGCACAGTTTTTGGAAGCTGGCTTACATTTCTCTGCTTTACGTACTTGCGAATCTTCATAGCAGATTCCAGAGATTCATAGTAAGGTGTGTCAGCCAGAACCACGATTGCTTCGTTACCTTTGGATTCTGCCATCAGACGATAATCTGTTTTTTCAATAGCATCGGTAGCAACGGTCAGGAAACGCAGACGCATACCGCCTGTTGCCACACCGACTGTAATGCCATCTACCATTTGGTCGAAAGCAAAATCATATTTTCCATAACGAAACTTCTTGGTCGTGAAAATATCGCCGTAAATCATCTGAGCGATACGCTCCACGATAGAAGCGGTATCCACATTGGTATCCCGGATTTCACGCTGAATGTCCTGTTCTTCGTCAGTCAGAAAGTTATAAGTGTCGCCGGTTCTGCCGATATAGTTCTGGCTCATCAGACGGTCAAGGCATCCACGGACAGCTTCGCGCATGATAATCTTATCTACACGAATATCGTCTGCCATAAGGATAACTATATTGTCCAGATTAGAAGGAATGTCATCAATATATCGAATCAAGTACAGAAGTTTCAGTACATCCACATCCTGCTGTTCAATGCCATCGCCGTTGTCGGCAGCTTTCTGGCAACGCTCGATTACCCTGCGGATAGAACCGTCCAAGAAAGTATGTACGGTATCATAAAAACGGAAGAACGGAACAAGTGCGTATTCATCCTTCTCCTGAATTTTCTGTGCAGCTTCCTGGAAACCGGACAGCATGGAACGCTCACCACCGGACAGGTGCTTACCGGAATTTCCATGTTTCCGGATTTCAGCAAATACCTTCTGCATGATGATGAACTGATATGGCACGAACGGGAAGTTCTCTGTAAATTCCCTCGGACCAGAATAGCCTTTAATGTCCAGAATAGAGCCGCTGAAGCTGAATAGATTACGAAGGACAGAATCATTCTGTTCATAAACACCTTCCAGGTCTTTGGCTGCTTCTGTTTTCTTTTTCAGAATACGCTTCTGGATGACTTCATCCACGGAGGAGGAAGATAAGCTCAGTCTTGTTTTGAAACGAGCCTGGATACGGGAGAACTCATCGGCACGAACTTTGATGATTTCATCAATGGCTTCCTGTCCGGTACAGATCACCCAAATCTTACCTTCGCACTCACTTCCGATTTTCTCGGTCAGAGACTGGAGGTTCAAAAGCATATCGGTATCCGTACCAACATACTGACCAACCTCGTCAATCATAAACAGCAGACGGAAGTTTGCAGGTTTAGTATCTACATAGGCTTTCATATCTTCCACAAGCTGTGCAATAGAAATCTCTGTTGCAGTTTTATCATTGAACCACGCCTTGGCATCGTCCTCACTCATATCTAAAACTTCCATTAGTGTTGGGATGATGAACTTTCCATTGAAAGCAAAGGCACGGCGCATTTCAAGCCAGGACTTGCCTTTCTTTTCTTCAAAAACTCTACGGAACTCCTCGGTTTTTCCCTGCTGGTCGATATAACGCTCCATCATGGCAACTTTCAGATTTTCACCGTAAAATCCCAGATGGTTGTAGAACATTTTGGCAAATACACGAAGAACCGCAGTCTTATCTTTATTGCTGAATCCCTCAATATCAATATTGAACAGAATTGTCTCGGTCTGTCCCTTTGTGGCACGATCAATCAGCATAAAAGTTGCCGGGTCATCCTCAAACTTTTTACGGAAACACTCCACACTGCGAATGCCTTTTACCTCTTTATTTTCCAAAAGATAGGAAAGCATTTTCAAAAAGTGAGATTTACCACTTCCAAAGAAACCAGAAATCCAAACACCCATATCAGCGGTCGGCTGGTCAAAAGCATCACCGTAATAATTGAAGAACGTAATGAAGTGTTTCTTCAATTCTCTGGTAATGACATATTCATTTAACTCCTGCTCGATTACATCATCAGCAGCCTGATCTACTTTAATTACACCATTGATTTTGCGGTTAATGTCATCCGCAAACATATCTCGAATCATCATGGCTTTATCCCCCTTAATCTATGACATTGAATGCCCGGTAATAATCATTTGGTGTCAAACGATTGAACAGTTTTACATGACGGCCATCAAACTCACCCGGATACATAACCAAAATCGGAATATCCGAAAAATACGGTTGCAAGGCTTCCAGTAACGTATGGATTCTCATAAACGGGAATACCTCGCCTACACCTGTCAGCATCAGCACATCACCCAGTTCGTGTGGCTCATACTGGATTTTTTCAATAAACTCTCCATTGCCGATTGCAGAATTAAGCTGCTCCAAAAGATAAGCACTTCCGTCAGCTTCTTCCATATCGGGAATTGCATCTGTGATGTCCATATCATCGCAGATAGAGAGAAATGTTTTATATAAATTACAAACGATCAAATGGCAATCTAAGGACTGATCGGTTTCCAGCTGATTCACAAAATGGCGGACAACCATTTCATTCTCCGGTTCATAACAGAAGATTCTGATATTCACCTCATTGCTGAGTCCCTTGCCTTCCAGGAACTCCGGCTCCTGAATCAATGCCCGAACTTTGTCCAGGCGCTCTTTTATTTCACTCATCGGGTTACCTCCTACACAAAGCAATTAAACGCCGGCAGTACCGCCGTGTCGCCATTGCTTCTGATGGCATTCTCTAAAATAGGATGCAGCCATACTGGATTCAAATGATCTGCCTTGAGGTTGTCGAGATATTCTGTTTCGACAAGCACTCTGGCAATAATCTGTTTTAACTTTGTTATCGTACTATCGCTCCAGGAAGCTACGGTATCATTTTGTTCCTGTAAACGTATAAAAAATGTATTCAAATCTATCTTACCAAAAGACGTGTCCCTTAATCTGTACTTCTCGCCAATGACGGTCAGCATAAATTCCCAGACCAGTCGGCTTTTCTTCATTAACGCATACAGACAAATCTGTTTTGCTACATCCGTTGGCTGTGACGCAATCGCAGCAACCAGTGAATCATCTTCCAGAGCATGAAGCCGTTTGATGCAGGCTTTCGCCATGCGTGTAATAGATTTTTCCGTTGGATACTGGAAAAGATTCTGCTCTACAATTTCTTTAACAATTGCATCATCGGAATTTCCTTCTACCATTAGCTTTGCGGTAGAACGCATTTCGTAGAAAAGGAACGGCTCTCTGGTCAAAGACGCAATATAAGGATAAGAATGATCCATGTTCCCGTACCTCCTTACTGTTCCTCTTTTTTATCGGGAACAAATTCCATGATGTCTCCAACATCACAATTCAAAGCAGAACATATCTTTGACAGAATCTCTGTACTTACATTTTCATCTTTTGATAATCGAGACATCGTTGTTGTACTAACTCCTGTCATTGCACGCAAATCTTTCTTCATCATTTCTTTATCAATCAACAATTTCCACAATTTCTTGTAACTAACTACCATTTTTTCACCTCAATCTTATTTGCTTGAAATATCTGTTCACATGGTATTTATCATCATATCACAAAAATGCGTTTCAAACAATCTAATCTACCAAAAATCATAATTCAATTCTGAAATATCGCATTTAAAATCACAAGAAACACATCTTAACAAGACAAGCTGAAAGTACAAATGCCACTATATATCCGATTCCACAGAAAAATTTTATCTCGTTTATTTTCTCTGATTGCAATTTTATTCTTTTTTTCAGTTTTTGCACTTCCTTCTCAGCTATCTTTCTATTCTGTTCCGCTTGATACTTTAATGACTGTAATTGTTTTTCTGCTTCTTTTTGTTTTCTATATGCCTCATCAACAGCTTGCACAGATGATTTATTAACCTGTATCTGCAATTTAGCGTTCTGGTCCCGAACGTCTTTTATTTCTTCTTCGAGCTGCTCTTGCTCGCTCCTGCTCTTCAATCCGTTTCTGTTCCTCAAATCGTCGTTGTTCTTCTGAAGCGATTGATTCAGCTTCTGCATTCCGGACAGTTCGGTTGTCAAATGATGAATTTCGTCGTTTAACTTCCGAATTTCGTCTTGCATTTCGTGATTCTCGAAGAATAGCTTCTGTTTTTCCATTTTCAGCTTGTGTGTCCTTTCCTGAAATTTCTGGATAAACTCGTTCATCTTCTGATTTCTCGCCTGTAACTCGTCTCTCTCTTCCGTCACTAACTCCAGTGACGCCGCCTGCTCTTTCGCAAGCTGCTTCCACTTGTCGGTAATATCCGGCAAGCTCTTCATCTGCTCCGTTTGTTCGTTCTGCTTCGGCTCGCACCCTTTCGTAATTTCTATCAAATTCATTTTCTAAGTCCTCCTTACTGATATCCAGATGAAATGTTTTTGACAGATTGCTGTCTCGCACTTTCTTTCCATCCTGATTCTGAAATGTGATGTGCTTCCGTTTCTCTGTCCAGTTTACATTCCATCCAAACTGTTTCATTTTTTCTATAAACTTTTCTTTACTGATACAATTTTCCAGTGCTTTTAACACTGCCATTGCACAATCTGCTACAAAACTATCCTTTACCTGCTGTCGAAACAGATTATATTTATCTTTGCTCCATGCAATGACTTCCCCTTTTTCAATCTGACTTTCATCAAAGTGCTTTCCTTTTTCGGCTACTGTCAGTCCACGTTCTCGGCACATCTGATTGGTAAGCTGTTTCATACGTTCCAGATCCTTTTTGGTGTTATGCAGTTTTCTTCCATCTTCATAACTCACAGAATTTGTAACCAGATGACAGTGGATATGATCTTTATCCTTATGCACAGCCACTAAGGTCTGGAATCCACTGAACCAATTTTCTGCAAACTCTTTTCCAAATTCTAATGCCTGCTCCGGAGTAATCTGCTCGTCCTTATGCCAGGAAATAATGTTGTGAGCGTACATTCTCCCAGAATCTTTATCCCACATCTTCTTTTCTTCTAAAAAGGTTCTATACACCAGATCATATTTAATCTCATCACGGCAGTACGGACCTGTTACATAAGTAAGCAGTTCACTTGTCTTGTCCTGTCGCAAAACATATTCGATGCAGTTTCTCATTGCTCCATGTGTATTTGTCCGCTTATTAATCGTCTTATTAATAGCCATATCTTTTCACTCTCCTTCCGGTACTTAAGAATATTTTTATTGAGGAAATACAGCGTACTGTCATTTGGAACTTCTCCATCTATATGCAGCTTTCTTGCAATCTGATTGATATTTGTAGTAGCTCCACGAAGCTGACTGAGAATATCTGCAAACAGCTGGTTCAATCTTTTCAGTTCTTCCACTTCCTCTGTAGAAGCTATCTTCAAATCTGCGATTGCTTTTATTACAACTTCCTGCTGTGTTCTTCCGGATTCCTTTACTTTGCTTTGAAGTAGCTCATATTCCTCTTTATTCATCCGTATAGTTACTGTATGATTTCGTTTTCTCATAGGCTTTCTGCTCCTTTCTCTACTCGATTTTCATTCTTTATTAACAGACACAGCGTTCTGGTGCATATTGGCAGGAGATTTATAAGAGAGTGCAACGCTCTCTTATACAGGTGCAGGACAGAGTCCTAGTCAATCAGTAAGTGTTCCGCAGGAATGTCCGGTGGACATTTCGCAGGAATACTTACGCCATTGACGTGCCAGGGTTCCAGGGGCAGAGCCCTCTGGCAAGTTTAGGAACAGCCCAAAGGCTGGCTCCGGTGCAGAGTGGCTTGCCACTTTGCGAAACTTGCCTGTCATCCCCCCACCACTGAACCGACACCCACCAAGCCATATTTTCCACCCTACGTTATCAGATCAAAATGGAGATGACAGTGGTTTTGTGGTGCAGGGACAGACTGTGGAAGAAATAGAAAAGCTCCCATTTCCATAGATTTTCTCTTTCTAAAACAGACTGTTCCTGCATCACTCCGATGCGAAGTATCGGACAATCATGTGCCGTATCCGGCACTCTATCTCTTTTCTTCGCCTTGCTTGTTCAATCACCCATCTGCCAACGCTTTTCTGTTATATTTTCCTGTTATTTCTGTCTTTCTTTTTCTGGATCTCTTTCCATTTCTGCTAAAAGACATCAAAATAGCAGTCATAAACATTTCTCCAATTCATAATATCTGAAATGTCACCACTGCCATTGTCTTTTTCTGCTATTCTGTTTTTGTAAAGCTATTCCTTACTGTCAGTCTGTTTTCCTGTTACTGCTATTTCATAACTATCTAAAAACTGTCTGCAAAATCCAATGCTGCATCCATATTAGCTTCTTTCTCCCAGTCCAGATTATCTTCTGTAATCTCTCCATCCTTTTTTTCCATTGTTAGTATTCTGTCCGACAGCTTACTTTCTCCTACCGATTCTTTTACAAACGGTACAAGCATTTCCATCAGATTCTTCGCTATAGCCATCGGGGCAGATTCTTTTACTCCATCCCGGACAGCTGTTTCCACTCTTTCCAGAAAAGCATCTTCCTTTTCTCTGGTTTCCAGATACGGATCTGCTTCATTCCTGTACTCTCTGGAAAAATAATCGTTTAAAGCAACTACAACTGCTCTGGTGTACGATTTATATTTTTCCCTGTCCATCGTCTGCAAATATTCCCATGCCTGCCTGTCCTGTTCATCACAAAGATTCAAACGGATATTTGTATTGATGATTTTCCGTTCTTTTCTCATACAAGCATTCCTCCGTTTCTCTGAATTTTCCTTACGCTCATTGCTTCATAGCCTTTCGCTGTGGCACAGATGTCCCGTACAATCGTTACACGGCTCTTGTCATATTCCCCAAAATTCTGGATCATACAACCGCCACCGCCGACCACATACAGACGCATCAGTTCTGGATTATATTCCCGTTCTCTCAGCTTATGGAAAATTTCTTTCGTATAATCTCCGGCAGCTTTACAAATGACTGTCAGATATTTCTCACTAATATCTGCTGTCCCGGTACGGATCACCTGCTCAATCACCAGATCGTCCCCCACTGTTCCCAGTTCTTTCAATAAGGATTCCCTGACTGCAAGCACACACTGATGCGTTCCATATTTCTCTGTAAAGCATTTCTTCTCTAATGGACGGGAATTATTGATATACATGATATTCATAGTTCCATTTCCAATATCCACAAGCATGTTGATTCCTTTGAAATCCTGTAAACGGTAAAAAGCTGCTGCAAATCCCTGTGGGTAAATATCAGCTCCTGCAAACTCCACATGATATTCTTTATTGCGGAATATAAAATCCACACATTCATTCTGGAGAAGATATTTCTGGAAATCTTCTTTCTGTGTAGCTACCCAGGTAAGCGGAAGTCCAGCTGCAATGTGTACCTTTGCTTGATTCATTTTTTTCCCATCAAGTTCCTTTGCTATAGCCGCCAGTGTCAACACATAATAGTCCTCGTCCTGCGTTTTCTCTGCACAGAACTCTTTGTGTTCCTCTCCGATCTGGTAATACATACCATTGTAAACAAGAAGATTATTCTGGAAGATTGGCTCCTTGTCATATCTGGCTACACCGGATGGAAAGCATCTGGTGGCAGTTTTCATGTTTCCATACCCATGATCAATCCCGACCACCATAATTGTTTCATTTCTACTATTTTTCATCATTCTCATAATCATACCTCATTCTTTCTTTTCTTATCCAATCCTATTAATACTTACGTGAATTGATAAGATGGATATTTTATTTATTGGTTCTTTAATAATTCATATTTAATAACATGGATTATTAATAGCAACGGTTTGTCCAGTATGGGATTTACCATATCTGGTTTTCCTATTTTCTGATGTCCGGAGATAGAAATTTTCTATGACCTGATTGTCCAAAATTGGACTATCCACCCTTAGGCACTTCTCTTCTCCACTTAATCATTTTCTTCTCCTAATGGAACTTCCGGATAATATATTCGGTATCGCCATAAAAGCCATACTCATTACGCAATCTATGACGTTCCACATATCCATGATGCTCTAATTCCTTAATTGCAGAACGAACAGAATCAATCCCATCTCTGCTCAATGTTGCCAGTCCTTGCATATTGTAATTCCAGTCATCTGGCAAACTTAACATCAGCGAGAATAGACCTTTCGCTTTCAATGTCAGATTCTTATTCTTGAAATGATGATTACTCATTACCGTAAAATTCTTAGTTCTCTCTACACGAAAAATCTGTGCCATGCTCCCATCCTCCTTTCCAGTTCAAAAGAAAAAGACGCAAGCCATATCTTATGACTCACGTCTTACTTCGCTCACAATATTCTATTTTTATCAGTTACCTGCCAGATTAGTTACTGGCAATCCTTATGCATAAATCAATTCTTTCAGGATAATCTCTTCTGCAATCGCTCTGTGCTGATTGGCAGCTCTTACCCATGCCATCTGATCTTTCTCCTTATCCGGCAGTGGTTCTTTTTCTTCCAACTGTTTCAGAATCACTTCTTCCCGTTCCCTGGCTGCCTTGTCCACTTCCAGAAGATGCTCTCTAATCGTATCCTGCAGAAGCATCACCTGATAGGTTGAATTTCGATGGTTTTTCAGATAATCTCTGCGAAGAAAACCATACTTGCCAAGTTGCTCCATCTGCTCACCGGATTTATAGGTGAGATTCGGGATCAGATATCCATTTACATTTGTATACGTTAATTCCATTTTATTAGCACTCTCCATTTCTCATCATTTTTTGACCACAAATTTACGACATTTACGACAAATCTGACACTGCTTTACAATACCAGACAAAATGACTGATGCCCCGGAAAGCCTGTAAAACAGGCACTTCTAGGATACACAAGACAGGACAAAAATCGACTTCCATTATCAAGAGGTGAGTGCTAATTTTTTGTGAAAGTTTTTGTTGGCTGTTTTTGTGTATACTATTCTGAATTTTTGTGAAATTTACTGTATCTTCGTTGCCGTTTTCTGTTTTCATGTGCAGTGTTTTAACAAAAAAGCACAGACGTTCTATTGCCGTATTTTTTCAGTTGCGGTTCTTCGCCTTTCTTTTAAAGTAACAGATGGCGCAGATTACGCTTCCTAGGATTACCATCGCCAGGATTGCTATAGCGCAGTGCATAAAGAAAGCATCCGGGAGAATCGTGATGACCGGGTCAGTGTCTGCGTAGAAGATCCAGTAGTCGTTCTGAAAGAAAATATGGTGGAACATGACAAAGAACCATTCCCAGTTGACGGCGATGCCGATTCCAAGGATGATGGGAAGCGCAATGCTGAGAATGGATGTATAGAGAAGATATTCCTTCTCTCGCTTCCGGTGCATCCAGAGGATAATTATGCCAGAAAGTACGCTGCAGACGATGGCGGAATATTCCAGAGCAACGAAGATAACCTTTACTTCTTCAAAATGGGTTCTTCCGTTCTCTGACATGGCAAGCGTGGGGAATTCCAGACGATCCGGTCCCCAGAAATTATTGTAATCAATCAGCGCATCATAGTTCTCACGGATCTCTTCTTCTGAATAACCGGAGGTCTGGCTGATGTTCAGGTATCCAATATCAAAATAGTACAGCGGACGGAAGTTCAGAACGGTCATAACAGAGAAAGAGATTAGGAGGAATGTCAGGATGAAACCTGACAGGATGTGTTTAAGGTGTTTCATATATGGATTTTCTTCCTTCCTTTATGCTTTATTGCAAGTTTTACCGTGCCAGTTCAGTGTAGCATAAGAAGAGAGGTTTGTCGAGGGCGCTTCCCCGTGCCCGCACGGGAAACACGCGTTCAAAAACGTTGTTTTGCCGCATCCGTTTGGACCGGGCAGGCAAATAAATTCTCCCTTCTCAATGCTCAGAGATACAGCGTTCAGCGCCTGAATAAAGAGTTTTTTTCCCAAAAGTATAAAAATCGTCAAAAAAGTTTCTGTTGTGGTTTCCAGACTGCCATGTTACACTGGATATAAAGAAAAACAGCCCGGAATCTTCCGGACTGTGAAATATTTTTCAGCTTTCCATGGAGGTTTTCTTATGTTTTCACTCCCTCTGATCGGCGGTATTTTTACTGCGGACACTCTAATTAAAAGAAAAATTGAACAGGCAGAAGAGACAGAGCTCCCGAAAAGCTTTGCCAGAGGCAAAGTCACAATCTGCCGTTCCCATAATAAAGGAATGATGATGAATACCGGAGATAAAAACCCGGCCATGGTTAAAGGAATTACCTCCCTGGGCTTTGCCGGGCTGATTGCCTGGTACCTGCTCTCGCTGCGCCACTCCGGCGGCCCGCTGAAGTTGGGCGGCGCGCTGATGATCGGCGGCGCTTCCAGCAATGTATGCGACCACCTGACACGCGGCTATGTGGTGGATTATCTGAAATTCGCTCTGAAGCCCATCCGAAACGTCGTCTTCAATATCTCTGACTTCTGCATCTTCATCGGAAGCTTTCTGATCCTGATCGGCGCGTTTTTCTTCCCGGAATCGTAAACCACACGAATTTTTTGTTCTCCTCAGGAAAGCAACATTCCAAAACCGGATGATACCGTCTGTTCTGCGATCTTAGTATGAAATCAGCTTCTGAAAGATTCCATACAGATCCAACAGGCCATAACCGGTCTCCGGATTGGGGTAGAAGACTCCATCCAGGCGCCGGGCGCCCCGAATCAGGTAAGCCCGCGCCACATTGCTGTCCATGCCTCTGGCATTGTCCTGCGCCAGCCCCCACCCGAGAAGATCGGCCACAGCTCCGGCCAGATGCGCAGCAGCCACGCTGGTTCCGGTGCGTTTGCCGTACCGGCCTCCCGGCAGAGGGCCATAAACGTCCACACAGGGGGAAGCCAGCGCCGGTTTGATCACTCCGGTTCGTGTGTAGCCGCGGCCGGAAGCGATATAAAAGCTGTCGTTTCTGTGATTGTAACCGCCTGTCGTAATCGCTCCGGCTGAAGTCGCCGGTATCGCCAGCGTCACCTCCGGGTCGGGGCGAAGGAACTCCGTCCCATCCTCCACCTGAGCGGCAATCGGAAGCCACATATGATATTCTCCGCGGGTTCGCGCGGTATTGAACACCCGCAGCCGCCAGATTCCCGCCGTCGGCTTCTCGAATCCCAGTGAGATCAGCTGACTGCCGGAGCGCGTAATTGCCAGACTGTAATCCACCGTCACGACCGTAGGCTCCAGCACAAAGCGGAATACCTCGCTGCGCCCGTTTCTCGGCGGAAGCGGCGGTACACTCTCACCGCCGGGAGAAATCACGGCGATCGAATAAGTCTCCAGCATCTGTCCCCAGAATTCCATGCGAAATCCCGCCGATCCGTCCGGCACACGGATTTCCACATCCTGATACTCCTCCTCCGCACCGATCCGCCCATGATAGTGATGTGCCTCATTCCCGTCATTTCCCGTGGCTACTACCGGAACACTGTTCCGGAAGCTCGTCATCCTGGTCAGTACCTCCTCTAACGGCGCATAACCATCATGACCGCCGGTATTCGTCCCCAGTCCCAGGCACAACACCATCGGCAGCCGCCGCTTTCTCTGTAAATTTAAAAGGAAACGAACACCCATCATGATATCCGTTTCCTGATAAACCGCAGCGTCCTCCGGGAGAAAATAATAATCCCGCAGGCGCTGCTTCGCCGTCTTTAGTTTTACCACTGCCAGATACGCTTCCGGCGCTGCCCCAATGAAACTGCCATCGGCCATCTCACTGCCTGCTGCAATTCCGGCGGTAAAGGTTCCGTGCCCGTCCTCATCGCGGGTCGGAACGAGGGCGAAGGGATCTGCCGTCCGCAGCGCCTCATTGATCTGCTCTCCGGTATATTCCGTTCCGTAGAGAAGCCCTTCCGGCGGATTCTCGCTCTGAATTGTCTGATCCCAAATCGAAAGAATCCTCGTACTTCCATCCGGATTCCGGAATATCTGGTGTGTATAGTCAATACCCGTATCAATAAATCCTATCAGAATGCCCCGCCCCCGCAAATCAGGGAGCGGCTGATTCTGTGCCCGAAGAAGCCCGGACACGGCCATACTCCCGGTATCCTGAAGACTGAACAGGCTTGGAATCGTCCGAAATCCGTACGCGGATACACTGTACGGCGGCAGCTCTTCTGCACTGATATGCGCAATCGCGTACAGATCATCCACGATTTCGATACAATAATTTCGCTCGCCTTCCCTGTTCTCTTCTTCCTGCGCCCGGTATTCAAAGATCAGATCCAGATAATCCTCCGACAGAATTTTTTCTCTGCAGGCTTTTTCGTCTTCACTCATTGCCATGTGCTGCACCACCCGGCTGCTTTTAAGGCAGTATATGCCGGAATGCACCAAAGATGACGGATTATAAAATCATCTGGGTGCGCAGCTCAATCTTCGGGCCGCCATGATGCTCCAGATAATCTCTCGTAATCGTTACCTTTCCAATATTCGGGTCCTTCGGGATCTCGTACATGATATCCAGCATATACTCTTCCAGAATCGCGCGAAGCGCACGAGCACCGGTCTTCCTGGCCATCGCCTGTTCCGCAATGACTTCCAGTGCGCCGGGATCGAAGGAAAGCTGAACCTCATCCATCGCCAGCAGCTTCTCATACTGCTTCAGGATTGCATTCTTCGGCTCCTGCAGGATACGCACCAGGAACTCCTTCGTCAGGGCTTCCAGCGTAACCACGATTGGCAGTCGTCCCAGGAACTCCGGAATCATACCGAAGCGACGCAGATCCTCCATCTGTACCCGCGATATCAGGTTCTCTTCCTTGTCAAAACGATCCTTCAGATCTGCCTGGAAACCGATCGTGGATTTCTCCGTCAGACGTTCCTTGATGATATCCTCCAGATCCGGGAAAGCGCCTCCGCAGATGAAGAGAATATTTCTCGTATCGATCGTAGTCATGGGAACCATCGCATTCTTGCTACCGGAACCGACCGGGACCTCCATGACGCTGCCTTCCAGCATCTTGAGGAGCTCCTGCTGCACAGACTCGCCGCTGACGTCACGATTGTTGGAATTCTTTTTCTTCGCGATCTTATCGATCTCATCGATAAATACAATGCCGCGTTCCGCCTTCTCCACATCATTGCCGGCAGCCGCCAGAAGCTTGGACAGCACACTCTCGATGTCATCACCGATATATCCGGCTTCTGTCAGAGAGGTGGCATCCGCAATGGCAAGCGGCACGTTCAGCAGTTTGGCCAGCGTCTTTACCAGGTAGGTCTTACCGCTGCCGGTCGGGCCGATCAGCAGCATGTTGGACTTCTCAATCTCTACACCATCAGAATTATCAGAGGCAATTCTCTTATAGTGATTATAGACTGCTACAGATATTGTCTTCTTCGCTTTCTCCTGACCCACAACATACTCATCCAGCATGGCCTTAATCTTATGCGGCGCAGGTACATCCTTCATAGAAAACTTCGGTGCTTCCTTTTTACTCTTCTTTTTCTTTACGCGCTGACGCTCCGGAATCTCCATTCCCATCGGACCGAGCTGGCTCAGATCCACCATCTTGATATTGAACGGCATCCGGCTCATATCGAAGCCGGGAATATCCGCATTCTGGAGCGAATCCATCGTCTTCTGCATACACTCACTGCAGATGTTGATTCCGCCAGGCATCTGAATGATCGGTCCGCACTTGCTCTCCGGGCGGCGGCAGATATTGCACAGACGCTCATAATCGTCGCTGTCATTCTCGCCGGGAATCACTTCACCGTCTTCCCCTTTTTCGGGTGCGTCTGCATCATCCGAACTTCCGTCTTCGACCGAATCCATTTCATACGCCACGTTGTCCGTGATTGCTTCGGTATTCTCCGGGATATCGTTCAGATCCGCATCCTTTACGGCAGATGCCGATTCTGCATCCGCCGTGGTCGCCTTATCGTCCTCTGTGTCTTCGATTACTTCTCTATAATCATTATTCATTACAATCATTCCTCGTTTATCTTTGTCTGTATCAGGCATCCCTGTCTGGTTCCCGCACGGTTTATTCCCGCTGCGTAACCATCGCTTTATTCTATCATGTCCCCTCGTATAGTGCAAATAAACTTTCTATGAAAAGTCGGATCTATATACTCCCTTATTTTTCTACAAACGGCATGAAGGAAAATTTATTGTAAAAGGAGTGTAAAACCATCATTTGCATCAGGTTTTCACACTCCTTTTCATTCACCTATTTTGAATTTTTTTCTGATATGTCCGAAGTATTATCAGCAGAAACATGCTTAGCAGAAGCAACAGAGACCATGTAACAGTTGTATTCCTGTCCCCGGTCTGAACTTTTCCGGTTGTTCCGGAACTTCCGGTACTTTCTGCTGGAGCCGAAGGCTCTTCCGGCTGATCGGATTGTTTCTGATCAGCATCTACGAATATAATCTGATCTGTTTTAGCCCCCTCCGGATCATTCTCCCGAAGAGTAGATGAAACAGAAATCTCTCCGTTTTCCCCATTTACTGCCATAATATGCAGATAATAAACAGTAATATTTTTCCCGTCTTCCCTGGTCAACTCCAGTACATACCGATAATCTCCCGGCTCATGATACGTGATTTCCGGTAGCTGAGAAATGCTTTCATCCGGACTCAGTTTCAAACTGTACTCTTCCCGACTGCCTGCCGGCATCGGACACATCTCATTCGTCCCCTTTAAGGTCAGCTGGTAGGTTTCTTCTCTGTTCAGACCTCCCTGCCCCCAGGTAATGGTAAGCGGCAACGTAAAATGATTCTGTTCTGCTGCATATGCGGGAAACGCAGCCAACAGAAACAGCCCCAAAACCAACACTGCCCAAAAGCTGCGCTTTTTCATTTTTTTATCTTCCCTTCTGTCGCTGAATTTTCTTTCTCCATAAAATCACCTATTCACCGCTTTTATATACCGCAAATACTACAATCCGCTCCTCTTCCTTTTCAGAGGAGCAAGTGCTAAGTGCCAGCACGGAATATTTTTCCGGTTCCTGTTCCCATTCCTGCCAGAGTCCCTCATGAATGTATTCGCTTTTCGACAAGATCACCTGCCGGAACGATTCCGGTTCCGACAGACAATGTTCCGGATCAAAGATAAAATGGTCTGATTCTTCTGTCCTCATCGATGCAAGAATCTGCAGCGAATACGTTCTGCCGGGAACCATTAACGTTCCGGTCGTATGACTCTCAAAGAACTGAGAATCCAGGTAAAGATCCAGATCACCAAACATTCTGTGTTTCTCCATATGATGCCCATATACCAGCTGGTAAGAGCCCTGAAATGTTCTGTCACATCTGGAATCCAGGAAAAGACTCCCAGCCAGAGCATATTCTCCGTACACATTTTTGTTCAGATATTCCTGATTATCTTCTCCCTGAACGATCGGATCGTCAATTTGTGTTCCCTCCATCGTCACCCAGGCTGCCACATCCGGATTCACTTTCAACAGTTCCTCGAAGGACGGGCTTCTCTCATCCGGTCTTTGACTCTTCAGTTCTTTCTGAAGCTCCGCCGGCGCATCGTAAATGCTGTTGTTATCCCAAATGCAGTAGAAACTATACAATGCTGTCACAAGCAGCACAAGCACGATTGCCGTATTCAGGATTTTATTGAGCAGTTTCAACAGCATTCGGTTCATAATCCTGGATTACTTCTCTTCTGTACGGCGTTTTTTACCGGCAAAGAACCATACCGCTGCTACTGCAACGCCTGCAAGAACGAGAGCATACGGCAGATTCGATGTTGTAAAGATACCAGTATCAATCTGCGTATCTTTTCTGTTTACGATCGTGATATTCGGTTCTGCACCACCAGTTACTGTTCCGGATACGCCAGCTCCGTTCGGATTTGTAACATCTGTTCCGTTCAGGCGATATACCGGGTTTTCATACCCGGCAGCCTGCGTCTCAGTTACCTGATAGGTAACGCCTGCCGGAAGATTGGAAAATTCTACGGATGTTCCATTTTTTACCTTAATGCTAATCTGTAATTCCGAAGAGCCTCCTTCCGCCGGGTTAAGAACGGTCGGATTATTCAATTCCGCATGATTGGTTGCAATATTGATCGGTGCTTTGATCTTCTTGTCTCCTGCGTTGAACGTAATGGTTACTTCGAACTCTTTGTTTTGATCTCCCATATTACCAGTTACAGATTTTACTACCTTTAACCGGCCGGAAGAATAGGAGTTAATTACATTGTCTTTTTTCGCCGTTGCATTTTCATTAAAAAGACGTACATCTCCAATTTTCAGCTGCTCATTCTCATTAACAACAGCAACACGCACTACATTTACGTCTCCGCTGTAAGTAACACCAGCGGTATCTCCGGCTTTCTCTGTGAACTTATAGTAATAATAACCAACGCTCTTATAGCTGCTTGCCTTCGGAACAGTAATCGCCACATTTTTAAAGTTTCCGATATCCTTCGCGTCCCCTGCCGCATAAGAAACAGAACCAATACTAATCGCTTTTACTGATTCCGGAATTTCTGCGGAATTCCCTACCGGAAGACTTTCCAGTTCTGTGATTTTATCTGGTGTGTTGGTGTCATTATAGCTGGTTCCGGAAACCGCATACAGATTTGCTTTTCCTGCCTGTGCTTCCGCATCCTTACTCTCAAAAGTGAACTCCTCGGCCGGGCTCTTGGCCGTATCTGTATTACCACCGGTCAGCTGATACACCTTCTGGAAATAATACGTCTCTCCCTGAGTACCGGCATCATCTGCCAATACTGCGCCGGCATTGCCAAATACCATGACAGCTGCCATCATCAGTCCTAATAATTTGCGTTTCATAACATGTGTCTCCTCGTTTGTTTTTTTTTTATTACAATCCTCTTCTTCGAAGAAGTGTAATTACTTTACCTTTTACCTGTTCTACAGGAATTGCCCCGTAATTCCGACTATCCATAGTGTCTGTGCGATAATCTCCCAGAATAAACAGAGTATTTTCCGGGACCTGGAAGGGATAATCCAGATCTCCGCCATCATAATCGGGATACCATATCTGACTGCTTTCAGCAACTCCATTGATCGTCACCTCGCCGCCATCACTTATTTTTACCTGGTCTCCTTCTTTTGCGATCACTCTCCCGAAATGAAGGGTTCCCTCTTCTTCATAAGCGATAATGTCATTCGTTCGGAACTCCTTCTGCAACCGGTATCCCAGCACCAGATCTCCATCCTTCAGCGAAGGAAACATGTCCATCCCTTTCACTTGTTTTAAAAACAGCACCTTCATAAAGGCCAGATACAGAAGAAGGAGAAATACTGCAAGCCGGATAAAAAAACGCCGATATTCCTTCCACATTGAACGTTTCATCTAGGTTCTCCTTCGTCGAATCCGAAAAGCGACAATACCAGCAACAATCACTCCGGCGAGCAGGCTTTCATAAATCCCGTTGGATCCGGTAAAGATTCCTGTTCCCGGGGTCATGCGGACGTACTGTCGATTAATGATTTCCACAGGATCTGTACCTCCATTCTGTGAAATCGTTATCATCTGAATGCCTCTTGCGTATTCTACCCGAAAATCCAGGCCGCTTTCCATTGTGTAAATTTCTCCGTTTTTCTCCGCCGGTATCCCTTTTTCATCCAGTTCCAGGACACAGTACCTCGCTCCCACAGACAATTGCGCAAACTGAGGTTTATCTATAAGAGTACCATCTCGCTTATAAGTCATTTTTCCGTTCTTGCAAGTAATCTCCATGATTTGCAAAGCTGTTTCATTTTTATAATTTCTATTTTCTTTATAAGCGTATAGTCCAAAGCGATAAGTACCATCCGGTATTCTGGTGCCGGTAATTTCGTTTCCATTCACATCCTGGAATTTTTTATTCAGCATCAGTGTTCCTCTTTGATTGTAAATAGTTACTTTATAAGTCGAACCACTGTAATAAATTTCCGCTCCATGCTGACGCCACTGTTCCAGTTCTTCCGGATAAACTTCGTCCTGTGCTTTTGCAATCACATAATATCTCGGCGTGCTGTCCAGAACATATCCATCCGGTGCTTTTGTCTCTCTCAGACAATATACTGTGTTATACTCTAATTTTGTTCCTCCGGTTCCGAACAGAAGCGTTCCAGTTTCATCTGTGGATCCCCTTAGAATCTGACCGCTCCCGGATGCGCTCCATGCGGCAGCTTCCGCATCCCACTCTACCTGCTGTAAAGTGAAATCAGCTCCCTCCAGTTCGACAGCCGTATCATCCTGATCCGCTTTCTTTATACAGAGTACCGCACTCTGGCTGATCCCGGCAGTTGCTTCTACATGATATTGCACTGTAGCATTCTTAATTTGTGCCATATCCTGCCGATATCCGAACCAGTACGCAGAATTATCTACTGAAATATCCTGGTTCGGAGCTGCGTGCAGAGAAGCTTCATACGTAACAGTCAGTTTTTTTCCATCCGGCACGGTCAACGTGATCTTCTGACCAGTATCGGTTTCTTCAATCCTGGCCGTAACACCCTGTACAGTATTTCCATTTTTATCCTTTACCACAAGAGAATCCAACTCAAACTGAAGTGGACTTTTTATTTCATCCACCAGAGTCAGCGTATCTTCTCCTTTTACAATATCTTCCCCCAGGCTGTTTACCGTCAGTGTAAACGGCAGACGGTTATTAGTTACATTCCCCATCGTCTTGGTGATTGTTTTTTTGGTAAGGGTAACAACTGCCGAAGAATTACTGATCACATTCTGTGATTCATTTGTCACGTTACTCACATTTGTATAACTTTTCTGTACTCCGTTCAGCATCATCTCACTGTCACTGACCTTTGTAACTATCTGGATTTCCAGAGAACGCTTATCCTGAGACGAACCTCCTTTCTGAAGATTGGTGACATCAAACCGGAGCTGCCGAGTTTCCGCATTGTAATACGCGATACAGGTGCGCTGTTTCGGTCCTTTTTGATTACCGTCAATCCAATTGGTAATTTCCATGCGCATCCAAGACGCATCCTCCTCCAGCTCCGGGATTTCCGGTACTTCCGGCGCATTGTAGTAAAGATCCGGGCTGATCCAGAAGTATCTGGCGTAAACCGGATCCATTCCTTCCGGAATGAGATCCTCTACGTGAACCGTTCCCTCCAGATCTCCGGCATAGTTAATCTTGATTCGCCACTCTACATAGGTTCCCGGCTCTTTAATCTCACTGGTAATCAACTTCGCATAGGAGTTGCCCCAGTACTGCTGAATATTCTTCCAGGCGCTTCCATCATATTCGTAAACTCCAACCAACTCCTTAAAGTTCGTACCTGCTCCCACAGCACGAATATCTGCCTCATTGGCTTTCACAAACTCCGAAGCATTACTGTCCTTCACTTCCAGGCTGTTTACGAATGTACGACAGTCCCTTGTTCCCATCGCGCTCGCCGGTGCTGTCTGCAGCACGATGTACAGATGTTCCTCGTTCTGCAGTTTCAACATTTTCCGGATTTGAATCGTAGCCTGCTCATTGGTTGCATCCCAGGAATAGTCCGCATTCGCAGGAACCGTTTCTTTGTTCTTCACATTTCCGACGAGCTTTCGCATTCCGCTGTCTGCTTCCAGATCCTTCACAGATCCGTAGTATTCGGTAAAAGTCTTTCCTTCTGGAAGCTTTCCGACATAAAGCCCCACCATAGAGGTTCTGCGCATCAAATGTTTCTGTCCGCTAGTCGTACTAGGCACATCTTTAAATTCAGTTCCCGCATCAATCTCTGAACCTGTGACATCAATTACCCAGTATAAATGTCCGGCCTTCCAATCGCCGCGTTCCTTATTATGATCAAAATACCATCCGGATTTTACGGCATCCAGGTTCTTCCCGCCTTCAACCACAGCTGAAGTACTGACCCGTACGCCGGACAGCTCGACGGAACTTCCACCCGGACCAACGGCTGTTCCCGTCAGTTCAAAGGAATTTCCGGAAGTTACCTGGCTGACATCCTCCACATGATTTGGTGACGCATAGTAAGTCAGGACAAAAGCCCCCCTGTCTTTCGGCAACCCAAGATCAGTCGGTGAGAAACTAAACTGTGTTTCACTCTGAATATCGGCCCATACGGTTCGCGCAGGTGTCTGTGCTTCCAGCAAACGTACCGCCTCCGCATCCGTCGCAGGTGAAGTACTTAACCCTTTTTCATAATAGTCAATTTTTAGATAGCCTGTGTAAATCAGATAATCATTCTTCAGGATATCGCCGAAAATGGAGGAGGATACATTCCAGTCAGCCGCTTCATTTACCACAACCTGATACCGGAAGCTTCCCTCCGGTACTGTAAAGATTCTGTCTGCATCTCCATCTTCCTGCCAGGAACTATCCTGCTTCTTATAAACCGGCTCCCGGTCTCCAACCGTTACTGTTGTCTCCTGCTCTGTTTTTTCACTCTGCAGTTTTCGATCCCATACCTTCTTTCCGAGCGTTTTCGATGCCTTTGCCGCAGCCAGCTGATAATTACCGCCGGATACCGTATCATCGGAATAAATGGCTGCTGCATTCTTAATTCCAATATCTTCGTTGCCTGCTGCAAAGATATTCCCTTTCACCCGTACCTGATAGGTCAGCGTCTTTTGCTCTCCCGGCTTCAGTGTTCCGGCATACAGATCAAACCTTTTCTCTGTATCTGAACTTACAATCGCCGGATTCTTCTGACCGGCATGCGGATTTTCTTCGATGGAAAGTTCCCGGGAAACATCCGCCGTACCTCCTTCATATAAATGGAAACTGCCTTCCACATAATCCAGAGACGGCAAATATTTTACCTCCGTACCGCCCTCCTTCATGTTGTCATAAATTTTTACATTGTTTAAATCATATGTATTATTCTCATCCGCACGTACCGTCACCTGATAAGTGATCGTTCCTCCGTCACCATAAGCATCAGGTACATAAGCACCTGCCGTCTTTGTAATACCTGCTTTCACGGATGGAGTGAAATTTTCCGATACACTCTGATGCGGATATTCCTTCGAATAAACAGATGCCGTATTCGTAATGGTTCCTCTGTTCTGGCCGCCTGTATACTCGGGGGTTAATCGAGCCTTGTAGGTAAGATTTCTGGTTTCATTTGCGCCCATATCTCCCACATGCCACACCAGAATTCCGGGAGCGGAATAACTATCTCCGGCAGGATCCGGAACCGGCTGATCGGAAGTAATAAGATTGCCAAGATAAATGCTTCCGCTTCCCGCCTGATCCCCGGTCTCATAGGGGCGGTCTTCCGCATTTTCCCCGGTCTCCGCCAGAACTTCATTCCCAGAGACACCCATATAACGATCAATATACTTCACATTCGATGTAAAATGATCCGTAACCTTCACATCCGGCATTGCGGTATCTCCGGTAGTTACCGTCAATGTATACTGAATCCAGGATCCTTCTTCATCTGTTCCAAAAACACCGGTACTTTTTTCCAGATTCAAATTTCCCAGTCTTGCATCACTGTCTTTTTCAAAATGGAGCGGAATCTGCTGATTTCCTACAATCAATACAGGATCCGGATCCTCTTTCAGTTTTTCTCTGTCCGCACCTGCATAAAAAGAAAAACTACCGTCAATCTGCTGAATGCCTTCCTGCTCTTCTTTCTGAAAAAATTCATCTGTAAATGTCAAAAAAACAGCTCTGCTGTCTGTGTCTGCCTGTATCGTTCCGATCTCATTGCCGTCACTGTCCTGTATCAAATTATAAGCGACTGACGGATCCACTAGCAATTCCGGCAGTGTATATTTCATCGTATTACCGTGCGCAATTACATCATCTTTGCTGACACCTTCATACGTCATAGTAATCTTAAGCCTGGTATCCACCGGAATATCTCTGGTATTTTCATCGATACTGACCCAGCGTCCGCCTGACTGATAGGATACCTTTACGCTCTGAACACAAGAAGACGCATCAAACGCGTCTGTATTTATTTCACCAGACGCATCCTTATCATTCTCATCATAGTTCTCATAAGTTTGTTCACTTTCCGCTGAAACGATCGGATATGGTTGCAATATTCCCAGAATCAAAGCGATGGAAAGTATGAAAACAGGCCATCTTTTATTACTATGCATTTCTTCTCATCTCTTTTGTAAGTTATTTACTGCTTATCACGTTTTTTTCGTGTGTTTTTTCTTTCCGCCGTGTATTATATTGCGCCTTTATAATTTTTTCAATATTGTTTTGTATTTTTATTTTCTGTTTCAAAGCAATAGTACAGGTTTTTCGATGATTTTTCGACGCATTCACAAAAAAACAGGACGGTCCTTCTCTGTTTCTCACACAGAAGGGCCACCCTGTCAGAATCATCTGGTCATTTTCGATAAAATCTCTGCCAAAACGGTTCTAGCGTTCCACAAGCGTAAAAGTAAGATTCGGGTTCTCGATGCAGGCATCATAGAAATCCTGCACCAATTCTTCCCCGTACTCGTAAATCTCATCCAGCATAGCAGAGGAATGAATCAACGTGATATGCGTCGGATACTCGATCTTCATGAGTTCGTCCCAGAGTCCTTCCATGGTACGGGCACTGCCCTCCGGAAAGAGCATCTCGCTCTCAATATACTTGTGCAGATCCGCCGGCGTCTTCATATACTGCCCGCTTAACATGATTTCTCTCATTGCAATTCCTGTCCTTTCATATTCTGGCAATTATTCTAATGTTTCCGCTTTCTTTGCGGCTTCCAGATATTTCTTTACATAGAATCCGGTATAGGAAGCCGGGTTCTCCGCAACCTCTTCCGGTGTGCCGACAGCTACCACAGTTCCGCCGCCGTCGCCTCCCTCCGGACCCATATCGATCAGGTAATCCGCCGTCTTGATGACATCCAGGTTATGCTCGATCACAACGACGGTGTTGCCGCCGTCTGCCAGGCGGTGAAGGATCTCCACCAGCTTGTGGACGTCCGCGAAGTGAAGGCCGGTCGTCGGTTCATCCAGGATATAAAGGGTTCTGCCCGTACTGCGGCGGCAGAGCTCCGTCGCCAGCTTCACACGCTGCGCCTCGCCGCCTGAGAGTGTCGTGGAAGGCTGCCCCAGACGAATATAGGAAAGACCCACGTAGTGCAGCATCTCGATCTTTCTGCGAATTGAGGGAACGGCATCGAAGAAGTCAAGCGCCTCCTCCACCGTCATATTCAATACGTCATAGATGCTCTTGCCCTTATACTTTACTTCCAGCGTTTCACGGTTATAACGCTTGCCTCCGCAGACCTCGCAGGGCACATAGACGTCCGGCAGGAAGTGCATCTCGATCTTCAGGATACCATCACCGCTGCAGGCTTCACAGCGCCCGCCCTTCACATTAAAACTGAAGCGTCCCTTACTGTAACCGCGCGCCTTCGCGTCTTTCGTGCCTGCAAAGAGATCACGGATCAGATCGAAGACTCCGGTATACGTAGCCGGATTGGAACGCGGCGTGCGCCCGATCGGTGATTGGTCGATCGCAATTACCTTGTCGAGTTCTTCCATCCCTTCGATGGAGCTGTACTTTCCCGGGATCGTGCGGGCACGGTTCAGTGCTTTCGCTGCCGCTTTGTACAGAATCTCATTCACCAGTGAACTCTTGCCGGAACCGGATACACCGGTCACACAGGTCATGATTCCCAGCGGAATCTTTACCGTAACTTTCTTCAGATTATTCTCCGCCGCACCTTTGATGGTAAGGAACCCGGTCGGTTTCCGTCGGCTCTCCGGCACAGGAATTCTCTTTCTTCCAGCCAGATAATCGCCGGTAATGGAACCCTTCGTCGCCATAATTTCCTCCGCGGTACCGGTTGCTACAACTTCACCGCCGTGCTCTCCGGCACCCGGACCGATATCCACGATAAAATCCGCCGCACGCATGGTATCCTCATCATGTTCTACGACAAGGACACTGTTTCCCAAGTCGCGCAGATGAAGAAGCGTGCGAAGAAGCTTATCGTTATCTCTCTGGTGAAGACCAATACTCGGTTCATCCAAAATATAAGCCACACCCACTAATCCGGAGCCCACCTGCGTAGCCAGACGAATACGCTGCGCCTCACCGCCGGAAAGCGTCGCCGCCGCCCGTGACAGACTCAGATAATCCAGTCCGACATCGATCAAAAAGCCGATACGGGCATAAACTTCCTTCAATACCGGGCCACTGATAGACTTCTGCATTTCTGTCAGCGGAACCTGCTTCAGATAATCGCTGACCTGACCGATCGGCATATCTGTCAGTTCATAAATATTCTTGTCACCAACCGTAACCGCCAGGGAGGACGACTTCAGGCGCTGCCCATGACAGGCCGGACAGGGGGTCACCTTCATCAGCGTCTCATACTCCGCCTTCATGGATTCTCCTGTCTCCCGATAGCGGCGTTCCAGATTCTTCAGCAGTCCGTCGAAAGCAACATCGTAGACGGCCTCGCCGCGCTCACCGACATAATGCACCGGCACGCGGACACCGTTCGTGCCATGAACCAGAATCTCCTTTGTCTCCTCCGGATAGTCCTGATAAGGCGTATCCAGGTCAAAATGGTATTTCTCGCAGAGCGCATTCAGCAAAGCATTCGTATAACTGCCTTCCTTGCCAGCAGAGCCCCAGCCCATAGCCACAATTGCGCCTTCATGAATACTTAAGGACGGATCCGGGATGATCAGATCCATATCGAACTCCATCTTATACCCCAGACCATAGCAATCCGGGCACGCACCGAACGGGTTATTGAAGGAGAAGCTGCGTGGCTCCACTTCCTCAATACTGACGCCGCAGTCCGGGCACGCGAAGCTCTGACTGAAATTGATGGTCTCCTCTCCATTCACATCCACCATTGCCAGCCCGTCCGTCAGCGCAAGCGCCGTCTCCAGAGAGTCTGTCAAACGGTTCTGGATCCCATCCCGCACCTTCAAACGGTCAATCACAATCTCAATATTATGCTTGATATTCTTCTCCAGATGGATTTCCTCGGAGAGTTCGTACAGATTCTCATCGATACGCACTCTCACATAACCGCTCTTTCTGGCGTTGTCCAGAATCTTCACATGCCCACCCTTGCGGCCGCGCACAACCGGCGCCAGCAGCTGGATGCGGCTTCCCTCCGGAAGTGCCAGCAACTGATCCACCATCTCATCCACCGTCTGTCTGCGGATCACACGCCCGCACTTCGGACAATGCGGCGTGCCCACACGGGCATACAGCAGACGCAGGTAATCGTAAATCTCCGTTACCGTTCCCACAGTCGATCTGGGATTGCGGTTCGTGGATTTCTGGTCAATGGAAATCGCCGGGCTTAAGCCCTCGATGCTCTCCACATCTGGCTTCTCCATCTGTCCGAGGAACTGTCTTGCGTAAGAAGACAGCGACTCCATATAGCGCCGCTGCCCTTCCGCATAGATAGTATCGAACGCCAGCGAAGACTTGCCCGACCCGGAAAGCCCGGTCAGCACCACCAGCTCATTACGCGGGATGTCCAGGGAGATATTCTTCAGGTTATGCTCGTTCGCTCCCCGGATCTTAATATATTGCTGCTCTTTCATGTGATTTTCTCCTGATCTTTATATTCCCTGTTTTCATACGATGAAAATAAATTGCTGCCCGGCTTTTTATCGCAGGTATCCCTTCAATTCCAGCATCCGGTCACGGAGGATTGCCGCTTCTTCAAAGTTCAGTTCGGCGGCGGCCTGCTGCATCTTTTTCTTCATCTCCGCGATCAGCGCCTTCAGTTCCTTCTCGTCCATGGACTCCGGATCCTTATCCAGCTTATGACTCTTCTTCGTCTTCTCCACACTGGAGCTGATCGTCACCAGCTCACGGACGGCCTTGCGGATAGAGGTTGGAGTGATACCATGTTCATCATTATATTTCTGCTGAATCTCACGACGGCGGTTCGTCTCGCTGATCGCCTTCTCCATGGACTCCGTCATATTGTCCGCATACATGATAACATGACCTTCTACATTTCTTGCCGCACGGCCAACCGTCTGAATCAGCGAGGTTTCGGATCGTAGGAAGCCCTCCTTGTCGGCATCCAGGATCGCGACAAGGCTGATCTCCGGAATATCCAGGCCTTCACGAAGAAGGTTAATACCGATCAGCACATCGAAGACATCCATACGCATATCCCGGATGATCTCCATGCGCTCCAGCGTATCAATATCGGAATGCAGGTAGCGCACGCGAATCCCGGCTTCGCGCATATAATCCGTCAGATCCTCCGCCATCCGCTTCGTCAGCGTAGTAATCAGCACCTTGTTCTTCCTCTCGGTCTCTTTATTTACCTCGGTAATCAGATCATCCACCTGCCCAGCAATGGGACGCACATCGATCGGCGGGTCCAAAAGACCTGTCGGACGTATAATCTGCTCGACGCGCATCTGCTCATGCACGGTCTCGTACTCGGAAGGCGTCGCCGATACGAACATCATCTGATGAATCTTCGCCTCAAATTCCTGGAAATTCAGCGGGCGGTTATCCAACGCGGACGGCAGCCGGAAGCCGTAATCCACCAGAGTCCGCTTTCTCGACTGGTCGCCGGCATACATGCCGCGCACCTGAGGAACCGTGATATGAGATTCATCCACAATCAAAAGGTAATCCTCCGGGAAATAATCCATCAGTGTATGCGGCGTCGCTCCCGCCGGCAGGCCGGCCAGATGGCGGGAATAGTTCTCGATGCCGGAACAGAAGCCGGTCTCCCGCATCATCTCCACATCAAAATTCGTGCGCTCCGCAATGCGCTGCGCCTCCAGGAGCTTATCATTCTCCTTAAAATAGAGAACCTGTTCCTCCATTTCCTTCTCGATCGCCTCCGTCGCCGCCTTCATGCGCTCCGGCGAAACAACATAATGGGATGCCGGGAAAATGGAAATATGCTCCAGGCGTGACTTGATCTCACCGGTCAGGACGTCAATCTCCGTGATCCGGTCCACCTCGTCGCCGAAAAACTCCACCCGGATCGCCGTCTCCGCTGTGTTGGAAAGGATGATCTCCAGCACATCTCCACGGACGCGGAAAGTTCCGCGGTGAAGATCCATATCGTTGCGGCTGTACTGAATCTCGATCAGCTTGCGGATCACATCGTCCCGCTCCCGGATCATGCCCGGCCGCAGAGAGATCACCATATTCTTATAATCGATTGGGCTGCCCAGTCCGTAGATACAAGACACAGACGATACGATAATCACATCGTCCCGCTCCGACAGAGCCGCCGTCGCCGAATGACGCAGCCGGTCGATCTCATCATTTACCGCCGAGTCCTTCGCGATATACGTATCCGTCGAAGGCACATACGCTTCTGGCTGGTAATAATCGTAGTAGGATACGAAATATTCTACCGCATTATTCGGAAAAAATTCCTTCATCTCGCTGTAAAGCTGCGCGGCCAGCGTCTTGTTGTGCGCCAGAATCAGCGTCGGCTTATTCAGCTGCTGAATCACATTCGCCATGGTAAATGTCTTGCCGGAACCGGTAACGCCCAGCAGCGTCTGAAACTTGTTATTCTTCTTAAAGCCGTCCACCAGCGCCTCAATCGCCTGCGGCTGATCGCCGGTCGGAGCGTATTCCGATACTAATTCGAAATGATCCATACACACTCTCCCATATATACTTGAACGTACAGAGTAAACTTGTATTCAGTATAACATTTCTGCGAAAAAAAGTACAGAACAAATCGAATGTTTGTTCTGTACTTTTTTCACGGAAAAATACCAGGAACTGCTCTGCAACCGGGACCAGGCACTTGCTGTACGTCAATCGATTTCTTTAGGTTTACTGCGCTGCAGCTCTGCTCCAGATTATTTCATCCGTATCCGTCCAGGTATCCGCACCGTCATAGATAAAGACCCGGTTGATACGGTCCATATATCTTCCATCCGCTAATTTATACAAAGTCGCAGACTCACCTTTCGAATTCACGACTTTCACAACATCCTCGCCTGGGTATTCCTCATTCTCGGATATTACAGATTCGTTATCTGCTTCTAGCGGAAGCTGTACCGCATCGACAATTGCTTTTATTGTTTCATTCGGTGCTTCAATTCTTTCATAGACGGCTTTCAGTTTTCCTGCGAACCCCAACTGTGCATCATTTCCCTGATCGGAGAGCCAGCTAACTACTGTCTCTCGTATCGCATCCTCACTCATATCTGTATCAGAAGCCCACGTTTTTAAATTACCGATAATTCGATCAGCGACTGCGCTGCTTCCTTCCGCCCCCGGTGCAACTTCTGTATTAATTGTATTCAGCAAATCGATCAAAGCCTGTGATCTTGCTCTCATATCCTGTTGCGACTTTTCGTTTATCCCTGCTGTCATAGTTGCACTTTGAGTATCGGAAGTTTCATGGTTCTGCATTTCCTTGTTTTCGCCAGAAGAGATCTCAAGCGCTTCGGTTCTCGACACGTTCGATGCATCTTCGCTTCTATCTGCTTCCAAAGTGGCGGGGCTTTCGGTCTCTTCCTGGCTTTCTTCCATAGTCTCCATATCCACTTCTGTCTTACTGGACAGACTTTCTGTTACAACCATATTGCTCTCCTCACAGGAACAGAATGTAAGTCCCATAACTGCCAATGTTCCTCCTAAAAATAATCTTATCTTCTTGTTCTTCATCTTTTCACCTTATAATCCTTCCTTTATATTTTTTCGTTCTGACGCTACTTCTGCCAAACTGATAGTTGCGAAGTTCTACACTGGTACAGGTTACCAGCGGGATTCCTCAATGTTCTACCTTGGAGCAAGTTATCAGCGGGATTCCTCAATATTCTACCTTGGAGCAAGTTATCAGCGGGATTTCTCAATATTCTACCTTGGAGCAAGTTATCAGCGGGATTCCTCAATATTCTACCTTGGAGCAAGTTATCAGCGGGATTCCTCAATATTCTACCTTGGAGCAAGTTATCAGCGGAACTTCAATTCCGCGGCAATTCCCTGCCGGAATCATCAGAAAAGGCTCAGTCCGGTCACGGGTGCTGCGTTTCCGGCTCCGGGACGCGCGCCTATTAGCTGCCAGTCGCTTCAACTCGCCC
>JAJEQR010000069.1 GCA_020687485.1 Hominifimenecus microfluidus | reverse complement strand
ATACCTAATTTTCAACCTGTATAAAATTTTCAATGTTCTTCAATTTAGCCTTGACTTTTTATTTGCAGGCTATAATGTCAACCAAGAAAATTTTTCCTTCGTTTGGAAGGACATTATGTTAACTTCTTTTATATATTTTGTAGATTGCACTTGTAGAAAGGATATGCTATACTCATTTTGCAATAGGAATGCGAATAGCATATCCACTGATGAAACGTATTAAATTGCTGCGCCAACAGCTTTTTAATACGTTTTATTCTTTTACATTTGGCGTAACCACCTCCTTAACTTGCCGGATCAAAGAGATGAAGAATCTGACGTTCATAATCCGTGTAATCACTCTCTCCATATCCATGTCTCAGCCATTTTTTGTAATAATGGTAGGCATAACGGGCAGCTTCATAACTTATTTCAAATACCTGCACGATACTTTCTGGATTATCCAACTTGAGCTTATGAATTAGAACTGGCGGAGCAAGTGCATACTTGGCAAAAAAATTGACTTCTTTTTCTGCTAATTCACTATCCTCAGAATGATCCAGCACAATATGACCGATTTCGTGCATAATCGTATTATTTATACGTCTATAATTCTTTTCGTCATTGTAATATATGTACCACTGTCCATTTGTCCTTTGTACAGAAAAGCCATCCTCACTTTCCTTAATTAAAAGCTCGCGTTTACCCGGTGCAATGGCAGAGTATGGAATAACTTTAACACCCATTTTATGCGCGATTTCAAAACCATTAATAGGGGCACAGGATATACCATACTCTACAAACATTCTAACAACGATGAGTTTGATTTCTTCATATCTTTCATCCGATAATTTAATTGCCAATCGTTACTCCTCTCCGAACAGTACACTAATCAAAGCCATCTTTTCCTCTTTCGTCATAGAAGATGCATTTCGTGCAATCATACGGCGAACCTGATGATATTCGAGATCATCATTCTTAATTCCCAGAAGATAATCTGATGTTGTGTGCAGCGCAGTTGCCATATTAGCTATTACATCTGGTTTTGGTTCTCGTGTTCCGTTAATATAACGTGACATAGCAGTTTCTGTAATACCAATTCGTTCAGCCAGTTCCTTTTGCTGAATGCCCTGCTCTTGAAGCATCTCCGATATTCGTTTCCCCAAAGCCTTACCCATGATACATCCTCCTCTTCGTCAGGCTTCATTCATCGGCCTAATTTTATTGTACTTTTAACTTGCCAAAATGTCAAGTTTAATTACTAAATTTTTTTCAAAACTCCCCATGATTTTCTTGATTAAAAATCAGCCATAAACTACAATGTATCATGAACGTAAAATACAAAGTAAAAATTATGGAGTGTACGTGAATATGAACAAAGAACTTGTAACCACAGGCTCTGGAGCAGATGATCCGGGTGAATTGCATGGCCAGAACTCTGGAATACTATATGGAATCGGTGTGGGTCCTGGCAATCCGAAACTTATGACGTTGGAGGCAATCGAAACGATTCGTTCGTGTGATGTGATCCTTCTGCCTGCAGTGTCGAAGGACGAGTGCTATGCCTACCGCATTGTCCGGCAGGTATGCCCGGAAATTGAGGACATGCCGTTACTGTGTCTGCCATTTCCAATGATCCGCAATAAACAGGAACTGGCATTGGCACATAATAAGGCATATGAAACAGTAAAAGCCTATCTGGATCGCGGACAGTCTGTTGGAATGCTGACGATTGGTGATCCTGCTATTTATTCGACATATCTGTATATGCACAAGCGTGCCCTGAATGACGGAAAGACGGCTCGGATTATCAATGGTGTTCCGTCGTTCTGTGCAGCTGCAGCGAGACTTGGAATCGGACTGGGAGAAAACACTCAAGAGATTCATATTATACCGGCTTCCTATAGTATTGCGGATGCTCTGCAATATCATGGAGTGTGCATTTACATGAAATCGGGTAAGAAATTGCAACAATTGATAGAAGCCTTAAAAGAGCAGATTAAGTCAGGACGTAAATATGAGATTTATGCTGTGTCTGACTGTGGCATGCCAACAGAGCGCGTATACCGCGGACTGGAAGAAGCTGCAGAGGCATCTGGTTATCTCACAATAGTAATTGTGAAGGAAATCCATTAAAACTTTGAGCCGTCCCACCGAAAGGCTGCTCCCGTCTAAAACTTCGTGCCCACCTGAAAAATTACTCCTGTCTGCGCATAAGTTTCTTGAGTTTCCATATACTACCCTCAGGAAGTGACAGGCATTGACATAGATACAGGAGGACAAATAACATGAAGGCAACAGGAATCGTAAGAAGAATTGACGATCTCGGTCGTGTAGTTATACCCAAGGAAATCCGGCGGACCCTGCGGCTGCGGGAAGGTACGCCGCTGGAAATCTTCACTGACCGGGAAGGCGAGATCATCTTCAAGAAATATTCCCCCATGGCGGAGCTCGGAACCTTCGCCGCCCAGTACGCAGATGCTCTGGCGGCAGGCTCCGGTCACATGGTATGTATCACGGATCGGGATCAGGTGCTGGCAGTCTCCGGCGGCATGAAGAAAGAGGTTCGTCAGAAAGGCATCAGCGAGGATCTGTCCCGCCTGCTGTCCCGGAGAGAAACACTGACTGCCTCGCGCGGAGACGCGCGTTTCATCCCGATTCTGGCAGAGGAGAACCCGGAATACCTCTCTGAGACGATCGTTCCGATTCTGTGTGAAGGCGATGTGATCGGGTCGGTAATCCTGGCCGGACGTGAGGAGAAGAGCCGGATGGGCGAGACGGAGAAGAAGCTGGCGGCGACTGCTTCCGGCTTTCTTGGGAAGCAGATGGAAAATTAGATATCCACAGTCCGAAAAGGCATAAAATTTACCAGAGAACAAAATAAAAAAACTCCGCGGAGAGGTTTGCTTTCTCTGCGGAGTTTTCTAAATTATTCATTTATCTGAAATTGTCCCTTTATACCTGCTTTGCGACCTGCATCATGATGGCACATTCCATACGCTTGCGGAAGAGCTTACAGCCGTATTCGTAGGTTCCCTGGATGCTTCCGGTAGCATGGTACGCATTCGCTGCGCAGCCGCCGGAGCAGTACAGACGCGCCCAGCAGTCGTCGCAGTCCTTGCGCGCATAGACGTTGCAGCACTTGAACTCATCACGCATCTCCGTGTTCGTCACACCGTCCCATACGTTGCCCATCAGGTACTTCTCATCACCAACAAACTGATGGCAGGGGTACAGATCTCCCCAGGGGGTAACCGCCAGGTACTCGGTACCGGAGCCGCAGCCTGCAATGCGCTTGTAGATACACGGGCCGTGGTTCAGGTCGATCATATAGTGGTAGAAGGTGATCGGCTTGCCGTCCTTCTCCCGGCGAATCATCTCTTTCGCGAGCTCCTCATACTGTTCAAACAGAACGGGAAGATCCTCCTCTGTTAATGCGCAGGGATCGTCCGGCGCACAGACAACCGGCTCCATGGAGAGCTGCGTGAAGCCCAGATCCGCCATATGCAGGATGTCCTTCGTGAAGTCGGTATTGTGGTGCGTATACGTTCCGCGTACATAGTAGTCTCTCTCACCGCGGGCCTTCGCGAACTTCTGGAACTTCGGAATAATAGTGTCATAGCTGCCCTGTCCGGCATAGTTCACGCGGAAGCGGTCATGCACTTCCTTGCGTCCGTCGATACTCATAACGACGTTGTGCATCTCTTTATTCGCGAATTCAATGACCTCATCGTCCACAAGAACGCCGTTCGTAGTAAGCGTGAAACGGAAGTTCTTGCCAGCTTCCTTCTCGATGCTGCGGGCATAGGCAACCAGCTGCTTTACCACATCCCAGTTCATCAGGGGCTCACCGCCGAAGAAGTCCACTTCCAGGTTGCGGCGCTTGCCAGAATGTGCCACCAGGAAGTCCAGCGCCTGCTTGCCGACTTCGAAGCTCATCAGCGCGCGGTCGCCGTGATATTTGCCCTGGCTGGCGAAGCAGTAGGAACAGTTCAGGTTACAGGTGTGTGCCACATGAAGACAGAGTGCCTTGATGTCGTTGGACTTCTTCTTAAAATCAAAGGCCATGCCGGCGTAGGTATCCTGTGTAAACAGCTTACCGGCTTCTTTCAGGGCAGTTACGTCATCGATACATTCCTGGATTTCCGCCTCGTTCACGTCCTCACGGTCGCCGTACTTCGCCATCATCGCAGTTACGATCTCATCCGGCTCACTGTTCTCGTACATGCCGATGATATCGTAGGCCACTTCATCTACTACATGAACCGAACCGGAGTAAACATCCAGAACGATATTGTAGCCGTTCAATTTGTACTGGTGTATCATGTTGTTCTATATCCTCGCTTCTTTGTATAATCTTTATGTAGTCTTTGTGTAATCTCTGGGGTTGGAATGGATGTCTTGCTAATCGGATGAATCGGTCCGGGAACTCGAAAAAAAGAGGCCGCCGCTGATCCTTCCGGTGGGAATGATCATTGCGGCAGCCTCTCCGCTCTGTGCAGTGATTACTTGCTCTGATTCTCGCACAGCTGATTGGCAACACCACAAGAGGTCTTGCATGCAGACTGGCAGGAAGTCTGGCACTCGCCGCAGCCGCCGTTCTTAGCGCTCTTAGCCAGATCACGGGTCTCGATCGTCTTAATACGTTCCATAATGGTATATCCCCCTTTCACAGCTTCGATCCGGCGCTCCCGGCGCCGCAAAGCATTATTATCATAAGTATACTATAAAGTAAGAGAAGAATCAATCCTTTTATACACCATTTAAGTGCTTCTTCGCACGTTCATTTTCTTCTTCGCACGTTTCTCACGTTCATTTTCTCCGCAATTCGTTTACACATTATAGAATCAAATCTGTTTCCGCACAATGGAAAAATCTTCCCGTTTCGAAAAAATATCTGCAAAGACTATCTGTCTCGCAGGACATGGAGCTGCTCCGCGTTTTCTCCCCAGGTTGTGTGCAGTTTTACGCCCCGGCTCTGCAGGAAGCGCATCTCTTCGATTTGCTCTGCTCCCAGGATCTCCCCCGGAATCAGAATCGGGATGCCGGGCGGATACGCCCAGATGTATTCCGCGGATACCTGTCCCTCTGCCTCCGACAGCAGGCAGATCCTGTGTAGCCGGCGCATCGCCTCTCCCACCGGGCAGAAGACTTCCGGAAGGGAAGCGGCCGGGCGCTGTGCTGCTTCTTCGCCACCCGTGCCTGTAAGGCGCGCGTCCGAGGCAACTGCTCCCGGCATATTCTTTCCTTTATCTCCGGCGGCTTCGCTCCACGCCCGGTCAATTGCAAGAAGAGCCTGTGCCAGCCTCCGGATGTTCTCTTCCGTGTCTCCCATACCGGTCATGGCCAGGGCATATTCCGCTGAGCTCATCTCCAGCTCAATCCCCGCTTCCCGCAGGCGCTCCATCAACTCACCGCCTGTGTGTCCGCTTCCCCGGGCAGATATTACCAGCTTGGACGGATCCTTCGCGAAATATCCACGCGGCTCTTCCCGGTTCCTGCCATGGCCCAGGACGAGCAACAGCTGCAGCTTCTCCGCTTCCCGGTCAAAGAGCCTCAGCAGATTTATCCACCGTTCGAAAGCTTCCGCGCCGTGTTCTTCCACATAGTTCACACAGCCATCCATCGCCGCTGTGAACAGATAGGATGGACTGCTCGACTGAAAGATCGCCGTCTGACGCGCCACTTCCTGCCAGGGTATGATCTCACTGTTCCAGTGAAGGATCGCCGTCTGCGTCAGGCATGGCAGCGTCTTGTGCAAGCTCTGCACCACAAGATCCGCACCTCCGGCGACCGCTCCGGAAGGAAAGCCCTCGTGAAAGCCCAGGTGTGCCCCGTGCGCCTCATCTACCAGAAGTGCCGCCCCGTGCGCGTGGCAGATATCCGCGATTGAAGCAATATCCGAACAGATCCCCTCATAGGTCGGACTCGTCAGAATCACCAGGCGGACAGCCGGGTAACGCTCCAGATTCGCCTGTATCGTCTCCGGAGAGACGGAACTGAAGATGCCGAAATCTGTGATCCATTCCGGCAAGAAAAAATGCACCGGATTCCCACAAAGTTCCAGCGCGTGATACACCGACTTGTGGCAGTTTCTGGCTGCCAGGACTTCACCCCCGCCAATCAATGCTGCGCGGACTGCCGCCAGAATCCCGCCAGTACTTCCATTGACCAGATACCGGCTATGCTTCGCGCCCCACAGGGCGGCCGCCCGCTGCTGTGACTCCAGCAGAATCTCCTCCGCGTCATTCAGGTTGTCGAAGCCGTCGATCTCCGTGATATCCCAGTCCGCCCGCAGGCGCGCCAGCCACGGAAAGTCTTCCATATTTCTCTTGTGCCCAGGCATGTGCATCGGCACAGCGCTCCCGGCAGCGTAGTCCGCAAGCTTCCGCCAGAGGAGCCCGTTATTATTGCCAGTATCGTTACCAGTGTTGCCGCTGGTATTATAGCTAGTATTATAGTTGGTATTATAGCTGGTATTATGGCTGTTCTCATAATTCTCATATAAGTTCAAAGAATGCGCCCTCTCTTTTCTATATTTGACAATCCGCAGGTTTTATAATACATTTGTGTGTAGAAGTTATTCTTTATTATAACATAACTCTCAGAAAGGATTAATGCTATGAAATCAGAAATCTTAGCCTTACAGAAGGAAATGGCTTCCCGAAATGTGGATGCCTGCCTGATTCCGACCTCAGATTATCATCAGTCGGAATACGTCAATGCTTTCTTCAAGTGCCGCGCGTATCTTTCCGGCTTCACCGGTTCCGCAGGAACCCTGATTGTCACCGCCGACGCTGCCGGTCTGTGGACGGATGGACGCTACTTCCTGCAGGCGGATCGCCAGCTGGACGGAACCGGCATCACGCTCTTCCGCTCCGGTGAACCCGGCGTGGACACGATCCCGGAATATCTGAAGAAGAACCTGAAGGAAGGCGCACGCCTCGCAGTGGACGGACGTGTGATCAGCGCTTCTTTCGGCAATGATCTGACAGAGATCACGAAGGAGAAGAACGGTGAGCTCTGCTTTCACGAAGATCTGCCTGACGCTGTATGGAGCGACCGCCCGACCCTGACCAGCCATCCGCTGTTCATTCTGGAAGAGAAATATACCGGTCAGTCCGCGGCGGACAAGCTGACTGCGATCCGCAACGATATGAAGGAACATGGCGCAGATATCCACCTGGTTGCCAGCCTCGACGATATCGCCTGGATTCTGAACCTGCGCGGCGGCGATGTGGATTATAATCCGGTTTTCTACTCGTTCCTTATTATCACGGAGGAAAGCGCAATTCTCTTCGCCTTCGAAGAAGCTTTGTCGCCGGAGATTCTCTCCTATCTGAAAGGAATAGGCGTACAGGTACAGCCCTACGGCGAGTTCTATGAGACAGCGGCAAAGATGACAGCCGGTCACAAGGTTCTGCTGGATGAAAACAAGGCGAACTACACACTGATCTCCAGTCTGAAGGACGCAAAGGATATCATCAATCATCTGGATCCCTCTACGATCCGCAAAGCTATCAAAAACGAGGCAGAGATCACCTGTACGAAAGAAGCGCACCGCAAGGACGGTCTTGCCATGGTGAATTTCCTCTACTGGATCAAGCACAATATCGGTAAGATTCCGATGACAGAGATTTCCGCCAGCGATTATCTGGAGCAGTGCCGCCGCAAGGAGGGCGCGATGGATCTTAGCTTCGATACGATTGCCGGCTATGGACCGCACGGAGCGATCGTTCACTACTCCGCGACACCGGAGACGGACGCTCCTCTGGCTCCGGAGGGTCTGCTACTGGTGGATTCCGGCGGACAGTACTGGGAGGGTACAACGGATATCACCCGTACCATCGCTCTCGGCGCTCTGACGGATGAAATGAAGGAGCATTTCACGCTGGTTCTGCGCTGCAACCTGGATCTGGCGATGGCGGTATTTAAGCAGGGCTGCACCGGTGCGAACCTGGATATCTTCGCACGTATGCCGCTGTGGGAGCGCGGTCTGGATTTCAATCACGGTACCGGTCACGGCGTGGGCTTCCTGTTAAATGTACATGAGGGTCCGAACCGCTTCCACTGGAAAGTGACGGCGGCACGCCCTGGCTATGAGATGGCGCCTGGCATGGTGACAACGGATGAGCCCGGATATTATCAAGCCGGAAGCCACGGTATCCGTACGGAGAATGAGCTGCTCTGCGTAACAAAAAGTGAGAGTGAGTACGGTACGTTCCTTGCTTTCGAGCAGCTAACGTACTGCCCGATTGACCGCGATGCGATTGTGCCGGAGCTGCTGACGGAGGCGGAGAAGAAGTATCTGAATGAGTATCATGAGATGGTATACCAGAAGCTGGCTTCCGGCCTGGAGCCTGAGGTTGCTGCCTGGCTGAGAGAGATTACTCTTCCGATTGCATAAAGAAAGGATTAGCAATATGACTTTGAATGAAGTGCGCGCGCAGATTGACGCGATTGATCCGAAGATTAAGGAGCTGTTTCTGGAGCGGATGGATGCTTCGTATCATGTGGCGAAGGTGAAGTTCGAGGCTGGTGAGACGAATATTTTCCGCGCGGATCGCGAGCAGGAGATTATTGCGCGGCTGACGGATGATGTGGTTCCAGAGCGCAAGGAGGAATATACGGCGATTGTGCGCAAGGTGATGGAGGTGTCCCGCAAGTACCAGTATGGTCTGATGTACGACTGGGACCCGGAGCTGTTTACGCCGCTGGCGGAGGGGATTGATATCCGCCCGGAGCACCGCCTGGTGAAGGTTCGCCTGACGCGGCCGGATGTGTGCAATAGTATGTCTTCGATTCTTTCGATGATCGGAGATTACGGGATTAATATGGAGGAGATGCGTCTTCTTGAGATTAATGAGGAGACTTCTACGGTGACTTTTGAGCTTACGATCCGTGGGAATCTGCTGGAGGTTCCGATGCGCAAGCTGATGTTCCAGCTGTCGAAGGAGTGCAGTACCTTCCGGATTCTGGAGAGTTTCTAAAAATAATAGGATAGAAACTTTTCCCTGTTCATAAAAATACACGGAGAAAATGTCCAATGATGCCACTGATTACGATATGAACGCTTTTATTGAATGGGTATTCCAAAGGAATGATCTTCCGCTGAATGACCTTCCGGAAGATACTCTGCTTCGGAAAAATATGAAAGCTTATCTTCTGCAGGGTGGCAAAGTCGGCTGGTCACACGGAAAATTAAAGCTGAATTTCTGGCAATAGTCTGAGATACAGTCCGGCAGGAAATATTCCTGCCGGACTCTGATTTTCTTACTGTGCGGGCCGTACTTTCGTGATCAGTCCTGTTTCGTCGTGGGTGAATTCCCATGTTACACTTTCTTCCTGGTCTCCCACCTGTAGATTTACAAGAACGGTCTCTACATAGTCGCCGCGTTCCACCAGCTGAATATCCTTTACACTGATTTCGATATCTTCCATGTCTGCTTTCATAAGATACTGACCGGACATGCCTTCGCTGATAAAGCGATCCAGCATACCTGCTGCAAAGTACTGTCCCAGCAGGTTATCCCAGTTCTCGTAGACCTGATCCTTCGCTTCCTGCGTCTCCGCCATCTGCGATTCCAGCTCGTCCTGACTGGTATCGAGACCGATCGTTGTCATATATGGATAGAAGGAGAGATCCGGATTCGGAGCGTTCATGACAGCTTCGATGATGGCCTTCGCCTGCTCGCTGACTACCGTCTTATCGACTTCCGTGGCGGCAACTTCTGTCTCAGCTTCCGTAGCAGCTGCCGTGGTTTCAGCTTCGCTTGCCGCTTCGGTCTCAGTTGCTGCCGCAGTAAAAATCTCCGCTGCGGGTGTTGTGTCTGTGGTTCCGGATGAGCATGCCGTCATCAGGCAGGCACACATCAGCATGACACATAATTTCTTCATAAGCCTTCCTCCTTATCGTTTCTTGTTTTCTGAATTTTTTTATTTTTTTTGCATTTTTTCTGTTTTTATTTTATCATACCTGACGCATATTGTCGACTGATTGTTTACTTTTTTAATCTCTGTTTTTACTATTATGAAAAATAGCCAGGCAGAAAGTATTCCTACCCAGCTATCTTCACTTCTTATGCAGACCAAGTGTTTCATGTGCTTTTCTCCTCAATCTGCTGCTGATATATCTGCTTACATGCATCCATTAAGCCACCGTCACCTTCGGAATTGATGTAACGAACCAACCCCTGTTCATCCAGGGAAAGATTTCCTTCCACTTCAAAGGTCTGTTCTTTTCCTTCATAAGAAAGCGTTACTTTTCCTTTCCATTCCACCGCACCCTCTGTGGGCGTAAATGTAACTTCATCCAACTTTGTTTCCGCTCCAATTTCATCTACAATCGTCTGATATTTCAGTAAAAGAGTATTGCTTTCCATGTATGTTGAAATACCATCTTCCCCGAAAAGCTCCTGCAGTTTTTCTTTTAACTGCTGAAAAGCTTCTTTTTCTTTTGCTAATTCTTCAGAATCTGTGGGTTCCTTGCCAAGCCTGATATCCGAAGCGTATTGTGAATAATACAGTGTATCCAATAGTTCACGATTCGGTGCCTCATAATAGAGAGTAAGAACCTCTTTATATTCTAAAAACTCTGACGGATTTTCCGTCTTATCAGTTTCCTTCTGTGTTTCAGAATTCGTAACCTGTGTATCGTGACTATTGCAGGATACTGCTAAAAGTGATACTGCCATCAGGAAACCAAGAAGTAAAATAATCGCACCTTTTCTTCTCCAATTTTTTTCCATTGTCACACCCCCTATATATGGCACAATTACAGAACTTCAAAACGTTTTCACAAAGCTTAATCTGCCTGTTCATAATTTGACTTATAACGTTCTCTTTCAACAGGAACAATCTCGTTATCTACTGCTTCCTTGTATTGAGCATAGAGTCCACTCGAATTTCTAGCTTGAGAATCTACTAATTCCAAGTTAGAATTAGGGCCAGAAATAAGAATGTCTCCATTCTTCTGAGCATACCCAAAAAAGAGATACGTTTTATTCACTTCCGGAAGCTGGTCATCTTCAAAAAGAATTAACATACTTCCATCTTGTGAAATACCACCATGCTTTACTACTGGAATTTCTTCATCCGTAATTAGTTGTCCTTTCCAATTTTCCAGTACTTGAAGTACATAATTGCTATATGGGGAACCAATCTCCTTCACTTCTCCATTCTCGTCCTCGGTGACAACTGTATTTCTGTATTCCACACCATCATCTTCAACAACGGTAGCTACAAATACATAATCACAAATGCCGGCTTCCTGCTGCAAACTTGACGGATCATATGCGAATGATGCACGGATTCTCTGCACAGAAGGTTCCACAGGTGGAATATTTTCTAGTCTTGTAATATCATTCTGACCAATAGCACATCCACACAGAGAAAGAAGAAGCATTGTAATCAGAAAGAACATATATTTTGATTTATTAAAAGTCACTATCTACACCTCCCCATATGTGCTACATTACTAAACTGTGCATTGGACTCACCTCCTTAAAATGATCTATTCACCATCACTGGGATGGCTACTATCATTATAAAGCTTGAATTACATAGACTGGTAGAAATTCTGCTGTTCAGAAACGGAATTCTAGAAGTTAATCATTTTCCATAAAGTTCAATATAATATTGGACATCTTCTTTACTCAGCTGAAAACCCGATGTATAAGGTGTTAAACATGCAGAGTAATTTTCGCCTTTATACTTATATGTCAAAATCGGCGTCACATAATAGAAGTCTGACTCTTCTAGATCACAAGCTGAAAAATCACTTTCAACATAAAGGCTACTGTTAGGAAAAACCGATGACGCGCCTAAAGCACCATCAATCTCATATTGATTTTCTGCGTTTTCATACATTGGATATACGATATCATAACTATCAATTGGTGAATCTCCTGTGTTCAAAAAGGTGGCATGATACGGTCTTAATCTACGTCCGACAGAAGCCGCTGCATTACTTTTTAAACTAAAGGCTACTGAGTCTGTTTCATACGCTTGATTTAAAAGGATTTTCAGATGTCCAATCTCATATTCCTCCCCATTATAGCAAATACGAGTGATTTCCACAAAATCCTTTGTGTATGAAATATTAGACGTTAAAGTCGCATCAATTATCCAGTAAACCCCCCCATTCATCTCCATTGCATTCGTACAACGAATATTAGATATTGTAAGAATATCATCTTCTATTTCCGGAAAAGTTAAGTCTGGTACAGAAACAACTTCAACTCTGTCTGTTGTCGTAACATTTGGTGCAAGAGAAATATTATCTGAAGTTAGGATCACAAAAGTAACATCGGTACCGCTTTCTACACAAGAAATACACCCATATACCTTCATAGCATGAACCCAGCTAATATCTTTCGAAGGCAAAAAAAACAGAAATAATGCAGCCAGAATCACAAAACCAATAGAAATCAACAATAACTTTCTATGTTTCATCATAATTTTATTTATAAACCTGAATTTTCCCTTCATATGTAACCCTACAATTCATTTTTTTCGAAAGTAATGGATAACATAAGCTACAGCAATGACTAACGAGATGTTATACCCCAAGCAGAGTACCCAGAACACCATATGAGCCATGCCGAAATAGAAAAATACCAGAGCTACAATGATTGCTAATAACAAAGGTAAGAAGATTTTAAGCAATTTATTAATCATATCATCACCACCAATTTAATATTATATCTTACCCTATATGTTATATTACTAAACTGTGCATTGGACTCACCTCCTCTTCGCTTAGTTCATTTGTTTTCCTAACTATACGATATCATGCGTCGGACATCTTGTCAAGTGGATGTTTACTTTTTTAAACATTTACTTTTCATCCCATTTATGCTTTAAAAGCACAATAGGAGAGACCCAGTCACTTTCCCCGACCGTTTACTGTGATAAAAACGGGAATATTTCTTAAACTCAATAGCGTTTTATCATTTACAAGTTTTGCGGTTATAACCGCAAAACTTGTTGCTTTTTTACGTGTTATCCGGATATAATATTTTTACAGGAGGTGATTTCTATGTTTTACCGACCGCTTTATGTGGATCGAATCATGGCTTATGCCGATACTCCATTTGTGAAAATTCTTACCGGTGTTCGCCGATGCGGGAAATCCACGATTCTGAAGATGATTATGGAGAAGTTGCAGCAGGAGCGCGATGTTCCGGCGGATCATATTGTCAGTATCCGTTTTGACTCGATGGAATATGATGATATGACTGCCAAAGAAATGTATGTATTTCTGAAAGGACAACTCTGTCCGGAGGGAAGAACCTATCTCTTTCTGGATGAGGTGCAGGAAATTCGATCAGAGAAGATGGAGCGCCGGGAATATGAACGACTTCTGGAGATTCATGATAATTACCCGAAGTATGTTCTGCGCACGGATGAATTTGCCGGAGGGAATTATCAGGGAATCCGGAGTATGCATGTTGCTGATTTTCTTCTCAGCAGGGATTATTGATTGAAATTAAGCGGCCTGCGGAGACACCAATATGTCTCTGCAGGCCGTAAGCTGTTTTAGTCGAGGGTAATGCGGCGGCCTTCCTCTGCTGCCTGGTAGGCGGCGTACATTACGCGGGTGGTTTCGTAAGCAAGCTCAAAGTTGGATGCGGGCTCGCGATCATAGGCAACGCATTCCATGAAATCCTGCATCTCACCCATGTATCCGCGGATGATCTCGTCGCTGACGAAAGCCTTGTTCCAGCCCAGCTTTGCGGGAAGCATCTCGGACAGATATACGTCATCCATGCCCTCTTCGTCGAGGAAGTATGTGTTCAGGATGTCCGTAGGAGTGATGTTGCAGTTCAGTACTGCGTTGTTGGCATATACTTCGATGTAGTTCTTGGTTCCACCGAGGACGGTGTCGCTGGCGATGCAGAGTGCCTTGGTTCCGTCGGAGAAAGTGATGCTGACTACACTGTAGTCCTCTACATCCTGCGGGCGTGCCGCGATATGGCGATGCTCTTCTTCCGTCAGGCAGGCGGTTGCGTTTCCGACGTCACAGCTGATCTCCTTGACGGTGATCTTCTCGCCGCGTGCCGCTGCTTCCTGGCTCTTCAGCCACAGCATACCGGCCAGCGGATGGGAACCGGTACGAACCAGGCTGCCGCCACCGGTCTTGTTCCAGTATCCGGCCAGCGCGCTGGAGGAACCCTTCAGGCTTTCCTCGCCCTTCATGAAGAGGAGCTTGCTCTTCTTGGCGCGAATGATCTCTGCTGCCTTCTGTACCGGGGTTGCATATACGAAGTTCTCTGCGTACATGAATTTGCAGTCGCTGGCTTCTACTACCGGGCGCAGCTCATCCATTTCCTTCACGCATGCCTTATACATCTCGCTCTTCGGCACGGTCTTGCCGATATTCTCCTGACCGCGCTCGCCGAAATAACCGGTCAGAGGCTTCTCGCAGATGACATGCTTGCCTGCTTCGATAGCTTCCTTCGCTACGCGGGTATGAAGGAAGGGCGGAAGTACGATATCGATGACGTCGATCTCCGGGTCTGCCAGCATGTCATGATAGTCGGAGCAGATCTGCTCATATCCATATGCGTCCTGAATCTTCTTCGCCAGTTCGGTATTCAGATCACAGACTGTCTTCAGACGTACATTGACTCCGCTTACTTTCTTATATCCATTTCCGTGCAGGCTTGCCGCATATCCGGCGCCTACGGTTCCGATTACAACTGTTTTTTCTTCTGCTCTGTTCATGTCCTTGTCCTCCTGACACTGATTTGTTACCTTCTTAAGTCTTTATAACATAAGGATTCAAATCCCGGCTTCATTTGCTTATGCTTTTGCTTCCGGTTTCTGTTTTTGCTTCTGTTTCTTTTGCCTTATGTCTTACATTGTAGCGATGTTTTATTAATCTTTCAATGCTGTTTTCGTGGCTTTTTCATATCACTTTTGATATAATACAGGTATTCCCGTATGCCTAAAGCACATTTTCGCCTTTATGGAAGGAGATTTTTAATCATGAATCTGCATCAGCTTCAATACTTTGACTGTCTTTCGCAGACGCTGCACTATCAGCGGGCGGCGGAGCAGCTTGGCATCTCACAGCCTGCATTAAGCCGCTCGATCTCCGCGCTGGAAGCGGAGCTTGGCGTTCCGCTCTTCGAGCGCCGGGGGCGCGGTGTGGAGCTGTCCCGCTACGGGGCGGCGTTCGCCAGCCATATTTCTCTTGCGATGCAGGAAATCAATACCGGCGTGACCCGTGTGTGCGAGCTGGCCGATCCGGGTCGGCTTACGCTGAACCTGGGCGTGAACTATATTCTGGCGGCTTCCTACCTGCCGGGTCTGGCCAGAGCTTACCAGGATCTGCAGCCGGAGCGCCCGATCTTCTTCCAGTTTCATCAGGGCAACACGCTGTCTGTCCTGAAAAATATAAAGGATGGAATCTGCGATCTCGGCTTCTGCTCCTTCGTGGAGGATCAGCCTGAGATTCAGTTCCATCCTGTGATATCCATGAAAATGTGTGTGTTAGCTCCGGCAAAGCATCCTCTTCTCTCACGCCGCTCGCTGACGCTGGAGGATGTTGCACGCTTTCCGCTGGTGCTCTCGTTGGATCATACTTATTACCTGGAGAACCTGTTCCGGCGCCGGAATCTTACGCCTGCGGTCTCCTGCCGGACAGGTGAGGATCGCGCAATTGCCGCTCTTGTCGCCCAGGGCTTCGGACTTGCAATCGTTCCCTATGATGAGCAGCTGCGCGCCTGTGGCGTAGAGCTGCTTTCGCTGGATGAACCGGATGCATTCCGGACGTATTATCTGGCGCGCTCCCGCACACGCACACCTTCCGAAGCGGCACGCGCATTCTGGCAGTTTACACTGGAGCATGCGGAGGCAGAATAATTCCAAAATATTCTTTAAGGACTGCATCCAGTTCTTCTTTTGGAAATATTTTTTTCGTCACTGCATCGCCTTTGCGGATAGTAAGCTGATCGCCCTCTAACTGAATCGCTCCATCTGGTGTTCGCAGATTTGCAATCGGGATCATACGGAATGTAAAATTTTCAATTCCCATCAGGAAACGGCAGAGAATATCAAAATCCATCGGAAGGAATGGCTGCAGTGAAAAAATTACACAGTTTTTCTCTTCCCCCTCCCGATCCAGCCTCCGCTGCAGATACCAGCCTTCTTCCAGTTCCTCTATCCAGGAAGTTTCACCATTCAGAGTCTGACGTTCGGAAGAAATCTCAACAGCAAAAGGAGCCATAGGTCCCCCAAAGCCAACATCACAAAAGTACTTCTTTCCATTGAGACGGATAATTGTTCCACGATGACTCAGCGCACCAAACTGATCGCTGAAAGCAGCCACACGACATACACAGGAATAGGCATCGAAGCCAATGGCACGAAGAAGAAGCATAAAAGCCCCATTCAGCTCAAAGCAGAATCCTCCACGCCTTCGGGTCACTATCTTATCAAACAGACTCTGCGCATCCAGAGGAAGTGGATCCACGCCAAGAACCGGATCCAGATCTTCAAACGGAACGCTGCACTGGTGAAGATATACTAATCGATCCAGTGTCTGTTTGCAAACAGAAGTTTCTTCTCTAAAACCAATTCTTGCCAGATAGGCATCCCGCTGTTCATCACTGAATGAGTCGAATGTAAATTCAAACATAAATCATCATTCCTGCTACTCAAAATATGTATAAATATACTCACATATCGAGACTCTGGATGTTCTCGCGAACAATCCTTACTGCTTCATCGTGTATGCTTTCGTAGTTGCATGCAACATACTACTTACAGGTTCTTGTACACTCCACAATCGTAAATTCCCGACTAGCCATCGGTACATACTTACGTTCGCTTTAGGATGCGACTTCGTAAGTTTCAATATCTCTCAGATTAAGACTTGCATTAAAGTCCCTGTCTGCCCTATAACCACAAACACATCGATAGATGCGATCCGAAAGCTTTAAATCTTTTCGGATCTGTCCACAGCAATGGCAACGTTTGGATGATGGATAAAACCGGTCTGCAATTCTTAACTCAATGCTGTTTTCCTCACACTTGAATTTCAGCTTGCAACGAAATTCATAAAACTTTTGCGCGGCAACTGCTTTTGAAAGATGTCTGTTCTTCATCATTCCCTTTACATTCAGATCTTCCATCACAATATAAGAAGGTTTGGTTTTCACAATCTCTGCGATGACAGTGTTAATGTAATTGGTGCGGATCTGTTCCATCCGCTGATGAAGTTTCTGTACCTTAAGCTT
>JAJEQR010000068.1 GCA_020687485.1 Hominifimenecus microfluidus | reverse complement strand
CTGATGCGCAGCTATATGGCGAGAAAATGTGATATTCATTTTCCGTTGGAACGCAAGCTCAGCCGCTTTTTGACGGCAGCAATGCGGGTGTACCGGGTGCCGGAGGAGGAACAGGCAAGGGTGCTTGCCTTTATCCAATCGCTGGATATCAAGACGATTGCCACCAAGGTTATGTATAAGCTGTTTGCAATGCTGGAAATGAAATACGATTTTAAGCTGTCGAAGGATGGCGAAACGGAGGTAACAAGATGAAGAAACGATTATTCAGCATCCTGCTCGCTCTGTGCATGGTGCTCTGCCTTGTGCCGACCACGGCATTTGCCGAGAACGAGACGGAAGAAACACCTGTATGCACCTGCGAAACGGCTTGTGCGGCGGAAGCAATGAATGCAGAGTGCTCTGTCTGCGGCGCAGAGGGTGCTTTGGCAGAAAACTGCGGGAAATATGCCGCAGAAGAAAGCGGACAGACAGGTACGTCCAACGACGCTCCGGCCATCACCGCAGCAGATGTGCAGGCACTGATCAACGCGCTGCCGGAAGCGGAAACAATCAGCGAAGATAATGCGGCGGACGTAGAAGTGCAGTTAGAAGCCATTGACGAGGTGAAGGTACAGCTTTCTGATGAAGATTTCGCGGTACTCGATTTTACCCGCTATGATGCCGCAGTTGCCGCACTTATGGCGCTAAGCGGCGAACCGGATACTGCCTTCGCGCCCCAGACTGCGAATGACCACACCCATTGCTACTGCGGCGGCAGTATCACGGCGGGCGACCATGCCAGCCATTCCGACGTGACCTATACGGCATGGGACGGCACGAGCAGCATCACATATACCAACAATACCGCCTACGTTTACCTGACGGAGAACGCCACCCTCAGCGGCCATCTGACGGTGGATGGCAAAACACTATATCTGTGCCTGAACGGCAAGACCCTTGCCAGCAACGGCACAGCCAAGATTCAGGTCAAAAACGGCGGTCGACTTGTTCTCTGCGACTGTCAGGGTGGCGGCACCTTCAAGGGCGCGACGCAGAGTGTCTGGGGCGGTGCCTGCATTTACCTTTATACCAGCACGCTGGATATGTTCGGCGGCAAGCTCACCGGTGGCAAAGTTACCAGTGGTGGCGGCGGTGGAGCTATCGCTCTGGATGACCAGCAGTGCATATTCAACATGTACGGTGGCGAAATCTCCGGCAACAACGGCAATAACTACGGCGGTGCCATTTTCCGGAAATTCAATAATAACATACCGAACACCACCGGCGGCGCATTCAATATGTACGGCGGCACCATCAAGGATAACACCGCCAAGAACGGCGGCGCATTCTTCTCCACCACCGGCGGCACCATCAACATGACCGGCGGCACCATCTCCGGCAATAAAGCGACCCAAAGCAGCAACGATGCTGGCGGCGGCGCCATCTATATGCGCGGCAGTGGTACGATAAACATTTCCGGCAGCGCGCAGATCACCGGCAATTCCTCCAGCCTGGACGGCGGCGCGATTCTGATGGGTTGGGGCGAGATCAACATTTCCGGCAGCGCGAAGATCAACAGCAATACCGCCAGCCGCTGGGGCGGCGCCATCTGCCTGCGCCAAGATTCTAATCAGTCGACAACGCTCTACATGCGGGGCGGCGAGATCTCCGGCAACAGGGCCTCGAAGGAGGGCGGCGCGGTTCATGTGCTTGACAAGGACTGCCAGTTCTTCCTCTATGACGGCAAGATCACCGGAAACACCAGCGGCGACGGCGGCGCCATCTATCTGAATCAGGAGCCGTCATGGCTGATTATGCAAGGCGGCGAGATCTCCGGCAATACGGCCACCGGCAACGGCGGCGGTGTATATATTTACCGCACCGGTTCGGTCTGCCAACTCTATAGCGGTAAGATCGAGAATAACAAAGCCAGCGGCAATGGCGGCGGCATTTATATCAACCCCAGCAACAGCGGCCAGCTGAGGGTCGGAAACAAGCCCCTCGTGCAGAACAACACGGTTTCCGGCAAGGCCAACAATGTATATCTGCCCTCCGGCAAGACGCTGACCATCGAGATCGGCATGTCCAAAGGCGCGTCCATCGGCGTTACCACCGCGAATATCAGATATCCCGTGGCATTTTCTAATAATTACAAAAAAGACTACGCGAATTACTTCTTCGCGGATGACGTCAATGCCCACGTGGAGTATAAGGATGACCAGAAGCTGTACCTTGTTTCCGGCGCGGTTGCGCGGCCCCTCACTGTGACATTTGACCCCAACGGCGGTATGCTGGCCGAAGCGGACAAAACCAAATCGTTGATGACCGGCGAACCCTACGGCACACTGCCGGTTCCCAGCTATGCGGGATACGATTTCGCCGGCTGGTACACGGAACAGAACGGCGGCACCGAGATTAAGGAAAACACCACCGTGACAGTGTTCGGGACGCAGACCCTCTACGCCCACTGGACGCCGATCCATGTGCACGCCTACACACAGCAGGTTCAAAAGCCCGAAGCGCTGAAAACTCCTGCGGACTGCACCAATAACGCGGTGTATTATCTATCCTGTGCGTGCGGAGAAGTAAGTACCAACGACGTCGATACGTTTATCGCAGCGAATACCGCGCTGGACCACGACTGGGGCGCTTGGACGCAGAACAGCGATGAAAAGACCCACACCCGAATCTGTAAGCGTGACACCAGCCATACGGAAACCGAGAATTGCCACGGCGGCACGGCGACCTGCACCGCCAAGGCTGTCTGCACGGTCTGCGGCGGCGAATACGGCGAGACGGCGGCACACAGCTTCACGGCTGAAAAAGCAGAGACGCAGTATTTGAAGTCTGCTGCAACCTGTACCGAAAAGGCAATCTATTACAAGTCCTGCGCAGTCTGCGGTCTGAGCTCCGAGGGCACGGCGGATGAGGCGACCTTCTTCTCCGGCAATGCGCTGGATCACGACTGGGGCGCTTGGACGCAGAACAGCGATGAAAAGACCCACACCCGAATCTGTAAGCGTGACACCAGCCATACGGAAACCGAGAATTGCACCGGCGGCACGGCGACCTGCACGCACAAGGCTGTCTGCACGGTCTGCGACGGTGAATACGGCGAGATGGCGGCACACAGCTTCACGGCTGAAAAAGCAGAGACGCAGTATTTGAAGTCTGCTGCAACCTGTACCGAAAAGGCGGTCTACTACAAGTCCTGCGCAGTCTGCGGTCTGAGCTCCGAGGGCACGGCGGATGAGGCGACCTTCTTCTCCGGCAATGCGCTGGATCACGACTGGGGCGCTTGGACATCCAACGAAGACGGCACCCATACCCGCACCTGCAAGCGTGACACCAGCCATACGGAAACCGAGAATTGCCACGGCGGCACGGCAGACTGCACGCACAAGGCTGCCTGCACGGTCTGCGGCGGCGAATACGGCGAGATGGCGGCACACAGCTTCACGGCTGAAAAAGCAGAGACGCAGTATTTGAAGTCTGCTGCAACCTGTACGGAAAAGGCGGTCTACTACAAGTCCTGCGCAGTCTGCGGTCTGAGCTCCGAGGGCACGGCGGATGAGGCGACCTTCTTCTCCGGCAATGCGCTGGATCACGACTGGGGCGCTTGGACCTCCAACGAAGACGGCACCCATACCCGCACCTGCAAGCGCGATGCCTCGCACACCGAGACTAATAACTGCACCGGCGGCACGGCGACCTGCACCGCAAAAGCCGTCTGCGAGGTATGCAAGGCTGAGTATGGCGAAAAGCTGCCCCACGACTTCACGGCGGAGACCGTGGATGCAAAGTATCTGAAATCCGCCGCCACCTGCACGGAAAAGGCGGTCTACTACAAGTCCTGCTCAGTCTGCGGTCTGAGCTCCGAGGGCACGGCGGATGAGGCGACCTTCTTCTCCGGCAATGTGCTGGACCACGACTGGGGCGCTTGGACGCAGAACAGCGATGAAAAGACCCACACCCGAATCTGTAAGCGTGACACCAGCCATACGGAAACCGAGAATTGCCACGGCGGCACGGCAGACTGCACGCACAAGGCTGCCTGTACGGTCTGCGGCGGCGAATACGGCGAGATGGCGGCACACAGCTTCACTGCCGAAAAAGCAGAGGCGCAGTATTTGAAGTCTGCTGCAACCTGTACCGAAAAGGCAATCTATTACAAGTCCTGCGCAGTCTGCGGTCTGAGCTCCGAGGGCACGGCGGATGAGGCGACCTTCTTCTCCGGCAATGTGCTAGACCACAACTGGGGCGCTTGGACGTCCAACGAAGACGGCACCCATACCCGCACCTGCACCGTTGACGGATGCTCTGCAGGCACGCAAACGGAGAATTGCATCGATGCAAACAAAGACCACAAATGTGATATCTGCGATTATATAATCAGCGAGTGTGCAGACGATAACAAAGACCACAAGTGTGATTATTGCGGCAAGAAGCTGACTGAGCACACCGGCGGGAAAGCGACCTGCAAGGACAAGGCAAAGTGCGAAGTCTGCGGTGCGGAATACGGTGAGCTTGATCCGAAGAACCACACCAACTTAAAGCACTTCCCGGCAAAGGCGGCGACCAAGACCACCGAGGGCAATATCGAGTATTGGTATTGCGACGGCTGTGGCAAGTATTTCAGCGACAGGGACGGTACAAAGGAAATCAAAAAAGCCGACACCGTAACAGCGAAGCTGAAAGACAATTACAAATCTCCCAAGACTGGAGACACAAGCAACCTTGCTTTGTGGATTGCCCTGCTGTTTGTCAGTGGTGGTACAGCCATCGGTACAACGGTTGTCAGAAGAAAGAAAAAGTACAACAGATAATTGAATAGCGTTCCCTTGCTCCATCTTCCGAGCAAGACAAAAGCGTCGTAGCAATACGGCGCTTTTTTGTTACCCGGAAGCGACAAACAGCGGCTTTTGATTGGTTGGCGGTAAGGATACCGCCAATCAATCTGTCATAAACGCTGCAAGAGCATCCTTTCTAACTTCATGTGATATTGTTCCAGCACATCTTTCAGCGTGATTTCTTGCATTTTTTGTTCCGCTGTTTTTTGAATGTCCAAGTAAAAATCCCGCAGTACCAGTTGGATATTTACACCCACGCCACAAGCGGGATTGGTGTGGATGTCCTGATGGAGCAGGGGCTTGTTGCCCTCTACTGCCCGATAGGCATCCAGCAGAGTGATTTTCTCCGGCTCACGAGCCAGAGCGGGGCGGGGATGTCCCTTCACGCTGACCAGCAGCCCTCCCTTCCGCAGGGCGGACATGAGCTGGCGCACATAGGCAGGATTCGTCTGAATGCTCTCGGCCAGCTTGTTACTGGTCAGGTCGCAGTCTGGGTACAGAGCGATAAAAGCCAGAATATGAACAGCGTCGCTAAGGCGGGTAGAATATTTCATGGCCGGATCTCCTTTTTTACTTTGATGTTATTTTTATTATAACAGCATATTGACAATGACGCAAGAGGGTGCTAAAATGTTTTGAAGTAAGAATAAAAATAACACCTAATCAAAAGGAATGGTGAAAATGAACTTCTATGATGATTTGGTTATGCAGACCCAGATGAATTATTCCAGGCACTATCCTATCTATGCTTCCGGCAGTACGCCTTATCAGCTGACTGACAAAAAGCCGCTGCCGTATAGCGAACAGATCCATCGTTTGGTACAGGAGGTAAAGGAAGCTGACTGTGTGGTAGTGGGCGGGGCCTCTGGCCTGTCCGCTGCCGGTGGCGGAGATTTTTACTACGAGGACAACGACTCCTACCGCAAATACTTCCGACCTTTTGCCGAGAAGTACCACTTCAAAGGTGCTTTTGCAGGGATGATGCACCCATGGAAGACAAGGGAAGAGTATTGGGGGTATCTCGCCACCTTCCTTCACACCACCCAGACCGCACCTGTGCGTCATTCCTATTTGGATTTAGACGATTTGCTGAAAGGCAAGGACTTCTTCATCCTCACCACCAACCAGGATACCCAGTTTGTCAAACTCTACCCGGAGGAGAAGGTGGCAGAAATCCAGGGGAACCAGTTCAGCCGTCTGGCACTTGGCTCAATGATGATAAGGTTGGTGTGTTTGCATGTCCAGACGGCATCCGGCCTGTTATTTTTCTTTTGGAGGTGGAGTAAGGAATGCAATGGGTAGATGGAAAGATTCGGTGCCATTGGGTGAACCCGACTAATACCACTTATCTGCGATACCATGACGAGGAATGGGGCAGACCGGTCCACGATGACCATATGCTGTTTGAAATGTTGATTTTGGAGAATTTTCAGGCAGGTCTCACCTGGGAATGTGTCTTAAATAAACGGGAAGCGTTTCGCCGTGCTTTTGACGGGTTTGATTTACGGAAGGTGGCATCTTATAGCGAAGAAAAATTGACGGCTCTGCAAGCTGACTCCGGAATCATCCGTAACCGGCTGAAAATACGGGCTGCAGTGGTCAACGCACAAGTGTTTCAAAAGATACAGCAAGAGTGGGGCAGTTTTGATCGATACTTATGGCATTGGACAGATGAAAAAATCATCCAAGAAGTAGACAAGATCAGCTCACCATTATCTGATGCCATCTCAAAAGATTTGAAAAAGCAAGGCATGAAGTTTGTGGGGACCATAATCATCTATGCCTATTTGCAGGCGGTGGGAGTCATCAACTCTCATGAATCAGGTTGCTTCCTGAATCCTTCGCAGCAGTAGAAAATGCAGAAAATAAAACGCCGGGAAGTTGGCTCAATGCCAATGCCCCGGCTATTATCTTGCAGATGTTAATATAGTTGGAATCATGGTACGGACAAGCAGAGTCTGGGCACCCGGTCATTGTGAATTACTTTTACCATGAGGCATTGCTTTTCGATTTTCCTCGCTCTACAATGCATACGATGCAGATGCTGATGCTTCTTCTTTTTACTGGTTCCTATACATTGCTTATGGCGCTGGTTGGTCTGTTCTTCGGCGTTAAGATGCCAGCATTGACATGGACCAACGAGATCATGCCCATCAAGCAGGGAGCGCCGGTCATGCTCACTTTATTTTGCGGTTTCGGCTACATGGTGCTGCTGTTCGTTGGATTTATGCTTCTGCCCGGATGGATCTTGGGTTTTCTCAGGTACATGAGCTGCTTTGTGGGGGCAAATCTGCTGTTATCCGTGCTTATCTACCTGTGGCTGCGAAAGAAAGGCGTTGCCCGTTTTTCGGCTCTTTAACGAAATGGTATATTTTTTCATTAGTTCTTGACAAGTAACCATTTGGTAACTATAATGGAGTTACCGAATGGTTACTTTGATAAAGGAGATAATTATGGCAGAGGGTACAAAGGAACGGATTTTGAGAACAGCACTGGAACTGTTTGCGCAGAACGGCTATCTGGGGACATCTATGAATGATATTGCAGGGCAGTTGGGATTTACGAAAGCCGCCTTATATAAGCACTATGCCAGCAAACAAGAAATCTTAGATAAGATCGTGGAACGAATGAACAAGATGGACTATGAGCGCGCCGAGGCGTATGAAATGCCGGAAACGGAACCAGACGGCTTTGCGGAAGCATATCTGCATACACCAATTCAAAAAATTCGCATATATAGTCTTGCCCAGTTTGCCCATTGGACAAAGGAACCGTTTTCTTCTAATTTTCGTAAAATGCTGACGCTGGAGCAATACCGTGATCCAAAGCTTGCACAGCTCCACCACGACTATCTGGCGGGCGGGCCTCTGGAGTACATGGCGGCTATCTTCCGCAAGCTGGCAGATTCTGATGAGGACGCTATGCAGCTGGCGTTGGAATTCTATGGGCCAATGTATCTTTTATACAGTGTCTACGATGGTGCAGAGGAAAAAGAATCGGTTTCTTCTTTGTTGGCGACACATATTGATCACTTTATTGCCAAGGTTGAGGCTGATTACAGAAAGAAGGGGAGAACAACATGAAAGCCGGCGTATTCCCTTACAGAAGCAAAGAAAGACCGCACGTCGGAGGAGGACGATATGCTGGATATGATGCGTCACGGTGGCGAGCATTGGTTTCATACCGAGGAACAGATGCAGTTCCTGAATCATTGGATCAGAGAATGTACATCGAAACATGCTGGCTGACGATCATACAAAATCATTGATAAGAGAGAAGGAGAAAAAGTTATGTCAGAAAAGAATATTATCATTCGTCCGGAAACGAAAGACGATTACAGAGCCGTCGAAAACCTGACCCGCGAGTCATTCTGGAATGTTTACCAGCCCGGTTGTATGGAGCACTATGTGCTGCACTGTTATCGGGATGACCCGGCATTTGTGCCGGAGCTGGATTTTGTGATGGAACTGAACGGCGAGCTGATCGGGCAGGTCATCTATGTGCGGTCGGAGATCGACTGCGACGACGGGCGAACCATACCGATCATGACCTTCGGCCCTATCGGCATTGCACCCGCATACAAGCGGCAGGGCTATGGAAAGCAGCTGCTCGACTATTCCATGGAAAAAGCCAGGGAAATGGGTGCAGGGGCGCTTGCCATTACCGGCAATATTGACTTTTACGGCAAGTCGGGCTTTGTTCCGGCCAAAACCAAGGGTGTGCGCTATGCCGATGATCCGGAGGCAGACTATTTTCTCATTAAAGAACTGAACCTCGGATTTCTGGACGGTGTCTCCGGCACTTACAAAGACCCCGAGGGATATTTTGTCTGTGAGAAAGACCCGGAGGGGTTTGAACGGTTTGAAGCCACTTTCTCGGTAAAAGAAAAGAAGAGGCTGCCGGGTCAGCTGTTTTGAGCAGGAGGAATAACGGATGAACTATATTCGGATCACAAAAGAAAATATTGACAAGGAACATATCTGCTGCGCCATGTCCGGCAGGCAGAGCGTTGCAAAAAAGGAATGGCTGAAGCAACGCTTTGATGATGGACTTGTTTTCTATCGCAGCGCAGAGCGTGGCAAATGCTTTATCGAATACATTCCGGCTGAAAACGCCTGGGTGCCTATTGCGGCAGATGGTTATCTTTACATTGACTGCCTATGGGTATCCGGCTCCATGAAGGGCCACGGATACTCGAATGATCTGCTGGAGGCATGCATCCGTGATGCCAAGGCGCAGGGAAAGAAAGGTATTTGCATTCTGTGTGCAGAGGGCCGGAAGCGGGAATTTCTAGCTGACCCGAAATTCCTTACTTACAAGGGGTTCCGTGTGGCAGACATATCCGACTGCGGGATCAATCTCATGTATCTTCCCATTGAATCGGGTGCACAACCGCCGCATTTCAAGGAATGTGCGAAACATCCGGTGATTGAAGAAGCAGGTTTTGTTCTTTATTACACCGATCAGTGCCCATATACCTATTATTGGGTGCCAAGAGTGCAGGAGGTGGCGAAGGAACATGGTATCCTGTTCAAGGCCATCCATATCACTGACAAAGAATCTGCACAGAATGTACCTGCACCGGTCACGACCTATGCCCTGTTCCGGGACGGTCAGTTTCTGACACAGAGTATTCAGTCGGATAAAAAATTCCTGGCGCAGGCAGGTTTGCAAAATTGATTTTACCCCGCTATTTTTGTGTTGTTTTTGAGTCGCAACATAATGTCATCAAATGAGCCTTGCGGAGGAACTAACCATGCTTCGAAAACGCGTGAAAGATCAGGATGAAGAAATTCGTCGTCTGAAAGAAGAAAACGAGTTTCTGGAAGAAGCCAGCGCTTTTTTCGCAGCGAGCCGTCGGAAGTCTCTAAGACCGAAAGTATGGTAGAGGATATGTATACTCTCTACAGTATTATCTTGTCTGGTGTACAAAATAGCGAAAAAAAGTATTAGTGGACGGACTGGATACAGAATGTAAGACGATGCTGCAGGAATTAGCAGAAGAATATCGTTTTCAGATTCTGGCCATGGAGGTTATGCCAGATCATATTCATCTGTTGGCAGATTGCAGGCCGCAGGTACTGGCTTATATCGAAGGCCAAAAGGAAAACGAAAGTAGCAGAAAACGGAAATATCGCTCTGCTGTCAGTTATCTGGTTCAGGTATATATGGGAGGTATGCTTCATGCCATTGCAGATTATTAGAAACGATATTACAAAAATGAGTGTTGACGCAATCGTCAATGCTGCTAAAACTTCTCTTTTGGGCGGCGGCGGTGTGGATGGCTGCATTCATCGTGCTGCCGGACCAGAGTTGCTTGCAGAATGCAGTACGCTGCATGGCTGTGAGACTGGCAGCGCAAAAATCACAAAGGGATACCGCCTGCCCTGCAAATATGTGATCCATGCAGTCGGCCCGCGCTGGCGGGATGGCAAGCATCAGGAACAGGAGCTTCTGGAGTCCTGCTATCGGACATCTCTGAACCTGGCAAAAGAGAATGGCTGTCAGTCGGTGGCTTTTCCTCTGATTTCTTCCGGCATTTACGGCTATCCCAAAGATCAGGCTCTGAAGGTTGCAGTCGATACCATCAGCACGTTCCTGCTGGAATACGAGATGATGGTTTACATCGTTATCTTTGACCGAAAGTCATATCAGATCAGCGGAAAACTGTTTGCTGATATCGCAGCGTACATAGATGACTGGTATGTGAAGGAACATACCGACAGCCGGTCAGAACAGAGACGACGGCTCGAAGCGTTGTCAGAGGAATCCTGCTTTGAATCTGCACCTGCCCCGCTGCCGTCCGAAACAATCGGCAAACCTTGCAGTAGTCAATCTCTGGAAGAGGCGTTAGGACAGATGGATGAGAGCTTTTCGGAAATGCTGCTGCGGAAGATTGACGAAAGCGGCATGACGGATGCCCAGTGCTACAAGAAGGCAAACATAGACCGGAAGCTCTTTTCCAAAATTCGCTCGGATAAATTCTATAAGCCATCCAAACCTACGGTGCTGGCATTTGCCCTGGCTTTGGAGCTGCCGCTTGCCCAGATGCAGGAAATGCTCGGCAAGGCAGGTTTTACCCTTTCTCATTCGAGCAAATTCGATATCATTGTAGAATATTTTATTGAACGGGGAAACTACAATGTGTATGAAATCAACGAGGCATTGTTTGCTTTTGACCAGAGTTTGATTGGAGCATAAGGACAAAAAAATATTGCTTTCCATGCGACCGCTCCACAAAAGAAAATCGATATACTATGGCTGTGAGGTACGAAACCGAGCAGCCATAATCTTTTGGGAGGAGAAGCAGATGAGAAAGAATTTAAGTATTGACAAATCATATGTCACATACTACAATGGTTCTAAAAAGAACGATTAACAAGGAGTGATAATGTGCATTTTTGGGACAGACATAAAACAATTACCGGATATTACGAATCACTTACAAGGTCAGTTTGTGGCAAGTACGATTTGACGCAAATGGAATATGATATACTGATGTTTTTGTACAGTAACCCCGAATTCAACACGGCGGCAGACATTGTCAAAATTCGCAAATCAACAAAATCTCATGTTTCAACCTCGCTCAAATCACTTGAAAACAAAGGCTTGATTGAAAAGAAGCAAAACGAAAGTAACAAAAAACACATAGAGCTTTTTGTAACTGAAAGTGCAAAAAGTATAATTTACGAGGGCATCGAAACACAAAAGCGTTTTGCCCACGATGTGCTCAAAGGATTTTCTGATGAAGAAATCACAACATTCAAAAATATATTTGAAAAAATCTGCAATAATGCAGAAGATTGTTTGAATAATAAATAACATAGAAAGATGTTGGTATCTTTAATTATGATAGCAAACGAAAAATACAAACCACAGGTTCCTGATATTATGGAATCAATTTTTGACGCAGGATATTTGATTTTCGACTTAATCGCAGGTATTTTGTTCTTCGCATTTTCAAAAGGAAATCCTTTATTCATCTTGTATGGCGTGTTGACATTGACACTTTGCGGCGGTGACGCATTCCACCTTGTTCCAAGAATTATTAGAGCAGTTCGTGGAAACAACGACAAAATCAAAAAGCAACTCGGCATTGGCTTGCAGGTTTCATCGATTACTATGACAGCGTTTTACATTGTTTTGTTGTACATCTGGAAACTCACATTTCCTGAATTGACAGCACCTGTTGCAGTTGAAGCAATGATTTGGATTTCTGCAATCATCAGAATGGTAATCTGCGTTCTCCCACAAAACAACTGGTGTTCAAACGAAGGCAATATGAAACTTTCTATCATCAGAAACGCAATTTTTGCAGTAACAGGCATCGGCGTAATCATTCTTTACGCAATTTCAGGCAACACAAACGACCTCTATATGACAAGAATGGTTGCCGCAATCATCATTTCATTTGGTTGCTACATCCCTGTAACATTGTTCAGCAAATCAAAGCCGAAGGTTGGCTTGCTTATGATTCCCAAAACCTGTGCATATATGTGGATTATCGCAATGGGACTTCAGCTCTTATTTTAAGTGATTTAAGACAATATCAATCTAGAAAGGAGAGTAAGATTCAGTGAAACTGATTCATTTATCTGATCTTCATCTGGGAAAGCGTGTGAATGAATTCTCCATGTTGGAGGATCAGCGATACATCCTGACGCAGATCACGCATATCATCGGGAGCGAGCAGCCGGATGCTGTGCTGATCGCAGGTGATATCTACGATAAGCCGGTTCCTTCCGCAGAAGCGGTACAGCTACTGGACGACTTCCTCTGCTGCCTGGCGGCGCGGAATCTGCCGGTATTTCTGATCAGCGGCAATCACGATTCCCCGGAGCGGATTGCCTTCGGCGGAAGGCTGATGGAGAACAGCGGCATTCATGTCTCGCCGGTCTATCATGGCAGCGTGAAGCCGGTTGTGCAGCACGATGCTTACGGTGAAGTACGATTTTATCTGCTCCCTTTCCTGAAACCGGTGCATGTGCGGCATTTCGATCCAGAGGCAGAGATTGAGACCTACACGGATGCGCTGCGCACGGCGATTTCCCATATGGAAGTCGATGAATCTGTGCGGAATGTGCTGCTGACGCATCAGTTCGTGACGGGAGCAGTGCGCTGTGACTCGGAGGAGATATCGGTCGGAGGCTCCGACAATGTGGATGCTTCCGTATTCGAAGCTTTTGATTATGTGGCACTGGGGCACATTCACGGCCCGCAGCATGTGGGCCGGGAGACGATTCGCTATTGCGGTTCGCCGTTAAAGTATTCTTTCTCCGAGGCCGGTCATACGAAATCTGTGACGGTTGTGGAACTGCAGGAAAAGGGAAATATAAGCGTCTGCGCAATTCCTCTGATGCCGCAGCGTGACCTGCGGGAGATTCGTGGAACCTATATGGAAGTTACGGCGAAATCCTTCTATGAAGGGACGAACACGGACGATTACCTGCATATCACACTGACGGACGAGGAGGATGTGCCGAACGCACTGGGAAAGCTTCGCGTGATTTATCCGAACCTGATGAAGCTGGACTATGACAATGCGCGTACACGGGACTCACTTCGTCCGGAAGAGACGGCGGATGTGGAGCATCTGTCGCCGATGGAACTGTTTGCCCGGTTTTTCGAGGCGCAGAACGGCCGTCCGATGACGGAGGAGCAGGTGGCATTTGTACAGAAAATGATGGAACAGATGTGGGAGGGAGAAGCATGAGACCGATAAAGCTGACACTGTCCGCGTTCGGTCCTTACGCCGACAGAACCGTACTCGATATGAACCGCCTGGGAACTCACGGCCTGTACCTGATCACTGGCGATACCGGAGCCGGCAAGACCACGATCTTTGACGCCATCACGTTCGCTCTGTTCGGGGAAGCCAGCGGCGAGAACCGCCATCCGGACATGCTTCGCTCTCAGTATGCCGCGCCGGAGACGCCGACGGAGGTGGAGCTTGTCTTCGATTATGCCGGAAAGACATATACGGTTCGGCGGAATCCGGAGTATCGGCGTCCGGCCCACCGCGGCAGCGGGATGGTGACGCAGAGGGCGGAGGCGGAGCTTACACTTCCGAACGGCCGTGTGATCACGAAACCCAAAGAGGTCAGCCAAAGCGTACAGGAGATCCTTGGCGTGACGAGAGAGCAGTTCGCGCAGATTTCCATGATCGCGCAGGGAGAATTCCGACGGCTGCTTCAGGCGGACACGAAGACGCGAATCGATATTTTCCGGGGGATCTTTCAGACTGGACGGTATGCTGCTCTGCAGAAGAAGATCCGGGATGAAGCCCTGGAGGCAGGGCGAACCTGCGGAAAATTGCGCCAGAGTGTGCAGCAGTATGTATCCGGCATCCAGTGCTATGAGGGAAGCGAAGCTTTCCCGCAGGTGCAGGCGGCGATCGGAGGAAAGCTTCCGGCGAGTGAAATTCTGCCTTTAATGGAGCAGCTGATCCGGCAGGATCGGGAGGCAGCTGCGCTGGTAAACGCGGAACAGGATCAGGTTCAGGAGCGTCTGCAGCAGCTGGCACAGATGCTGAACAGCGAGAAGAATCGTGCCGCGCAGGAAAAAACACTGGCTGATATCAGGTTGGCGCTGGAGCGGCAGAACGCTGTCGTGGAAGCTGCGAATACGGCAAAGAATCAGGCGAAGGCTCTTCTTCCGGAGGCGGAGCAGCGCAAGGAAGAGCGCACCCGCCTGCAGGAGCAGTTACCGAAGTATGAAGAGCTGGCGGAGCGGCAGAAAAGCCAGAAGACAGCGGAACGCGCTCTCTGCAGTCTGAAAGAAGCTGTACAGGCAGAGAACACCGGGATCACGCAACTGGACGGGCAGATCCGTGAACTGGAGGAAGAGCAGAAGACACTCTCCGACGTCGCTGCAGCCCTTGCGGAGACCAGACATCAGGCAGAACAGCAACAGCGCCGGATCGACCGGCTGACTGCTTTGCAGGAGCGTCTTGCCGTGCAGGCGAAGCTGCAGGAAGTCTGGGAGGAGAAAGCAACTGCCGCGCAGAATGAGCAGAAGAAGCTGAAACAGCAGCAGGACGAGCTGGTGTTTCTTGCGGATGCAGGAGAGCGTCTGCATCAGCTAAAGACGGAAGCGGAGCGAACCGAAGAAAAGAAGCAGAAGCTTGCCGGGCTGAACCGGCAGTTAGTGGATTATCGGACGATTTCCGATCAGCTGCAGCAAAAGCAGGAAGAATACATGGCGGCCAGAGCGGAAGCGGAACGCCGCCAGAGCGATTATACGCATAAGAATCAGGCATTTCTGGATGCGCAGGCGGGAATCCTGGCGAAGAATCTGGCGGAAGGATGCCCCTGCCCGGTCTGCGGAGCTACGTACCATCCTCAGCCTGCAGTGGTGCCTGCGGATGTGCCGGATCAGGCGGCAGTAGAGAAGGCGAAGAAAGCCGCCGAGCGGGCGAACCATACGGCAGAAGAGAAAAGCAGGGAGGCCGCTTCCCTGAACGGGCAGTGCGACACACTGAGAAGAGCACTGAAGGAAGCACTGAAGGAAGCACTGAGCGGGGAAGCTGGCGGATGCGGAATTGATCAGGCGGAAGCAACATGCAAAGATGCGAATGCAGCATTGCAGGAGGAGGTCAGCCGGATTGCCGGACAGATGCGGGACGCGGAGAAAGATTCCGTGAGAAAGCGCTGTCTGGAGCAGATCATTCCGGAACAGCAGAGCGCCCTGGCAGAAGCAACGCTGGCACAGCAGAAAGCCAGAGAAGACCTGATTCAGAATAAGACGCGCTGCCGGGCTGAAGCGGCAGAGATTCCGGAGCTTGCGGATCTGCCAATTGAAGATCCAGAGCTGCAGGCTCGAGCTGTCATTTTTGCGGCGGATGTGAAGAAAGCAGGCAAAGAGCAGGCGAAACAGCTACGCCTGCTGGAAGCGCAGAAAGCGCGACGGGATGAGATCGAGCGAATCCTTCCGGAGAAACGGCAGCAGCTGACGGAGCTTTCTGAGAAGCAGCGGACAGATACCGGCAGGATCGTCGAAGAAACGGCTCGGCAGAACGAACGGCAGGCACAGATTCAGGCGCTTGCGAATACGCTGACCTTTGCGGATCGGGAGGCGGCCGAACAATACCTGGTAAGCCTGACGGCACAGATTCGAAAGATTGAGAGCGACAGTGAGAAGGCGGAGAAAGCGCTTGCAGCTGCAGTTAGTCAGAAGACACAGCTACAGGGGCAGGCACAGCAGCTGGAAGTACAGCTCAGAGAAATCCCGGTCTATGACGAAACTGCACTGTCCGAAGAGATGAAACGACTGCAGATGCGCCGCGCGGCGCTAAGTCAGCAAAGCAATGTGATCGCCGCCAGACAGAGCGGCAACGAAGCCGTGCGGGAGAATTTTTCTGCACAGTCGAAAGCGCTTGAAACGGCGGAGCATCGCTATCAGTGGCTTCAGTCATTGAATGAGACAGCGAACGGAAGTATCAGCGGCAAAGAAAAAATCATGCTGGAGACCTATATCCAGATGACCTTCTTCGATCGAATCCTGAACCGTGCCAACCTGCGTCTCATGGTTATGTCCGGCGGGCAGTACGAATTAAAGCGCCGCCGGGAGGCCGCCGATGTCCGCTCACAGAGCGGTCTGGATCTGAACGTGATCGACCACTACAACGGCAGTGAGCGCAGCGCCAACACTTTATCCGGCGGCGAGGCTTTTCTTGCTTCGCTCGCCCTCGCCCTCGGACTCTCCGATGAAGTCCAGGCATCCGCCGGAGGCATCCGTCTGGATACCCTGTTCGTGGACGAAGGATTTGGTTCGCTCAGCGAGAATTCCCTGGATCTTGCCATGCAGGCACTCGCCGGACTCTCCGATGGCAATCGCCTGGTAGGAATCATATCCCATGTCGCGGAGCTCAAAGAGCGAATCGACCGCCAGATCATCGTCCGCAAGGATCGCAGCAGCGGCAGCCGGGTAGAAATACAAAGCTGAGAACAAAACGGAAAATCCCAGGCATAAAAGCCAAATCACGATTTCAGATCCGGGAGATTGGTTAGAAAGGAGAATCATTACATGAAATCAGAAAAGCAGAAAAGAGAAGGCATCGATCTTCATCTTCACACCACGCTTTCCGACGGTAAAAATACGCCGGAGGAGGTGATCCGGTTGGCATATGAACAGGGTTTTCGACTGATTGCGCTCAGCGATCATAACACATTTGCAATCACGCAGAAAATTAGAATCGGCGAAGGCGAGGCGCTGATGGAGGTTATTCCCGCCTGCGAATTTTCCTGTAGTTACTACGTTCCTTCCATGAAAGAAAACAGGGAAATCCATGTGGTCGGACTTTTCCCTGGAGCGGATGGCGTAGATCTGGAGGACTTCCGGGAGCTCTTTGCGCCCATTCAGGAAGGCAAGCTTCTTTATATTGCAGCTATCCTGAAACAGCTAGAAGAGCTGGGAATCCATGTAACCATGCAGGAAGTCATGGAGACCCGGCGGAAGAGCAGCTTCATCGGGCGGCATCAGGTTGCGGACGTTATGATACAGAAAGGCTATGTCGATACCTGGGAGCAGGCCTTTGACAATTACATCGGGAACTTCTCACCTTACTATGTTCCGGCGACTCGCTATGTCAATTACGGAGAATTCAGGAAAGTCATCCAAACCATTTTGGACTGCTACGGCTTCCCGATCCTTGCCCACCCCTTCGGTTATGGCATTACGAAGGAAGAGATTGAGAAGCTGATCCGTGACTTCGCTCAGATTGTGCAGGGCAGAGGCGGTCTGGAAGTGTACTATGAGATCTATCTGAACCAGCCGGAGAAGATGACATTCTTAAAGGAAATGCAGGAGAAATACCAGCTGCTTCCGAGCGCGTCCTCCGACCGCCATCGCACCGACGAACCTTTCGCCAGCGGCGGCACGTATCCGCTCTATCAGGCCATGCTGGGCCGTTGTCACCTTTTCCGAAAATGAAAGTCAATAAAGGAAACTCGTGAGGATATACTGAGACATATGAAATATCGCTCCATGGACTTGCGCAAATTGAGATTGTATGGTATAACTATTATATACAGGCATGAGAAAACAATACAATATTAAAAAAAAGAAAGAAGGTATTTTGTATGAGAAAAAAGATGTCGCCCCGAAACATTCTTGGTATCTGTGTTTGTGCAGTAGCCGCTCTTTTTCTGGCAGAACCGCTCACGGTGTTGCTCTTGTTGCCTGCCTTTTCAGCGGGAGGGGCAGGAAATCTTTCGTTGCTTCCGTACGCAATCTTTTTTGTCATCGCAGGACTTCTTTTCCTTCTCTTTCAGAACAAGTTTAGTGCTGATTCCGAAAAGAAAGAGCAGCCGCAATGATTTTCCGTGGACTCCTGGTATTGTTCGCGGTGTTACTCGTAATCTACCTCCTGGAATTGATTGCGTAAACGGATAAAAAAGGGGCTGTCGCACTATCAAATATTTTTTGCTGGGCGGCAGCCCTGCTTTATGCCCAAATGGGGGCGAAATCGGTTGTGATTTCGCCCCATCCCTTATAAACACAGTTCATTCCCAGACATCCCTTTCGGCATGCCTGATTTAAAACTATTTTGTTTTCAACCATTAAAATCTATGCTGTCTTTAATGAAAAAAGATGACTCCCCGTTCTTCCGGTCTGAATCTTG
>JAJEQR010000067.1 GCA_020687485.1 Hominifimenecus microfluidus | reverse complement strand
AGCACTCGGCTGTTAACCGAGGGGTTGTAGGTTCGAGCCCTACTCGGGGAGTTTTGATCCGCAGAGATTCTGCGGATCTTTTTTTCGTTTCTATCACGCTGCAAAAAAGCCAGATCCGTTTTTAGAATCTGGCTTCTGGGAGTTCAGTCCATATGAAGTTTTCCGGGCAGGCGCTGCGGAAAACTAAAGATTAAGTCCGCAGCGCAGCTTCTCTCTGTCCAGAGTGCTGTCGGCACGCAGGAACAGCGGAATACAGCTCAACGGAGCGTCAGCAGTTACATGGCTTCCGCCTTCATATTCCCTGCCGGTCTGAACCTCAATCCAGGAAGTTCCCTTCGGCAGATAGACCTTGCGGCTGGTGGCTCCGGCTTCGCATACCGGGCACACCAGAATATCCGAGCCGAACATGTATTCATCGGAAATTTCGTAGTTGATTTCCTCCGGATAATGGAAGAAGAGAGGACGCATTAGCGGAATACCTTCTGTGGATGCAAGATCCAGGTTTTCTTTGATATAGTCTCGCAGGTATTCACGGATCTGAATATAAGCAGTGAAGATCTGATAAGCAGTATCTCCGTAGCTCCAGATTTCGTTCGGGCCGCCGGACGGGCAGAAGGGATCCGTATAGAAGTGCGGAATCTTCGGCTTATTCGGGCGGAATCGGTTGCCGTGAAGACGGAACACCGGGCAGAAAGCGCCAAATTGGAACCAGCGGATGATGCACTCACGGTAGCTTTCACTGTCCGGGTCGCCGCCACGGAAGCCGCCGATGTCTGTGCTCCACCAGGGAATACCGCTCATGGCAACATTCAGAGCTGTCTTGATCTGGCGGCGCAGAGCTGCGAAAGTGGCGGCAACATCGCCGGACCAAAGGGTAACACCATAGCGCTGGCTGCCGATATAGGCACAGCGGATCAGGTTGAAGACTTCTTCTTCGCCGGTAGAGCGAAGTCCCTCATAAAAGCCCTTTGCGTACAGGAAGGGGTAGAGGCAGCTGACTTCCATGCCGTTGCCTTCATAATATCTCAAATTATCGTAATCATAGGGAAGAATCTCCGGTTCCGCTTCATCCAGCCAGAAGTTGCGTATGCCGTAATCGTAATAGTTTTTCTTTACCTTCTCCCAGAGGAAGGCGCGGGCCTCCGGATTTGTTGCATCGAAATAGGTTTCCGGTCCCCAGCAGTAGGTTAGCGCTCCGGGGCCTCTCTCCGCGCGAATCAGCAGGTTGTGTTCCTTCATATATTCATAGTTTTCACTTCTGGGATCAACGGTAGGCCAGATGGATACCAGAAGCCGGGTTCCCATCTCCTCCAGTTCCTTTACCATGCCAGCAGGATCCGGCCAGGCTTCGAGGTCAAATTTCCATTCGCCCTGCGCAGTCCAGTGGAAGAAATCACATACGATCATGGACAGTGGAATGCCGAGATCGCGGTAGCGCCGGGCCACTGTCATCAGCTCTTCCTGCGTCTCGTAGCGGCATTTGGACTGCCAGAAGCCGGTTGCCCAGTAAGGAAATTCTGGAGCAAAGCCGGTGATGCGGCAGTAATCCTTCATGATATCCGACGGCGTCGGCCCGCTGATCACCACATAATCCATCTGCCGGGATACCTGAGCTACCCAGCGCGTCATAACGGTGGTCAGCTCTGCACGGCCGATCGCGGGATTGTTCCAGATGAAGCCGTAGCCACGGGAGGATACCACAAAGGGAATGGAGCTCTTCGTATTCTGATGATAGAGGTCGAAGGCGCCGCCCTTTCGGTCGAAGACATCCAGACCGTCCTGGCCGAGACCATAAAAATGTTCGTTCTTCTGCGGTTTCAGGCGAAGTTCAATCGAGGAAGCACCGCCAACATGGCCGCGCATCAGCCGGGCGGGCTGATCCCGCTCATCCATCCAGTATTCCTCGGTCAGAAGCTGTCCCTCGGAATTCCAGAAGGAGATCCGGCTGTCCGCTGTGATGACAAGCTCGATCCGTCCATTCTTCATACGAAGAGATCCATCTTCCTGCGTTACGATCTTACAGTCAGAGGCCTCCGGCGAGAGGAGCGTCCAGTTCTCATCGCTGATCTTTCCCATGGAAGCGCGGACGCGGATCGCGTTGGGGCCATACGGTTCGATACGAAGAAATTCATTTTCCAGGCTGCCGATGATGGCATGATCTTGAATAGCTATCATAGAGATCTTTTTTCCTTTCTTTCTTTCTTTCTTTCTTTTGGAGCATATTGAGAGTTACTGATAATAAAAAAGATAGGGTGGGAAAACCCACCCTATCTTTTTTATGTACATTTTTAATCCGTGAAGACGGTGGTGTTCGCCTGCTCGTCGATCGCTGCAAGAGCCTCGTCCAGAGTGGTCTGGCCTTCGAAAGCCTCGCCCAGTCGAGCGGAGATGATGCTGTAGTACTCGGAAGACTTACCAGTCTTGCATACGTCAAGCTGAGACTGGCTGCCGATGTACTCACCGCACTTGCGGAATGCATCAGCCGAAGGCGGGAATGCCATCAGATCTTCGCGCTCCAGCAGGTGCTTGAAGCCGGGGATATACAGAGTGTTCTTGATGATCGGTTCCATACCGGCATCGCTGTACTGGTAGGACAGAATGTTAGCTGCCACATCCTTCACATCGCTGGTAGCGCCGATGCACTGCAGGCTGCCGATGAAAGGACTGGAATGAGTCGTGCCCTTCGGCATCTCGATCGCATCCCACTCGAAATCACACTCATTACGGAAAGAGGTTACGCACCATGCGCCCGAAGGATACATAGCAACCTTACCTACGATGAACAGACGGTCTTCGCTGTCACCAGTAGCGGAAACGGTACCCGGTGAAGGAGCGGAACCTGCCTGAACCAGATCGTACATAACGCCCAGGCCCTGCTTCGCCTCGGGAGAAGTCAGGTTGGACTTGCCATCCTTGAACCACTCAGCGTCATAGTTGCCCATCCAGTTGATCCAGTCTGCGCGGTAGTTGTTGATAGCAGTACCGTATACGTCAACACGGGAGCCATCTTCGGACTTCTTGGTCATCTGCGCTGCGATATTCTTGTAATCTTCTACGGTCCAGTCAGTCGTAGGAAGATCAACACCAGCTTCCTTGAACAGATCCTTGTTCAGGTACATAACGTAGCCGGTGTAGCCGCCGATCATACCGTACTGTACGCCCTCGTAGTTACCGAAATCAATCAGACCGTCTGCAAGATCTGCCGTCAGAGCCGGATACTGCTTCAGGTAATCATCGATGGGAGCCAGGTAACCGGTGCTTGCGTACAGGCCAAGGCTTCCTTCGCCTACGGTGAAAATATCGGGCAGGGAATCGCCGGCAGCCAGAGTCTGCAGCTTGGTGTAGTAATCGGAAGGAACATAGAGCTGTTCGATCTTAACACCGGGAGCCAGAGCTTCGTAGTCATCGAAGATGCCGCGATAAAGCTCACGCTCGTAGTCATCACCGCCGTGCATGTAGGTCACGTTGCCGCTCAGGGTAGCTGCGATCTCTGCACCTTCCCAGTCGGAAGCAGCTGCTGCGCTATCAGCTGCGGCTGCTGTGCTGCCAGCTGCGGCTGCTGTGCTGTCAGCAGTTGCCTGAGTATCATTCGAAGCCGCTGCTGTGGTCTCCGAATTGCCGCCGCCGCAGGCAGTTAACGATAATGCCATCGTTCCTGCCATAAGGCCGAAGATCAGTTGTTTTTTCATACTTTTCTCTCCTTTTGGTAGATATTATTTATCCCTGCAGCCACTGGCGGATCAGTGAGATCCATGACTGGCAGGAAGGGATATCAAAAGAACCTTTATTATCATAGGGAACGTCGTAGCGGGTCTCTGTATTGGCGAGTGCCAGACCATGACGTCCTTCCCGGTAAATGTGCAATTCCAGGCTGACCTTTGCTCGTTTTAATGCCATCGCGAAGAGAAGAGCATTCTCCACGGGTACAGTCTGGTCTGCGTCAGTATGCCAAAGAAAGGTGGGCGGTACTTGTGAACCGATCTGGTTCTCCAATGAGAGAAATTCGCGGGAGACCGGGCAGTGTCCTTCTTCGCCCATTAGATTGCGGATCGTTTCTTCGTGCGTGAACTCACCGCTGGTGATGACCGGATAAGCGAGCATCAGCCGGTTGGGACGGAACATTTCCGGAGAAAGCTTCAGGGCATCGGACAGAAAGTCACGATTCCAGAATACACCGAGCGAGGCGGCCAGATGGCCTCCGGCAGAGAATCCCAGAACACCGATCTCATCTGGGTCAATATACCAGCCGGCAGCATGATCGCGGACATACGCGACAGCTGCGGCCAACTGCAGCAGACTCTCCGGGAAAATGTGAGGTGCGACACTGTAATTCAGGATGAAAACCTGCACATCCATCGCAAGAAACTGCATGGCGACCGGATCGGCTTCCCGGTCAGACACATAGGCATAGGCTCCGCCGGGACAGATGACAACCGCTTTGCGCAGAGCATCCTCACGTCCCTCGATCTGTTCTTTTATGTAACAGGTTAATTCCGCTTCCGTTTCTTTTCCGTCCACGGTCAGACGGATTTTTTTGCAGATCAAAATCAGTACCTCGCAAAATAAAAAGTCAAAATGCAACAATAGTCGAAATGTAAAGATAGTTGAATCGGAACAATGGATAAATAATCCAAATTATCAGTATTGTGACACTTTCTTGTATTCTTGTCAAGACTGTTTGTATGTTTTTTTAGTTGCTTTTTTTTGAAATTTAATTGACATATTTATTTTGCATGATAAAATTACTTACTGCGCAGCAAAATATTGATAAATAACGTTGATGAAATAATACAAAATTTAACGGAGAAACGAGTATGGGTGTACTAAAATTATTGACGGATAAGATTCGTTTCAGCCGGGAGGGCGAGGTTCTTCAGGTAGAGGCCTATGGAGAGCATGTGATTCGCGTGCGTGCCGCTGTGGGGGAGGTTCAGGATGAGAACTGGACGCTGCTTCCCGCAGAGGCATGCCGGGCGGAGATTTTCTCTCTGGATGGCGGCGGAGCTATATTAAAGAATGGAAAGTTGCAGGCGGAGATCACAAAGGCCGGGAAGCTTACCTTCCGAAATAATTCCGGTAAGGTACTTTTAGAGGAACACTGGACGGCGGAGCGGGATCTGGATGCGCGGGTGCTTCGTCACAGTCCGTATGGGCTAACGCATATTGAACAGCGGATGGTGGCCTTTGCGGATGAGCATTTCTATGGTATGGGGCAGGAGGCACATGACCTGTTCGATCTGAAGGGAGCAACGCTGGATCTCTGCCAGCAGAATACGAAGAGTACGATTCCCTTCGTGGTGTCTTCCCGGTGCTATGGCTTCCTGTGGAATAATCCAGCGATCGGTCGGGTGGAGTTCGGTACATCCGGTACGCGTTGGGTGGCGGAATCGGCGGCGCAGCTGGATTATCTGGTGATCGGTGGTGATTCGATCGCGGAGATCGAGCGACGGTACTGCATGCTGACCGGCTATGCACCGGAATTTCCTATGTGGGCGACCGGCATGTGGCAGTCGAAGCTTCGCTATGAGACGCAGGAGGAGCTCCTGGAGGTAGCGAGAGAATATAAGAGAAGAGAAATTCCGATTTCCATGATTGTCTGTGACTATTTCCACTGGCCGCAGCAGGGAGAATGGAAGTTTGATAAAGAATACTGGCCGGACCCGGAGGCAATGATCCGTGAGCTGGATGAGATGGGAGTGAAGCTTCTCGTATCCATCTGGCCAACGGTAGATCCTCGCAGCGAGAATTTCGAGGAGATGCGGATTAATAATATGCTGATCCGCAGCGAGTGGGGGCCGGGCACGCTGACGTTCTGCCGGGGCCCGGAGACTTATTACGATCCCATGAATCCCGAAGCTGGGGAATTCGTCTGGGGAAAGGTGAAGCAGAATTACTACGATATCGGTGTGCGGAATTTCTGGTTAGACGAAGCGGAGCCGGAGATCGCACCGTATGATTATGAGAATTTGCGTTACTGGCTGGGGAACGGCATGCAGGTCAGCAGCCTGTACCCGTTCTATTATGCGAAGAACTTTTATGACGGTCAGAAGGCCGCAGGTCAGAAAGAGATTGTGAATCTGATCCGGAGCGCCTTTATCGGCAGCCAGCGCTTCGGCGTGGTGCTCTGGTCAGGTGATATTATGGCGGATTTTGACAGTCTGCGGCGTCAGATCAAGACAGGACTCCATGCCGCGATGAGCGGAATCCCGTGGTGGACGACGGATATCGGAGGCTTCCATGGCGGCGATGTGAATTCTCCGGAGTACCGGGAGTGCTTTATCCGCTGGTTCCAGTTCGGCGCATTCTGCCCGGTCTTCCGGATGCACGGCTTCCGGAATCGCCCCGGGCGGCCGACGACGCCTCCGTACTGTCTGGATGGGTTCTGCCCTTCTGGCGGCCCGAATGAGCTCTGGAGCTATGGGGAAGAGGCGTATGAAATCCTGAAGAAATATGTGCAGATCCGCGAGAATCTGCGCCCGTATATTTTTAAGCATCTGCAGAAGGCATCGCAGGACGGCACGCCGCTGATGCGCCCGCTGTTCTATGATTTCCCGGAGGAGAAGAATTACGGCATCTTCGATGAATACATGTTCGGCCCGGATCTGATGGTATGTCCGGTCTATGAAGCCGGGTGCCGGGAGCGGAGCGTATACCTGCCTATGGGATCTGTCTGGATTGATGCGGCTTCCGGCAGGGAGTACGGGGGCGGAAGCACGATATCCGTGGAAGCGCCGCTAGCGAGAATTCCGTTGTTCCTGCGGAAAGGGGGCACGATTACTGAAGATATGTTGAGATAAAAAAGGACAGAAAACCTTAAAATGACGAAAAAAGGTTGACATATCATATATTTTTGATATGATAAAAACAATAATTATTGTGGGGGGCAATAACTAGGTTTTCATGGAGTATAAAATAAGGAGGAATTTTTATGAAAAAGAAAAAAGTGATGGCAATGTTGGCAGTTGCAGCAATGATGACGGTTGCCCTGACCGGCTGCGGTGGAGGTGGTGCAACGACCACGGCAGCAGGTGATACGACGGCAGCAGGAGATACGACAGCAGCAGGTAATACGGCAGCGGCAGATGAGACAGCTGCGGCTACAGACACGGACTGGGAAGGTGCTTCGGTTGCTTCCGGTCTGAGCGGAAAGGTTACATACATGCACTCTGGCGATGACTATGAGCGCGAGATGTATGCAAACGTATTTTCATCCTACCAGAAGTATGCCCCCGGTGTTGAGATCGAGCAGATGTATGTTCCGTCCGATTATTACACCAAGTTACAGACTCTGGCAACGGCAGACTCTCTGCCGGATCTGTTCTGGGTAGCAGAATCCAGCGCGAGAATGTACTATGATGCAGGTCTGCTGGCGAATATGGATGATTACATGAAGCAGTATCCACAGCTGACGGAGGATATTATTGACGGCGTTCTGGAGTTCGGTCAGTTTGACGGAAGCCAGTATGCATTCCCGAAGGACTGGACTTCCTACGTAATGTATATTAATAAGGATATGTTCAAGGAGGCAGGCGTAGAGGCTCCTACCAACGACTGGACAGTAGAAGAGTACAAGGATCTGGCCGCACAGATGACACAGATGTCCGCAGACGGCAGTCGTGTGGAGGTATACGGTACTGCCATCAACAACTATCGTGCAGACTGGATCAACTGGATGGGCAATTACGATGCTGAGTGGTTCAAGGATGGCAAGTCCAATCTGTCCAGCCCGGAAGCAAAGCAGGGTCTTGGTGTAATGTATGATCTGGTTCAGGCTGGTTCCGCTCCTTCTCCGGGTACCGTATCCGCTACCGGTGACAGCGAAGACCGTCTGTTCATCATCGGTAAGGTTGCGATGTATCCCTCTGGCCGCTGGACCATCCCTTCCTTCCGTTCTGAGTGTGACTTCGAGTGGGATGCTGTAGAGATGCCGAAGGGCACGACCCGTACCTGCCCGTTCATCTGCAGTATGGTTGGTATTGCTTCCACCAGCGAGAACAAGGATATTGCTGCGAATGTTCTGTCTTATCAGATGAGCGATGAAGGCCTGGCTCTGGTTATGGAATCCGCTCTGTCTCTGCCTGTATATAAGGATCTGATGGCGAACGAGAAATATGTAAATACTCCTCCTTCAGCAGAAGCTTTCATCAACACCTCTGAGTACCTGGGCAACCCTTCTCAGCTTGAAGTATGCAAGACCGGTAAGTTCTCGGAGTACAACAGCATGATCAACGCAGGTCTGTCGGAAGCTTTCGAGGGTAACACCACTCTGGATGAGGCGCTGGCAAAGATTGACGAGCAGGCGAATACCACGCTGTTCAATAACTAATTACAAGTGATAATACAAGAAATTGGAGTAAGAGATAATGAATAAATCCAAATCAAAAGGATTAAGTTTGAGACAGAAGGAGGCGGCAACTGGTATTGCATTTATCGCATTGCCGCTGATCAGCCTGATTCTCTTTATGTACTATCCGATTATTCGTTCTTTTATGATCAGTGCATTTGACTGGAATCTGCTGAGCGATCCAAAGTTTATCGGCCTGGACAACTACAAGACGCTGATGCACGACGAGGTATTTAAGACTTCCCTGCTGAATACCTGCAAGTGGGTTATCATCTATGTTCCGATGTCGGTAATTACCTCCTTCCTTCTGGCTCTTCTGCTGGATCAGAAGCTGAAGGGCGCCGGATTCTTCCGTACGTTGTATTATCTTCCGGTAGTAGCGCCCATCGTTGTAGTAGCGCTGCTGTTCGTATGGATTTACAATACGGATTACGGTATCCTGAACTTTATCTTGAAGAAGCTGTTCAATATGGAACCGATCGGCTGGCTGACGGATTCCCGCTATTCCCTGTTCGCAATTGCGGTTATGTCCGTATGGAAGTGGGCCGGTTACAACATGCTGATCTTCCTGGCGGCTCTGCAGGGTATTGATGACGGCATTTATGAGGCAGCTGCCATTGACGGCGTTACGCCCATGTCCAAGCTGTTCAAGATCAAGATCCCGCTGGTAATGCCTTCCATTTACTTCGTAATGCTGACCGCTGTTATCGACGCGTTCCAGATGTTTACCGAGATCTTCATTATGACGAAAGGTGGTCCCGGATATTCGACATATACCGTATCCTATTATCTGTGGTCCTGTGCGTTTGAGTATTCCAAGATGGGATATGCCTGCGCAATGGCGGCGGTTATGTTCGTGATTATTCTGGTAGTTACGTTGGTTCAGAATAAGGTTATGGACCGCAAAGTCCAGTACGATGTATAGAAGGAGGAAAAAGAAGTGGTTAGGAAAAATAGTTCAAAATTTCTCTCCTATTTTCTTGTTATTTTAGTGGCACTGATTGTTATCCTCCCGTTCCTGTGGATGATCGTCTCTGCATTTAAGAGCCAGAGAGAGCTGTTCGCGTATCCGCCCAGCTTTTTCCCAAAGAACTGGAAGGTTGAGAACTTCGTGGAAGCGGCGACGCGAGGAAGCATCAGTTTCTTACGGATGTTCCTGAACACGATGATGATTGCGGTACCTACAACGGTGTTCAATATCATCTTTTCATCGATGGCCGGATACGCATTCGCGAGACTGCGTTTCCCATTCCGCAATGCGATCTTCATGATATTTATTGCATCCATGATGGTTCCCTACGCAATCACCCTGATTCCCCGTTTCCTGCTGTTCAAGGATCTGGGATTCTATGATACGTATATTCCGCTGATTGTACCGGTAATGTTCGGTACGGCGTTCTCCATCTTCCTGACGAGACAGTTCTTCATGACGCTGCCGAAGGAGCTGGAGGAGGCAGCCATTGTGGACGGATGCAGTCATTTTCGCATCTGGGCTCAGATCTTCATGCCGCTGACGAAGCCGATCATTGCAACGCTTGCGGTATTCCAGTTCCAGAGCTCCTACAATGACTTCCTGGGTCCGGTTATCTACATCTCTTCCGATGTAAAGTTTACCGTGCAGATGGGACTGAATTCCTTCCGGAATTCCTTCTCCACTCGTTATGATCTGATCATGGCTGGTTCTATTATGGCTCTGATTCCGGTCGTTATCCTCTTCATCTGCTGCCAGAAATATATCGTTCGCGGTATTGTAATGGGCGGTGTAAAAGGCTGATTTTTCAGAGAGCTTCTGCCGGAGCGCATTTCCTTCCGGCAGGAGCTTTTTTATTAAAAAAGGGAGAATTCTTCGGGAATGATTGAAGTAAAAAATCTTGTAAAGAAATACGGAAATAAAACAGTTCTTGACCACGTCAGTTTCGAAGTGAAGGAAGGAGAAATCCTGGGCTTCCTGGGACCGAATGGGGCAGGAAAATCGACAACGATGAATATTATCACGGGAAATCTTTCCGCCACGGAGGGCACGGCCTCCATTGACGGTTTTGAGATATTGGAGTCACCGCTGGAAGCGAAAAAACGGCTGGGTTACCTGCCGGAGCTTCCGCCGCTTTATCCGGATATGACGACGGATGAATATCTGAAGTTCGTCTATCGCCTGAAAAAGTGCAAATTGCCCCGGAAGGAGCATCTGCAGGAGGTCTGCCGGGCAGCGCAGATCGAAGATGTCAGAAAGCGTGTGATTAAGAACCTCTCCAAGGGTTACCGGCAGAGAATCGGTATTGCGCAGGCGCTGATTGGCGCACCGGAGGTTCTGATTCTGGACGAACCTACCGTGGGTCTTGATCCGAAGCAAATGATTGAGATTCGGAACCTGATCCAGAGCCTTGGAAAGAGCCATACAGTGATCCTTTCTTCGCATATCCTGTCGGAGATTCAGGCCGTGTGCGACCGCGTCGTAGTGATCAATCAGGGAAAGCTGATCGCGGACGATACTCCGGAGAACTTGTCGAAGCGTCTGGGCGGCGACCGCCTGCGAATCTGTGTAGAAGGCCCTGAGCCGGAAGTACACCTGGCGCTGACGCAGCTGGAGCATGTGAAGACAGTGACGGCGCTTCCTTGCCGGAAGGACAGTTGCTGTGAATTCGAGCTGGAAGCGAAGGATCAGTGCGATATTCGCAGAGAGACGGCAGCTCTCTTAAAGAGCAGTCCCTGGCTGCTACTGGAGATCACAGGTAGCGATCTGTCCCTGGAGAACATTTTCCTGAAGCTTACGGACAGAGAAGGCAATCGGAAGGGAGAAGGAAAAAAATGACGGCTGTTTTTCTGAGAGAATTATCTTCATACTTTATTTCACCTGTCGGCTATGTGTATCTGGCGGCATTCTATCTGTTGGCTGGTTATCAATTTACTGTGACGCTGTTGGGCGGCAGCGCGGATCTTACGAGTGAGTTCACGTTCCTGTATACGGTAGTGCTTCTCTTGACGCCGATTCTGACCATGCGTCTGATGAGTGAGGAGCGGAAGCAGAAGACGGATCAGATCCTCTTCTCCGCGCCGGTCACTCTGACCGGAATCGTAGCCGGTAAATATTTCGCTGCAGTGGCCGTATATCTGATGGGCGTAGCGGTCACGCTGCTTCACGCCGCCGTTCTGACTCCATTCGCAGATGTCAGCTGGGCGATTGTGATCGGAAATGTGGTCGGACTTGCTCTGCTTGGGATGGCGGCGATTGCCCTGTGTATGTTTATCTCGGCGCAGACGGAGAATCAGATCATTGCGGCGATTGGCGGCTTTGCTTCGATTCTTGTGGTTCTGTCCCTGAATTCGATTGCCAGCGTGGTTTCTTTTGCTCCGCTGAAGCAACTGCTCACCAGTATTTCGTTCTATTCCAGATATTATGATCTGACGATCGGGATGATTAATGCAGCGGATCTGTTTTTCTTCTTCAGCTTTGCTGCGGTATTCTTCTTCCTGACGACAAGAGTTCTGGAGAAGAGAAGATGGAGCGGAAAGTAGTCGTATACGCTAAGGGAGACAGATATGAATAAGAAAGAGAAAAATCGAAGATTAAAATACGGAGCGCTGGCGACCGTGATTACGGTACTTGGCGTTCTGCTGGTGCTGGCGGCGAACCTGGTGATGGACAAGCTGTCGGAAAAATACGGGTGGAGCGTTGATCTGACGGCAGATGAGCGCTATGCCGTCTCTCAGACCACGATTGATTTTCTGGGGGGGCTGGAGCAAGATGTTACGATCCAGGTCATGAAGGATGAGGAATCGCTGGCAACCGGCAGCTATTATGTTGTGCAGGCCTATCAGGTGATGATGAATTATCCCAGATATTCGGATCATGTGAAGCTGGAATTCGTGGATCTGGTAAATAACCCCACATTTGCTTCCAAGTATCCGGATCTTGACCTGGGAGCCTGGGATATTCTGATTCAGTCCGGAGACCGGAAGGAGGTTGTTGCCTTCAGTCAGATGTATGATTACAGCGATGATGGATCCTGGATTACAGCATCCCGCGTGGAGGAGAAGATGACGAACGCGATCCAGTCTGTGATCTCCGAGGAAAAGGCGAGAATTACAGTACTGACCGGCTATGGAGAGACTTCTCCGGAGGATCTGATTAATCTTCTGGAAGCAAACCAGTTTGAAGTGACTTCCCAGTCTCTGCTGACGGAGGAAATTGATCCGGATGCCGAATCCGCAATTCTGTTTGCTCCGCAGAATGATCTGGAATCAACCAGTCTGAAGAAGCTGGATGCCTGGCTGGAGAACGACGGCGCGCAGGGGAAGAATCTGTTCGTCTTCCTGGATCCAAACAGTGCGGCACTGCCGAATCTGGAAGCTTTCTTGAATGAATGGGGAATTGGCATGGAAGAGGGCTTTGCCTTTGAGGCAAACAGCAGCCTGTATTATGAGAAGCCGTATTACCCGGTTGCGCAGTATGCCAATACGGAGTATGCGGACAGCATCAGCGGCAACGGCTTGACGATTCTGGCGCTGTGCCGCCCGGTTACGACGATTTTTGAATCGAAGGATAATTATACCACGGATGTCCTGCTGCAGTTTACAGCGACTTCCGGTGTGTTACCGCCGGATGCGGATACGGTCAGCCAGGAGAATATTACCGGTGATGTAAAGGGAATGGTGATGTCCAGTCATAGCTGGTACGGTTCCGATGTAAGCACTTCCCGTGTGGTGCTATCCGGTTCAGCGATGGCCTTTACCGGCGGCCTAATGACCAGCGGTACCTTCGCAAATGCCGATTACATCCTGGGGCTCTTCCGGAAGCTGGGAAGCCAGAGCGGAAGTGTAACGATTGTACCAAAGGATCTGACATACACAACGCACAGCATGACGAGTGCGCAGGCAAATGTAGCTGTATGGGCTCTGATGATTATTCTTCCGGTGCTTGTGCTGGTAATCGGTATTGTTGTATGGCTTCGCCGGAAGCATCGTTAGGCGGGAGGCAGCAAAATGAAAAAGCAGATCAGATTGATTGCAACAATTGTGATATGTATTGCTGTGCTAGGCGGCGCATGGTTCCTTCTATCGGATTCTGATAATGCGAAGCAGGCGGAGGAGTCTTCCTCCGCATCCGCCAGAGAAGAGCAGATGAACCTGATGACCCATAAGAAGGGAGACATGCTCCGAATCCATGTGGCGAATGAAAAGGGCGGTTATACGGCGGAATGCACGGCGGATACTGTGAATGTAGAGAACCTGGATGGAATTCCGATGAATGATTCCGCAGTTTCTGAGATTCTGTCAGCTCCGGTTTCGATCCGGGCGAATACGCAGATTGCGGACGGAGAGCAGCGGATGGCAGAGTTTGGTCTGGCCGGGAATACCGGTGAAGTGACGATGACCTTCCAGGACGGTTCGGAAGAAGTATTATCTGTCGGGGATGCAGTTCCCGGCAGTGAAGTCGCCAGTCATTACGTGTTCTATCAGAATGGCGTCTATGTTGTGTACGATACTTACCTCAAGGCATTTCTCTATGGGGAACAGGATTTGGTTACGGGTCAGCTGACGCCGGAGAATGACAGCTTTACAATTCAGAGCGCGTCCCTGTCCGGAAGTGGTTTCGAGGAGCCGATTGCTCTGGAGCTTACGGATACGCAGGAGCTCTCCGGGTATCTGCTGAATTCGTATCAGCTGACAGCACCGTTCTCATATCCGACGGATCTTGCCAGCGCGGAGGAATATCTTTCTTCCTTCTTCGGTCTGACCGCGAATGCAGTCGTGAAGATTCAGCCGACCGATGAGGAGATAGTGGAATACGGCCTGAAAGAGCCGTGGGCGAAGATCGAGGTTGCTTATAAAGATGCAGGCGGAACGGCGCAGAGCTTCGCCCTTCAGACGGCAGCTCCGGATGCGCAGGGAAATGCTTTCTGCATCGTGGACGGAATTCCGGTGGTGTATCAGTGTAATCTGGCAGATGTTGCCTGGATCAGTGAAACGGCGGAGAATCTGGTCAGCCGTGAAGTTCTGGTTCCTGCGCTGCGCTCTCTTCGCTCCGTTTCCATACAGAAGGAGAGTGGTGAGTCAATTACACTGGAGATCCGTGAGGCGGATGCCGCAGGTTCCGATACAGACTCCGGTTCAGATGCGTATCAGGTCTTTTACGGGGAGCAAGAGCTAGATCTGGACAGCTTTAAGAATTATTACTATATGCTGGTCAGCCAGAGTGCGGATGAGGTTCTGTTAGAGAACCTTCCTTCGGCAGACGGGATGCCGGTGGCGGCAGTTGTCACGTATGAATATGCGGATGAGAGCCGTGCGGCGGATATTGTGACTTACTATCAGGAATCGGATCGAGAGCTCTATGCAGAGATCAATCAGGGCGAGCGGGGCTGCCGCCTCCCCTACACACAGCTGCAGCAGATGCTGACCTGCCTGGATCAGCTGATCGCAGGCGAGAAGATCGAGGCGCGTTATTAAGAGTTAAAATAAAAAGCCGGAGGTTATTCCTTCGGCTTTTCCAGATCACACAGACCGGCTTCCTTTGCCGGACTATCGGCTTTGAGATGGGAGCTTTCCGCAGAATCGGAGGCTCCTTCCTTATCTTCTGCTTCCGCGTTCTCGTCTCCTTTTTCCTTTTCTGCCTCCGCTTTCTCTTTCGCATCCATGGCCTTGCGGAAGGCCGGTTCAATCAGGCGTTCCGCAGCCATTGCCATCAGCGCAGGCAGCAGAAATCCGGCGACCGGAGCAAGGAAGATACTGATGGCGCAGATCACGGTCAGTACATCCAGAATCAGTGTAAAGAAAGCGCGCGTCACGGCAAATGCGATGGAAGTCTTCCAGATATCTTTCGTCTTCATATAGAAGCGCGAGAGTACCGGGAACGCATAGAGAAACGTGCTGAGCGTAATGACGCCGACGGCAATGGATATGATTTTGTAGAAGACGCCGAGCAGGTTATCATTTCCCAGGGAATCCGCGAACAGATAGCTGACAATCACGAATGCGACAGGGAAAAGAAAGGTCAGCATCAGAAGAATGCCCTGTTTCAGATTCGTCCGGAAGGACTTCCAGAAGGTGGATACGGCGTAGCCGCTGCCCTCCAGGATGGATTTGTGGACGCTGTGATAAAGCGCTGCGGTGGCGGGGCCTGCAGTGACGACCGGCAGGGAGAAGAGCATCCAGAGTGTGCTGAGAATCAGGAGATCGCAGAACTTGGAGAGGATGTTCCATAAGGGGCTGTCAAGATTAAACATTCGATTCATTGTGGTTGCTTCTTTCTAATTTTAATGATTTTGCTTCTTACATTGTGGCTTATTTTAACATAAAAGTGCACAAAAAGAAACAGGAAAATTTGTCGAAGCTGACGAATTGATTTTTTCGGGCATTTTCGCTATTATCTAAGAAAGAATCGGGCGGCATCCAGCCTCCGGATCATCTTTAAATCACAGGAGGAACAGACATGGCAGGCTTATCGCTGCAGCATATTTTTAAGAAGTATGATAACGGATTTGAAGCTGTTAAGGATTTCAACCTTGAGATCGAAGACAAAGAGTTTATTATTTTCGTAGGCCCTTCGGGCTGTGGTAAGTCCACGACGCTGCGAATGATCGCAGGTCTGGAGGAGATCACTTCCGGTGATCTTTACATCGGTGACGAGCGTGTGAACGATGTAGAACCGAAGAACCGCGATATCGCGATGGTATTCCAGAGCTATGCGCTGTATCCTCATATGACGGTATATGATAACATGGCATTCGGTCTGAAGTTGCGCAAGATTCCGAAGGACGAGATTGATAAGAAGGTGCATGAGGCTGCGAAGATCCTGGATATTGAGCATCTGCTGGATCGCAAGCCGCGCGCATTGTCCGGCGGTCAGCGTCAGCGTGTTGCCATGGGCCGTGCAATCGTGCGCAACCCGAAGATCTTCCTGATGGACGAGCCGTTATCCAACCTGGATGCGAAGCTGCGTGTGCAGATGCGTATTGAGATCTCCAAGCTGCATCAGAGACTGGGTACAACTATCATCTATGTAACGCATGACCAGACCGAGGCAATGACTCTTGGTACTCGTATCGTTGTTATGAAGGATGGTGTGGTTCAGCAGGTAGATACCCCTCAGAACCTTTATAACAAGCCCGCAAATCTGTTCGTAGCAGGTTTTATCGGTTCTCCTCAGATGAACATTGTAGATGTAAACCTGACGAAGGAAGGCGAGAATCTGTATGCTTCTTTTGCAGGCAATAAGGTTGCGGTAGCTTCGGATGCAGCGAAGGTGCTGGAAGAGAAGGGCTATACTGGCAAGACTGTTACCATGGGTATCCGTCCGGAAGATATCTACGAAGAGAAGGATATGCCGGATGCAGCAGAGGATCAGAAGATCCCGGCTGAGATTCGTGTATATGAGCTGTTGGGCGCAGAAGTATTCCTGTACTTCGATATAGAGAAGGCCAACTTTACTGCCCGTGTAAATCCGGATACCAGTGTAAGAACCGGTTCGAAGCTGAAGTTTGTGCTCGATATGAAGAAGGCTCATTTCTTCGATAAGGAGACTGAGGTATCCATCCTGTAATCCATACGGCGGGAAGCTGCAGCGTAAGCGGAATCGAGCTGGGGCTGAATACGTATAGATTTACCAATATTACGATAGAGTTTAAGAAGAGCGCTGCCGCCAGGAGAATTAATCTCTGAAAGGCGGCGCTTTTTTAGTAGAGTTACTCTTGGGTTCGGAAGAATTCTGTGGTATGATAGAGGAAGTGAAACAAAGGAGGATAAGCGCATGCGCGAAGATGCGGAGCTGGAGCGGCTGTTAAGACAGCTGCAGCGGAAGACCGGGCAGAATCTTCTGATTCAGACAGAGGACGGGCAGGTGCTGGCCTCTACATTTTCAGCGAAAGAAAGCTTTCTGCGTGACGCTGCGGAGGAAAGTGTATCCATGCAGGAACTGGCCGAACGGGCGAAAGCGCTTTCACTGGATTTTACTTCCGGGCGATATCTGCTTGCGGTTCGTGCGAAAGATCTGGCGAAAGGCCTGATTGAGGAAGCGGCGGCAGCCATTCTGGAAGATGACATGGAAGCTGAATTCTGTACCCGGAGTGCCTGCGGAGATGTCCTTCTGATCCTGGCGGTTTCTTCGGATCCGGCAGCGGAAGAGAGTGTCCGGTTGCTTCAGAGTGCACTGGAGACGGAAGCTATGACGCGGGTAAGAATCGGGATCAGCAGTCGCTTTACGGCGGCGGAGCATCTGCGCCGGGCTGTCAGGGAAGCGGAGACTGCTTTGCTGGCGATTCATACGTTTTCTCCGATCTGCGGCACTCTGGCGTACCGCAGTCTTGGAATCTCGCTGGCGGCTCTTCAGTTTCCGGAGGAAGGGGCGGCTGCTTACCTGTACAGTGTACTGGGAGATACGCCGGAGGCGGTGCTGGAGGATGAGGAGCTGTTTCGGACAGCGCAGGCTCTGTTGGAGAACGGGCTGAACAGCGCAGAGACAGCCAGACAGCTGTATATCCACAGAAATACGCTGCTCTATCGCCTGGATAAGATTCAGAGACTGTGCGGACGGGATCTGCGCCGTTTTGAGGACGCCGCTGCGTTTCAGCTGGCAGCTATGATATGGAAGAAAAGAAAGGCGGAAAATTATAATGGTAAGTGAACGTTATTGTGAATATCTGATTCAGCAGAAGCCAACGCCCGCGAATATGGCCAGGGTGATTGTTCTTGTTGTGCTTACTTTGGGCTGCGTCATTGCCGGTTTGACCATTTCTCAGTGGATTTGTATTCCGGCGGTTCTCTTCGGTGTACTGCTTTGGTTCGCCATACAGAAGATTCGTCAGGAGTTCGAATATCTGCTCCTGGACCATGAGCTTTCCGTGGACGCCATCTACGGGCACTCCCGCAGAAAAAAGATCATGAATTGCCCGTTAAAGAAGGTAGTTCTCTTCGCACCGGAGAACTCTTCCGAGTACGGGACATACCGGCATCAGAACCTGGTACTCCACGATTTCTCCACGCGCAATCCGGAGGATACACACTATGCGATGGTGTGTAAGAATGAGTCAGGGACGATCGGCTTTCGCCTCACGCCAAATGCGGAGATGCTTGAGCTGCTGGACTATGAGCTTCCCAGAGGTATCCTGATAAAGGAAAACATTAGCTAACGATTCAGTGCCATGTGGATTTTATCAGATACGCATGGCATGAGCGAAAGAATCGTATTTGTTATTATGGAAAACCCGTCTGTGCCTGAAATGGTGTGCTCCCCGTCAAGAGGACAATAAAAAATAATAAATTTTTGTATCGTCAGCCATGCTATGGCTGGCGATAT
>JAJEQR010000066.1 GCA_020687485.1 Hominifimenecus microfluidus | reverse complement strand
CGCTTTCGCAGCGACCTTCAGCAGCTTCAAACGAATAGTGTCTATCTGCTGTGTTCTCATGCTTGCGGATAATGCCAAGCGCCGGAACCAATTGAACAGGTTGTAGGCAAAAACATGTACCTGCAGGCGGTTTGCATTGACCACCCTGGAATTGAATATTACGGTTCAAATGTACCCCTGTTCCGAAGGAACGGATACCGGCAGTCCGGCGCTATGATACCGTGAGTCTGGAACAGGGATACCACATTTGCTACATGCGAGTTTACTCGCTTAATGCCGGATCCAACCCGTATACTTCACGCATGGATCTGTAATTCGCCGGGTCCGTCGGGATGATGTTGATCTTGTACGCATCATGTTTGATGCGATCCAGGATCGCTTCCGCGAGCGGACTGTCATCGCCTCCCAGTTGATCGAACCAGCCATTGCAATCATACTGAGAACAAAAGATGGTTGACGACTTCTTGCGTCTCCTATGGAGGAGTTCCAGTATATCGTGCTGTTCTGATGCGGTTGGCTTCAACAGCAGCCATTCATCGATGATCAGCAGAATCGGATTGGCATATTTGCTCTGGACCTTTTTGTAAGTTCCATCGTTACGTGCCATCTCTAACTCCAGGAGCAGGTCCGGAAGTCGAACGTATTTCGTAGTGTATCGACGCTTACAGGCCTCCATACCGAAAGCGCATGCCATGTAGGTCTTTCCACTCCCTGTGGCACCTGTGATGAACAGGTTTCGATGCTCTGTGAGGTACTCACAGGTTGCCAGACGCTCGATCAGGCTGCGGTTGAGTTTCCACCCGGATGTATAGTTGATATCCCCGATGTATGCATCTGGCTGGTCGAATCCGTCATTACGGATCAGCCGTTTCAGGCTGTTGCTCTTACGGTTGCTGTATTCGATATCCACCAGCATTCCGAAACGGTCTTCAAAGGAAATGTCCCTCATTCGGGCATCCTGCAGCTAGGTCAGGAATGCATCCGACATGGATGTTAGACGCATTTCAATGAGTTTATCTATAGTGCTCTGTGTAGTCATGGTTCCTTACCTCCTGTAGTAATCCGTACCCCGTGTAAGTGCGTGGCTGCTTTTTCTGAGTTCGTATGGTTATCGGTTACCGCAGCTTTGTCAGCTGGCTCTGTTCGGTCACTTCCGGTATCAAGTATGTTCTTGATGCTTTTATAGCTCGGAGTGGCTGTAAAGGTGAGCGCCTTGCGGCAGGCGGCTTCCAGCCGATCGACAGAATACTTGTCGGCCAGTTTTAAAAGTCCCATGCAACTACGGTAGGATTGCTGTTCTACCAGCTTGGAGGTAAGGATTGCATCCACGGTCTGGTAGGTACTGGAATCGATGCGCTTTGCCCATTGCCGGAAGTGGTCGCCGTTCCACTCAAGATACTGCTGATGAGAAGACGGCATATGCTCTGTGATTGTGCTATACTGACCTTTGCGACTATACAGTCGACGGTGAGACGCGATTCGATTGTGGTTGTAGAAAACCTCAATGGCATTCTTCTCTGAGATAATCTCTGCATTTGGAAGAGCAGTTTGCACAGAAAGAGCAGCGCTGACCACACTTCCGACTGCATGAACCGCATAGATCCCTGGTATGGGGACAATACGTGCGATGCCGACAGTCATTAAAAGGGCGATAAGGGGCGCCTTTCTTTTCGAATATAAGATGTCCTTTGATTTCTTTTGCAATCGTTGTGTTGTCTTTGTTGATTCTTTTTGCAATCTCCCAAAAGCTGGGACGCTGTTCAAGGACCTGCTGAATCTGATAACGATCGTCTAAAGTCAAGTGTTTGTTCTTATTCACTAAAACTTCCCACACCGTATCGGTGTGTTGAACCTTGCTACGAAAATAAGTCGTAGCAAGGTACGAATCCCATTTTAGGTGTGGGAAGTTTTAGTTAGTAATTTCCATATTTGAATTTGGAATTAGTAATTTCCATGTTTGCCACAGGAGGTGTGGAATTTACTTTTACAAGTCATAAGCTTCAAAAAAATGTTGGAAAAAGGCGTGTACAAGGCTGATTTATTTGCAGACTTGTGATATACTAGAGTCACGGGGAACCGTGACTCTTTTTGAATAAGAGAAATACAACATAAAAGCAGGAACAGAATATAATATATATGTAGAACAAGTATAGGAGGCGTGTGTTATGATTTTTGCAGGAGATTCTTTAACAATTGTTCTCCTAGGGGATTGGAATAGATTTTATATACAACCCAATTGGATTGCTGATAATGTTTATGGAAGACAAGAAATTGAAATGGGGGTAAATGGACAAGGAATAGATTTCAGTGTTACCTATAGATGCGATGGAGTAACAATAGCACCATCTCAGAGTCAGATACTATTTACTAGCATAAACACAGAGCATGCAACGCTTGAAAGACTTATAACGTGTGTTAATAATTTCCTTCAGAGAGCAACAACCCCTATTCTTAATGCATATGGATTTAATTGTGATTATATCGATTCTGATGGGTCACAATTTGCAGATGTAATAGATCACATGACTGATAACGATGGAATTATTACTTGTGGATATGAAATTAAAGCCTCTAAAATAACACGCACCCTATCTAAAGCCGGAAAAATCATAAATTTAGAAAGTGTATTAGATGGAAACCAACTTAGGTTTCATTTTAATGAGCATCATGGAGAAAGTACAAGTGAGATGCCTAATATGACGATTCAGCAAATTGAAGATTTTCTTAGAGAGAGTAGAGAATTGGTTGAGGCGTTTGGCTATGAAATAGAGGATGAAGAATGAGTACAGAAACATTAAAAGATAAGGTGATTTTTGGAAGAAGTGTTACGGAAGAAACGATGGTTGTTTCTTATTCAACTTCTTGTAAAATTATGGAACAGAGTACAATCAAAATAACAAAAAGGTCATTAACGGGAATTCAAACAGGATATAAAAAATTGGACTTATCTGATCAGAAAAAGAAAGATACTTGCCGTAAATTGAATAAGATGATGGGTGGATATTGATGCCGGATGTAGAGGAAGAAATTCAAGACGAATCAATTGATAAAGATATTCATTTTACTTACAAAGAGCATATGGAAAAGGATTCTTTATGCCAAGGTGATATACTTGAAAAAACAGATGACTTGATTGCAATTTTGAAGGAAGTTCATCCATATTTTTTGAATGAGGCGTATAAGTATTTTATGGTTCTTTCTCAGAGCTGCGATTTGGTAAGAAGAAATGGAAAAACGTGCAAAACTCCATATATTACCCTTGCGGCTGTTAGAGAGTATAGCGATTTCTTAGAAAGAACACTGGTCTCTAATAAGATGGCTGAAAACTATAATGGCATATTTTTGGTTGAGGAAAGAGCTAAAGCACGGGTGACTCAACTAGTTGAACGAGTGTATAATAATACTGAGCCAGACTATTTTTTTCTTTATAAAGAGGATGCTTTAAACTTCCCAAAGTCTATGGTGGTATATCTTAAAGTGTCAATTGCCTTAAAAAGTGAATTGCATTATGATGCTTGTTTGAATGCAAAAAGGTTAGAGTTGAGTGACGAGTTTAAAGCAAAGCTTGGTTGGCTTGTTGGAAATATGTATTCACGAGTTGGAACAACTGATTGGGAAAGCAAAATGACTGATAAGGCACGTAGACAAATGATTGAGGATGAGGTTAATTCGAGATGCGTAATAGGATCAAAAGAGCAAATTAGGGAGTTAAAGAAAAAATTAAATGAGAATCCGGATGCATTAAGTTCTCATGATGCAGCAATTGAATGTTTGGCTTCAATTATTGTAAAAAGCAAATATGAGCAAGTGATGGATATAATTGAAGAAATTTTTAAATTGAATTGTAGAAATATTAACTCTGATGATAAGGATAAACTTCTTAATGCAATTAAGAGTAGAAGTAAAATTAAAACAATAATAGGGTAATTATACGCTACATAATATTTGGAGGTTATCACCTATGCCCAAAACGAAAGGCAGCAAAAACCGTCCCAAAACTAATATCACCAAAGACTACGCATCCCAGATCGCAGAGAAGCAGGAGACTATTGCGTATCTGAATACCGAGATCACTTCCATCACTGCCAACATTGACACTTTGAAAGCTGACCTGAAAGAGAAGAAGACTGCTCTGAAGAAGGCCGAAAAAGAAGCGGCATCCCTGGAAGCGAAGAAGGCAAAGGCAGAAGCTAAGGCCGCTGAAGAAGATAAGAAGGCAGAAGCCGAGAGTGTGGTTAGGAGATTATTAGCCAGCGGTATGAGCGCGGACGAGATTCTGGAAAAGCTGAAATAAACAAGAAAACCAATAACAAAAATAAATGCCGTGTGGACAAACTGAACTCCAGAAGTTCACACGGTATTTTTTGAAGGTCGCCGTATAGTTTATAACGAAAATAAAAGAAGAACAAAATTTAAAGAAATGGAGCGTGAGAAAATGAACTTATCAAAAATACATCATATTGCAATCATTGTATCTGACTATGAAGCAGCTAAGGATTTCTATGTGAACAAACTGGGTTTCTCTGTCATCAGAGAGAACTACCGTCCGGAGCGTAAGGACTGGAAACTGGATCTGCGTGTCAATGAGCACACAGAACTGGAGATTTTTGCTGAGGAAAATCCGCCGAAGCGTGTGAACCGCCCGGAGGCCTGTGGTCTGCGTCATCTTGCTTTCTGTGTAGAGAGTGTGGAGCAGACAGTGAATGAGCTGGCAGAGGTCGGGATTGAATGTGAGCCAATCCGTGTGGATGATTACACTGGCAAGAAGATGACTTTCTTCCATGGCCCGGACGGACTGCCGTTGGAGCTGCATGAGTAAAATGAAGAAAACAAGAAAACCAGGCGGTGGCCGGAAGAAGCTGAAGCCAGAGTACGATGCCGGGAAGAACCTGAAAGAGCAGATGAAAAGTGCAGTGGTGCTTTATGATTCTGAGATGTCCTTGCAGGCCATCGGCGAAGAACTGGGATTAAATCCAATAAAAATAAGAAAGCTGCTCATCATGGCAGGTGTGTATGAATCGGAAGTGGCGGAAAAAGTAAAAAACACTTTTGAAGAATACCGTGAAACACAGAACTATAAAGAAGCAATCCTATCAACCGCAAATATCTTGAATCTTTCCAAAGCCTCTGTCACCTCATATCTTCCGTATAAAAAAGGCGTGTACTTCCCAAGTACAGCAGAAAAAGAGAAGATCAGTGTTGGGCCAGAGCGGCAGCGGAGATACAGAGCGATGAAGCGGTGGAGGGCTGATCTGACAGAAGAAAACTTTTGGGGTGTGGTTCTGGCCTATGCCGGGATAAAATTCAAAACCTACTCCGGGTTGCCATTCTCTTACGAAATAAAAAAAGGCAGGAACGGCGAGTACACGAAAGAACTGTGGATCGACCGCCGGGAGAACAGTAAAAGCCTGGCATGGAGTTCTATAGTTTTGGCGCTGAAGAATATTAAAGGAGAAGTGGTAGACCGCCCGAAAGCTCTGGGTGATATCCGGGGCGTGACCTACATCTACGGGATGTTCTATCGGTTCGCTCTGATTGATGTGCCAGATGAGGTAAAGGAGAAGATGGGCCGTCCAAAAGACCGCAAAAATAGGTTGCTATGTACAGAAGTGTGCGGTAATATGTGCCATAACTGAGGATGCGAATCTCAGTTGGGAAGGATGGTAGCATTATAGAAAAATTAAAGGAAATGCTGGAGGAGTACATTAAGAAAACGGAGCCGGAGTATTATCCGCCAGCGGAGAACCTGCTGGATCTGATCTACGAGCATTACACGGAGAATAATCCAGTAGAGAAAAACACAGTTGCCGGGAAAGCAGCAAAGGAAAAAGAAAAGGAACTGGAAAAGTGGCTGCGCGGATTGGAAGGAATGGATAGGCTCGTAGATGACTTTGTCGGAGATAAGATTCCGCTCTGGGAGAAGATCATGAACCGGCAGGGAACGGTGTGCTGTACATGGGAGAAGACTGCTTTTGAGGAAGGCCTGAAAGTCGGAATTCGGCTCATGATGGAAGTGTATAGCTTGTGACGGAAATAAAGTGAACTCCTGGAGTTCAAAAAAGCCCTCGCTTGTTGTGGCGAGGGCGTGTGTCCTTATTTTTCAGGCTTTTCAGCTTTTTTCTTCTTCGGTGCAATTTTGTGGCCTGAGTAGATTGCCATGCCCATGCAGACCAGAGAGCCACAAGCAAAATACTTGTGAGCCTGCATCAGTTTCTTGCAGCCCGTGTAGAAGCATCCTGCCATGCAGGCAAGTGCGCCGAGTGACCAATATTTATGCGCTTTCATTTTGTGTGTCCTCCTATATGTTTAGATTTCTCCGTGGTGGTGTGCCACGGATTTTTTTATGCCTTGACGTACTTTTGCTGCTTACTACGCGGTTTATCTGGAATAGTCATTTTCAGCTGTCCAGAAGCTAAGAGCGGATTAAGATATTTTGTTCTGAGATTTTTCCGGTCCGATAGCTTAAGATACTCAAGCAATTCGTCACGGGAACGAGGAACAGAACAGAATGCTAGTATTTTATCTTCGACCGTAGCTTCATCATGAGGGGCATCATGAGGGGCATCATGAGGGGTATCATGAGGGGTGAGTTGTCCTGCCTGCTGATGCGCGGCAACCCACTTCTGATTTTTCAACGTAGCACACAGCATAAAGCTGGAAACGTGATATTCTGGATCAGGCAGTCCGGCGTCTTCCATTTCACGGTACATACGGTCAACGCCCTCGCCGAACTCTTTCACATATTCATAGACATGCAAAAACTCGATGATCTTGGGGTTGCGGGAGAAATGCATCTCACGCATATTATTGGGACGAACCAGGCCGGGCAGCTGACCGGGACTTTCTACAGTCATGTGGTCATCGAACATTTTAATCTGAATATCGGTGCCGGTAATGTTGTAGTCGCGATGAGCAATGGCGTTAACAATTAGCTCCGTCCAACAGAACTCAGGGAGTTCAGGGATGGTGACGAAGAGACCACCTTTGCCGAGAAACGAGTGCTCGCGGATCTGGCTCTTTACAAATTCTGTGGACCTCTGTACCATATCGAGAATCCTGCCCTCGAAGATTACATCTTTAATGACGTTCATTTCAGTGCCAACTTTTGCTTCAGTGCCATCATAGCGGATGAAGCGTACTCTTGCACGAGGGAAGAATCGCTGCGGATTCTTTCCAAAGAGCAGGATTGCGGCACTGATGATCTGTTCAGTACCATTGCGCGTGATGATAAAATCCTTATTGCCGCGCAGATAATCCAGCGGAGATCGTCCATAGCCGATTTTCTTTTTAACAGTGGAAAGCAAGTCCTAAAAGTAGTATTGTTAAGTCACCACAACGAAACAATCAAACAGGATCGACCTTCCCATTGCCTATGAAAAGAATAACACCTAACCGTTCTTTTAGCAAGCGGTTTTATTATTCCAATGCACCTCCATGTAAGCAGTGATATCCGAAATTACTGACTTTACATGGAGGAATTATTATGTACGAAAAATATTTATTACAGCTTGAGGAAGCTGGAAAAATCCGTAACCTTAAAGAACGTTCCATTAACTGCTACAAAAACTATGTTTCTTATTTCCTTAATTACATGGAAAAGCACCCGGAAGAGCTTACCTGTCAGGATGTCAGGGACTTTCTTCTTGCCAAGAAGGACGATGGTCTGAAAGAGACCACCCTCAACCTTTATAATTCAGCCATCCGTTTTTCCTATCGGAATGTACTTCACGTTCTGTGGGATGATATCACTGTTCCACGCATGATAATAGAGCACAAACTCCCAACCGTACTTTCTACTGATGAAATTGACCGGCTTCTTGATGCTACGGATGACCTGAAATATAAAGCCATGTTCGCCACAATGTATTCTTCCGGAATGCGTGTCTCGGAAGTGATTCATCTTCATTATGATGATATTTCCCGCACAAACATGCAGATTCATGTCCGGGATACCAAGAACCGGATGGACCGTTATACCATTCTGTCTGAAAGAAACCTTGCACTTCTTACGGAATACTGGTTCCGGAAAGGCAGACCAAAGGGCATTCTGTTTCCGAATCAGTTTACAGGACAGTATCTTACCGTAAGTACACTGGAACAGGTTATCCGACGTTCTGCATCGGCTGCCGGGTTATCCGGTGTTACTCCTCACTGCCTCCGTCACAGCTTTGCCACCCACCTTATGGAGCAGGGAGTGGAACAGCGGAATATTCAGGCATTGCTTGGACACCGCGATCCGAAATCCACAGAAATTTATCTTCATGTCAGCAACAAATCCCTTATGGGCATCTGCAGTCCTTTTGACAGAAAAGATGGTACAGCCAATGGATAAGCCCACAGTACAGGATATTTTTCATCATTTTTATCCGGCATCCCTTGATCAATATTCACCTTCCCCTGTACAGGCAAAGGTTGCACATAACATCATGAACTGCAAGACCGGTGCCTATGGTGCAAATGTATGTGTATGTGAGGATTGTGGCTTCGTACAGATTCATTACAATTCCTGCCGTAACCGTTGCTGCCCCATGTGTCAGGCTGTTCCGAAAGAAATGTGGATGGATGCACGCAGAGAGGATGTCCTTGATGCTCCTTATTTCCATCTGGTTTTTACGGTTCCTGATATTTTAAACCCTGTCATTTACAGCAACCAGAGACTTCTTTATGATGCCTTATACCATGCAGCTTCTTCCACAATCAGCGAACTGACTGCCGACCCAAAACATCTCGGCGCAAAGGTGGGATACATCTGCATTTTACATACATGGGGTTCTGAAATGAACTTTCATCCCCACATTCATACCATCCTGCTGGGTGGAGGACTGGCTTCCAACAACCAGTGGAAGGACAATGGTGAAAATTTCTTTCTTCCCATCCGGGTCATCTCCAAAGTGTTCCGCGGAAAATATCTGGAGGAACTAAAGAGGCTGTGGGAAGAGGATAAGCTGGTATTTCATGGTACTGCAGAAAAATTTCGTAACCATTATACGTTCAAGGAGCTTTTAGATTCCTGTTATGGTATGGACTGGATTACTCATTGTAAAAAGACATTCAATTGTGCTCAAACAGTAATTAAATACTTGGTAAGTATACTCATCGCATTGCCGTCAGCAATCACCGCATCGTCCGTATGGATGATGATACCGTTACTGACGTTTGTGCACCGTGCATACTCGATGACCTATACAACACGTTCTAAAAAAGTTGATGAACTTTTTTTGCCACTTTATGCAGGTGATATGCCTAAATATTATCAAGGAAATGATGGAAAGGCATACTTAAAAGTTGAATTGGAAAAAGAATATTTTGCAGCAAACGTGTATTTGTGACAGAGGCACCGAATGGCTTTGAAAATGTTCGGGTCACTATTACAGAATATGTTCGCCGCACTGAAAGAAAACAGCAGAATGTGACAGAACATGAAAAGTGCCTGACGAATGGAGCGTATGAACGGGCGCGGGAGTTTGGCACAGAGCAGAACTACAATATGATTGATGGTTGCGTCAACAACAATCCGAAAAAGCCACGCGTCATAGGCAACAGAGTTTCAGTGCTGGATCGGCTGCATATCAAACTGGAAGAGCGAAAGCAGAAGGAACAGGGACAGCAGCAACAGCAGGAGAGAAGTCGTAAAAACTAAAAATCTGTTATGACGCAGGGTGGTGGTTCCTATAACAAGGAGCCGCCACACTTTTTTTGTGTGGAAAACGAAGATGTCTTGATATTTTTGAAAATCACGAGTATAATAATAACAGAACAGAAAATATAAAACACAAAAATGTGAATGGAGGGCAGTATGGAAACATTATATGAGTATCTTTTAGAAAACTACAAACCGAATGAGCCGATTTTCCTTGCTGAGCTTCAAATTGAAGGTATGAGCCGCGCCAACCTTCGACAACAGATAAAAAAACTCACTGATGTTGGAAAGGTAAAGCGGTTTGATAATGGAGTTTACTTCTTGCCCAAAAAAACGATTTTCAAATCAGGGTCACAGCTTTCACCAGAAAAAGTGTTGGAATGTAAATATCTAAGAGATAAGGATAAGCGATGCGGTTATGTGAGTGGTTTGATGTTCTTTAATCAGATGGGGCTGACTACGCAGGTTCCGATGTTATATGAAGTTGTATCAAATAAGGCTACGAATGAATACAGGGAAACATCTCTGGCAAAGTCGCGGGTGATTGTTCGTAAGCCGAAAGTGCCAGTGACAGAATCCAATTATAAGGTGCTGCAATTTCTTGATTTGCTGAAAGATGTAGATGTGTATTCCGAAGTTACGGGAAAGCCTTTGCAGGAACGGTTGTACCAATATATGAGCGATGCAAGTTTGAGCCTTTCGGAAATGGAACCGTATTTTTCTTATTACCCGGATAAGCTGTACAAAAATCTGGTAGAAACGAGGGTGATTTATAATGGCATACTTGCACAGTGATAGAGAACAATTCCGGGATGCGATTGACTTGGCCTATGAGCAGACTGGTGTTATGGTACAGGCAATCGAAAAAGATTATTATGTTACGATGTTGCTGCGGCTTTTGGCGCAGAAGATGCCGTATATCGTTTTTAAGGGTGGTACATCACTGAGCAAGTGTCATAAAGTGATTCGCCGCTTTTCTGAAGATATTGATATTACGATTGATACGTTGCTGTCACAAGGGCAAAAGAAAAAGATAAAGCAGGCAATCGTGGAGTCGGCAGAAGAACTTGGAATGACGATTGAGAATCTGGACGAAACCAGAAGCCGCCGTGACTATAATCGCTATGTGATCGCATACGATTCAGTCATTCTGATGGCAAGTGATGCGCTGAAAGCTGCGGTTTTGTTGGAAACGTCTTATACGGCAGTATCCTTTCCGACTGTTTTATTGCCTGTCCATAGTTACATTGGTGACATGATGGAGCAGGAAGCCCCAGATGCGATTGAAGAATATAATCTAAATCCGTTTGAAATGAAAGTGCAGGGAGTTGATCGAACACTGGCGGACAAAGTTTTTGCAGTTTGCGATTATTACTTGCAGGGAAAAGTTGCAAAGCATTCTCGCCACCTCTATGATATTTATAAGTTGCTGCCGCTTGTTCCACAGGATGAGAATTTTAGAGAATTGGTAAAAGAGGTACGAGCAGTTCGCGAACAATCAGTCATTTGCCCATCTGCATTGCCGGAAGCTAATGTTCCAGAGTTACTTAAAAAAATCATAAAGGAAAAAGCATATAAGAAGGACTATGATAGTCTGACAATGCAGCTATTGGAAGAAAATGTGCCGTATGATACTGTGATAGCTGCATTGAAGAAGGTTGCAGAAAGCAGCATTTTTGAAAACAACTAAAAAATTGAGAAGCCAGCCACAGGACTTTCAGAGTGTTTGATAATGGAGTTTACTTCTTCTGACTTTTGTACCGGGGTATCAACTTGCTATTTATCCTGCTAGATGGTAAAATCAAAGTATACTGGGGGATGATGCGTTGCCCTGGTAGTATATCTTCGGAAAGGAGCGTGGAAGAATGGCTACGGCATTAAAACTTCCGGTTGGTATCGAAGATTTTAAAGAAATTCGTCGACAAGGTTTTTACTATATTGACAAAACAAAGCTTATTGAACAGCTTCTTGATAATTGGGGAAAGGTGAACCTTTTTACTAGACCACGCCGATTTGGAAAAACTTTGAACATGAGTATGCTTCGCTGTTTTTTTGAAATTGGAGCAGATAAGACACTGTTTGAAGGCCTTTATATTTCACAGAATGAGCAATTCTGCGAAGAATATATGGGTAGGTTTCCAGTTGTGTTTCTTACATTAAAAGGTGTGGAAGGAACCACATTTGAAGAGGCTAGACTTAGTCTTGCAGAACTGATTGCAGCAGAAGCAAGAAGGTTTAAGTTTCTGCAAGAAAGTGATAGTCTGGATGCAGACGATAAAGAAATGTATCGTGAGTTGATTTCTTTAAACAAAGAACAAAGCCCGGTAACATCTGTGAAACTCAGATTTTCACTCAAAAATCTATTGGAGTTACTGTATAAGCATTATGGTCGGAAAACAATCGTATTGATTGATGAATATGATGTGCCTCTCGACAAAGCCTTTCAGGATGGATACTATAGAGAAATGGTATCGTTAATTCGTGGGTTGTTAGGGGAAACGCTTAAGACGAATGATTTTTTACAATTTGCCGTTTTAACGGGATGCCTTCGAGTATCTAAAGAAAACATTTTTACAGGTCTTAACAATTTTAAGATTTTATCGATTACAGATGTTCGTTTTGATGAACAATTTGGATTTACAGAAGATGAAGTTAAAAAGCTGCTGAATGCATATCACTTGGAATCACATTTGCCAGAGATGAAAGAGTGGTATGACGGATATCATTTTGGAGATGCGAATATTTATTGTCCTTGGGATGTAATCAACCATGTGGAGTTACTTTGCAAAGACTCAAAAGCAGAACCAAAATGTTATTGGATCAATAGTAGTGGAAATTCACTTGTAAAGCGTTTCATTACTAAAGCAAATAAAACAACGCGAGATGAAATTGAACGCCTGATAGCGGGAGAGCCAATAGAAAAGTCCGTTCGACTTGAATTGACTTATGATGAAATAGACAATAGTATTGATAATATTTGGAGCGTGTTGTTTACAACAGGATACTTGACGCAGGTTGGAATGACGGAACAGGGAGCATATAAGCTGGTTATTCCAAATAAAGAAGTGCGAGAGGTGTATAAACTTCAGATACAGGACTGGTTTGATAAGAAACTGCGTGACAATACTGAACAGCTAACAGCTTTTTGGAATTCAATTGAAGAAGGAAAGACAGAGGCAATAGAACAGTATTTGAACCGAACCCTCAGCAATTCGATTAGCGTTTTTGATACGAAAGCACCAGAAAAAGAAAAGGAAAGTTCCTACCACACGCTTCTGGTAGGCCTGTTAACAGGAAATACAGACTGGGTGGTCAGGTCAAATGTGGAAGCCGGAGAGGGTTTTGCTGATATTATTGTTGAACCGGAAGATCCAGATGCAGGTATCATCTTCGAACTTAAATATTCAAAAGAAGCTAATGGATTGCAGATATCCTGTGAAAAGGCAATTGAGCAAATCAAGAGCCGAAGATATTCTGAATACCTGAAAAATGATGGTCGCCACAATATGACGTTTTATGGTATCGCTTTTTATAAAAAGCGATGTAAAGCGGTAGTCGAAACAATAAAAGAAACGTAATACTGACAAGCCCACTGACGCACTGTGTGGAATTCTACATAGTACGCTAGTGGGCTTTTTTCGGTGCGCCCGGCGGCGCACGTTTCTAACAATCCACGGGTAAATCTCTGGTCTGACGTAAGCGCTTTTTAATTCGACGACTTGCTTTTCTTTGAAATCGCCTTCATAATTGAATGAGAAAACCACGAATACCGGCGCAAGAGCAATACCAACTGATTATGCAATGCCGACAGAGCGGTCTTTCGGATCACCAGTGGTGCCTGGAACACGATATCTACCCGGGAACTTTTTATAACTGGGTGCAGCGTCTGCGCTAGCATCCTGATCTTATTATTCCAGAGAGGACAGAACCCTGGAACGGATCAGAACTCAGGATTCCGCTGGCGTCGTGGAGTGACAGTGTGAAAGCGAGCTGCCAGAAGCAATAAAGATTCTGGTTACTCTCTGTCGAGATTGTGTACGGAAGGACGGTTAGGGGGCGTACCAAATCTGAATACAAACACAAAAATGAGGTAACCTAATATGCCTGGAACGAAAGGCAGCAAAAACCGTCCCGAAACCAATATCATCAAAGACTACGCATCCCAGATTGCAGAGAAGCAGGAGACTATTGCGGCTCTGAATACTGAGATCGCTTCCATCCCCGCCAATATTGACACTTTGAAGGCTGATTTGAAGGAGAAGAAGACTGCTCTGAAGAAGGCCGAAAAAGAAGTGGCATCCCTGGAAGCGAAGAAGACAAAGGCAGATGCTAAGGCCGCTGAAGAAGCTAAGAAGACCGAAGCCGAGAGTGTGCTGAAGAAGTTGCTGGCAAGTGGCATGAGTGAGGATGAAATCCTCGAAAAACTGAAATAAGATATGCCGTGTGGACAAACTGAACTCCAGGAGTTCACACGGTAATTTTTGAAGGTTGCTGTATAGTTTGCAACGGAAATAAAAGAAATGGAGCGTAAGAAAAATGAATTTATCAAAAATACACCACATCGCAATCATCGTATCTGACTACGAAGCTGCAAAGAATTTTTATGTAAACAAGCTGGGCTTTTCTGTCATCAGAGAAAACTACCGCCCGGAGCGCGAGGATTGGAAGCTGGAACTGCACGAGTAATTATGGGAGAGAAAAGAGCATATAAAGCCAGAAAGCCAGGCGGCGGTCGAAAGAAGCTAAAGCCGGAGTTATGATGCCGGGAAAAATCTGAAAGAGCAGATGGAAAGTGCTGTGGTGCTTTATGAGGAGGAATGCTCCCTCCGATCCATTGCAGATGCGCTAACTCTGAATCCAATAAAAGTAAGAAAGCTGCTCATCACGGCTGGTGTGTATGAATCGGAAGTGGCGGAAAAGGTACAGGATACCTTTGAGGAGTATCGGAAAACACAGAACTCTCTTAAATTGACCATCCACTGATCTGCTTGATTGTCCACCAAATGCTTGGTATACTGTTCATAGCAATGAAAGGAAAAGGTTCCAGTGCACCCTCCTCGCAAGATCGTACTCTGGAACCCTGGTCAATAACCATGTTTATTATAACCGATTATACCCGGGTTGGGCAACATATTTTTAGATCAGAGCAGTGAATTTTTTCGCCCTCTATGTCAATCAGGAAATCGGATCTTTCATGATTACTGTGCACGGATCATTCGCCGCGAGGGCGGAAGTCACGAATGGATCAAAATTCCCCGACACAAATGTAATAATCCAAAGTGTGGACGAATTCATCGAATGCTTCCCGATTATGAAGGAATCCTGAAAGAGGCAATCCAGCTTCGCCGGGAAGTACCGCGCAGATCGGTAGAACAGATCATATGGATTCTGGAATCTGAAGAGAGAATCGCACCTGGCGTATTAAAACGTTCAACTCTGCAAAGACACCTCTATCAAGCAGGCTTCGGTTCCAATCATATGGATATTTACCGTGAGGCAAGGAAAAGTTCTTCCAAAAGATTTTGTAAGCCGCATCGGATGATGTTGATCTGTGGTGGATGGAGTTGATAGTAACACTGCTCAGTCATAGGTCATCTATTGACGTGAGCCTATACGATAAGACTATAAGGGAAGACATGGATCTGGTCAAGAGGGCAGATAAAAACGTGCCGTAAAATACAGCACGTTGAGAGAGGCAGTATGGAGACACTGTCGAATTTAATTTGCGGGAAGGTTGCAGTAGGCGGGAAGGATAATTTGGCCGCCTGACAATTAGTAATTTCCATGTTTGCCAAAGGAGGTGTGGAATTTACTTTTACAAGTCATATATTAATAGAAAGTTCAAAAGAAAATTTTCAAAACCAGTTGATAAAAAGCTGCTTATCGAGTATACTATGAATAGGAAAGCAGGCGACATCCTGCTGGTGTGGCTGACACCTTAAATCCGATAGTGAATCCGGATGTATAGGCCGGAGGGTTGGCAGGCAACGATAAAACCTGATAGCGAATCCAGACGTATGGGCTGGAGTGTTGGCGGACAACGATAAAATCAGTCATAAAGGGAGACGCATAGCACTGCGGTGTTGTAGTCTCCCTTTAAATTTTGCATAAATGAATTGGAATATACAGCATGGGAAAGAAGTACACAAAGAAAGAGGCAGTTTCGATAGCAATATCAGCGGCGAGGCTGTACAAAGATAATTTTGTTGGAAAACGGTTACTCTTTGTAGTTACCGATAAACATAAGAAGGTTTCATCGCTTGAAGCTGGATTTGATGCTAGCAACTTTCATCATCTGACAGGACTGGAACTCACAAATAGTGCATGGTCGCATCTCGACTTTTATAATTTCTGTATTGATGGTCGTTTGAAAGAAACCGATATTGACTTTGCAGGAAAAGGAACGACACATCAAAAACTGGCGGTTTTGCCTTTTGCCTTTAAAAACGCTAACTTGTCTGCAAGTATGATGGGAAATTTTAATAATTCACATCCGTTGTTATACACTGAAAAACTTGTCGGCGGTGTAAAATGGGCACTTGGCTTCCGTGATGTCACAGGAACCGGAGATTATGTCCCGGATACATTACTTGAGGGAGATATCCGTGACAATATAAAGGACTCTTACAGGATTATTGCTACATATATAAAAGGTACAGATGAGAGTGTGTTTAGTCAAATCATCTATCGAGCCAAAAAGATAGATTATGATAAACTCAAATACCCGGATGATTGGGGCTCTTTGCCACGACTAGAAGCGGAAGATAACAACAGTGTAGACAATGCCAAGTAGCATAGGTAAAAACGAACTTTGTGTCAAGGCAGAGACATAAAACCTGTCCGAGCGATCTGAATTGAGATTGAAAACTCGTTCACTAGCCAACTTACGTACTGTGTAAAATCATACATAGTTCGTGGGTAGGCTTTTTTTGTTGTCTGGGCACTTCTTTTGTCGTTTTTTCTCCCTCATCATCTTGCTATGACTCTCTCTCGCATGTATAATAAGAAAAAGGCAGGTGAAATCCGAATAAAACGGTCGAGGTGCTGATGGATGGGTGATGAGAATACAATTGGCATTGTCTTTATCGTATTGCCGGAAATATTCGGATCAGACAGGTCTCCTGCAGATCAGGAGAATATAAGTCATGAGGATTGTAGTAACGGGCGGAGCAGGTTTTATTGGCAGTAATTTTATTTTTCATATGTTGGAGCAATATCCGGAGTACAGAATCATTTGCCTGGATAAACTGACATATGCAGGAAATATGTCTACATTTGCTTCGGTAATGGAGAATCAGAACTTTCGTTTCGTGAAAGCGGATATTTGTGATCGAGAAGCAATTGATCAGGTATTTGTGGAGGAGCAGCCGGATATTGTGGTGAACTTTGCAGCGGAGTCTCATGTGGATCGTTCGATTGAGAATCCAGGCATTTTCCTTCAAACGAATATTATGGGAACGGCAACGCTGATGGATGCCTGCCGCAAATACGGAATTCAGCGTTATCATCAGGTTTCTACAGATGAGGTGTACGGAGATCTTCCGATGGACTGTCCGGATCTGCTTTTTACAGAAGAGACGCCGATTCATCCGAGTTCTCCTTACAGCAGCTCGAAAGCGGCAGCGGATTTACTGGTGTTGGCTTACTACCGCACCTATGGTCTGCCGGTATCCATCAGTCGCTGCTCTAACAATTACGGTCCCTATCAGTTTCCGGAGAAGCTGATTCCGTTGATGATTGCGAATGCCCTGGTGGATAAGCCTCTTCCGGTTTACGGGGAAGGCCTGAATGTTCGTGACTGGCTGTATGTGGAAGATCACTGTAGGGCTATCGATCTGATCATTCATAAGGGCCGCATCGGTGAAGTTTATAATGTTGGCGGCCACAATGAGAAGCAGAATATTGAAATTGTTAAGTTGATCTGCAAGGAGCTTGGTAAGCCGGAATCTCTGATCACTCACGTCACGGATCGTAAGGGACATGATATGCGTTATGCAATCGATCCTACCAAAATTCATAATGAACTGGGCTGGTTTCCGGAGATGAAGTTCGAGGACGGCATCAAGAAGACGATCCAGTGGTACCTGGCCCATTGGGGTCAGACCCCGGCATGACTTCGGTCATGCCGGGTCTTGCGAAAATGCGATATTAATTACTTTCTTGTGCAGCCCAATGCTCCGTAAGCAAAATACTTGTGTGCTTCCATTAGTTTCTTGCAGCTTGTGTAGAAGCAACCTGTCATGAAAGCCAGTGCTCCGAGGGACCAATATTTATGTGCTTTCATTTTAAGAGAATGTAGCGGCAAGGTGTGGAACCTACAGCCTAAAAGCAAAAGTAGTCATAAAAGAAGGCGTACCTTAACAAGACTTTACAGAAAAGCCTTACTAAGGTGCAACGGAATCCTATTTTTTAGTATTCGAAATCGATTCTCCTGCACCGGTCGAACCACTATCCTTAATCCACTGGATTAAAAGCGGAATTAAAGCTGTCAGCTGATCGTCACGGAGTTGTTTCAGCAACGGAAGAAGATCATTCATAAGAACCGGACGATCCAGTTCAAAGGTAAAGAATTCCTGCGGCGTGACATTTAGGTAAGCCAGAACCTCCAAGAAACGAGGAAGAGAAGGATTGCTTCGTCCGGAAAGAATGTTCTGAATATAAGCCTCACTGTCTGAGACATTACTGCTGATGCTGCGCTGGGAAAGATCGCGGCTTTCAATCAGCCAGCGAAGCCGCTGCCGCATCTGTTTCATCATAAGTTTACTGCTTTCTGTTATATCGATATCGTTCATATTGTCTGCGAATCTTTATGGATTCGTAGCCTCCTTTCTGGTAAAGTGTGATTGCTGCGTACAATTATAGATATGGTAGTGAGACTTTTGCAGTGGATTATGTAAGCGAAGAATAAAATCTCACCAAATACATTATAACCGAAAACAGAAATATAAGCGAACACAATAAGCGACTGAATATATGTGGTAAAAGCAAGATGAACTCTGACAGCGATCAACGGTCTTCCTTTTTATAATCTTCCGAAAACGGAAGAGAGGGATTGCTTCGACCTCATGATTTTCTCTTACAGTGATCATATTTTTCATGTATATTCCTGGAGTCGCAGCTTTCATTCGTCTTTGACTGTCCGGTGGAACAAAGCCTTTTTGAGAGGCGTTCTAGTGTGACAAGGCTATCCTTCTCCATGTGGCAGGCATATGACCGAATCTTCTGGATGGTCGGTGGGCTGGGAATATTTGGATCGAAAAAATCTTTGGGCTCGATGTTAAAGTATTCGCAGATCTGAAAAAGCATCGGCATCGAAGGCAGAGCTTTGCCGGACGTCAGGGACTGGATATATCCAACAGAACGTCCGAGATCTCTACTGATTCGTTTCTCTGATTTCCCGGAATCGGCAACCAGCTGACCAATCCGTTCTTTTACGAAAGTCTCATCCATATCTTATCTGCGAATCCTCATGATTCGCGGCCTCCTTTCTAATCAGAACATGAGTAAGTAGCCATTTTTCGAAGAAAAATGAGCGGATTACGAATGTTTTTGAAGATTGCGGGAGTGCAAAGC
>JAJEQR010000065.1 GCA_020687485.1 Hominifimenecus microfluidus | reverse complement strand
CAGAATCACTGCGCATCCTCGCGGAGCGTTTATCTCAGTCGGAGATTGGACTCCCACTGAGACAAATTTGCTGTCACTCGCCACCTGAAAGATGTGGGAGTCTTCTCGACTGAGATAAAATATTGCGGCAGGCTCCCCTTGGTGGGAGCCATTTTCTTCGAAAGAGATAAAAAGGAGGAAGCGTATGAACGCTATTTACGATACACTGAACGATAAACAGAGGGAGGCGGTCTTTACGACGGAGGGGCCGGTTCTTGTTCTGGCGGGAGCCGGATCGGGCAAAACGCGGGCGCTGACCCACCGGATCGCTTATTTGATTGAGGAGAAGCATGTGATGCCGTGGAATATTATGGCGATCACCTTTACGAATAAGGCAGCGGCGGAGATGCGTGAGCGTGTCGATGACCTGGTCGGAGCCGATGGCAATTCTGTGTGGGTGGCAACTTTCCACTCCAGTTGTGTGCGAATACTGCGCCGTCATGCGGATCTTCTCGGCTACAGCAATAATTTTACGATCTACGATACGGACGATCAGAAGACGCTGATGCGCCAGATCTTAAAAAAGATGGATCTGGACCCGAAGCTTTATAAGGACCGGGCTATTCTTTCCCGGATTTCGGCGGCGAAAAATGAGCTGATTTCCAGCGCGGAGTTCCAGACCAGATCCGCGGGCAATTTCCGGGAGGGACGGATCGCGGATATCTATACGGAATACGAGGCACAGCTGAAGAATAACAATGCCATGGATTTCGATGATCTTCTGGTGCGGACGGTAGAGCTCTTCGAGAATTATCCGGATGTTCTGGAGGAGTATCAGCGGCGTTTCCGCTATATCCTGGTGGACGAGTATCAGGATACGAATACTGCGCAATTTAAGATCGTGTGGCTGCTGGCGAAGCAGCACAGAAACCTGTGCGTGGTCGGTGACGACGACCAGTCCATTTATAAGTTCCGCGGCGCGGATATCACGAATATCCTGAATTTTGAAAAATCGTTTCCCGGCGCTTCCGTGACGAAGCTGGAGCAGAACTACCGCTCCACGAAGAACATCCTGGCCGTCGCCAACGGCGTGATTCGTCATAACCACGGAAGAAAGGATAAGGTGCTCTGGACGGACAACGAAGAGGGCGATAAGGTGAATTATATCCAGTATGATACCGCTTATGACGAGGCGTATGGCATCGTGAAGGATATTGAAGAGCATCGCAATACCTTCGATTATAAAGACTGCGCAGTGCTTTACCGGACGAACGCGCAGTCTCGTGTACTGGAAGAAAAATTTGTGGCGAATAATATTCCCTACCGCCTGGTTGGCGGCGTGAACTTCTATCAGAGAAAGGAGATCAAAGACCTGATCTGCTATCTGAAGACAGTGGCTAACGGTAGGGATGATCTGGCGGTACAGAGAATCATCAACGTACCTCGCCGCGGCATCGGGGCGACCTCGATCAGCAAGGTAATGACCTATGCGGATCAGTACGGCATGAGCTTCTATGACGCACTGACTGACTGGGAGCATATCCCTTCTCTGGGAAGAGCCGGAGCGAAGATTGCGGAGTTTGTGCATCAGATTCAGGTGCTTCGTTCCCAGGCGCAGTTCCTTACTGTGAAGGATCTGCTGGAACATATTCTGGATGATACAGGGTATCGCGCGGAACTGAATGCGGAGAAGACAATCGAGTCTCAGACGCGTCTGGAGAACCTGCAGGAACTGATCAACAAGGCGGCGGATCTTCACGATGAGCCGGAGGATGCGGAGGCGCTGGATCGCTTCCTGGAGGAGGTTGCTCTGGTCGCGGAAGTGGACAGCCTGGATGAGGATGAGAACCGCGTGGTGCTGATGACGCTGCACAGCGCCAAGGGACTGGAATTCCCCCGTGTGTATTTAAGCGGTATGGAGGATGGGCTCTTCCCCAGCATGATGTCGATTAAGTCGGAAGATGATACGGATCTGGAGGAGGAACGTCGCCTGTGCTATGTCGGCATCACTCGCGCGCGACAGAAGCTGACTCTGACATCTGCCCGCACGCGTATGATCAATGGCGAGACCCATGCGGAGATGCCCTCCCGCTTTATCAAGGAGATTCCTCCGCTGCTGCTCGACGTTCCAGGGAGGGCTGTCCGCAAACCCGCGGGAAGCGCGATGGGAGCTGCGTCTTCCTCCATGCGCCCCGGTGCTCCGACAGCATCCGGCATGGGCACGAGCTCCTTTGGCGGAACCGGAAGCAGTGAGCCAGCGCACCTTGGAAGCTACCGTCCCCGCCCAAATGTGCTGAATCAGAAGAGTTCCGCCGCCTACATGGGGAAGGAATTCAAGGTAGAAAAGGCGGGAAGCCTGAACTACGGAAAAGGCGATCGTGTCCGTCATATGAAGTTTGGAGAGGGAACGGTCCTGGAGATCGAGAATGGGAAGCGTGATTACGAGATCACGGTATCCTTTGATCAGGCCGGCGTAAAGAAGCTATTCGCCTCCTTTGCGAAGCTGGAGAAGCTGTAATCCTGGCAGCAGAGCATCGAAAAAACTGAAGATTTTGAAAAGATTGAAAATTGGGTATAGTAAATTATAGGGAAAGATGTTATACTAAGTATGATATACAAAGCGGATATACAAAAATGAAGAAAGGATGACATGAATATGAGCAAAGTAGAAGAAATGTTAGCGACAAGCGGATTAAGCGGAATTCTGAAGAAGCAGGAAGAGAGCGACAAGACGAAGCGCTGTATCGTAACGATCCTTGCTTTGGTCGGCGTCGTAGTAGCTATCGCCGGAATTGCCTATGGTGTATATCGTTTCTTTATCAAAGATGATTTTGATGATTTTGACGATGACCTCTATTTCGATGATGACGATATGGAGGACTTCTTCGATGATGACGAGGAAGAGGAGCACACGGAAGAGTAATCTATCCGGGAGAATTCAGAAAAGGGTCGTCCGCAGACGACCCTTTTTCATTTGATATTTTTGGTTCGAAGATTTTTGGAGAGAAAGGACCCTTTTATATGAAGAAAGGAACAGTAGTTACGGGAACGGTGGAAGGCCTGTCTTTCCCGAATAAAGGCATTCTGACAGTGGAAGATTCCCGAATGGTGGTGAAGAATACCATTCCCGGCCAGGTAATTGAGGCAGTGGTGACGAAAAATGGCAGCAATCGCATGGAAGGCCGCCTGCAGCGTGTGGTTACACCATCCCCGCTGGAAACGGAGAGTCCCTGTCCCCATTACGGAGTCTGCGGAGGCTGTGCTTACCAGACGATCCCCTATGAGGAGCAGTTGAAGATCAAGAGTGAGCAGGTTCGTCAGCTCCTCACTCCGGTACTCGGAGAGGATTTTCCTTTCGAAGGCATCGAGGAAAGTCCCCGGCAGTCCGAATACCGCAATAAGATGGAGTTTTCCTTCGGTGATTTCGTGAAGGATGGACCGATGACGCTCGGCATGCACAAGCGGGGGAGCTTCTATGATATTGTCACTGTGGACGGATGCCGGATTGTGGATGAGGATTATCGCCAGATTCTGCGTGCCACACTGGATTACTTTACGGAGAAGGGCATTCCCTTCTACCGGAAGATGCAGCGCACCGGAGCACTCCGCCATCTTGTCGTAAGAAAAGCGGTAAAGACGGGGGAGATTCTGGTAATGCTGGTGACGACTTCCGCATACCGCGCGGATGAGGAGTTCGTATCCATGTTGCAGAAACTTCCTCTTAACGGTACCTATGCCGGAATTCTACAGGCGATCAACGATCTTCCGGCGGATACCGTACAGAGTCAGGAGACAATTGTGCTCTACGGTCGGGACCATTTTTATGAAGAACTTCTCGGACTGCGTTTTAAGATTACTCCATTTTCGTTCTTTCAGACAAATTCTTTGGGAGCAGAGGTTCTGTACTCCCTGGCCAGAGAGTATGTCGGCAGTGTGGACGGACAGCTGGTGTACGATCTTTATAGCGGTACCGGCACGATCGCTCAGATCCTGGCGCCGGTCGCAAAGAAGGTGATCGGTGTGGAGATCGTAGAGGAAGCCGTGGAAGCGGCGAAGATCAACGCGGCGGAGAACGGTCTTACGAACTGTGAGTTCATTGCAGGAGACGTCCTGAAAGTACTGGATACGATTACAGAACGTCCGGACACCATTATTCTGGACCCGCCCCGCGACGGCATCCACCCGAAAGCAATTCGTCAGATGGTAGGTTATGGTGTGGAGCGTATGGTCTATATCAGCTGCAAGCCCACCTCGCTGGCCAGAGACCTGCCCGCATTTCTTATGGCTGGATACTGTGTGGAACGTGTAAAGTGCGTGGACATGTTCCCTTTCACCAGCGGGGTAGAAACCGTATGTCTTTTGCGTCGGAAAAAGAATCACTGAGTGCTCGGCATTGAAAGGCGCGTATATTCATGCTATATTAGAAGGCAGAGCGGAAGGCGCTTTTTAAAGAAAGTAACGGCAGAAGATAAGTCACAGGAGTATAAGATGGCAGAAGAATTACGTACGGTAATGCCTTTGATTGGAAGTTCCTTTGAACCGGGGCAGGCAAAAAATATCGTGAAAAATATAAAAGACAGGGAGTTGGCGGATATTGCACAGGCAGAGCTTTTCTATTTCTCCGGACAGGCGGAGGCATGCTCGCAGGCAGTGGAAGCCTATCTGGAGAGCAGAGATGATTCTCTTCGACTTTCTGCGTGTCTGCTGTATACTTTTTCGAATCTGACGTTGGGAAATATAGCAGCCGCGCAGAGAGGGCGGGAAGGCATCGAGCAGATGATGAAGAAAACATCAGGGGAAGAGATTCCGGATGAGTTTCGGGCTTTCAGTGTTTTTTCGGCGTATCTGAACTCCGTGCTACTTCATATCCAGCCGAAAGGGCTGCCGCCGATGGAAGAGTACAGCCGGTATCTTTCGCCGGGACTGCGTCTCTATGCGGTCTATGTGCTGGCGCATCGCGTATATCTGAACGGAGATTACGAGCGGGCGCTGGGGATGGCGCAGTCGGCGCTGATATTTTCGCCCGATTCTTATCCGATCGCGATGATTTATCTGTATTGTATTGTGTCTATGTGCCAGATTAATCTGAAGCAGACGGAGGCATCGAAGGAGAGCTTCATGACCGCCTGGAAGATGGCGAAGGCGGACGGCTTCCTGGAACCATTCATTGAGCATCACGGACTCTTTCAGGGAGTGCTGGAGTCCTGCATCCGTAAGAGTGAGCCGCAGCTCTATAAGGATCTGATGAACGGTGTGATTGCCTTCAGCCGCGGCTGGATGAAGATTCATAATCCTGTGACGCAGAAAAAGGTAACAGCTTTGCTCTCGCCGATGGAATTCTCGGTCGCCATGCTGGCCTGCCGGGACTGGACGAACCAGGAGATCGCGGATCACCTGGGCCTGTCGGCGAATACGGTGAAGCATTATGTATCGGCAATTCTGGAGAAGCTGCATGTGGATAAGCGGGATAAATTAAAAGAATATGTGAATCAGTGAAGTGAGAAGTAAATGGCACTTTTTGACCTGCGAACGGACGTTTTTTTCTTTTTAATCGCGCGGTATAATGACTTAAAGCTATGCGGAATCGAGTCGAGGAGGATGAATCGTTACAAGGCGGTTACCGTTTGCCAGAAAGCAATAACACAAAGGGGGTAGGGGCAATGGTCAGCTGGAGGATGGCAGAAGAGTGGCCGGACGCTTCTTATGCATGTGTGAACCTGCGGGAGACCTACGCGCCGGATGAGATCCGCCATGCTGTCTGTGTACGCGGCGATATCGGAGAGACACTGCGGCAGCTGAAGACGCTGTAAATATTAGGATAAGTATCAGGAAAAGAAAAGCCTTTGCGACCGGTCAGAGATTCCGGACTCCGGTGCAGAGGCTTTTTTGTGTCTTTTTGTATGCGCTCATTTATCCTTTACGATAGATGGTTTGGGAGCTTTGTCATGGGAAGAGTATCAGAAGAGAAGAGTATCAGAAGAGAAGAGTATTGCTGTTGTCCGGACGGCGAAATGTGTGTTGCATTCACTTCCGGGGTAAGATATACTATAGAAGTCCGGATGGGCTGCCTGCACAGATACACCGGCATCGGAGAAAACAGAGCGATGAAGAGAAAAATTTTCAACATTATTCAGATCGGCGACAAGAGCAATCGCGTCAGCCGTGCATTTGATATATTCATTACCATAACGATATTCGTGAATATTCTGGTTACATTTCTGCAGACTTTTGAGGAGTTTTCGCGCTTTTCTCGGCTCTTTCACTGGGTTGAGGGAATTACGCTCGCAATCTTCTGTGTGGAGTATGCACTTCGGATCTGGACGGCGGATTATCTCTATCCGAACCGGAGCGAATGGAAGTCGCGGTTCCATTTTTTGTTTTCTTTTGACGGAATCGTGGATCTTCTTACAATTATCCCAGCGTTCTTCCTGTCAGGCTTTGTGATCTTTCGTATGTTGCGGGTGGCACGAATCTTTCATCTGTTCCGCCTGAACGCAAAGTATGATTCATTCAATGTAATCACAACCGTACTGTATGAGAAGCGCAATCAGATCATATCCTCGGTATTTATCGTGATGATTCTGATGTTCGCCAGCAGTATGTGCATGTACAGTGTAGAGCATGAAGCGCAGCCAGCGGTCTTTCGAAATGCGTTCAGCGGGATCTGGTGGAGCATGTCCACACTGCTTACCGTAGGTTACGGCGATATTTACCCGGTGACAGCGCTGGGGCGCTTTATGGCGATTGTGATCGCATATCTGGGCGTCGGCGTTGTAGCGATCCCTACCGGTATTATTAGCGCCGGTTTCGTGGAGCAGTACCAGCGGAAGAGCGGAATCTCCCGCATGAAGAACGCAGACATCCGGGAGATCGCAGAGATTTTTATAGATAAGCACGACGCAGGCAAGACGATCGAAGAACTGGAATCAGCTGACCAGATCACGGTATTCCTGATCCTGCGGGACGACCTCTCAATCCTTCCGCAGAAGGATACAAGAGTAAAACGGAATGATATTATCATTATCCGCGAGTTAGAAGATAAGTAGAAAAGTATTGATTTTTTGGGGAGGAGAGAAACATGGCGAATGCGATTGTAACATTAAAAAAAGGCGAGGGACGCTATCTGAAGGCGGGCGGCCCCTGGATCTATGATAACGAAGTGGCAAGTGTGATGGGAAGTGTGGAGGATGGAGATATCGTCCTGGTACACGACTTTGACGGATACCCGCTGGGACGCGGTTTCATCAACCGGAAGTCGAAGCTGAGAGTCCGCATGATGACGCGAGATAAGGATACAGAGGTGGATGAAGCCTTTATCCGCATGCGGGTGAAGAATGCCTGGGAGTATCGGAAGCACGTTGTAGATACCAGCAGCTGCCGTCTGATCTTCGGCGAGGCGGACTTCCTGCCGGGTTTTGTCGCGGACAAGTTCTCAGATGTGATTGTAGTACAGTCTCTGGCCTGTGGCATTGATCGCTTTAAGATGACGATTATTCAGGCGTTGAAGGACTGCCTGGAGGAGGATGGCATCCACATTCGCGGCGTGTACGAGCGCAGTGACGCGAAAGAGCGCGAGAAAGAGGGGTTGGAGCGTGTCAGCGGATTTATCGGCGAGCCCTTCGACACGAAGGTTGAGATCGTGGAGAATAGCGTTCACTATATGGTGGATGTGAAGGACGGACAGAAGACGGGATTCTTCCTGGATCAGAAGTATAATCGCAAATCCATCTGGAAGCTTTGCTCCGGCGCGCGTGTGCTGGACTGCTTCACGCATACAGGATCGTTCGCTCTGAATGCCGGTATGGCAGGCGCGGCAAGCGTTATCGGTGTGGATGCTTCAGAGCTCGGTGTGGCGCAGGCGCGGGAGAATGCGGCGTTAAATCATCTGGAGGATCGGGTTACATTCCAGTGCGCGGATGTCTTCGAACTGCTGCCGGAGCTGGAAGCGAAGGGAGAGAAGTTCGACGTCGTTATCCTGGATCCTCCTGCTTTTACCAAGTCGAGAAGTTCGATTAAGAATGCGGTGAAAGGCTACCGGGAGATCAATCTGCGTGCGATGAAGCTGATTAAGGACGGCGGTTTCCTGGCGACCTGTTCATGCTCACATTTCATGGATTATGAGTTATTCACGAAGACGATCGGTCAGGCGGCCCGCAATGTGCATAAGCGTCTCCGTCAGGTGGAATACCGTACACAGGCACCGGATCATCCTATCCTCTGGTCAGCGGATGATTCATACTATCTGAAGTTCTATATTTTCCAGGTAGTGGATGAGAAATAGACGTTTAGATTTTCCAGACAAGTATGGGAAATTTCTGCACAGGGGAGGATAGCAGGAATGAAAGAGAAGAAAAACGAGAGGTGCCTGCGCAGCTGCCTTTTGCTGGGGCTGGCGATTCTGCTGGTCGGCTGCGGCGTCAGTACGGAGGGCACTTCGGTGCTTCAGATGCCGGCGGAATCGGGAAGCCGCACTGCATCCGGAGAGAATACAGAGTCTGAGGCAGTCGATGCAGATACGATGATGGAAGGAAATCCGGTGGAGACGACGGTGATCCTTACGCATACGATGCCGGAGAGCAGCGAGCTGCACCGGGCAGCGCTGTATTTTAAGGATACGCTGGAGAATATTTCCGGCGGCAGCATGACGGTAGATATTTATGCGGATGATTCGCTGGGAAATATCGACGATGTGAACTATTTTATGAATGATACGATCGATATGCGCTTCGGCACTGGGCCGGTACAGGCGATTCCCAGGATTGCGTATTTCCCTCTGATTCAGGACATATCGATTGAATGCATGTGGGAGGCGATGCAGCCGGGGACGCCGATCTGGGAGCTGACCAGCCAACAGGCGGAAGATGCGGGGGCTCTTTTTCTCGGCGTATTCCCGGCGACGCCGAGGTTGCTGACGAGCAACCAGCCGATCACTTCCGTTGATGATATGAAGGAGCTAAAGCTGCGTACCTTCAGCAACACGATTGAGGCGCAGATCTGGCAGGCCTTCGGCATGGAGACAACAGCGCTTCCGATCCGTCAGGTTTCTCTTGCTCTGAAGGAAGGCGTCGTGGATGCGGAGGAGAATCCGATCAGTGTGATCGAGGCGTACCGTTTCTATGAGAATCAGAAATATGTGATCCGGACGGATCACCGCTATTACATGGATGCTGTGTGGATGAGCCAGAACTTCTTCCGAAGTCTGCCGGAGGAGCAGCAGAACTGGATTCTGGAAGCAGTGAATCAGATGCTGGATCAGTATGATGTGGATCACAGTATCGAGTATGAGCAGCAGGTGCAGACTGAACTGGAAGAGAAAGGCGTGGAGTTCCTGGATTTCCCGGATAGCGAGAAGCAGAAGATGCGGGAACTTGTCGGGCCAGTGATTGAGGAATACTTCGGAAAGAAAGCGATGACCGAGCTCTGGGATGCTTTCGTTGCGTCGGTAGATCACGTCTATTAGATGAAATAAGAATAAAAGGAAAAGTCCCTGAAGGATATCGGCGGTATATGCGCGAAATATCTTTCCAGGGACTTTTTTCATCGGTTTTATCGGTTGCTGCGGCTATTTATATTTATGCAGATACGTATCCCGGTACTGACCGGGCGTGAGCTGCATGATCTTCTTGAACGAGCGGATAAAGCTGTTCGGCGAGTTAAATCCTGCCTTGAAGCCAATCTCCGATACGGTCAGGTTGGTGCTGGTCAGGAGTTGGCAGGCATGCTGAATTCGATAGGAGCGTAAATAATCGGCGAAGCCCTGTCCCAGTTCCTGAGAGAACAGTGTGGAAAGATAAGGGCTGCTGATTCCGACATACCGGGCGGTAGAATCCAGAGAAAGGTTGCTGTCGGCCAGGTTCTGCTGGATATATTCGCGTGCGGTCTGTACATACTGGTAGCCGCTTTGACGGTTTTGTGTGTCGATGCTGAGAAGAAGATTCTTCAGATAGGCGAAAATCTCATTCTTCTCAGGGACGCTTAAAGGGTGTTCCTCAAATCCGGGCAGGAAAAAGGCCGGCGGCTCGCTGATAGTCTGACGGTTCTTCAGGATCTGCTCGATCATCGTGTTATAGAGTGTGTGCAGCAGCGATTCCGGAGAGGGCAGCTCTTTTAGTGACTGCAGGAAGGTTTCAACTTGTTGAGTGAAGGTTTCCTGCTTCTGATTGCGGGAATTCTCCAGGATCTGCTGCAGCTGTACCTGATAGTAAGCATCGTTGACAGATTCTTCAGTTGCCGCCGGTTTCTTCGCCTCGGCACGGTAATAGACCTGATAGCTTAAGTCCTTGCAGGCTTCTTCCCAGGCGAGATTTAGTTCTGTCAGGCTGGAATACCGGTGACATTCTCCGATGCCGGGGTAATAAGTGCGGTTCCCGATCATATGAAGAATTTTTTTGCGGCATTCGCGTACCAGGATGGTGATATGTGCGCAGGAAATTTCCTCCGTAAAACAGAGCACACCGGCGATCATATCGTTCGGCATTACGAAGAAGCGGTAGGAGCGGCAATTATTCTGCCAGAAATCCTCCGCAAGTGTGCGCAGCTGGATGCGGTCGATCAGGACGTCCGCATCATCCGGCACAGGACCGGAGCCATAATCCGGTTTCAGACTGAGAATCGTGTAATGACTGTCCAGCGGGAAGTTCTCCAGGAAAGCGCTCCATGTGGGCGCGTTCAGACGATTCTCCGGTACGCCGTGAAGCAGAATCTGCGACAGCAGTCTGGTCTGAACCTCCGGCTGAATGCGGGAGAGCATCTGTGCCATCTCTTTTTCGTTGCGGGCTGTATTGGTATAGATCCGTGTGATCGTCTCCAGCTCGTTGCCTTTTTGGGCTTTTTGGCTGCCAGAAGCGAGTGCAGACTGGCTGTTCGCCTGCATAGTGGCTGCCAGGTGCTCGATCGGCCGGCAGATCTTTTGTACGAAGTATCCGGCCAACAGGAAGAAGACTCCAAGGATTACGATCAACATCGGGATCAGATAGGGCATTCCGGAGAAAAAGACGGAACCAAGGATCGTGGAATTCATAAAGGATACCAGTCGGCAGTCGGTCATCTCAGAGATCTGAAGGCAGATATCCGTATTCTTCTGGTGCGCACTCTTGTAGAATGAACAGGAATTATCCGTAGCGATCAGTGATCCGGCTAGCAGCGCTTTTTCTTCCGGGTAATTGTAATAGGAAGAAAAGAGTGCGTTTCCCTGGGAATCGTAGAGATAAATCGGAGAGGAGCCGCCCAGAACTGCGGATAACGACTGATACAGGGCATCAGAATCAATCGTCAGCAGCAAAGTGCTGATATGCTTGGCAGTCGGGTAGTTCTGCATCAGATACAGCTTTCCGTCGCGGCAGATTAGGTCAGCGTCCTCAGGGCTGTCCACGTTTTTCCCTATGGACTGTGAGATGTCAGAGACCCAGGCATGCTTTGAATCCTCCAGGGAAAGGAATGTTCCGTCTGGACAGAGCACAGATTGGTTGCTGTATATAATCAGCTGAATGTCCTGAATCAGAGAATTTGATGTAATCAGCTGTGTCATTGCGGCTGTCGTCTGATATAGGCGATTGAAGTCTTCGCGGTCGGGTGCGGTGATCATACTGGTTACATCTGTGTTGTGCAGTAATGTATTCATCTGTGCCTGCATCTGCACCAGCTGCGTTCCCAGCAGGTTATCCACGGCGGTCAGGCGGGAGGCTGTCTGTGACTGCGCGTGTCTGGTGTAACTTGTCTTTGTCTGCATATATAAGAAAATATACGTCACTGCGCACAGCAGCAACGAGGCAAGTACAAAGAGTAAGGTAATGCGGAAGGTAAGGCTTCTCGCGGAAAAGGAATGTCGTTTTTCCTTTGTATTCATAGAATAATCTCCTGAAAAGAAAAAAGTAGGTGCTTCTTTATCCTATTATAATAAAAATTAACAAAAAAACAACTATATAAGCAATGAAAAAAATGTACATTATTTAAACTTGTGAACAATTATTAAAAAGCGGTACAAAATGAAAAGAAAAAGAGATCATCAGATGATTTGGAGATTTTTTTCCGGAGGCTTTTCTGGTAGGATAAAGCCACGGTAACTATTTCAGAGCCAGGCTCGTACATTTATTGCCAATTCATACGGCTCTGAAGTAGTACACGATGAGAGGAGGAAAAAGCATGGGTAAAAATCGACTTCTTCAGAAGCGGATCATGGCCTGCGTAATGGCAGCGACCATGGTGGTACCGTCGAACGTAATGGCGTCACCCTATCAGGCGGATGAAGAGAATCCGACCGCATGGGAAGCAACAGCTGACGATGCGGAGGCAGTCCCGGAAGCCGAAGAGGCAGCAGCCGAAGAGGCTCCTGTCGAGGATGTGGTTTCTGAGGAGACAGTGGACGCAGAGGCTGTGGAGGTACAGGCAGCAGCCGAGGAGAACGCGTTGTCGATCGCGAATGTGGTAAGCATTCAGGCGACGACGAAGCCGAACTTCTACGGTCAGAGACTGTATCAGATCACGATCCAGTTCAGTCAGAATACCGACATGACCGATGCGGACAAGGCAGAAAGCTACGGCGTATGGGACCGCAGCTACACGGACGGCTCTTTTGAAGAGGGCAGCGCAAACATTACGGACATCATGGTGGATGACCACACCGTTACGCTTACGTTCTCCCAGGAGCCCGCGAACAACAAGCCTTTCGGCATGCTGTGCACGACATCCTGGAACTATGCGAAGAAAGACGGCAGTGACAAGTACAACACCGTAATCACACAGGCGGAGAACAAAGCGGCGGCAGCCGGTGAGTTCGCTTCCTATGCCTACGGCGGATACCAGACGAGAGATAATCTGGATCTGGTGGTATTCATCGGTGGTAAGGGCGCTCTGAATGAGGAGACTGGAAGACCGGAGGGCGGCATCGCTCTGACCGACGGCTTCGGCAACCGCGTAGGCGGAACCGCATGGGAAGATACCTATAATATCGACCTGGACGAGTTCACGCTAGATTACTTCAATCTGGCGGTAAATCCGGACAAGTACTCCGAGTTCGATGGTAAGATCCCGGTATACTACTATGTACCGGACAGCTATGAGGATTACTACAAGGATTCCGAAGAGGGAATCACACTGGTATTCTACAATACCGGATTTGGTACTTCTTATTATGAGAAGACAGATGCGGACGGTAATGTGGTAGCCGCCAATATGGGTACCAACGTAACCTATGACAACTGCGTATCCGCATGGAAGAAGCTGGCGGAAGACGGCGATATTTCCAACGATGTCATCATCGGTTCTGCGGACGTATACTCCTCCAAGAACCCGGATGCCGGTCAGGAGCTTGGCCGTATTCTGAAGTGGTTCACGGAGAATTACAACATCAAGAACGTGGTTCTGGAGGGCAACTCCAACGGAACCAGTATCTGCAGCGAAGCGCTGAGACAGTATCCGGATATCGTGGATGCTTTCATTGTAAATAACGGCTGCATCGCTACGGCAAACCGCACCACCTTCAAGAACAATGACGAAGGCAAGGAGCAGTACAACTGGTCGGATGAGGATATCCAGGCGATCGTGGATAACGGTATCTGCTTCTGGGTTCTGAACGGTGAGCAGGACTTCATGGCAGACCCGACCTACGGCCTGCATTCCCTGGAAATGATGAAGGAGCTCTACAAAGAGGCCGGTTATACGGATGAGTGGATCAAGGACAACCTGAGATCTTCCATGTACAAGGACTGGCAGTTCTCCACCTGGGGTGTGAATCATCATTCCTGCATCAAGGTAACTTCCTGGAACTATCTGACGACTCCTTATCTGGATGTATATGAGGATGGTGTAAATCTGGAAGTTGGCGCGACTTATAAGGTAGATCCCGGCAGCAATAAGTTTCATCTGGATCTGGCGAACATGGAATTCACTACTTACGGTGACAGCGTCAGCGAGTGGGCTCTGACCAGAGGTACGGAAGGCCCGGCAGCAATCGACGCGGATTCCATCAAGGAGATCAGTGTGGATCTGAGCCAGGCGGCACAGCTTCCTCTGACCGGTTACTTCACCAAGAGTATCGGCGAAGACCGCAGCGTGAAGTTCTATATCTCTGAGAACGCTTCCGTTCGTTCCTACTTTACCGTAGTTTCTGTTCCGGACGGCGTGGACACCACGAAGTTCCTGGAAGAAAGCGGATGGCTGGATCTGGCGGAAGAGCGCGGCGAGTGCCTCTTCATTCTGGAGCCGGCAGACGGCAAGTGGGGCACACAGGCAGAAGAGCAGGCATATGTCGATGCTGCCATGTCCTTCCTGAAGAAGCCTGTAAATGCGAACAATGTAAATATCTTCGGTTCCACCTTCGGTGAGTTCTATTTGGCAGGCCTTGGCGGCGGCGCAGCAGCGCTGGAAGCATGGGCAGCCGCTCATCCGCTGGAAGTCATCGCTCAGGTTTACATGAACGATGAAGGTGTGGACAACGATTATCTTGACACCGTGAAGGATGTTGTATGGGACGGCGACGAAGGCGTATACACCAGCTTCAAGGATACCGTAACCGCAAACCTGACCGAGGATGAGATGATTACTAATAAGGACATCCCGATCCCGACCTGGCTGGCAGGCTACGGCAAGGACAGCGAAGCTTACTGGCTGCAGGCGAATGACTGCAAGGCAGAAGCCGCTGCGGATGATGTATATGGAAATGTTTACGCACAGAAGGATGACTCCAGGGCATGGGCGACTCTGTCCGCAGGCCCGATTTCGAAGGTTGCTGTATCCGGAGAAGTCAAGGATGTTGCGGCATGCACCTCCGCGGTGGCTGATTTCCTGTATACTTACACCCGCTATGAGAATACGGTTGCTTACGCAAACTCCCTGGCATACCGTATGGATTACAGCGCAGCGCGTGTAGAGGCTCAGCAGAACGCAGCAGACGGTTCCGTAAAGGAAAGCCTGACCGGCGTGGATGTAATCGGCACTGGCAGCACGAAGATCGACGGCCACGGCACGATGACGGTTGGCGTGATCTCCTTCGCAGATATCAACGGTGACGGCCAGAATGATCCCCGTGAGTACTATATGTACGTTCCGGAAGGATACGAAGGCAAGAAGCTTCCTGTAGTATTCATATGGGCAGGCGGAAGCCAGACCAACAACATCTTCTTTGACGCAACCAGCTGGGGCCAGGTAGCGGATGAGAATGGCATTGTTCTTCTCTTCCCCGGCGAGAACCAGACCACCAATCCGGTAGGTGTAGGTTATGTTCAGTCGAAAGAGTTCTATGACGCGCTGATGACTGTACTGGCAGAGAAGGTAGACGGTAATGATGCTTCCATCGATTTCACCCGTATCTACTCCACCGGTCAGTCCGCAGGTTCCGGTACTACGACCGGCTTCATGGCAAGCAACCCGGAGATGTTCGCGGCAATCGCTTCCACTTCCGGTATCCCGGCAGCAGCGACTCTGCAGCAGGGTACTTACGCGATGGTTCCCGCTTACACCATCTTCGGTGAAGGCGACATCGACCACAACACTCCCTGGGATGACACGATCGGCGACAAGGTTGACAGCTGGGTAGACTACGTTCTGACTGCAAACAGTCTGGGCGAGCTTCAGCCGGAAGATAAGACTGAGTCCACAGTAGCCGGTGACTATGATCGCTTTATCACTCACTACTGGAGAAACTCTCAGGGTATCCCGCTGTTCCAGTTAGGCCGCACGCTGTATCGTCAGCATAACTGCTACCTGAGCGAGATGAGCCTGATGTGGGATTACCTGGAGCACTTCAGCTACGAAGTATCCGAGAGCGGCAAGATCACCCGTTACTACAGTGAGTCCGCATTTGCTGAGGACGATGCCGTAGTAATCAAAGATGATGCTAACGCTCCGAAGTCTCTGGACGGCGTAGCAGCTCCCTGCTACGATTACACGGATGCGAACCAGCTTCCGATGACCGGCTACTTCTCCAAGACGCTGGCAAGTGGCCGTCAGATTCAGGTTTACATTCCGGGCGAAGCTTCCTGCAGACCTTACTTCCATGTAATCGCTGTTCCGAACGATGTGGATGATGTCTACACCTTCCTGGCAGAGAACGGCTGGTTCGACCTGGCAGATGAGAGCGGCGAGTGCCTGTACATCCTGATGCCCGGCGAGGACGGCTGGAATGGCGGAGAGGAAGAACTGGCTTATGTAAGCGAGGCTCTGACCTGGCTGAACACTCCGAAGGCAGACCTTCCGGATCCGGATCACGCGAAGAATGTGAACTACTGGTCCGCATTCGGCGAATGGTACTTTGTAGGTTATGGCGAAGGCTGTGCTCCTCTGGAAGCATGGGCTGCCAAGAATCCGATCTTCGTAATCTCTCAGGTATATGTAAACGGTACCGGCGCTGGCCAGAGCTATCTGGACGCAACCGGCGATACGGTATACCCGGTAGGTACGAATGGATATGATATCACACAGGATGTCAAGACCCGTCTGGAAGCAATGGGCGAGTCCATGATTAAGAATAAGGATATCCCGGTTCCGACCTGGTTCGTTGGCTATGCAGCTGATGATTACAGCGTATCCTACTGGAAGGGTGTCAACGGCTGCGAGAGCAGAGGCGTGAACGGCGTCTTCTCTCAGGCGAAGGATTACACTCCCTGGCAGACTCAGTACGCAGGCCCGATCTCCAAGGTGGTTGTAACCTCCGGTGAGGCGGATGGCGCGGATATCTATGGTTTCAATACGTATTACACCCGTTACGACAACACTTCCGCATACGGCAATGCGCTGATGAGACGCAGTGACTATTCGGATGTCATCGTAGCAGCACACAGATCCGAGGATCTGTACGCAGAGCAGAAGGTAACCATGGCGGACGGCAAGACCGGCACCATGATCTGCGAAGTAAAGGAAGTATCCGGCGAGCTGAGAGAGTTCCTCTATTACATCCCGGATTCCGCAGTACAGAATAAGAACGGCGCGCCTCTGATCACTGTATGGGCCGGCGGCAGCCAGACTTCCATCATCTTCATGGATTCCACCTGCTGGTGGGAGACCGCAAATGCGAACGGTGTAGCCCTTGCATTTGCTGCTGAGCATTACAACACTTCCGTAGCAGTAACTCCGGCTGAGTGTGATGCGTGCTACAAGCACATGATTTCCACCATGAAGGCGTGGGATGAGGAAGGCAAGTTCGATATCGACTTTACCCGTGTATACAGCACCGGTCAGTCCATGGGCTCCATGGAAAGCCAGCAGTTTGCACAGGAGACTCCGGAGTACTACGCAGCAGTAGCTTCCACTTCCTTCTTCCAGGCATATCCGGATACTCAGTCCGGCAAGTCCATCCCGACTTACTTCCTGAATGGTGAAGGAAATGGTAAGGATGATACCGGTACCGCATACGACGATCGCTGGAACCGTACCGATGAGTGGCATCAGTACTTCCTGACCGTGAACGGCTTCGAGTATCAGAATCCGGAATATGACGCAAATGGCAACATGACGAAGCTTGGTGTACCGATCTCCGAGCCGGTGAAGACCGTATCCGGTGATTACAACCGTTTCGAGACCTACACCTGGTATGATGAGAATCAGGTACCGCTGGTACAGTACACCAACTCCCTGTATCGTCCTCACAACTGCCTGACCACCGAGATCCCGATGATGTGGGATTACCTGGAGCACTTCAGCTCGGTAGTAGCAGAGGACGGCACGGTAACCCGTTACTATAGCGCATCCGCATTTGCTGAGGATGATGCGATCGAAATTCTGAAGTCACTTCAGGATGAAGTAACTGACATTGATTACACGATCGTTAAGAACTTCTACGGTTACAAGGTAGGCGAAGTTACCGTAACCTTCGAAGAGGATGTAAATGCAGACAAGCTGGCAGCTGCCGACTTCACCCTGTATGATCGTGGTTCCGCAAATCCTTACTTCGGCGAGGTAAAAACTTCTGATGTTAAGGTTGATGGCAATGTGGTAACTCTGACCATCGATCAGGGCACCGATAAGACTGCTGACCGCAGCCGTAACACCTTCGGCGCTATGACTACCACTGGCTGGTACATGGATACTGAGGGCAACATCTTCTTCGGAAGTGAAGACGCGAATGACGAACTGGGTATCGCAATCAACCCGAACCTGACCGGCAAGAGCTGCTTCCCGAGAGAAAACCTGGATCTGATCCTTTGCGTAAATGGAACGGATATCGAAGATGGTATCAAGTCCACCGACGGCCACGGCAACCTGCAGGAGGATTCCGTATGGGATGAGATCACCGACGAGTCCGGCCTGAGCGACATCAAGCTTGAGATGGTAGATCCCGGCTGGAAGGCTGAGGGCTACACCATCGTCAATGAGATGGAGAAGACCGAGGGCAAGGTTCCGGTACATGTAATCTATCCGGAAGGTTATGACAAGAATCGTGCTGAGAAGTACCCTGTAATCTTCTACCAGGCTGGCGGCGGCGTATGCTACTGGGAGCTGACCGATCTGAATCAGGCAGGCGTATATGCACCGGCAACCAACCTGGGTGACAACACAGTATACGATGTCATGATGACCAAGTGGCATGAGGCAGTTCCCGAAGCCATCATCATGAGCGTAAACGTACATTCCAATCTGACCGAGTCTCCGAGAGAGATCGCAGGTGTTCTGGATTACGCAGTGAAGAACTGGAACGTAGATCAGGACAAGATCGTAGGCGTAGGCAACTCCATGGGAACCCTGATCACCTCCGAGCTGATTCGTATCCGTCCTGATCTGGTAACCGCATTCGTAGAGTGCAATGGTAACCTGGGCGGCATGGCAAGCGCAGTTAAGCTTGACGGTACTCTGGCAAACAGCAGCCTTGGCAACTGGTCCGAGAAGGAAGTACAGGCCTTCATCGAGAACGAAGTAGCCGTATGGATGTTCAACGGCGAGACCGATGGTGATAACCCCGCGGCTCAGCAGGATATCATCGAGATCGTGAAGAACCTGTACCGTGAAGACGGCAAGAGCGAGAGCTGGATCGACGGTCACGTAAGAGCATCCGGGCTGCAGTCCTGGAAGTTCAAGCAGTGGGGTGAGACCGATCACTCCGTAACCAAGGTTGTAGCATGGAACTACATTGAGAATGCATACACGGATGTCAATGCAGGACAGCCCGCACTGGCGGTTGGTGATACCTATCGTTTCACCGGCGCTGAGGCGAACTACAACAAGTATCAGTATACGATGGATTACGATTACACCGTATACGAAGAGAGCGTAAGCCAGTGGGTACGCAACCTGTTCGCAGGAACTTATGACGATCCGGAAGAACCGGTATACACCGATGTAGAAGCATTTGTAGCCCGTCTGTACGAAAATGTTCTCGGCAGAACTCCGGATGCGAAGGGACTGGCTGCATGGGTATCTCAGCTTACGAGCGGCGCCAACGGCGGTGAAGAAGTTGCCAAGGGCTTCATCTTCAGCAGTGAGTACACGAAGAAGAACACCAGCAACGACGCATTCGTAGAGATGCTGTATGCAACTCTGCTGAACCGTAAGTCCGACGCTACTGGCAAGAAGGCATGGGTAGCTCAGCTGAACAGTGGCGTAAGCCGTGAGGAGATCGTGGAAGGCTTCATTCACTCCAATGAGTTCATCGGAATCTG
>JAJEQR010000064.1 GCA_020687485.1 Hominifimenecus microfluidus | reverse complement strand
ATATCGCCAGCCATAGCATGGCTGACGATACAAAAATTTATTATTTTTTATTGTCCTCTTGACGGGGAGCACACCAGCTTCCATAAGACGAGTTTTCCCCTGAAAACTTATTCTTTTTACCCCACAGGCCTCCTTCACGGGAGGCCATACCAAAAACAAAGCAGACACCATCGTGAGTCATAAAGTAAATTCCTCCTAGAGGCCGCCCGGCAGAAATGTCAGGCGGCTTTTTCGTGGAGAGAAAGGAGCGCCGGGATGGCATTGACAGAAAAACAGAAGAGATTTGCAGAAGAATACCTGATGGATCTGAACGCCACTCAGGCGGCAATACGAGCCGGGTATTCGGCGAAGACAGCAAATGAGCAGGGATCACGACTATTGGCAAATGTTAGTATTCAGAAAGCAATTTCAAAAGCAATTGCAGAGCGCTCCGGCCGAACGAAGATCAGCCAGGATCGTGTGGTGAATGAGCTGGCGAAGATCGCATTCTTGAATATCGCGGATCTCATCGATCAGAACGGGAATATGAAAAGCAATGTTTCCCGCGATGATATGGCCGGCATTGAATGGATGAGAAGCAGGGGAATCGAAACAGAGAACGGATATGTAAAAGAAACCGAGTTCCGGTTGACATCCAAACTGAAAGCGCTGGAGCTTCTCGGCAGGCATCTTGGAATGTTTACAGACCGTGTGGAACTCTCTGGACTGCAGGCGGAACAGGGCAAGCTGGACGCTCTGATTCAGCAGCTTCGGGAGTAGCGTATGGGAACCGAGCACCTGCTGCTTTCGGATAAGTATAAGGCATTCCTTCGCTGTGATGCTCCCGTAGAGTTCCTGGAAGGAACCACGGCGGCGGGCAAGACCACGGTAGGACTGTTCAAGTTCATGCTTAAAGTAGCAGAATCCCCGAAGAAGCTGCATATCCTTGCGGCCAAGGACATCGGCAGCGCAGAGAAGAACATCATCAATAAGGATCTGGGTATCCTGGATGATTTCGGAGTTCTGGCAGAATACAACGGCAACGGTACGAAGGAAGATAAGATTCCGCATATCCTGTTCCATACATCCTGCGGAGATAAGATCGTGTATGTCATGGGATATGGCGACCGGAAGAAATGGCAGAAGGCACTGGGCGGACAGTACGGATGTCTGTACATCGACGAGATCAATACAGCGGATATTGACTTTGTACGAGAAGCGGCGATGCGCTGCGATTACCTGATCGGAACGCTGAACCCGGATGATCCGAATCTGCCAATATACAAGGAGTTTATCAACTGCTCCCGGCCATTGCCGGAATGGGAAGCAGAGACGCCCAGGGAAATAAGAGACGAACTAAAAGAAGAACCAAAACCCGGATGGGTTCACTGGTTCTTTTCTTTTACCCATAATCTGGGACTCAGTAAAGAGAAGCTGAAGAAAATAGTATCCAATACACCCAAAGGCACGAAGATCTATAAGAACAAGATCGAAGGGCTGAGAGGGAAAGCGACCGGCCTGGTATTCCCTGGCTTCAACCGGAAGAAGCATGTGGTATCGGCAGCATGGCTGCATCAGCAGATCGAAGAGGAGCGGATCGCCTTCCGGAAGTTTACCGCCGGACTGGATACGGCGTATTCTTCGAAATCTCCGGATACGATCGCAATGATCTTCCAGGGGATCACGACAGACCGCAAGTTGATTACGCTGGCAGAGAATGTAATCAATAACACAAACCTGGATCAACCGATCGCGCCGAGCGATGTGGCGGTGAGACTGGTATCCTTCCTGGAGCAGTGCCGGAAGGAATGGGGATTTGCGAAAGATATCTTCGTGGACAACGCCGATCAGGCCACCATGACAGAGCTGGCGAAGTACAAGCGCCTGAACGGATGCCTGTACAATTTCTGGGACGCCTATAAGAAGTTCGGCATCCTGGATCGTATCAAGTTGCAGCAGGGATGGATTCAGCGAGGGGATTACCTGGTACTGGATACCTGTGTGAATCATCTGAGCGAACTGGAACGATACAGCTGGGCAGAGGATAAAGACATGCCCGAAGACAGAAACGACCACACGATCAACGCGAACCAGTACGGATGGATTCCGTACCGGTCCATGATTGGTCTCAGGGAGGAAGAACGTTGAGCATTATGGAGAAGATCAAGACAGGCCTTCGCAGCTGGCTGAATATCCAGACGGCAGCGAAGTACAGCATAAACATCATGGAGATGGCGGACTTTGAATTATCCGCAATTATGAACCGGATCTGGTACCGGGGCGACAGCAACGAGCTGGATCAGCTGTATGCTCAGTGCAATTCTTATGCGGATAAATACAAGTTCTGGGCGTCACACAGCTCTCCGGGCATGGAGATCCGGAAGCTGCACATCGGTATTCCGCACCTGATTGTACGGATTCTTGGAAGCATTGTCCTGGCGGATATGAATGATTTTGATTTCGATGACGCAGGAGCCAAACAGCTCTGGAACGCTATTGACGAAGAAAATCATTTGCGGTCGCTGTTGGAAGAAGTTCTGAAGGATGTCCTTGTAGTGGGTGACGGAGCTTTTAAAGTGACCTTTGACACAACGCTGAGCCAATATCCAATCCTGGAATGGTATCCGGGAGATCAGATCGAGCTGACTTACAATCGGAAGCGCCTGCAGGAAGTCATCTTCAAGACTCCGTACAAGGCGAAAGGCCGCCAGTACGTACTGTGTGAGCATTACGGAAAAGGCTATATCCGCAATGAGCTGTATGCGGGTGAGAATATGGTTCCGTTGGATACGCTGGAGCAGACAAAAGGACTGAGCGACTGGACTTTTGATGAAGATCTGATGATGGCGATTCCGTTCCGTGTGTATAAGTCAGCGAAGTATGAAGGACGCGGTGGCTCTATATTTGACAGCAAACTGGACAGCTTCGATGCGGTAGATGAAGCCTGGTCCCAGTGGATGGATGCGCTGCGGGCCGGAAGAGCCAAGACATACATCCCGGAATCCTGTATTCCCAGAGATCCGGAGACGGGCACTTTCCTGCAGCCAAATGCTTTCGATAACCGCTTCATCGCATCTGGTGACAATATGGCGGAAGGCGGTAAGAACCAGATCAACACGGAGCAGCCGGCGATTCCGCATGAGAGTTACCTGGCATCGTATATCACGGCGCTGGATCTGTGCCTGCAGGGAATCATCAGCCCCAGTACACTGGGAATTGATACGAAGAAGCTGGACAATGCGGAAGCACAGCGAGAGAAAGAGAAGACAACGCTGTATACCCGCAATGCGATTGTAGAGGCACTGCAGGAGACACTTCCGCAGGTCGTAGAAGCGTGTGTGAATGCCTGGCGTCTGCTGAATGGTCAGGCGATGAAGCCGGTGGAAGTGGATATTCCGTTCGGCGAATATGCGAATCCCTCCTTCGAGTCTCAGGTGGAGACAGTATCAAAGGGCAAGACCGGCGGCATCATGAGTATTGAAGCATCTGTGGAGGAGCTGTACGGCGATTCCAGGGACGAAGAGTGGAAAGCGGAAGAGGTTGCCAGACTGAAAGCAGAGCAGGGCATTGCAGAGCTCTCAGAACCGGAGGTCAGCATAGAAGGAGTACAGATCAAGGATGATGAAGGTCAGAGTGATGAATCGCCTGTACCAGATGAGCAGGAAGGAATACCGGGGACTTCTCAGAGTAGCGTCTGAGCAGGTCCCTTTTGGCATTTATGCGGTAGAGAAAGCCGATTACGCGGAACTCCGGAACGATTCCTGTGAGAGCCTTACACAGCTGAAGCAGAAGATCCGGGAATACCGCGGCCAGGGCTTTCAGGTACATAGCAACAGAGGATAAACCGGATGGCAGAAGAATACGACATTTCACGGGCGTTCGAGCGAATCGAAGAAGAACTGATTTCATCCATGATCCGGAATATGGACCGGCACCGGGCGGAAGAGAGCGCATACGGTTATGAATGGAGCCAGTGGCAGACGGAACAGCTGCGGAGCCTGGAACATTACCGGGCAGAGAACCAACGAAAATTCGGCAGACAGTTCTCCTCCCTGAATCAGCGGATTGAGAACGCGATCCGGGCCGCGCATGAGACCGGCGGCATGGAGCAGGAAGAAGAAATCCTGGATGCCATCCGCCGGGGCTTTACCGGCTACAGTCATCTGCCGGATGCCATGATCCAGGGCATCTTCTTCCGGGTGAATCAGAGGAAGCTGGATGCGCTGATCCAGGCGACAACGAACGATATGCGGACAGCGGAGACAGCGATTCTTCGCATGGCGAACGACCAGTACCGGAGAGTCGTATTCGATGCACAGGTATATGCCGCGAGTGGCGCCGGTACGTATGAGAAGGCTGTGGACATGGCCACGCATGACATGCTGGCGGCCGGTCTGAACTGTGTCCAGTATAAGAACGGCGCAAGGCATACGCTTGCCGATTATGCGGATATGGCGATTCGTACCGCCTGCAAGCGCGCAAAGCTGCAGGGAGAGGGGCAGAAGCGTCAGGAATGGGGTGTCTCCACGGTAATCATGAATAAGCGCGGGAATCCCTGTCCGAAGTGCCTGCCCTGGGTAGGAAAGGTACTGATCGATGATGTGTGGAGCGGAGGCAGTCGCAAAGACGGGCCTTATCCGCTGATGAGTACGGCGATCGCAGCCGGGCTGTACCATCCGCGATGCAAGGATGGTCATACGACTTACTTTGAGGGGATCAGCACGCCGCCGGACAGCAAGTTCACAAGAAAAGAACTGAAGCAGATCGAGAACGACAACCGGAAGGAAGCTCAGAAGAAGTACGCAGAGCGGCAGCGGGGGAAGTTCGGACGGCTGGCAGATTACTCGCTGGACCCGGAGAACAAAAGGCGGTACACCGCCAGGAAAAATGCCTGGGAACAGGAAAAGGCAGTTGAAAGCCGCGGTGGAAATGCTATAATGACTTACAAGGGAATCCCTAAAACGTGGAAGCGTCTGGAAGGAACCGCTGACGATTTGGATTTGAAGAAAGTGAATCCGAATTACCGTTGGGCTAATAGCGATGAATATTCCAGAAACTGTTATAACTGTGTTGTTGCATACGAAATGCGTATGCGAAAGTACGATGTAACAGCGCAGCCGGAGAGAAAAAACAAGTATCTCTCAAGACATCCGGAAGCTGCATGGGTGGAACCAGATGTAAAAACAATACATGCAGGAGAGGATGCTTACCAAAAGATAAAAGATGCTTTTGAGGAGTGGCCGGATGGAGCAAGGGCAGAAATTGCAATCGACTGGAAAAAGCAAAACTTTGGGCATGTATTTGTTGCGCAAGAAGAACATGGACAGATAAGATTTTTAGATCCACAAAGTGGTGGAGAGTATACAGCTGATGTTTTCGGACAAGCGAAGGATGGGCAAACTTCGTTTTGGAGAATTGATGATAGGACGGTATCTGACAGGGGGATAACGGCGTGTAAGGAGGAGTAACTTGTATGGAATTTATGTTAGCATGTCAAACTGCTCTTAAGTATTTTGAAAAAGTAGACAATGACACCGGCTTATATAGCATAAGAGACGTTGGTGATCGTTGGGTTTTTTCAGGAGGCTCTAAAAAACCGACTGTTTTTTACGGAAAACAAGCTATTGCAATAAAAAAGGACGGAGAAGGAATCCTTCCGTTTCATTTGTTTGACGAGCGTAATTGGGAGTTGCTGGATCACGCGAAGGATATTGAGGTTCCGGAAGAGTTCCAAATCAAGTAGCGGTCGATATTATTTTATGAAGCATATATTACAAATGAGTTGGCCTACAGTATATGAAGACATTAAACCACCCACTACCCGGCGGGTGGTTTTCTTATGCCAGGAAAGGAGAACATATGATCATTACAGGAATGAGTCACTATGAAAGCGTATGCAAGAAGAAGCTGGTTGAATGGTACAATAAAAATCGCCCGGAGACACCGATTGAGCTGAGCAATGTCTTCATTGTATGGAGCTGCAAGACTCTCCAGAATTATAAGTGTCTGGCAAGCACCACGGTCAGCGGAGACGGAATCTATGCGGAGTATACATATAACGGCGATAAGCAGGAGTTGTACGAAGATGTGTATGGCAAGATTTCGAATGCCTGCCACACGGAAGAGTAAGTCCTAGAAAGCTATAGAAAAGCTATAACGAAGTCATAGAAAAGCTATAGAAATGCGATAACAACGCGTTTATTGAGTTAAGTAACACGAAAACGAGTTAGTAACTCAATAACGTGTTATTTTTTTACTCTTTTTGCCCGAAGGCGTAAAACTACGCGGAGACACCGGGATAACAACTGATCGGGAGACACCCATAAAACTGACATGGTGAGACACACCGAAAACTGAAAGGAGCACGAAGACCATGAGACTGAAGACCATTTGCTTTTTCGCACCCGATGGAAATGGCGGAGCGGAGCCGCCGGCAGGTGATCCTGCAGGAGGAGCTTCCGGCCAGAACCAGCAGGAGGGAGGCCAGAACATCACACCTCCGAGCTTCGATTATGAGAAGCTGGCCGGTATTATCCAGGGTAAGCAGAACGTAGCGGAAGACACTGTGCTGAAGAACTATTTCAAGCAGCAGGGACTTTCCCAGGCGGATGCGGAAGCTGCGATCGCTGCCTTTAAGCAGCAGAAAGCAGACTCTCAGCCGAATGTGGAGGCCATGCAGGCACAGCTTAACGCCGCGCAGGCCGAGAGCAGGCGCCTGCTGCTGGAGAATGCAGCCACGGTATCCGCGATCGAGATGGGGATGGATGCCAGGACGATTCCGTACCTGCTGAAGATGGCGGATCTGACGAACTGCCTGTCACAGGATGGCAAGGTGGATGACGAAGCCATGAAGAAGGCTCTGAACCAGGTGCTGGAGGATGTTCCGGCGCTGAAGCCGACGGAAGGTTCGAAGCACGGCTTTGTCCAGATCGGGACCGGCGGAGGCAGTGAGAAGCCGGAAGGAGGCAATCCTCCGACTCCGATGCCGACAAAGCGATGGAACCGGTTTCATTAAACACGAATCAAACGAAAGGAGCATAAACAATGCCGAATTTAAACTACGCAGAAGCATGGAGTCCGGAGCTGCTGGAGATCCTGATTCAGGGAACTCTGACTTCTCCCTTTGTAACCGATAATGTAAGATGGGTGGGCGTAAAGACCTTCCATTTTACCCAGATGAGCACGACCGGCTTTAAGAATCACAGCCGGAATGGCGGATGGAATACCGGCGAGTACACGCAGAAGGATGTTCCCTACACGCTGGCCCATGACAGAGACATTGAGTTTCTGGTGGATAAGGCGGATGTGGATGAGACCAACTCCACCGCATCGATCCAGAACATCAGCCGTGTCTTCGAACAGACGCATGTGGTGCCGGAGACGGACGCACTGTTCTTCTCCAAAGTGGCTCAGGCAGCGCAGAAAGAGGCTGATTACCATTCGAGTACAGCAGCAGCCGGATATACGAAGGCCAAGGTCTTCGGGATGCTGAAGGACATTCTGAGCAAGGGCAAGCTGAGACGTTACAAGGCGAACGGTTCCCTGATTATGTATGTGACTTCCGCGATCATGGATGCGCTGGAGCAGTCCACGGAGTTCACCCGCAAGATTGAGATGACTCAGATTGCGGAAGGCGGTATGGGAATTGAAACCCGTGTTACAGACATTGACGGTGTGACCGTGATGGAAGTCATCGATGATGAGCGCTTCTATGACGCCTTTGACTGGGAGCCGGAGAAGGGTGGATTCCAGCCGAGAGCGAAGAAGGCGGAATCGGATACCGGAGCGGGCGATGGAGTGACCGGTGCGCACAAGATCAATGTTCTTGTGGCCTGCCTGGAGACCTGTAAGACGGTTCCGAAGATCTCCAGTATCTACTTCTTCGAGCCTGGCGCACATACCAAGGGTGACGGCTATCTCTACCAGAACCGCAGCCTGTCGGACACTTTCGTTCTTCCGAATGGCCTGGACGGTAAGATCGACAGTATCTTCGTCGATGTGGATACCGTGGAGACGACCTGATAAGGAGACAGATATGGCATATAAGGCGTATGTGACACCGAAGTACTATCTGGAGACGTACCGGGGCACATCGATCCCGGAATCGGAGCTTGACCTCCGGCTCCGGGACGCCAGCCGGCATATTGATTCCCTGACTTACAGCCGCATTGTAGGTCGGGGATTTTCTGCATTAACGGAGTTTCAGCAGGATGTGATCCGGGAAGTTGTATGCCGTCAGGCAGACTTCGAGGCGGAGAACCGGGAGGCGCTGGACTGCGCGTTATCCTCGTACTCGATCAATGGCGTAAGCATGACGCTGACCGCCGGATGGAATGTATTCCTGGATAAAGGCGTGGCGATGCCGCGCGAGCTGTACAGTCTTCTGGAACAGACCGGACTGACGTTCCGGGGAATCGGGAGGTAGTTGTTATGAAGTATCCTCAGCTGGTTCCGTCGTGGACATGCCGGACGCCGATCCATGTGGAGCTTAACCGGGAGGGAGTATCCGAAGACGGCGAGCCGCTGCTGTGTCTTACGGCGGATCTGATGTGTAACTGGCAGGACAGCGCGAAGATTGTGCGGACGGGAGAGAAGCAGTATACGCAGCTCTCCGGGGTCGCGGTCTTCCCCGGTGATATTGCGCCGGATCTGGCAGTGATTTCTTCCGGAATCGTAGTGATCGGAGAGGAGACGCGGCAGATTCTGCAGGGAACCAAAGCCAGAAACCCGGATGGCAGTGTGAATTATACGAAACTGGAGGTGGTCTGAATTGCGGGCAAACAGTCGAATCCGAATTAATAATGGCCGCCTGCGGCAGCTGACACAGGCATCGATCCGCGCGCTGGAGCAGACCGCGGAGGCTTTGCATACGGAAGAAGTACAGGCGCAGGTGATGCCGTTTGATACCGGCAATCTGCAGAATGACAGTACCTTTGTGGATACGGAGCAGAGTTCGAAGGGGACGGTTTCCCTGGTGAATGCCACGCCGTATGCCAGACGATTGTATTATCATCCGGAATACGAGTTCCAGAAGGATGAGAACCCGAATGCGGGAGCCGCCTGGCATGAACCGTGGATGGCCGGAGGGAAAAAGCAGAAGTTTGCCAAAAACGCATTCAAGGAGTTTTACCGAAGGGAGGCCGGCGTATGATCGGACTTGCAGATGTCCGCGACTGGCTGAAGGGATTCGCTGGTGCGGAGAATTACTATATCGGAACACTGGACAGCAAGAAGCCGAAGTCTCTGGGCGTGTACCAGAGAAAGCCTTCCGGAGAAGCACATATTGCGATCGGCGGGCTGGACTGCACATCTTACGATATCAAACAGCTTTCCCTTCTGCTGCATTGGAATAAGAACGCCAGGGAGACAGAAGAAAAAGCGGCACAGCTGTTTCGGCAGCTGCAGCAGGCAGAGGATGTGACAATCGGAGGTACCAGAGTTTATTACATCCGCCTGATGGTACCGGAACCGGTGGATGTGGGGCCGGATGACGCCGGAGTATATGAACGTGTTATCTGGCTGGACATGATCTATGAAAGGAGTAATTGAGAATGGCACAGAAGAAGACGGGCGTACTGCCCTGCTATGAAAATCAGTTTCAGATTGATACGGCAGCATCCGGAGCGGAAGCGTCGTACAAGAATATCGCAGACTGCGAGAGCTTCTCTGTAAGCTTTGACAATGGCGTGGAGGAGTGGACGCCTTTCGACACGGAAGGATGGACCCGCAGATTGATGACGGCCAAGTCAGTGACGATCTCCGTTACGGCGAAAAGGAATATCGGCGACCCCGGTAATGATACGGTGGCTGGGCTGGCGTTTGTAAACGGCAGAGACGCGGAGAAGAGCTTCCAGTGGACGTTCCCTGACGGCACTGTAATTTCTTTCCCCGGAGCGGTTATCAGCGTAACATCTCTGTATTCCGGTGATTCCACCAATGTGGCGCCTCTGGAATTCGAAGTGATGAGCAACGGAAAGCCGCAGATCACCGCAGCAACGCTGTCGGAGTAAGGAGAGCAAAGCATGATTGTTGATATTACAGATAAGCTTAACTTCGAGGAGTCTCCCAAACTGAAGATTAAGAATGTAACCGTTGAGGTGAACGCAGATGCTCCAACGATGCTGAAGGTAATGCAGCGCCTGGGCAACGGGGACGACATGAAGCCCAAGGATATCTCTGACATGTACGAGCTCCTTTTTGATGAGAAGGAGAGGAAGAAGCTGGACGCCATGAAGTTGAGCTTCAACGATTTCCAGACGGTGATCATGGGAGCCGTATCCGCAGTGACCGGCGTCGATATGGACGAGGTATCCGCGAAAAAAGAGGACTGACCCATACTATGATCTGTTCGAAGACTTTGACCTGATCCTGTCTTCGATGCGGTCACAGTATGGGCTTAGCCTGGCATCACAGGAATTCCGACAGATGCGCTGGGATGAGTTCGCGGCGCTTCTGTCCGGAATCGGGCCGGAGACGGCTCTGGGGCGTGTGGTGGCGATCCGGTCGGAGACTGATCCGGATATCCTGAAGCATTACACGCAGGAGCAGAGACGGATTCGGGATTCCTGGATGGCCAGAAACAAGGCAACGATAAGCAAAGAAGAAATGACGGATGCTCTGGAGAATATTAAGCAGGCACTGATTCAGATGGCGGGAGGAGGTGGTTAAATGGCAAGAGATAGTGTGGGAGAGATCGCCCTGGATCTCTCATTAAACTCCAATGGGTTTAAAAAGCAGCTGTCAGGGATCGCGGATATGGCAAAGAAAGCGGGGGCTATGATTGCCTCCGCTTTTGCTGTCAAGAAGCTGGTAGAATTCGGAAAGTCCTGCATTGAGCTTGGTTCCGATCTGTCGGAAGTACAGAACGTTGTGGATGTTACGTTCCCGCAGATGAGCGCCCAGGTGGATCAGTTCGCGAAGTCAGCGGCCGCTTCCTTCGGTTTGTCGGAGACAATGGCCAAGAAGTACACCGGTACTTTCGGCGCGATGGCGAAGGCGTTCGGCTTTACGGAAGAGCAAGCCTATCAGATGGGTACATCTCTGACCGGTCTGGCTGGTGACGTAGCTTCCTTCTACAATATTTCGCAGGATGAAGCCTACACGAAACTGAAGTCGGTATTTACCGGCGAGACGGAGAGTCTGAAGGATCTGGGCGTGGTAATGACACAGACAGCCCTGGACAGCTATGCGCTGGCCAATGGCTTCGGAAAGACGACATCGCAGATGTCGGAAGCGGAAAAGGTTGCGCTGCGCTATCAGTTCGTTCAGAATCAGCTGACGGCTGCTGCCGGGGACTTCGCCCGGACTTCCGATGGTTGGGCGAACCAGGTGAGAATCCTGAGCCTGCAGTTCGATAGTTTAAAAGCGACCATCGGACAGGGGCTGATTAATCTACTCACTCCGGTCATCAAGGTCATTAATATCATTATCGGCAAGCTGACCACGCTGGCGAATGTCTTTAAGGCATTCACGGATATGATTACCGGGAAGAAATCTTCCGGAGGCGTCAGCAATGTAGCCAGCGACCTGTCCAGCGCTTCCAGTGCGGCAGATTCCCTGTCCAGTTCCACAGATAAGGCTGGCAGCTCCGCGAAGAAGGCAGCGAAGGAATTTAAGCAGCTGGCGGGCTTTGATACGATTTCGAAGCTCTCCGACAGCAGTGATTCGGATTCTGACAGCGGTTCTTCCGGAGGCTCTTCCGGCGGTGGCGGAGGCGCTGCGAACGTTGACTTCGGAGCGATTTCTCTGGACAGTACCGCACTGGATGTGCTGGATGAGAAGACGCAGAAGATCATGGATGACATTCAGAAGGCCGTTCAGCCGACGATTGATGCGCTGCACCGATTATGGGAAGGTGGTCTGTCAGAACTGGGAAGCTTTGCACAGACGGCTCTGCAGGACTTCTATGATCATTTTATCTCATCCGTAGGAGAGTGGGTTCTGGGAGAGGGACTTCCGCGCCTGATCGATCTGCTGAACCAGCAGCTTTCTTCGATTGACTTCGATAAGATCAACGATGCGCTGGTAGGGTTCTGGGATGCCCTGGCTCCGTTCGCGGTCACGATCGGCGAAGGACTTCTGGACTTCTACGAGCATGTGATGGTTCCGCTGGGAACCTGGGTAGCGAATGAAGCCGTTCCCAGGTTCTTTGATACGCTGTCAACGGTGATATCGGCATTAAATTCGATACTTGAAGCGATACAGCCATTGCTTATATGGTGGTGGGATGATGTATTAAACCCTATTGCAAGTTGGACAGCAGATCTCTTCCTGGATGCCTGGGATGCGATCAATGAAGCTTTGAGCAGTTTCAGCGACTGGTGCAAAGAACATCAATCAACGATTCAGGATATTGTGATTGCTGTTAATGCGTTCTTTGCAGCCTGGGCAATCTCTTCACTGGTAAACGGAATGGTTGGCTTCGTTGCTTCCGGAGATCTTGCAGTAAAAATGATGAGTCTGCTGGAAGGCGGCGCATCGTTACTCGGGAAAGCGATCGCATTCATTACAAGTCCTGTTGGTATCGCAACTGTTGTACTGGGGACTTTGATTACGATCGGCGTTCTGGTCTATAAGAACTGGGATACCATCAAGGAAAAAGCAATTGAAATCTGGGGAGCGATCTCCGAATGGTTCTCTGAAACGATTGAAGGCATTAAGGGATTCTTTACCGGTTTGTGGGAAGGAATCCAGGATACTTTTGCCGAAGTTGGCGAATGGTTCCAAGGAATTTTTGAAGGCGCCATGAAAGCCATTCAAAAGGCTTTCTCCACGATCGGAAGCTTCTTCACCGGATGCTGGAATGCGGTGAAACGGGTATTTTCATCGGTTGGCAGCTGGTTCTATGGGATTTTCTCCGGCGCCTGGTCGAAGATTACGAGTGCATTCTCCAGTGTGGGAAGCTTCTTCAGCGATGTATGGAGAGGCATCCAGGAGGCGTTCGGCAGCGTGAGTTCCTGGTTCCATGATACTTTCACAGAAGCCTGGACAGCGGTAAAGAATGTATTCTGTACCGGCGGCGAGATCTTCTCCGGCATTGTGGACGGTATTCTGGATGGCTTGAAAGGTGTAATCAATGCGATTATCAGAGGCATCAACGATGTTATTGCGATTCCCTTTAATGGCCTGAACAGTGCACTGGACAATCTCAGAAGCATTGAAATTCTTTCTATGAAGCCGTTTTCCTGGCTGCCTTCCATCAGCGTTCCGCAGATCCCGGAGCTGGCTCAGGGCGGATACGTGAAGGCGAATACGCCGCAGCTGGCTCTGATCGGTGATAACCGGCATCAGGGCGAGGTTGTGGCGCCGGAGAATAAACTGCGGGAGATGGCAGCGGAAGCATCCGGAACAGGCAATGCGGAAGTGATCCGTCTGCTGAAACAGTTGATCGGAATCGTGGAAAGCATGGATCTGAATGTGATTCTGGAGTTCCGCGGCCAGCTGTCCGCACTGGCCAGAACACTGGAGCCCTATATGGAACGCGAGAGAAATCGCAAGGGCAGAAAGCTGACGACAGGAGGTGTAGTGATTGGGTAAACTGATCCTGGACGGGAAAACCTACGATGTGGATGTACGGAACATTAAGAGAAAGTTTCAGATACTGGATGGATCGGAAGCGACCCGTGTGCTCTCCGGCAGCATGATCCGTGATATCATCGGTACGTATTATAACTATACAATGGAGATTGAGACGGAGAAGCTGGGGCGTGCAGCGTATGACAGTTTATACGAGACACTCTCCGCACCGGTAAACAGTCATCACATGGTTGTGCCTTACGGTCAGACAACGTTGGACGCAGATTTTTATGTTACATCCGGAGAGGACGCGGTCTTCCGTGAAGACTCTTCCGGCAGAACATGGAGCGGTCTATCTATTGATTTCATCGCAATGGAACCGGCAAGGAGGCCATAGATGGCAGCAAATTTTGAATACAGCATGATACCGTCCGGAGCTCAGGAGCATTGCTTTCCTGAGCTCTTAAAAGTGGCGGACAATCAGATCGGGAATCTGGCATTGTGCTTCCCGAAATACAGCCGTCTGGATGGCAGCGTAAAGAATGCAGCGAAGCAGGAGATTGCGGGGTGGGTATCGAAAAAGATGTCGGATAAGAACGGCAGCTTCTCCACATACCCAAGCATGACATTGAAATTTGCCAGGGCAAAGAACTGCAGTGGAATTTCGTTGAGTTTCAACCGGACTTCCGGGGATTTTGCTAATTTCCGTATTCTGTGGATGGACGCTTCCGGCACAGTTCTGAAGTCGGAGAGCTGTTCTCCGGCAGACCCGGAGGTTTCTGTTTTTACAGAACTGTCGGGGATTGCTTCGGTGAGGCTGACTTTCCAGAGCACGAACCGACCATACCGGCCGGTATTCCTGGAGCGGGTGGAATTCCTGAACCTTCGCGCCTATGAGAGCTTCAAGTTGGTCTATGATGAGCTGGCTCCGGGCGCAGCGGAAAATGCGGTGTTCAGTTCTACGGCGAAACGGCCGGAGATCACAGAATTATCCTGGCTGACGAGCGGAGAGAGTCAAAACCTGGCTTTGTGCCTGCCGAAATACAGCCGTCTGGACGGAACTTTTCGGAATTACAGCAGCAGTAAGATGGCTGGATGGGTCTCACAGGCGATATCCGATAGCAGCGGAGCATTTGCCAGCGCACCGGCTCTTCACTGTGAACTGGGAGGTGGCTACTATTCCAGTGCAGGAATTCATATCCGCTTCGGGCCGAGCGAGAGAGATTACTGCAGCAGTATCACCATCGACTGGTATAACGGTGATACGGTTCTGGCCAGTCAGGACTTCACGCCAGACAGCAATGATTTCTTCTGCGAAAAGTCAGTGGAAAATTATACCGGTATTCAGATTACCTGCAAAAAGACGAACTTCTCCTACCGGCCGGCAGTGATTCGACTGATTGAATTCGGTCATGAAATCGTTTATACGACGGACCATGTGGATGGAAACGAGATTCTTTCTGAAGTCTCTCTGCTGTCGGATGAGCTGACCGTGAATACCGCGGATTTCACGCTGCGTGTTATGGGAAATGTCAGCTTCCAGCGCCGCCAGCAGTTGACCGCTTATTATGATAATGCGGTTCAAGGCGTGTTCTACACAGCAGGTTATACCCGATCCGGAACAAGAGACTATGATGTGACGGCTCAGGACGCAACTGGCTTGCTGGAAGAAGACTATTACGGAACGGAGAGCGGAAACCTTTTCCTGTGTTCTTATAATGACACGGTTTCATCGGTCGTTGGGAGGATTCTGCAGGGAACCGGGCTGAATTATCAAATTGCTGCAGGAGTCGCGTCTGCGAATGTAAAAGGCGTTCTTCCGGCATGCACCCGCAGGGAAGCGCTGCAACAGGTCTGCTATGCAGCCGGAGCTATCTGCAATACCTTCGGCGGAGCGGCGATCCGGATTGTTCCCCTAGATACCACGGGGACGCCGGTAAGGATCACACAGGACAAGATTTCGATCAGCAGCCTGAGTATCGAGGATTTGGATGAAGTCAGCAGGATTGTGCTTACCTGTCACAATTATGTGAAAACGTCCGAAGGAAAAGAGCTGTATCGTGGAAAACTTTCCGCCGGAAAGAACAGCATCGTATTCTCCGGTCCGTCGGTTATTACATCAACAGAAAATGTGGCAGAGAAGTACAGCGCAGCCATAACAAATGCGGCATATGTGACACCGTTGGATGCCAGCAAAGAATGTGTTCTGTACGGCTATGATTGTACGGACAACACATCTGAAGTGACAAAGTACAATCCGAAATATGAGGCATCCGGGAAGACAGAATTTAATGTGATTCAGGTTCAGGATGCGTATTTCGTACATACGGGAAATGCAGCCGCTGTGCTGCAGAGAACGTATGATTATTATCAGCGAAGACACAAAATCACGGCGAAGACGATAGATACGGATGTTTCTCCGGGAACAAGGGTAACAATTGACACATACGACGGAACTTATACCGGCAATGTGGAACGGGTATCCAGCCGGTATTCCGGCTCCGTATTCCGTGAAATCGTTGTGCGTTAGGAGGTAGTCAGAATGCAGACAGTGATTATAAATCCGGGCGCGGCGGTAACAGCGATTCGCACGGCGAAAGTGAATGGCCTGACGGCAACTTTTTCCAAAAAGGAAGCAAATGTGTGGCAGGCGCAGGTCAAAGAAGCGGTAAACGGCCGCTATGAAGTTACCGGAACCGCCGTGGACAGTTCCGGATCCTGGCCGTTGTGGATTGTGAAGTATTATGGTGTCAGCCTGATTACCGATCGAACACAGGCTGATCTGGACAATGATACCGCAAGGGCATACATCGATCATGATGACCTGAACCGGCTGGAAGGGGCTGTACAGTGGATCGCAGAGCATTTGCAGGATGCAGGGTATCCAGTCAGAATTACCGAGCGGTTGAACTGGCTTCCGGCAGATGTGCGGACGCAATCAGAGATGGACCGGCTGCGGGATAATATCAATAATCTGCGCAGCGCATATGTGACAGTAAGCACGACGCCGCGGACTCCGGCATCGATCACGTACAGCAGTATTAACCAGGCGAACGAGATTGAACAGATTCTGGCAGATCTGTATCAGCTGATTAATGGAATGGAATCACAGTACCGGTACAGCGGTGAAGCAATCGCAGGAGAGGAGTAAACAATGATCAAAGTAGTGGATCGTGTCCCGACACAGGCGGGACGCTATAAGATGACGCTACCGGATGGCAGCACACAGTATGTAACAATGGAACGGGCGGATGTGCCGAGCGTGGCAGGTACGCCGTTAAACAAGGCGCTGTTTGATTCCATTCAGACAGATCTGGATGGAAAGGCATCCACGACACATAACCATGACAGCTCCTATGCGGCAAAATCTCATACACACGATGACCGGTATTATACTGAGACGGAGATGAATACGAAGCTGTCAGGCAAATCAGACACATCTCATAATCATGATGCAAAATATCTTTCGCTCAGCGGCGGAACCATGACAGGAGATATCAAAATGCCGCTGAACGGAATGATCAGCTGGGAACACAGCGGCAAGGATGGGAGAATCTACTGCGCTTCTTCTCAGCAGATGTTTCTGGGAGCATCGAAGGATGGAAAATATTTTATCCATCTTGGTGTAAGGGATAATAAATACTGGACACTGGACCCGGATACCAATGAAGTTATGCAGCTTGGTTCTCCCAGTCATTTGTGGGAGCAGGTCTATGCTAAAAATTCATCGATTTCCAGTTCTGATCGGAACAAGAAGAAGGACATCGAACCGATTGATGAGAGATTGAAGGGCTTCTTCCGAAAGCTGAAACCGGTATCCTTCCAGTTCATCAACGGAACTTCCGGGCGAACGCATACAGGATTCATTGCACAGGATGTGGAAGAAGCAATGAACGAGGCCGGACTTACCGCCCAGGACTTTGCCGGATTCTGCAAAGATCAGAAGATGGAACAGGTGCAGAAGGTGGAGCTGGTGGACGTTCCTAACCCGGAGACCGGTGAGATCGAGCAGGTAGAGAACACCTACACAGAAGATCAGCCAGTAGAAGGCGAGTACGTGTACGGACTTCGCTATGAGGAGTTCATTGCGCTGAATACCGCTATGATTCAGGAACTGATGGATCGGGTAAAGACGCTGGAAGCGGCTGTGCTGGCTCTGCAGGCGAAAAAGTAGAACAGGAAAGGCTGGTGGCAGCAATGAAGCATGTGATCGAAGCGGATCTGACCGATAAAACCTATGTGACAGTCAGCGGATTGTGGCAGTGGGATTACGGTCAGATTTTGCGTATTATTGGCCTGGAGCTGGATGCTTCGGTAGAAGTGCATTTCTCACTTACGCGAAACGGAGAAAGTCTCAGCAGGGCAGGAGCGATGCATGACGGTTATACAGATGTTGAGATTCCGAATTCTCTGTTGAAGAGCGGAAGCGGATACATCTACGCCTGGGTATATGTCAACGACAAAGAATCCGGGTATACCATCCGAAGTATTGATATCCGTGTACAATCCAGGGCAAAGCCTGGCAACTGGAATCCTCCGACGGATGCGCCGGAAGAATCCACAAAAACCTATACCTATGTGCAGACCGTACCGGCGAGCACATGGACTATTAATCATAAACTGGGAAGAATGCCTGCGGTATCGGTTGTGGATTCCGCAGGCAGTATTGTTTATGGAGACGTAGATTACATTGACAGCAATACGATAAGAGTTACATTTTCCGGAGCTTTTGCCGGAAAAGCGTATCTTAATTAGGTCTGCACAGAACGTATTTGATGCAGACCTGCACAAGAAAGGAGCATATCTATGCAGTTTTTATCCCCGATTGACCTCTCAAAGAACGAATTACAGAACGCACGGATTCAGAATCTGGCAACGGCACCGACCAGCCCGGTTGACGGCCAGATGTACTATGACACCACTCTGAAAACTCTGCGAGTGTATGCCAGCGGTATCTGGAAGGACGCCCTGTACAGCTACGGCGGCCAGACACTGACGGCAGATGACAGGGCGAAGCTGAATGCGGCCAGTCTGACGGAGTTCGGCTATCTGAATGGCGTAACCTCTGCGATCCAAACGCAGTTAAATGGCAAGGCGTCCACGTCCCACGGCTATCATGTGCCGACACCGCAGACGGCGGATACCAGCAAATTCCTGCGCAATGACAATACCTGGCAGTCGCTTCCGGCGGCTTCCACCAGCGAGACCGGTATTGTGCAGCTGAACGACAATATCAACAGCACTTCAGCCACACAGGCAGCGACAGCGAATGCAGTAAAGAAAGCCTATGATAAGGCAAATCACTCTCATCCGTACCTGGCTGCTTCTCTGAAGGGAGCGAAGAACGGTGTTGCCAGCCTGGATGAGAACGGCTTGGTTCCTTCTTCTCAGTTGCCTTCCTACGTGGATGATGTTCTGGAGTATGACAAGCTGGCAAGCTTCCCGAAGACCGGCGAATCCGGAAAGATTTATGTGGCACAGGACAGCAATAAGACATACCGCTGGTCCGGTACGGCCTACGTGGAGATCTCCGCTTCCCTGGCATTAGGCGAGACATCTTCGACCGCTTACCGAGGCGATTACGGCAAGATTGCATATGATCACAGTCAGAAGGCACATGTAACCGGTGTGAAGGGCGACAGCGAAACCGCATACCGTACTGGCAACGTAAACATCACAAAAGCAAACGTTGGTCTGGGAAATGTGCCGAACGTGGCGACGAACGACCAGACACCGACCTACACGACAGCCAGCGCGAACGCGAACCTGACCTCCGGCGAGAAGCTGTCCGTTGCGATGAGCAAGATCGCGAAGGCGATCAGCAGCCTGATCAGTCATCTGGCGGACGGTACCAGACATATCACGGCGGCAGAGAGAACGGTGTGGAACGCGAAAAGTGGAAAATTCACAGGAACAAATGAAAATTATTCAACAAGCGATGACAATGCTTCGAGCGGATGGGTAACAGTAGCACATGGTCTTAACACAGAAGATGTTGTAGTTTCTGTGTGGGATGCAAACGACAAAAATATGATTGCAACAGATGTTTCTATCGTTGATGCAAACGCAGTTATGGTATGGCTGCCTAAGGCAGATGCAGGGACATACAAGATTACTGTTATTGGATAGAAGAGGAAAAGTGTATATGAAGATTTTCGGATTAGAATTACGCTTTAATGGTTTCCGGATCTATCATGAAGGCGATAAGCCCACGCCCTCCGAGATCGGCGCGGCAGCCAGTAATCACACACATACGACAATGGGAGCGGCGTCCGCTTCCGTAGCCGGGAAAGCGGGCCTTGTGCCCGCCCCTCCGGCAGGAAAGCAAGGCCAGTTCCTTCGTGGTGA
>JAJEQR010000063.1 GCA_020687485.1 Hominifimenecus microfluidus | reverse complement strand
ACTGCTGACACTGCCGGAGACACTGACCAATATGTGGTCTCATAGATTAATCCCTCATAATACTCACCCCCGATATCCTTTAGAACCTGTTCTCTGTCATCGGGATGAATCGTATTAATAACTTTTCCATCAATTGCTTCAACCATTTCTTCCACTGCATCATAACCAAGCATCAGTGCCATTTCTTCATTGGCATAGTAAAACGGAAACTCATTCTCACAATATCCACCAATCAGTCCCCTGGTTTCCCCCATGATCATAAAATCTGCCAGCATCTCTTTTTGTACCTTGTCTGGTATTATTAACTGTTTCATATTTCTCAACCCTGTATCCTTCAGCTTAATTTATTGTGCAGTTATAGTAATCTAATTCCATCACATAGCAGAGGGTAAATCTGCCGGGTTCATTTAATGACCGGCGGTTCGGTACCCCCCACCCGATTTGATGCTTTTTATCGTCTTTTTTAGTACCTTCATCTCAACCGGTTTTGAAACATGAGCATTCATACCAGCTGCCAGAGAATGCTGAATATCCTCCGAGAATGCATTGGCGGTCATGGCAATGATCGGAATCTTCTTTGCCAGTTCATGGGAGCCTCTGCGGATTGCCTTTGTTGCCTCATATCCGTTCATGACCGGCATCTGCACATCCATCAGGATCATGTCATAATCCCCTGGTACAGACTGTTCAAATGCTTTCAAAATCTCTTCACCATTTTCGCAGATGGTACATTCTGCACCCTCAAGCTTTAACAATTCCGTCAGAATTTCCGCATTCAGCTTATTATCCTCTGCACACAGGAACTTCATTCCCTGCAGGATATTACCATCCTGCTTATCTGTTTCTGCCTGTAACGCTAGAGAAACAGACTCTTCTTCTGCAATTTTCAGATCCATAAAGATCTCAAAACAGCTTCCCTGTCCCGGTTCACTTTCTACATCGATCGTTCCACCCATGGAATCGACCAGGTTTTTAGTGATTGCCATTCCAAGACCGGTTCCCTGTATCTTATTCGTCATGGAATTTTCTGCACGGGTAAACGTATCAAAAATCGTATTCTTGAAATCTGCTGACATTCCCATACCATTATCGCTGACCAAAAAGCGGTACTTTGCATAAACAGATGAATTTGATTCACATTCCTCTGCCAGAAGCTGAATTTCTCCACCTTCCTGTGTATATTTTATTGCATTAGACAGCAGATTACTGAAAATCTGCATCAAATGGACTCGATCCCCATTCACCCACTCATGCCGGATATTTTCTTTTGTAATTGAAAAAGTCTGCTTCTTTTCATGTATTTGAGCATGAAATATCGTGTCAAGTTCCTGTATAAAATCCACGATAGAAAAGTCAGAATATTTGAAAACAGTTTTTCCGGCTTCAATCTTACTCATGTCCAGAACATCATTAATGATCCCTAACAGATGCTGTGAGGAAGTGTCAATTTTATCCGCATACTCTATTACCTTGCCTTTATCACCGGCATCATATCGGATTAATGACGTAATACCAATGATCGCATTCATAGGAGTACGAATATCGTGAGACATATTGGCAAGAAAATTGCTTTTGGATCTGTTCGCTTCCTGTGCCACCTGAAAAGCTTCCTCTGCCGCCCGTTTTGCCTGTCGCAGTTCTGTATTCACCGTTTCCAGCCTCGCATTATTTTCCCGCTCCACACGGATCGCTTCCTGCTGGTTTCTACGCATAACAAAAGAAATTCCCAGCATAACGCAGACAGCTACGATAACCGTAAAGGTAATGATAAATACCATAACAAAATTGACAAGTCTTAATGTATTTGTAGCAACATACTCTGCCGGAACCAGAAAAATAAGAGTCCATTCGGCATTTTCCAGTCTTTTTAATGCATAAAAATATTCAGTTCCATCCAGTATTGCATTAGAATAACTGCAGCCTTTTTCTTCCAGTTCTGCCTTTGTTTCGTCAAAAGAAGAATTATGAAAATATTTCATCTTCTGTAAAACTGAAAATACATTATGCCCTTTAATTAATTCCACCTGATTACTGTTAAACAGTTTAAAACCATTATCATCCAGTACATACACACTGTTGTTCCCATTATATGCATCACAGCTAAAATAAGGATTCAGCTGTTCCATATTCTGGGCAATCCCAAAATAAGAGATTGTAGTTTTCTTTTCTCTATTTTGAAGTCTTATTGGTTCTGGCAGACGTTTCAAAAACACCATCTCTGACTGGTTATCCGTCATAGAATCAAAAACAAAATTAATCTGTTCGGGATTGTCTTCAAAATAATCCAGATCACGAAAAAGCCCTATGTATCCATCTTCTGTATAATATCTGCCCTCTGAATCTACTGCTATCAACGTGATCCTATGATCTGCATATGCTGATAATTCATATTTCTTTTTCATATATCCGCAGAGTTCATCTGTAGTCTGTATGCTTGCATCTCTCAGATAATTACATTCTTCCGTTACCCGATCCCAGTGGGAATCGATCACATCCTCCAGATTCTGAAACATCTGATGGGTAATCTCTTCCATCTGATTTAACCGTTCCTTATAAATGATATCCCGTATATAAGTATGATACAGGAAAAAGAATGCAAGAAGCATCACTATACCAGCTATACAGCAGCCCAATATTAATTTCCGGTAACTCTTTGCCTTCTGCATCCTTCCCCTCCGCTTATTTCCATTCAGCGTCTGCTTCACTTAAAGTCTTAAATTGCCCAAAAAATTCTTTTGCCGCATCCATACCCACAATACCACTGTCTGTCACTTCTGTTTCTGATGCCAGCTTTTCACTGATTCCGGAAATTGCGACCTGATAAGTCTTTCCTTCCTCCAGTTTCAGATCTTCAGGATTTACCAGCACATATGGATAATTCTTGCCTGTACCAACTGCATCATAACCTTCCTCATACAATGCCTGAATCTGTTTTCCTGTTAAACTGACCGTCTGGATTGTCCGCGTCCAGCCTGTAGGAATGATCACACTGAGATCATCCACTGTAATATCTTTTGCATACATCTTTGAACTTACGCAGTCATTGTTCTGGTTCAGCCCGTTGCCACTGATCCACGTTCCCAGGGAAACAAGTGCCAGATCGCTGCCGGTTGCCTGTGCAAAACATCTGCCTACTAGCTTTGCGCAATTCTCCTGCGAAATGACTTCCGTTGTTGTGGTAATGACTTCCGGCTTATTATTTACCACGCTTTCCTGGTCATCCTCAAGCTGCTTTACTACATCTTCTATGGTTGCTTTATCCTGCATATACTCCAGCATTTTTGTTCCTGTAGTAACAAGTGTATTTTCCCAGCCTGAGTAAATAAGCGGTGCTGTATTTCCTGCATTGATTGCATCTGCAATATCACCATAATAGGTATCTTCTGCCTTCGCATCCTTAAATGGCAGAAGACTGGTTTTTAGTGATGCCTCCGGATAAAGAGAAGAGGTGCCTTCCACAGTAGACAGCACCTCCATCACTTTCAATGCATCTTCAAGCTTCTGGGAATCGTCTTCTAATTTTTTATTCAGCCCATAATAACGTCCCATTGACAATATGTAGACATTCTTACTTCCATCTTCTGACAGATACGGCATCAGTCCGAATTCATCTGTTGTAGCATCTGAATCGGTAATGCCATTCTGGGATCCGAGCATAAACAGCGTATTTCCTTTGATAAAATCATCTTTTGTCACTGCATCATCGATAGGATTGCTGTTGCTGCCATCAAGCATACCAAGCTCTTTCCATTTCTGGATATATTCTATACTGTCCATCATGCCTTCCGTGTCACTGACATTTGCTTTCCCTGACAGATAATCTTTCTGCCACTGTCTTCCATCCAGAGAACTTAAAAATCCGGTATCTGCAATATTGCATAAATACTGGAAACCATATCCCGGATACTGGATCTGAGGCAGGCATAATTGAACCCCCACTTTCTCTGCTTCCTTCGCAAGCTGTTCAAGTTCCTGAAAAGACTGTGGAAGTGTCCAGCCATGTTTTTCTAATAACGTCTTATTATAGGTAATACCAAAACAATTATACGCAGACGGAAGCATATAGATTGCCCCATCATCTGATACCGCTTTCAGTCGGGATTCTACATAATTATCTGTAAATGCATAGCCTGAAAGATCCAGCATCCTGTCACTGAGATCCAGCAGTTCCGGATCATAAAGGGAAAGTGTACAGATATCCGGCAGATCATTTTCCTCCAGTATTGTGTTCAGATACACCGTTGTATTTGCTCCGCTGTACGAGATTACTTCAAACTCAATCTCTGGATATGTTTTATGCACTTCTTCTATAAAGCTGTCCACATCCAGATAAGGAGCCATAAAAGTAATTGCTTCGTGTTTCTTTGATGTTTCATCCGTTTTCCCACACCCTATAAATCCTGTTGCTGCCACACATGCCAGAATGAAACATGCACTTTGTACTTTTTTGATTCTCATATTTTTTCTCTATTCCTCATAAAATTATTCTAGTCACGTCTATAAAATGACGCCATAAAAAAGCACTGTCAGTCAAACAGTGCACGTCATTTCATGCAACTGGCTGCCATTTTACAGGCCCTGTAGCTTTGCGTCTCAGACTTTCATCTGGTTTGCCGATTTCCTTATTATAGCTTGTGACATCCTCCCCCACCTAAAAAGTGGGGGACTTCTTGTTGGAAAAGGTTAAACGTATGCAAAAATAAACTGATTTAATTATACTCTAATACTCTACTGTACACAAGAAAAACATTACCGCTTTAAGACTAAAAATAAAAAAGAACAGATATGCTTCCATATAAAAAAACCGAGCTTTCTGCAAGGCTTCTCTGATGATACTGACCTCGCAAAAAGCCCGGAAATACGCCGCTTTTCAGCACTTGATTTTATTTTCTTGACAACAAACAGACTGTTTCTACATGTACGCTTTGCGGGAACATATCGACTGGCTGTATCGTCTTAATCTGATACCTATTCTCCCCTGTCAGGATCTTCAGATCCCGGGCGAGGGTTGCGGAATCACAGGAGACATAGACGATACGCTCCGGATCCATCTGCAGCATGACATCCAGCAGTGCGGGATCACAGCCCTTCCGGGGCGGATCTACAACGATCACATCGGCCTTTTCTCCGTGCTCGCGGTACCACTGCGGAAGCACCTCCTCGGCTTTTCCCACGAAGAATTCGGTATTCGTGAATCCGTTCCGTTCGGCATTCTCCCGCGCGTTCTCGATCGCTGCAGGGATGATCTCAACACCGTGAACCTTTCCTGCCTTCTGCGCAAGAAAGAGAGAGATTGTTCCGATTCCGCAGTACAAGTCCCAGACGTTCTCTCCACCGGTAAGACCGGCGAATTCCAGCGCTTTGCCATAGAGGCGTTCTGTCTGCTCCGGATTCACCTGGTAGAAGGAAAGCGGTGAAATCCGAAAGGAAATTCCTCCGATCTGATCCTCAATCGTGTCCTCGCCCCAGAGGGTAACCACCTGGCGGCCCAGAATCACGTTCGTCTGCTCCATATTAATATTGTAGGAAATGGACGTCATGCCGGGGATGTCTTTCAGCTCCTGCACCAGCATCTCTGCCGCCGGAAGCTTCTTCCCGTTGATCACGAGACAGACCATGACCTGTCCAGTCGCGCGTCCTTCGCGGATCAACACATGGCGGATCAGGCCCTTGCCTGTCGTCTCGTCATACGGCACAATCTTCTGCCGGTTCATCCAGGTTCTCACGATCGCCAGAACCTGCTCATTCACCGGCCGTCCCAGATAGCAGCGCTCTGTCTCGATGATGCTGTGGGTGCGCCCGGCATAAAATCCAATGCGGATCTTGCCGTCCCGATCCCGTCCGACCGGGAACTGCGCCTTGTTCCGGTAGCACCAGGGCTCTTTCATACCGATCACTGGCTCCACGGTGATATCCAAAAAGCCGCCGATCCGGCGCAGATGGTCCTCTACTTTCTTTCGCTTGAAAGCTAGCTGCGCCTCATAGGTCATACTCTGCAGCTGACAGCCGCCGCAGGGGCCGGCTGCCGGGCAGCGGGGTTCCGTCCGGTCAGCGGATGGAGTGAGAATCTCCATTAGTCGGGCATAGCCGTAGGTTTTCTTCGCTTTGATGATCTTCACCAGAACGCGGTCGCCGATCACCGTATCTTTGATGAAGAATGTGTAGCCATCCAGCTTGCCGATCCCTTCCCCGTTCTCTGTCATGTCCTGGATCACGACTTCCGCGAGCTGGTTTTTCTCAATGTTCTTCCCAATACTCTTCTTGTCCTGGCTTTTTCCATTCGGAACCGGATTCATTTCTTGATTTCTTTTCTCCATAGTCTTGCTTTCCTCCGGCGCGATGCCCTATACTAGCGGCGTAGTGCGGCGGATGTTCGTCTCAAGAAGGCGTTGATAGCCCAGCCATTCTGTGCCGGGTTCACTGCTGCTTAAGAGTTCGCTCATCGTCTGCAGCTTCGCGTCGGTATTATCCGCATGGTGGAGCGCAAAGGCTTCGATCAACGCCGGTTTCTTCGGCGAACCGAACTCCAGCTCACCGTGATGCGACAGAATCAGATGATACAGCTCACTGGCCGTCTTCTGCGGAAATCCGGGGATTTTCGCGATGCGGTCGCGCAACATGCCGTAACCGATCACGATATGCCCCAGAAGCTGACCATCGTCCGTGTAGTCGTTGTTCGGGAAAGAAGCCAGCTCTTCCAGCTTTCCGATATCATGACAGAGCGCACCTGCGATCAGCAGATCTCGGTTCAGAAGCGGATAAATCCGGCAGTAGGAATCGCACAGCTGCGTAACGCGCAGCGTATGCTGCATCAGACCGCCAACAAAGCTGTGATGCACGCTCTTCGCCGCCGAATGATGCCGGAACTCATCCACCAGCTCGGTGTCTTCGACGAACATGCCTGTCAGGAGCTCCCGGATCTTCTCATTCTTCACACTGTTCACATAGGCAACGATCTTCTCATACATTGCCTTATTGTCATAAGGAGATACCGGAAGATAATCCGCCGGATCATACTCTCCTTCTCTTGCCTTGCGCACCCGGCGGATATTCAACTGGAGCGCGCCCTGAAAGCTGGTGATATCGCCGTCCACATGAATGTAGTCCATGCTCTCAAAATGGTCGATCCCGCTGCTCAAATCCCAGATCTTGCCGTCCAGCGTCCCTGTCTTATCCTGAAGCGTCAGGGAGTAATAGGTCTTTCCTGCCTTTGTCTTCGCGTTTATCTTGTTCTTGCAAAGAAAGATGGAAGAAACCCGATCTCCCTCATGCAGTTCATCTATAAATCTCATAAAGTCCTCTTTTCTATATTTTCACCTGTTTCCCCGCAAAAAGCGGTCCCGCAGATCCTTGCCGCCAAGTCTATCTGGACTGAAGCGTAGCCACCGTCTGAATTTCTTTATAGCCTTCCCGTCCACTTCGCTGTACTGTGACCGTCACAACATCCCCCGGCTGCAGCTTCTCCAGACAGGTCTGAAGGTCTTTCACCGTCACAATCTTCGTATCATTGATTCCTGTCAGGATATCTCCGATCTGAAGGCCAGCCAGAAAGGCCGGGCGATCATCGAGACAGCGGGTGATGTAGATACCGACCGGCATGTCATGTGCCTGCGCAATCTCATCCGTCACGTTCTGTCCCCGGACGCCGAGGCACGCGGACGCCTGCCCGTTAAAAAGCTTCTCCAGAATCGGCTTGATATCGGAAATAGACAGCGCCGACAGCATACCGTCCGTCGACTTCGCTCCGAACTTCTCCGTCAACCACCCGATCAATTCTCCGTCGGAATTGATCAGCATCCCGCGGGCGTTCTCCGCCGTCACAATATCCGTCTGCATCAGGCGAAGCGTCATATCCGTCCCGGAAATATTCGGATTCACATAGGAAATCATGCCGTAAGCGACAGAGCGCGACAATCCCAGCGGACGCCCGATCGCAATCACCGGCTGCCCCTGCATGGACAGGTAGGAGTTTCCAAGGGAGATAACCTCCACATGATCCTCGACGCCGTTGCTTAAAGTATCGAGCGGCACACCGATCACAGCCAGATCCAGAATCCCATCTGACTGCTTCAGATAAGCCGAACCGGTTCCGTAGATGCCGAAGGTCACGTTCAAGTTATCCACGCCGTCCAAAAGATCTGCGTCCACAAGAATAAGATATTCCTTCGCCGTCTTTCCGACGATGATCCCACAGGTCTCCTGCTCGGAGGAGAAGGGCTGATCGAACCAGTCTGTATCCGTGGAAGAAGCTGTTACCGTGACCAGGCTCTTGTTCGCCCTTATCGTAATATTATTCAATGCGTTGTACATGGATTTATAATCATTCAGATCCGCCAGATCATTATTAATCATCGCCTGCACACGGTTCTCCCAGTCATCCGAACTTCCCGTTTCCCGTTCGCTTCTGCTCTCTTCCGCCGGCTGCGTTCCGGTCTCGCTCTCCGTCTCGCGGTTGGTCTCGCTCTCCGTCTCGCGGCTGGTCTCGCTCTCCGTCTCGCGGCTGGTCTCGCTCTCCGTCTCGCGGCTGGTCTCGCTCTCTGTACTAACAGGCGCCTCCGTAATATCGTCCCTGGCGATGGTGATGTTCTCTGATGTTTCTGTCTCCCCGAACCGTGCTTCCCAGAACGGCTGCGCAACCACAAAGGTCAGACTTGCGGTCACACCAAATACCGCTGCCAGTCCCACGGTGAGAAGCACTTTTCTGCCGATCTGCTGATTCTGCTTACCTGAACCGGTGATCGTCTCATGAATAAAGGGCTTCTTTTTCTCCGGAGAATCTTTTTCAGGGGTTTGAGACATGGTGATTCGTCCTCCAAGCATATATAGCCTTATTATAGCTTTTTTCCCTGTTTTTGTGAAGTGCTTTTGAAAAAATGATGGTGCATCCTCCCACTGAATATGTTATACTCATGTCATGAACGAAAAAGCATTACGAACACTGGAATATCAAAAAATCATAGCGAAACTGGAAGAGCACGCCGCGACCCGCGGAGGCAAGGAGATGTGCCGCCGCCTGACTCCCATGACGGATGTGAACGCGATCCGTCTGGCGCTTCAGGAGACGAGTGACGCAGAGATGCGGATTATCGCCAAGGGAAGTATCTCCTTCTCCGGCGTGAAGGATGTCCGCGGATCGGTCAAGCGCCTCGAAGTCGGCAGCGCGCTCGGAATTGTGGAGCTGCTTCAGATCAGCTCCCTGTGCAGCGTAGCGGCAAGAGCCAAGGCCTATGGCCGGAGAGAGGATCGGGAGGAGGCCGATACCCTGGAAAGCTACTTCGCTGCCCTGGAGCCTCTGACAAATCTGAACAACGAGATCCGGCGCTGCATTATTTCCGAGGAAGAGATCAGCGATGACGCAAGCCCGGGACTTCGCCAGGTGCGCCGCTCGATCAAGAATACGAACGACCGTATTCACACACAGCTGAACTCCATCGTCGTCAGTGCCAGAAATTATCTGCAGGACGGCGTAATTACCATGCGCGACGGCCGCTACTGTATCCCCGTCAAGGCGGAACACAAAGGGAATGTCGCCGGTCTGATTCACGATCAGTCCAGCAGCGGTTCCACCTACTTTGTAGAACCCATGGCTGTCGTGAAGCTAAATAATGAGCTGCGCGAGCTGGAGATCCGCGAGCAAAAGGAGATCGAAGCGATCCTGGCCGAACTTAGCAACCAGGCGGCCACCTATTGTGAGGAACTGGTGGTAGACTACCGGACGCTGACTGCGCTGGACTTCATCTTCGCGAAAGCCATGCTTTCCCGCAGCTATAAGGGAAGTGCACCCACATTCAACACCAGAGGCTATCTGCGCATCAGGAAGGGACGTCACCCGCTGCTGCCGCCCAAGGCAGTCGTGCCCATCGATATCTGGCTAGGCGACAAATTTGACCTTCTGGTTGTCACCGGACCGAATACCGGCGGTAAGACGGTATCGCTAAAGACCGTCGGTCTCTTTACTCTGATGGGACAGGCCGGACTGCATATTCCTGCGGCGGATGTCTCCGAGCTCTCTGTCTTCCATGAAGTCTTCGCGGATATCGGCGACGAGCAGAGCATCGAGCAGAGTCTCAGTACCTTCTCTTCGCATATGACGCAAATCGTGAAGATCATGGCGCAGGCAGACGAAAAATCTCTCGTCCTCTTCGATGAGCTGGGTGCAGGAACCGACCCGACTGAGGGCGCGGCCCTGGCGATGGCCATTCTGTCCCGCTTGCATCAGCGCGGCATCCGCACCGTTGCCACGACACACTACAGCGAACTGAAGGTCTTTGCACTTTCCACAGAAGGTGTAGAGAACGCCAGCTGCGAATTCAACGTAGAAACCCTGCGCCCTACGTACCGCCTGCTGATCGGGATTCCCGGCAAGAGCAACGCGTTCGCGATCTCGAAGAAGCTGGGACTTCCGCAGGATATTATCGATGAGGCACAGGCTTCGATCGGCGAGCAGGACGAGGCATTTGAAGACGTCATCTCTGATCTGGAGAGCCAGCGTATCCGCCTGGAGGCTGAGCAGAAGGAGGCGGCCCGCCTCCGCCAGGAGATCGAATCTCTGAAGAAGGAGGTCGCCGCCAAGCAGGAACGACTGAATGAACAGCGTGACCAGGTTCTCCGCAAGGCACGGGAGGAAGCTCGTGAAATCCTACAGGAAGCTAAGGATACCGCCGATAAAGCCATCCGAAATATGAATAAGAAGGGCATGGTTGTAAATAAAGACATCGAAGCCGAACGAAGCGCTCTGCGCGGTCGCTTGGGCGAACTGGATTCCCAGCTGGCCATGAAGACCAAACAGGCGAAGAAGAAGACGGAAGCGAAGGATCTGAGGATCGGCGACGCCGTCCATGTGCTTTCTCTGAACCTGAATGGAACCGTCAGCACACTTCCGAACGCGAAGGGCGACCTGTACGTGCAGATGGGTATTCTGCGCTCGCAGGTGAATCTGAAGGATCTGGAGCTTCTTCCGGATGAGGATCCTTCGACCAAGGATCAGAAGAAGGCGACCGGCGCCGGCAGTATCAAGATGTCGAAATCTGCGACGATTTCGACCGAAATCAACCTCATCGGCATGCACGTGGATGAAGCCATGCAGGAACTGGATAAGTACCTGGACGATGCTTATCTGGCACATCTTCCGAAGGTCCGCATTATTCACGGTCGCGGAACCGGCGCGCTGAAGTCTGCCGTTCAGACGATGCTGCGGCGCAACAAGCATGTCGCCAAATATCGCCCCGGCGAATTCGACGAAGGCGGATATGGGGTAACGATAGCTGAATTCAAATAAACAGAAAAGAGGGATGCACGATGCCAAAGCAGAAAATCCTTATCGTTGACGATGATACCAATATCTCCGAGCTCATATCTCTGTATCTGAACAAGGAGTGTTTTGAAACCCGCTGTGAAGAGAACGGAGAGGACGCCCTGAAGGCCTTCTCTGAATTTCACCCGGATCTGATTCTTCTGGATCTGATGCTTCCGGGCATGGATGGCTATCAGGTCTGCCGTGAGATCCGCAGGCACTCTCAGACGCCCATCATCATGCTTTCCGCCAAGGGCGAAGTCTTCGATAAAGTTCTTGGGCTGGAACTGGGCGCGGATGACTATATCATCAAGCCTTTTGATTCCAAGGAACTGGTGGCCCGCGTCAAGGCGGTTCTCCGCCGCACCTTTGTAGAGAAGCCGGAGGAACCGAAGGAAGAAGGCCAGATCGTCCATCTTCCCGATCTTACCGTGAACCTGACCAACTATTCCGTCACCTGTATGGGCGAACACCTGGATATGCCGCCGAAGGAGCTGGAGCTTCTCTATTTCCTGGCTTCCTCGCCGAATCAGGTCTTCACCAGAGAGCAGCTGCTGGATCATATCTGGGGTTATGAGTATGTCGGCGACAGCCGCACGGTTGACGTACATATCAAGCGCCTGCGCGAGAAGCTGAAGGATCACGACGCCTGGTCACTGTCTACCGTATGGGGCATCGGCTACCGCTTTGAAGTGAAGAAACAGGGGTAACCACCGATGAAGAAGTCTCTTTACCTGAAATTCATCCTTGGGTATATTTTCTTCGCATTACTCTCCTTCTTTACAATCGCTACGATCTCCGCCCGCCTGACCTATCATCACTGCCTGGAGCAGCAGGCCGGGCTCCTGCGGGCGGATGCCGTGCGCATGGCAGATGAATGCAGCAGTCTGTACACCGGAGGAAGTGAGACCCCTGAGACGCTCTACCCGGAGCTGACACGGATTTCCTCTTTTCTGGACGCACGCCTGTGGATTATAGATATGAACGGAACGATCGCTTACGATTCAGAGGATGAACTAAAGGACACCACGGTGGAAGAATTTGATCCCGCAGATACGGCGAAAAGCTACCGCACCGGAAATTTCTACCGTGTTTTTTCGGAAAATATGCTCACTGTAACTGCACCGATCGCAGCCAACTTCCGCACCTACGGCTATGTGGTTATGCACACACCAATTGCTCACATCAACAGTCTAAGCGATGGTATGCTCCTTCCCATTTACATTACTTTCGTGATTATCTTTGCGCTGTCTCTGCTGATCCTGCTGATCTTCCGCTTTCATGTTATCAAACCGCTGAAGCAGATCACTCAGGCGGCAAAGGAATACGCTGCCGGGAACCTGAAATATGAATGTAAGGTGGATTCGGAAGACGAGATGGGGTACCTTGCGGATTCACTGAATTTCATGGCGCATGAGCTGAGCAACTCCGAGGAGTATCAGCGCAAGTTCATCGCGAATGTATCTCATGATTTCCGTTCGCCGCTAACTTCCATCCGCGGCTACCTGGAAGCAATTGTGGACGGCACGATTCCGCCGGAGAGCCAGGAAAAATATCTGAAGATCGTAATTAATGAGACGGAACGCCTGACCGGTCTGACCCAGAACATGCTAAGCCTGAATTCGCTGGAGCGCAAAGCCATGCATCTGGAACAAATCAGCTTTGATATCAACCAGGTCATCAAGGATACCTGTGCAACCTTCGAGGGAACCTGCTCCCGCAGGGATATTAACTTCAGCCTGACTTTCCCGGAGGTAAATACATTCGTCTATGCGGACCGCTCCAAGATTCAGCAGGTGATCTACAACCTGGTGGACAACGCGATCAAGTTTTCGCATGACAATTCCACAATCCGAATCGACGTCTACGAACAGCATGATAAGATCTTTATCTCTGTCAAGGATACCGGCATCGGCATCCCGAAGAAGGATCAGAAAAAGATCTGGGACCGCTTCTTCAAGTCTGACTCGTCCCGCGGCAAGGACAAGAAGGGCACCGGGCTCGGACTCTCTATCGTAAAGGAAATCATCCAGGCTCACGAAGAAACCATCGATGTCATCAGCACCGAAGGTGTGGGCACGGAATTTATCTTCCGCCTGCCGAAGGGACAGGCACAGTAGGCACAGTGCAGAAAAGGAGTACACACTATGGCTGTTCCGGATATCGGAAGTATTGATTATGTAAAATATACCAATGTCACCCGCTGTTTTCAGATTATCCTGAAAGCAGCGGAGACTTCCCGCACCCGGATCGCCGGGATCAGCCGGATCAGCAAAGTCACCGTCTCTAGCTGCGTGGATTTTCTGCTGGATAAGAAGCTGATCTGCGAGGTTGGCTTCCAGGAATCCCGCCGGGGAAGAAAGCCGACGCTGATCACTGTGAATCCCAATGCCGGGATTCTGCTCGGCATCGAGGCGGACGTTGTCTGCAGCAAATATATCGTCACAGATTTTGCTGGGAAACTGCTGGAAGAGGGACCGATCCCCTGCGAGGTAGATGATCCGGAGACCTTTATGGCCCAGGTACAGAAGTTGGTCTTTCGGGTCTGCGAAAGCTATCCCGGCTATGAACACGGCCTGATCGGCGTGGGGATCGCGCTGTCCGGTTATTATGATGAGAGGAGCGGCCTTGTCTCCTACGTGGCCAACCGCGCCAGCTGGAACGGATATCCGTTAAAGGCGAATTTCCAAAAGCTCTTCCCGGATATCCCGCTGATCGTCAACCGCCTGGCCAACGCCGGAGCGATCGGCGAAGGTTTCCGGGATGCGTCGCTACTGGACAATGATTCCATTGCGTTCCTGCACTGTTCCTGGGGATTGGGCGTCGGAATCTACCAGAACCGCCCCGGCAAGCCCGGACTGATCAACGGCTCCAGCCGTTTCGGTCACACGACGATCAATTATAACGGCCGCCTCTGCAGCTGCGGCAACCGCGGCTGCCTGGAATCCTATGCGTCTCTTCGTGCGCTGTACCGGAAGCTCTTCCCGGAGCGTCCGATCTCCTCGCACTGTATCGATGATCTTACCACACGCTTCAGGCAGAAGGATCCCACATTGCTTGCGGCGCTGGATGAAATTATTCTGTATCTCTCCATTGGCCTTTCCAATGTAGTGAACGCCTACCAGCCGAGAAAAATCTATATCGGAGGTCTGATCCAGCTCTTTCTGACAGAGGAAAACCTGACGCAGATCCGCCGTTCGGTGGAAGCCGCCGTGCCGGATGTATTTCGTCAGGATCTTCAGATCGAGCTTCCCGCACACGGGATCTATTCCGCGCTGTACGGATGCATCGGGGATGTGAGAAACCGGATATTGCAATTCGTTTTCTAAAAACTTAATCAGAATGCACTCACGCAAAAATAACCGCTCAAGCCTCGCAGACTGAGCGGTTATTTTTTTACCAATCATAACATGGGTTAACCGTCTATCGGCAACACCCTTTCTACCATTATATTAGCACTATACTTTGAATCTATCACCCCGGAAGCGCCCATCCCAGAAGTCCCGGGAACAATCCAAACAAATATGCCACAGCAATCAGAGTCAGTACCAGCGGAATAATTCCCTTACTCAGTGACGTCATCGATTCACCAGATACCGGAGCCATCACGAAGAGGCAGAGTCCGTAAGGAGGCGTTGTCAGACCGATTGCCTGCGTCATAATAACTGCCACCACGAAGGAGTACGGCTCCATTCCAAGGCGAAGCAGTACCGGATATACCAGCGGAACCAGAATACGCATGGCTGCGCCGCTGTCCATAAAGGTTCCGAGCACCAGCATCACCAGGAGAAGTAGTCCTACCAGAAGCATATGCGGGAATCCTGCATTCACCAACGTCTCCGCCATCTGATCCGGCACCTTCATCGCGCCCAGCGCGCCTGAGAAGATATTCGCGATCGCAAGCAGGATGCAGAGCGGAGCCGCGCTGGAAAGACTTCCCTTGATAATCTCCACAACCTCAGACAGCGTCACCGATTTGTAAATCCACACACTGACAAAGATTGCATAGATCAGAGAGATCGCTGCCGCCTGAGAGGTATCCGTAATCCCGGCGAAGATGCCGCCCAGGATAATTACCGGGCACAACAGCGCCCAGATGCTTTCCTTCAGCACCGCGGAGAACGGACGGGAGCGCAGCGCGTCGTTATGAGCGTCGATCACCGCCTGATCGCCATTTCCATGTTTTCTGCAGTACAAATAGGCATATACAATCAGGATCAGTCCCGCCAGAATACCGACCGGAGCTGCCATCTTATACAGTACAACCACATCCAGAGAGGGATCAAAAGCTTCCGTCAAACCGGCAGCCGTTGTAAGAGGCGCACTGGGAGGAATTACCATGCCGAGACATCCGGCAGCTACCAGCAGGCAGGCGCTGAAGCGAGTATCATACCCCATCTTCTTCAGCAGTGGGAAGCACATCGCCCCTACTGCAGCCGTCGTAGCCGGACCGGAGCCGGAGATCGCGCCATAGAACATGCAGGTCAGAACCGAAATAATCGGCATGAAGCCCCGCTTTTTTCCCAGATAATAAGCGAAAGTATCGAACAGCTTCTCTGTCAGCTTTCCTCTGGCCATCACGTCACCGGCCAGAATAAAGAGCAGAATCGTAATACCCACACTACTGAGCGAACCGTTCATCATCCAGGTTCCCAGATTCGCCAGCGTGAATCCGCAGTTTCCGGCAAAAAACAGCGGCATCGTCGCTACCGTCACGGTAATACTGGCAAACAGCGGCATCCCCAGCAGAAGCATCGTCCCGAAAAACAGTACAAAGAATAATGCAGTCATCGTATCTTCCTCCTCTCCTTATCTCGATTTCTTCCCCAGTGCCTGTACAATAAAACGAAGCAGCGCCAGACCGTATCCAACAATCGGAGCCAGATAAATCACGCCCATCGGGATTCCCGTCTCTTTATAGACCTCCCCAGCCGCAATCATTTCCTGCAGCTGACGAATTCCCAGCACAAAGAAAAACAGGCAGGCAAGAAACAGGATCACATTCATAAGCAGATCCAGGGCGTTCCTCGTCTTCTCCGAGTAATGCGAGGAAATCACATCCAGCTTCATAAACAGGCCTTTCTTCGCAGAGTAGGCAATCGCAAGGAACACAATCCACGCATAGGCAATCATTGCCATCTGATTCATCGCCTTTACCGAATCCGGCGCAACATATTTACAGATCCACCCGGCGAGGATTAACAGCGTTACCAGTGCCATAAAAACTACGATCAGATTCTCTTCCAGCTTATTCCAGAAATCTTTCATCGCTTCTCCTCTCTTTCCTCTTCTTCGGTTATCTTAGTCCCAATCGGTCATACTGCTCTTCCGGAGCATCGTTTGCCTTCATCAAATCAACCATCAGGCTCGTCATTCGCTTTTCAATCGCTTCATCCCGAATCGGTCTCAGCTCCTCCGGATCGTCCTGTAGGTCAAAAAGCAGGGTCTCGCGGTTCTTCGGCTTACTTCCGGTTCCTGTTCCCGGTACTTTCAATACGGGGCAGCCCTTCGTGAAGGAGAAGCCGTCCACCAGCTTTGCCTGCCGCAGCTCTTCCACAGAGAAGCGGGTACGGATGTGCATCGGCACCAGCGTGTAATTATAATTGTACTGCTCTCCGCCCTCGACCCAGCCTTTCATATAGACATATCTACCGTTGGTTACGTTCACATGTCCGCCATGGATTCCGAACAGGCAGGCATCACGTACCGGCGTATCCGAAGCTACCGTCTTCGCCAGATCGTGTCCCATCATATCCACTGTCGGTTCCAAGCCAAAATAACTCAGCAGCGTCGGAGCCATATCAATATTCTGCACCAGGCTGTTCCGGCGCTCGCCCTGCACCTTTGAGCGGGGATCCCAGATGAACATCGGGATGTGCGCCACCTCGTTATAGAACGGAGATACGCATTTCGCCCACCAGCCATGCTCGCCCAGAAGGAAGCCGTGATCCGTATTCACAATCAGCAGCGTATCCTTCCAGAGATCCAGTTCGTCCATCTTGTCCAGGAAGCGCCCCAGATACTCATCGCACATGCTCAGAAGCGCCGCGTATTCATAGCGACAATGCTGCACCTCCTCCGGCGTCTGCGTCACCTGCGTGTAGGGCGGCCAGTCAAAGTGCAGTCCGTGATAATTATCCATCTCCTTGTAGTAATCCTTATACTTCTGCGGAGAATGGAAAGGCTCGTGCGGATCAAAAGTCTCGATCTGCAGGAACCAATTGTCCTGATCCGCGTTTCTCTCCATGAAAGCCAGTCCCTTGTGAAAGGTCTTCGCAATCGGGAAGTCCTCTTCCTCATGGATCTGCGCTCGGTTCACCCAGTCCTCTCTCGTATACTTGGACAGGTTCCGTCCGCCCATGCTTCCCGGCATCTTCACCGAAGGCGGCATATACGGATCTTTGATCTGCCCCAGGTAAGCGTCACCCTCCTGGCCGCGGACGAATTCGAAGGAGCTGTAACGCTCATGGAATGTCGCGCCGCCGTCCTCCCAGTAATGTGCGTGATCCGTAACCAGATGCGTATACACTCCGGCGTTCTTCAACATCTCCGGCATGGAATCATCGTATGGTTCTACCGGTCCCCAGCAGCGATGCAGGAAATTGTAGCGCCCGGTGTGCAGCTCGCGCCGCGCCGGCATACACGGCATACTTCCTACGAAGCAGCGATCAAACGTCGCCGTCTTCTCGCCCAGGCGGCGGAAATTCGGCGTATGCGTCCAGTCGCAACCGTAATTAGGAAGCAACCGGCGGTTTAATGAATCAAACATCAGCATAATTGCTTTCATGAATGGCTCCTCCTTGTTTTTGTTAACTCTCTTAAATAAAGAATAGCAGATGGATTCTTTTTTGTCAATAGATTTAATTAAGAGTCTTTAAAATATATGAAAAAGAGACAGGAAACCGCCGAAAAGTCCATAATAAAGACCTTCCGGCGGTTTCCTGCCTCATCTTATATTGATCAACAAAACACTATTGTGCGGTTATGGCATTTCGCTGATTCCGTAATATTTATTGTTCTAATTCTCCGAGACTCGCGATCGTCTCAATCATCCAGTTATCCATATACCAGCCTCGCAGATAATCCATCGAATCAATTTGAAGCTGTGCCACACATGCCTTTCCATCAATCATCTTAGCGTAATAATACAGCATATAATATCCTGAATCGTCCTTCATACAATCTATATATTCCCATCCATTTTTCAGCATACGGTTATTCACCGTCGCAAAATGTTCCAGGATATACGATCCGAAAAAGGCTATATTATAGTCCCCATCATTCGCCATACTAAAAGCACCCTCTTCCGGAATATAAGTTATATAAAACCAATCCGACTGATAGGCTGTTCCAAGCCCCTGAAAAATCACATCTTCACAGGCACTTAATCCCAGCATTCCCGGCAGGAGTTCAAAATTTCTCACATAATACTCCCCTATATCAAGAGCATCACGACCTACAAATGTTCCGCAGCCGGATATTACGCCATAGCTGTCACAGATCTTCTGAAATTCCTCGGAATCTGCAAATTCATTAAATACGTACAAATGAGGAATTGCATTTGTTAACTGACTATTCCAACTACGGTAGCCTTCCGGGTCTGATTTTCTTCCCAGTAACAGTTCATATAAAAGTTCCAGATAATTGGAATGATGTGTATCTATCGCTCTATATTCTTCTGAAAAGATGAATCCATGTGCCACTTCCTTCGCCGTATTCTGTCCGGTTAGAAGTGCATTGCACCATGCGTTCAAGCCATCTTCATCTGCCTCTCTTCCCAGGCAAAGGCGATAACAGCGAACCACGAACTTCGTCACACCTTCGTTCTGATCCATCGGTGCATTTAAGATCGCATAACCACGCTGAATTCCATAACGCTGACAGATCTCTGTGAACTCCTTTGATTCCGCAAAGCCGCGGAATACGTGCATACGGGAGAGTCCGCTGTCCAGAACCGCCTGCCAGGCTTTTAATCCTGCCGCATCCGGATCACGGTTCAGGAAAGTTTTATACAGAATCGTCAGATACGTTGTATCATCCATCTTTCTGGACTGAAATTCCGGGCTTTCGATAAAGCCCTGCGCAACCTTCGCGCCCTGCTCTCTTCCGGATTTTAATACATCCGTCCAGGCGTTCAAGCCATCGCCATCCGGTCTGCGCTGCAGGATGTACTCATACAAGCGCGCTACGAAGTCTTTTACAGGATCAGAGTATCCGGCTTCCGGAGAAGCGGCCTCCGCTTCTTCTACGACGACTTCTCCGGATTCCACAATGATTTCCTGTCCCACTGCTTCCCATGTTTCTTCCGGCTCTGCCGCTTCCGGTGTTTCTCCCGGCGCTTCTTCTGTCTCTGATGCAATGCTTTCTAAAGTCTCTTCCGTCTCCGCAGACTCTTCTACTGTGATTTCTACAGCAGCCTCTGCAGGCATAGGCTCTGCATATACAGCGCCTATCGGCGTTACCACCATGCAGCCAGCAAGCAGACCTGATAAAATCATTCTGGATACTCTTCCTCTCATACGCATTTCCTCCTCAATTTTCCTTATTCTTATGATTTTATATCATTTGTTTCAACAATCATAGTCTATCATAACTGCCACACATTTTCCAGTATATTTTGTTTAATATTTTAATTTTTTCAAGTCAAAAAAAATAACCGCCCCAGCCTCTGGTGTGCTCCCCGTCAAGAGGACAATAAAAAATAATAAATTTTTGTATCGTCAGCCATGCTATGGCTGGCGATATT
>JAJEQR010000062.1 GCA_020687485.1 Hominifimenecus microfluidus | reverse complement strand
TTTATCATCCAGCGCTTCCGGCCCTGCTTTTCATTCTCTGCTTTCTGCCTGGATGCCGCATCTCCGTTTTCTCCTGCACTCTCTCCGCCATTTACCGCGTTTTTCTCCTCCAGTCTGCGGTACGTCCAGCTGCGCAGCAGGTTATATAGCACCGACACCAGCGGAATGAAGATCAGCATGCCGATGATGCCCATGAGTCCGCCGCCGACAATCACAGCCGCCATGACCCAGATGGCCGGAAGCCCGACGGAATTTCCCACGATGTGCGGATAGACGAACTGCTCTTCAAGCTGCTGCAGCACAAGGAAGAGGATCACGAAGACAACCGCCTGAATCGGATTCACCGTAAGGATCAACACGATGCCGACCACGCATCCGATAAAAGCTCCCAGGACAGGGATCAGCGCCGTAAAGCCGATCACTACGCCGATTAAGAGCGCATATGGCAGACGGAAGATTGTCATTCCGACCACGAACATCACACCCAGGATCGCCGCGTCCATGCACTGTCCGGCGATAAAGCTGGAGAAGTTCTTATAGAATAGGGCACAGATCTCCTCCGCGCGGATATACTGGCGCTCGGAGAATACCGCCTGTCCCAGGCGGCGCACCTGCTCCGCCAGGCGTTCCTTCTGTGCCAGAATATAACAGGCGAAGACAAAGCCCATCGCAAAATCCACCACACCGGTGATCACGCCTGCCACCTGCGAGATTGTACCCGAGAGAAAGTCTCCGGCGCCGTTCTGAAGAAATTCTACCAACTTCTGCAGCAGCGTATTTACATCCAGCGGATGTGCGTTCAGCCATTTCTGTACGTCGGTATTGTCCTTAAAGATTACCAGAATCCATTCCTTCATGGTCGGAATAAACTCGTTGATATTCTCTACCATCAGAGTGAAGGTGTTCACCAGCTCCGGAACAACAACCAGAATCACAAGAGAGAACAGACCGATCACCAGGAGAAGTGTCAGAATCAGACTGATGGGGCGTCTCGCCGCCCGCATCTTCCGGCTTTTAATCCGGTTATCACCAAGAAGCTTCGTCTCTATGAATTTCATGGGAAGATTCAGCACGAACGCGATTGCAGAACCGATCAGGAACGGCGAAAGAACACCCAGAACAAAGGCAATGAACTGAACGACCGCATCGATATGTATCACAGCAGTCAGGACTGCTGCTGCAAAAAGAATCAGCGTTCCAATCCTCTTCATAGTTTCCTTACTAAGTTCCATTCGGATGTTCCCTCCCTGGCAAAACACCGGCAGTAGAAACGTACTGCCGGTGTTAATTTCTTTATCGATGCATGGACCGCTTATTGCTTACTCTCCGCGGTTTCTGCTCTGCTCTCTGCGCTGTCCGTTCTGCATGCGGTTCTGATATCTCTCGTTCCGCTCTTCATTCTGCATACGATTCTGATATCTCTCGTTCCGCTCTTCATTCTGCATACGATTCTGCTGTCTTTCGCTGCGCTCCTCGTTCTGCATGCGGTTCTGCCCGCAGCTGTTTCTCTCCTGATTTTCGGAGCGATTCTGCTCGCGTCTTCTCTGAGACTCATTCTGCATGCGGTTTTCGGACTGGTTTCTCGATTGTTTTCTGTTGTCTGACATACGTCTACCTCCTGAGAATCAATGGTTCGTGCCAAGGGCAGCCATCCGGGTCCTGTATTTCGTTCCGAATGGTTACCGGGTACAGGATTAGTATGTCAGAAAAGAAGCAGTTTATGCAATCATCCTCACCTTCGTCCCCGGAAGATCTGAACAGCAAAGCCAATCATAACCAGCGCCCAGAAGACCGGCGAAAGAAGAATACGGAACGCAAGGCTGAAGACCGTCCCAATGATTACGAATATAACTACGATAATCAAAATTAGAATCAGATATACCTTCCAGGGCTGGATCCGGCGCACTTTCTTCTCGCTTCGGTAAGAGGATCTCTCCGCCTGCTGCGAGTAGGAATAGCCGGAAGCGGAAGAACTTCCGCTTCCGGCACCGGCGCCGCTTCCGCCCTGTGTCTCGATGATAGTTCGCGCAATGAGACGGGGATCGCCCAGATCATCCATGACCTGTTCTTCCGTCCGTCCTTTGCGGATCTCGCCGGTAATATAATCACGGTAATACTGCAGGTTGGCCTCGATCACCTGATTCGATACTTTTCCACGCAGTGCATCCTCCAACCGGCTTAAAAATTCTCCTGTATTCATACTCTACTCCCAAATGTAACGATCCAGAGTCTCCCGCCCGATTCTTCCTATGCTGTATCCTGCTGCGGATAACTACTCTAAAATAATCGTAAACGGTCCGTCATTCAGCAGTTTCACCTGCATGTGTGCTCCGAAGGAGCCTGTCTCCACATGCGGAATATAGCTTCTGCAGGTCTCCACGAAATATTCATACAGTTTTTCCGCCATGGCCGGAGCTGCTGCCTGAAGGAAATTCGGGCGGTTACCCTTGCGGCAGTCTGCGTAAAGCGTAAATTGTGAGATCACAAGAACCGATCCTCCAACATCCTTCAGGGAAAGATTCGTCTTCCCTTCCGCATCCGCGAAGATCCGGAGTCCTGCCATCTTCTTTACGATCCGATCTACATCCTCTTTTGTATCTTCTGTGCCAACACCAAGGAGAACCAGGAATCCCTGATCAATGGCTCCGATCACCTGCTCGTCCACAATAACGGAAGCATGCGCTACTCTCTGAATTACTGCCTTCATGCCTGATCTCTTCTCCTCTTATCCGAACAGACGATTCAGAGCGCTGAAGATACTGCGGATCGAGGAACGGGTGATGTTGGAGCTTACGCCAACGCCGTATGTCGTGTGTCCGGTATCCAGATCCACCATATGCAGGTACGTCGCCGCCTTGGACTTAGAACCCTGGGTCAGCGCATGCTCGTCGTAATCCAGAACGCGCGCGCTCAGCTTCACCTTGGAGAGGATCGCTGCCTTCACTGCGTCGATAGGGCCATTGCCGAGAGCTTCCGACTCGAAGGTCTGGCCAACATACTTGAAGATAACCTTTGCCTTCGTATCCATGCCGACATCCTCGATCTCGTAGCGGATCAACTCGAATGGAGAGGAAATCTCCAGATATTCCTTCCTGAAAGTATCGTAGATCTGCTCCGGAGCTACTTCGCCCTGCTTCTCCGCGATCACCTGGATCACATCCGCGAACTCCTTGTGCATGCCCTTCGGCATCTTGAAGCCGTAGCAGGTCTCCATTACATAAGCGACTCCGCCCTTGCCAGACTGGCTGTTGATGCGGACAATCGGCTCGTACTGTCTTCCCACATCGGTCGGATCGATCGGCAGATACGGAACCTCCCAGTAGGGATTTTTTCTCTCATGCATCGCCTTGACGCCCTTGTTGATCGCATCCTGATGGGAACCGGAGAATGCGGTGAATACCAGCTTGCCGGCATAAGGGTGACGCTCCGGCACCTTCATCTTGCAGCAACGCTCGTATACATCCATGATCTCGTTGATATTCTCCAGGTTCAGGTTCGGATTCAGGCCCTGGGAGAACATATTGTAGGCAATATTCAGAATATCCACATTGCCGGTACGCTCGCCGTTGCCGAACAGAGTACCTTCCACACGGTCAGCGCCTGCCAGCAGCGCCAGCTCCGCCGCTGCCACGCCGGTTCCGCGATCATTGTGCGGATGTACGCTCAGAGTGATGCAGTCGCGGTTCTTGAAATGCGTACTCATCCACTCGATCTGGTCGGCATATACATTCGGCGTATTCATCTCTACGGTTGCCGGAAGATTGAAGATGATCTTATTGTCCGGCGTCGGCTGCCAGATATCCTGCACGGCGGTGCATACTTCCAGCGCATAATCCAGCTCGGTTCCGGTAAAACTCTCCGGAGAATACTCCAGGATGATCTTGCCGGGGAAGTCTTCCGCTTTCTCCTTCACCATCTTGGTACCATCAATCGCGATCTGCTTAATCTCGTCGCGGGTCTTTCCGAATACGACATCTCTCTGCAGCGTAGATGTGGAGTTGTAAATATGTACAATCGCGCGCGGAACCCCCTTCAGTGCCTCAAACGTGCGGTTAATCAGATGCTCTCTGCACTGAACCAGTACCTGAACGGTTACATCATTCGGAATCAGGCGGCGATCCACCAGCTGACGCAGGAAATCATACTCCAACTGAGATGCAGACGGGAAGCCCACCTCGATCTCCTTGAAGCCCAGTTTCACCAGGAGGTTGAACATCTCCACCTTCTCAGACACAATCATGGGCTCAATCAGTGCCTGGTTGCCGTCTCTTAGATCCACGCTGCACCAGTCAGGAGCCTTCTCAATCTCCTTGTCCGGCCAGGTGCGCTCCGGGAAATGTACCACAGGTATTCTCTGATATCTCTTATAATTTAACATTGCTCTTCTCCTTACTCCAATCCTTGTTCTATCAGTTCTGACAGTTCCTTCATGGCCTTCTCTTCGTCTTCTCCTTCACAGCTCAGCTCAATCTCGCTGCCGCCAGGAACACAGGCACTCAGAACACTCAGAACACTCTTCGCATTCGCATGTACATCCTTATATGTAAATTCAATTCTGCTCTGGTACTCCATCGCTTTCTGACATAACCGCCCTGCCGGGCGTAGATGCAGGCCGACCGCTGTGTTTATCAATATTTTTCTTGTTACCATAATTCACCGCCTTATTACCGCTTAGTCTCCTGCGCTTGCTGCCGCTGAACTCTCCGCCGCACTTTCTTCTGCCGAAGCGGAAGTCTCCGCTTCTGAAGAAGCGTTCGGATCCACCAGCGTTACCGTTATCTGGCTGGTTCCCACCTGCCCATAACCGCCGCCGGTCAGAATCGGCGTTACCAGCACCTTATGCTCACCTGCCGCCAGGCCGCGAAGACTGATGGAAGCCTTCAGGCCATTCGCTTCCAGCTGATCCAGATCCTCCTCCAGGCCGCTGATCGTGAGCGAAACGCTGGATTCCTGAATCGAATATGTCAGCTGTTCAGGAATATCGTTTATTATAAGTGTATTTGTCTCCAGTGTAAAGGTTCTCTGACGCAAAGGCTCGATTTTCAGTGTAAAAGTCACCTCATAATTGTCATCGAAGATCTCCACGCCCTCCGGCAGATATCTTCGGATATCTACCGTCACCGTCTGCGTCTCGGATGCGCCCGTGACATCCAGCTCCGTAACGTCGATGCTGGTAATCCGGTTCATATCCGCTTTCAGGCCGGACAGCCGGATCTTATCCGGATTCACGTCCACGCCGGTATAGCGATAACCAGGCGCCACAGCATCGATTCCCTGAACCTCCGGGGTAATCGTAACACTCTGCACAGCCATCACAGGAATCGTCACCTTCACAAGGCCAGTCAGCTGAACCATCGTGTCCTTGTGGCTGCCCAGGTCCAGGAGCTCTCCATTGCCGTCATAGAACTTCAGTTCCGCCTGCAGGGTTGTCGTCTCATTCAGATCGCTGGCATCCACATCCACAACCGCACTGCGAACCAGATGCGCCACAGATTCCGGTGCGCGCACCGTTACCGTCTCCGGATTTGTCGTAACATTGCCAATGGCGTAACCGGAAGCGGGCTCGCCCGTCACGTTTGCCGTAATCGGAACTGTCACATTCGTCAGACTCTCCAGTTTCACCTCGATACTTCTCGTCCGAAGATCAATATTACTGTCGGAAACTTTTCCCGTCATACAGGTTACTGTCACAGGAACCTGTGTATCCTGATACATATCCTGAAAATCCGCAACCGCCTTGAAATCATCAGCGGAAATGCGGGCAGACGTCTCCCGGTTCACCGTCACAGCGATTGTCGCCGTCTGCTTGCCTACGACCTCCACAGAAAGCCCCCGCTCCGTGATCAGTTCCTCGTGCTCAAATTCCACCGGAATCCCGGAGATCGTATAAGTCGAGATCGGATTGCTGTAGGATACGACCGAAAGCCAGATAAAGAAAGCGAAGACCAGGGAAAGCAGCTTCAGCGACCAGTTATTCATCAGCTTTTTTTTCATGCTTCAGCCACTCCTTCCAACGTCCAAGCCCACGGGCCTGCTTCTGCTCCGGCGCCATCAGTTCCTTCAGATTCTCCCGCAGCTGCTCTGCCGTCAGCCCCAGTCGCAGCCCACCTCCGGAAGCCACCGAAACGCGTCCGGTCTCCTCTGAAACGATAATTGTAAAGCTGTCTGTCGTCTCACTGACGCCAAGCGCCGCGCGGTGTCTCGTGCCCAGTTCCTTGCTGACAGAGGAATTCGATGAGAGCGGCAGATAGCAAGTCGCCGACACAATACGATTCCCGCATATAATTACTGCTCCGTCATGCAGTGGTGTGTTATGCTCAAAAATATTAATCAGGAGCTGGCTGGTAACCACCGCATCCACAGTGATACCTGTCTTGATATACTCCTGAAGAGGGAGCTCTCTCTCAATTACAATCAGTGCGCCAGTACGTGTACGCCCCAGGGCATAGGAAGCCTTCACCAGCTCATCGATCGTATTCTCATCAAAATGAGATTGGACCTCTGATGTGCCTTTGGTGAAGAAATTCATAAGCACATTTCCCTTGCCCAGCTGCTCCAGCGCCTTACGAAGCTCCGGCTGAAATACAACTACAAGTGCCATGATAATAATATTCAGCGAATTCTGCGCAATGAACAGAATCGTATTAAACTCGAATAACAGTGCCACGCCAAAGAACAACAGGATCACCACAATTCCCTTCAGCAGAAACCATGTTCTTGTATTCTTTACCCACACCAGAAGGTGATAGATCACATAGGCAATGATCAGCATCTCCGCGATATCCGTCGGCTGGATCGTAAACGGCATGGCCATGATCTTTTGAATCAATTCCGTAAAATTCGGCATGATGATTCACCTCTACTTATTTGTCTTCGTCTTCCAACGAGTTCAGGATATTCAAAGTCTCCCGGATATCTTCATCCTCATCGTCCTGTATCCGGGCATTGATCTCCTGAACCTTGATCTCCTGCCTGGTTACTGCGATCTTGGGGACTGCCTTTACATAGTAAATATAATCATCGTCCTCGTATTGTAAGTACTCGGTTCGGCTGTAATCGACTGCCACCAGCCAGAACTGCGCAATCAGCGCAATCAGTACCGCGAACACCGTACCAAGTGCCATATCCATGTAAGGGACGGAAATATTCAGGGTAAATCCACCCAGCATAAAGATCAGGACATTGGCGACCGCACCGATCAGGATCGCGACATAGGGCGCATAATCCGAAGAAAGTCTGCGGATTCCCTGAATCAGGGCCGTAACCACACAGAACGCTACAATACTTAGCAGCATCAGACTGTTGTCACGCAGCCCGGAAAGCAGCTGCGTAAGATGCTGCGCAATCGTCTCCAGCATATCTCCCTGAGAGGAGCTGTCTGCAAGAAATCCCGCGTTCCTCTGCACACAGTTCAGGAAATAGTAAGCGAAGACGCCCATACCGGCAGGAATGAACGACATCGCGCCTCCCACAAGCCCCAGAATCATCGGAACCACATAAGGAATATGCAGATAATACGCTGCAGGGATCAGCACGATCACAATACTAAAGCCAGGCAGGAACAAATACTGCATCAGCGCCGCCAGGAACAGGAAAACCACAAAAATCCCGGAAGCCTCCCAGGACAGCGCTGTCAGGTGAAGCAGTGTAAACGCGGCAACCACAAAACTCATAACGGACCATGGCAGCAGACAGCAGATCAGCGCCAGGATCAGCATCACCGGAAGCCTGGTAAGGAAGTCCATATAGCCCAAATTCTCATTGATCAGAAACAGGACTACAAGCATTACAAGAAACTTTAAGATTGGCAGCAGATAAATATCATATTTTCCGAAGAACTGTTTCAGTCGCTGCCGAAGCGCAAATATCTTTTCCATCTATTTTCTGTCAGCCTTTCCGTTCTTTTCTTCTTTCTGATAAATCTTCTGTATCTTTTTCAGGCTGGAGGTATACTCCCTCGCATGATCCCTGGCACGCCAGAAACGCGAAGTATAGACCAGCACACTGATCAGTATCGTCGCCAGAACCAACATCAGGTAAAGAATCCACATACTCTTCAGGATCAGAAAAAGTTCTTCCACGGAACAGGCTGTCAGAAGCGCCTCCGAATTCTCCATAAACCAGAGTACCACAACGAGCACGAATCCGAAAGAAACACCCAGGACCGCCTTAATCACCTGAAAGCTGACGTAATCATCTCCATAGAAACGGCTGGTGATGAACATGCCTCTCTCTTCCTTCTTTTTTACCATGGCCGCTTTCGTCATCCATTTGACTTTCGTTTCATTAACCATAAAAACCTCATCTATATTTCCGGACAAAATTAACCTAGCTTACATAGTATAACACAATTCCTGGGAAATTTCGAGGAAATCTTCGATAAATTTGGATGTATTTTCTTAAGATTCTCTTTCAGAGAGCTTACTGTCGTCAGGATAAAGAAAAAACCTCCGGCAACAAACCGGCACCCTGTAACCAGAGCGCCGGTTCTTCTACCGGAGGATTGCTGTTCTTTCGTGCTTCCATGAATACAGATTCTGTAGTTTCTCTCATTGTCCATATCTGCTGACTCAGGCAGAGGCTTGCTTACGCATCCAGCTGCTGAATCGCGCGAACCGTTCGGTCATAGGCTTCCGTCACTGCAGGAAGAAGAGCTTCCGTTTCCTCATAACGATCCGCCCGGAGGGCTTCCGTGATCTCATGGCTTGCCTGATAAAGCGGAGTGAAACCGAGATTCTGACTGACGCCCTTTAAGGTATGAGCCGCCCGGAATGCCTCCGGATAGTCCTTTGCGGCCAGTGTGCTGCACAGGCTTGCATAGCTCGGGTCATCTAGAAATTTTCCGGCAAACTTAATGATCAGCTTCTCCGAGTGGAAGCGGCCGAAAACCTCCTCATAATCTGCCCCCATAGCATCATAACATGCTCTTATGTCCATGATTTTCTCCTCCTCGTTACGATGATCCTAGTATATCACTCTTTTTTAGCGGTTGCAAGAACAATATAAAAACTATGCGTTTCTACAGCGGATCTGCGAAGTTCTGACGTTTATTTCATGTGTTTCTCAAGGAAGCCCCAACCCTTGTACATCAGAAAGCCCCAGATCAGGAAGAGAAGGATCAGTACGCTCATCGGCGTCTGTGACTGATAGGAACTTCCATCCACATATTTCTCAAACCCGGGGATGTCCGCGTAGTAATAGGCGCCGGCTCCAAAATCCAGACTGTCAATCAGTCCCAGGTGATGGAACATGATGTACAGCACACTGGCAAGCAACGCCAGCCCCAGTCCCCATTTTACGATTTTTCCGATGGATATATGCTTTTTCATAATGAAAGTCTCCTTTTCTCACAAATTCAATAACGATTCAGAACCTCCAGCCTGACCTGACAGCTCTGAATCGTTGCTTTCTTTAGTTCAGTGTCGGCAGCGGGAAGAATTTTCCGGACAGCAGCAGATATACCACTGCGAAGGTCAGTACAATGTTGAAGGTCTGGCCGATAATATACAGCGCCATTGCCTTTCCGCCTACCATCTGTTCCTTAATCTCACGAAAATTGGTATCCAGGCCAATGCTGGTGAATGCCAGAACGAAGGCCCAGTTCTTGTATTGATCCAGTACCGTGTTGATACCGGACACTGCATCCTTGCCTGCCAGAGGCACTACTACAAAGGAAGCGATCAGCGATGCCGCAAAGAATCCCAGGATGAACTTCGGGAGGCGATACCATACTTCTGCGATCGTAACCTTCTGCTTCGTTCCATCTGCATTTTTCTCATGTGTTGTAAAGAATACCGCTACTGCAAAGGCGATAAATCCGATCAGGATATTCTGAATGGATTTCACCAGAACAGCTGCTGTCTGTGCTGTCTCGCCGAGAGCTGTTCCAGCTACGGCTACCGCGCCGGTAGAGTCAACCGTACCGCCGATCAGCGCACCGCCCATCAGCTCACCGATTCCGGATACACGGATCAGAACAGGCTCAAATACCATCATCAGTACCGTAAAGATAATCGAAATTGAAACTGTTACAGACAGGTCGCTCTTCTTCGCTCTGCTGGCAGCGCCGGTTGCGATCGCCGCGCTAGTACCGCATACGCTGGTTGCCGCCGCCAGAGTAATCACAAAAGGTTTGTTATTGATTTTGAACACCCTGGTTCCCAGGAACCACATAAAGATAATTACGATAGGTGTTACAAGCCAGGCGATTCCCAGTCCGTACAGACCGAAGTTTACAATATTCGAGAACAGTACGGAAAATCCCATGATTACCAGACCTGCCTTGATATAGAACTCGGTCTGTACCGCCGGCTTCAGCCAGTTGGGAACTCCTACGGTATTTGCGATCAGCAATCCAACCGCCAGTGCGAAAAACGCCCATTCCAGGTAACGGTTCAGTGTGTACTCCGCGCTGATCAGACGAACCAGAACCGCCAGTGCGAAAATTCCCGCAAACGCCGGAAGATATTCTTTCACTTTCTTGCCACGTAGCACGTTGCCGATCGTGAACAGCGTGCCCAGCACAAAAGCGGTTAACAGGAGCTTTGCTCCAAATGACGGTGTAAACTGCTCCAGCAGGCTCTTGCCATTTCCCCAGGTGGAGAACTTCAATGCACTGAAGTCAAATGCTCCCGTCAGTACCGAGATACTTCCGATCGCGATCACGATAAATCCGATCCAGATTGCCAGCCAGTCTTCTTCCTTCCAGAGATTACTGATACGAAAATGTCCTTCCGCAATGGCCTCCTCTTTCTTTACTTCCTTACTCATGTTCCTCTCTCCTCTTTTTCTTTGTCTTTAAAACCTATATGTTTTGTATGTTTCTTGTTGATATAAGCATATCATATTGCTATCATTCTGTCTAATAAGCTTTATCAATACGAACTAATAAATTTATCCTATAACGGCAAATCTTTTTTACAAAATGCGTTCCTCAATTTTTCCGAATCGGATCTTCGAAGAAAGAAAAAGAAAGAGAAAAACAAAGAAAGAGAAAAACAAAAAGAAACGCGCCTGCCGGAGCAAAATCCGTACAGGTGCGTTCTTTCCTTTTTATTTTTTTCAAGAGAGGATATGCGGTATCTTCTGAAAATTGTCTTATGAAATTACTTTACTGCTTCGAAAGCGTGATCCAGGGCTGCGATCAGGTCTTCTACCTTCTCGATACCGATGGAGAGACGGATCGTGTTGGGCTTGATCCCCTGCTCCAGCAGTTCTTCCTCGGTGCACTGGCTGTGAGTGGTGGTAGCCGGATGAATAACCAGAGACTTCACATCTGCTACATTTGCCAGCAGAGAGAAGATTGCCAGGTTATCGATGAACTTCTGTGCCGTCTTCGCATCCCCTTTAATCTCGAAGGTGAAAATGGAACCGCCGCCGTTCGGCAGGTACTTGTTGTACAGGTAGTGAGTCGGCTCAGACTCGATGGACGGATGGTGAACCGCCTCTACCTGCGGATGCTTCGACAGGTAATCCACGATCTTCAGCGCATTGCTTACATGACGCTCTACGCGCAGAGACAGAGTCTCCAGTCCCTGAAGGAAGATGAATGCGTGGAACGGGGAAAGGGTTGCGCCGGTATCACGCAGGATGACCGCACGGATGTAGGTAACGAAAGCAGCGGGACCTGCAGCATCCGTGAAGGATACGCCGTGGTAGCTGGGGTTCGGCTCAGAGATCCAGGGATACTTGCCGGATGCCTTCCAGTTGAAGGTGCCGCCGTCGATGATTACACCGCCGATGGCAGTACCGTGGCCACCGATAAACTTGGTAGCGGAATGAACAACGATATCTGCGCCGTACTCGATCGGGCGGATCAGGTAAGGAGTTGCGAAGGTAGAGTCAACTACCAGCGGCAGGCCGTGCTTGTGAGCGATCGCTGCCAGTTTTTCCAGATCTGCGATGTTTGAGTTCGGGTTGCCCAGGGTTTCTACGAAGATTGCCTTGGTGTTCTCCTGAATCGCTGCTTCGAAAGAACCTTCCTCGTAAGGATCAACGAAAGTCGTGGTGATGTTGTGGGTCAGCGGCAGGGTGTGTGCCAGCAGGTTGTAGGTACCGCCGTAAATGGTCTTGGCTGCTACGATGTGCTCGCCAGACTTCGCCAGTGCCTGGAAGGTATAGTCAATTGCTGCCGCGCCGGAAGCAACTGCCAGAGCAGCTACGCCGCCTTCCAGGGAAGCGATACGCTCTTCGAATACGCTTTCGGTCGGGTTCGTCAGTCTGCCGTAGATATTGCCGGCATCACGAAGACCGAAACGGTCAGCTGCATGCTGAGAGTTATGGAACACATAGGAAGTGGATGCGTAGATCGGAACAGCTCTTGCGTCCGTTACCGGATCTGCCTGTTCCTGACCAATGTGAAGCTGTCTCGTCTCAAAACCCCAGTTCTTAGAATCTTTAATATCTGCCATTGTTTTATTCCTCCGTAATCTGTATATTAATCTGCATTTTATTTTTTATTATTCACTGCTCACCAAGCATGAATTACTGTTTACTGTTTACTGTTTACTGTTCACTGTTCACTGTTCACTGTTCTTCACCGGAACTGTCACATTCGGTTCCTGCTCAATATCTCTGCGTATCTTTTCATTTCTTTTGCCTCCTCATCGGCTCTGAATACATATTATCACAATAGGTTTTGTATGTCTAATACATGGAGCTGATATCTGGTTATAGATTGAATCTATAGCTCGCCAGTTTTTTATATGTTTTATCCACACAAAAAACGGCATTTCCTGCCGTTTTCTGATAATCTTATGGTTTCCTGTTGATTCACTGTGATTCCAAAGATTCCCGCTTTCACCAACGCTACAACTTCAGATATTTGCGGATTTCTTCAATATAGCGCTCTCCCATCTGGCTTAAGAGCACATTCTTTCTCGTGATATACCCGATCTCCATAGCGCTATCCTCCTCCGGATTACTGTCATGAAATGGAACCGCAATATAATCGCTGCCATTCAGCTCCTCGCAGATAATGCCGGAGCAGAGCGTATAGCCGTTCAGGCCGATCATCAGGTTCAGCATAGTCGCGCGGTCATTCGCCTTGATCGTCTGCCGGTAATCACTGGTGGAGAGAATCTCCTCTGCCAGGTAAAATGCGCTATTGTCTCCCTGCTCAAAGGACAGGCACGGGTAGCTCTGCAGCTGCTCGAAGCAGATCTCCGGCTCCTTTGCCAGCGGATGTCCTTTCCATAAATAGACATAAGCGTTGCAATCGATCAGATGGTGAAATTCTAAACTAGCGGAATGGAGAAGCTTCGTCATGGATTTTCGGTTGAAATCGCTCAGGTAAAGGACGCCGATCTCGCTCTTCATGCTGCTGACGTCCGAAATCACCTCACTGGTTCTCGTCTCGCGAATCGCGAACTCATACTGCGACATATCAAAAAACTTCGCCATATCCACAAAGGCCTTCACCGCAAAGGAATAGTGTTGCGTAGACACGCCGAATTTCTTCTTATAGGAACCGCCGGTTCCATATTTCTGCAGGATACTCTCGTACTGCCCATAAAGCTCCTTCGCGTGCAGCAGAAACTCTGTGCCGTCGTTCGTCAGTGTCACACCACGGCCGCCGCGGTTAAAAATCGTAATGCCAAGCTCCTTCTCCAGTTCCTTCACGGCACTGGTCAGAGAAGGCTGTGATACATACAGAAGTTCTGCCGCCTTATTCAGCGACCGCGTCTCCGCGATCGTAAGAATATAATGCAGCTGAATCAGTGTCATTCCTCCTGCGCCTCCCTCTTATGATTTCCACGCGCGTCATAATCATCCAGAAAATTGTATGCTTCATCATCCTTATGATATCCGATTACCGTCCGCAGATTAATATTACGCACGCTGTTGAAAATATTGGTCTCGATCACATCACTCGTCTTCCGGAACTGCGCCACCAGCTCCTTCATCTCATCCCGCTTGGAACCACGGCCACCTCCGCAGCTGACGCAGTTCTCAGTGAAGCGGCAGGCACACTGGATAAAATGAAGCCCGTTCGAATCACGCCAGGCCTTGATTGCGTCCTCCTTCACCAGGTACAACGGACGAATCAGCTCCATGCCCTCAAAGTTCTGGCTGTGGAGCTTCGGCATCATCGTCTCTACCTTGCCGCTATAGAGCATTCCCATCAGAATGGTCTCAATTACATCGTCGAAGTGATGACCGAGAGCGATCTTGTTGCAGCCCAGCTCTTTCGCATGTGAATATAGGTATCCGCGGCGCATACGGGCGCAGAGATAGCAGGGATTCTTCTCGATCCCGGCCACGGTATCGAAGATCTCACTGTTAAATACCGTCAGCGGAATCCCCAGGAGCTTCGCATTATCCTGAATGATATTCCAGTTGTCCGCATTGTAACCGGGATTCATCACGAGGAAGACCGCTTCAAAATGGATCTTCCCGTGGCGCTGCAGCTCCTGAATCAGCTTGGCAAGAAGCATGGAGTCCTTGCCGCCGGAAATACAGACAGCTACCCGGTCGCCCTCCTGAATCAGTTGGTAGTCATTCAGGGCTTTCGTGAAGGGTCGCCAGATAGTCTTGCGATAGCGCTTGATGATGCTGCGCTCGATCTCCGCCGTCTTCGCTTTCCGCTCTTCTTCCTCGCTCTGCATATAGCGGGACAGCGTCAGCCGCAGATACGCGCGGTATCCGCCGGTGATATTCACTACATTCCCATATCCCTGCTCCTCCAGGAAGAGCGCATAATCCAGGCTTCGCTCGCCGGTGTGACACAGCAAGTATACCGGCTGATCCTTCCGCAGACATATATATCGCTCTTTAAATACTTCCATTGGAAGGCTGATTGCGCCAGGAAAAGTTCCTCTTTCGTACTGATCCTGCGGACGGATATCCACGATCTGCCCTTCGCCATCTTTCAGCTGTTCCAGTTCTTCTATTGTAATGGTGTTCATGGTTCATTCTCCTGCACTCAAACTTATTTGCATACTACCATTTATAGCCTAGTGAGTCAATAGTTTTTCTATGTTTTATTGTTGCTAAGCCACTTTCTTTAGGATAGCATACGAATTCATTTCCCGCAAAGGAATTTCACCTGCAGAAGACGAAAAAGCAACGGCAGAATCCCATTTCGATTCACCGCTGCTTTTCTTCATTATTATATAGGACGGGTTCAGGAACTGAACGACTCAAAGTCCCAGGAAAAATCTCCACCGCCGGAACTCAGATCCGCCAGACTCTGGATTTTCACCTTCGCATTCCGGCTGATAAAACGATGTCGAATCGTCCGTTTGTCGATCCTTCTGCCAATGAACACCACTTTGCCCTTCGCTTCCGCTTCTGATTCGGGCCCGGGCTCCGGCTGGCGGATACTGTAGCGATCCCCCGCCACATCGAACTCCAGGACCAGTCCCCCTGACGGAACCTGTCCTTTCGCGCGTATGATATCACCGAAGTGCCCGCGAATCAGCTCTTCCAGGAAAAGAATCAGCCGTTCCGGGGATTCCAGCGAGATATTCTCCAAAGAGAACGAATCCGGGAGCGCTTCCGGGTTCTCCGAAGCATCATGCTCTTTCTTATCTCTTCCGGTGTTCAGAAAACGCATCCATGCCGAAGGATCCAGATGATGATAATCTGTCACAATCTCAGCTTCGGAATTCTTTTCCCGTATCATAGACTGTACCGCCGCGATCTCTTCCGCACTGCTGTGTTCCGTCTTCGACAAAACGATTGTACCGGCTTCCCGGATCTGGTTATGATACAGCTCCGGAAAATCTCTCTCATAATGCTGCCAGCTTCCAATATCTACGATCGTGATCGCCGGGAGAATGGCAATTCGTTCATATTCGATCTGACGCAGGTTCTGAATGATCTGACCCAGCATTCCGACTCCCGTGGGCTCCACCACAAGGTATTCCGGATCTACCGCATTCGCAATCGTCAGCACAGATGCCGCAAAATCGCCTTTCGCCGAACAGCAGATACAGCCTTCGGTCATCTCCCAGATATTCACGGTCCCGTCCGCCAGCGCTCCGGCGAGACGGTCTCCATCGATTCCGGAAGCGCCATACTCATTCTCAAGGACAGCGATCTCGCATCCTGTGTTCTTCGCAAGAGCCTTGATAAACGTCGTCTTCCCTGCTCCGAGAAAGCCGGATACAATCAATATCTTCATAAGTCCCGGTTAGTCCGCAAACTTAACAACAGGCTTAATCAGATCCGCGGGCTTATCTCTCATCAGGAACAGAGCCTCTTCCAGGTGATCCCAGCCTTCAAATACATGGGTGCTCAGAGGGCTCAGATCCAGCTTGCCTGCGGATACCAACGCACCAAGCTTCTCCATTCTCAGACGGCCGCCGGGCATCAGACCACCGTTGATCTGCTTGTGGCCCATGCCAACGCCCCACTCTACACGGGGGATATCGATGTTGTCGCCGGAGCCGAGGTAGTTTACATTACCGATCTTTCCGCCGGGCTTCAGGCACTTCACTGCTTCCGCAAAGGTCTCTACACCGCCTCCTGCAATCACTATCTTATCCACGCCCTTGCCGTTCGTCATATCCAGAACCTGCTGGTAGATCGGACCATTCTTGTAACTTACAAAGTCAGTAGCTCCATATCCCTTTGCTGCTTCTACACAAACAGGACGGGTACCTACCGCAATGATACGGGAAGCGCCGCGCATATTTGCTCCTGCTACAGACATCAGACCTACCGGGCCGATGCCTACAACCAGAACACTGTCGCCAAACTGTACATCCGCCAGTTCTACGCCATGGAACCCAGTCGGTACCATATCGGACAGCATGCAGGCGTCTACAACATTGATATTATCGGGCAGAAGTGCCAGGTTACCGTCAGCATCATTTACATGGAAGTATTCGGAGAATACGCCATCCTTGAAGTTGGAGAACTTCCAACCTGCCAGCATACCGCCGGAGTGCATGGAATATCCTGCCTGTGCCTCCAGAGAGTTCCAGTCCGGGGTGATTGCAGGTACAAGAACGCGGTCGCCGGGCTTGAAATCGCGAACCAGCTCACCGACTTCTACTACTTCTGCGCAGCCCTCATGACCAAGGATCATATTGTGGCGATCACCGATCGCGCCCTCCCAGAGGGTATGTACATCTGACGTACAGATCGCTACTGCCAGGGGACGGCAAATGGCATCCATGGGACCACACTTGGGGCGGTCCTTCTCAATCCATCCGGACTCGCCGATTTTTAACATCGCGTAACCTTTCATGTTATAAGCTCCTCCTGTTTTTGACTTTTTGTAAATTTGAATATCTATTAAGATTTCTTAAGAATTTACTCTTGCATTATAACATGAATCCGCCAGAAGATCAACATTTTTTTAACATATATGTTTTTAATTTAACGCAGATTATATTTTTTTAATGTATCAATATACTAACTATGCGTACTTTCATTATAAGAAGTTCCCGAGTTTCCTGCTCCGGAGACTTTATGAGCTCTATATCCACTATCCATTATAAGAAAATGGATCCGATCCTGCTCTCTGCCCGGTCTCCATCGAATCAATGAAATGTATCTCTTCCTCTGTCAGCGAGAAATCAAAGATATTGATATTCTCTCTGATTCTTCCTTGATTGGCTGACTTCGGAATCGGTACCTGGCCATGTTCGATGTGCCAGCGCAGTACCACCTGCTGCACGCTCTTTCCGTACTTTGCCGCGATCTCCTGCAGCTTCACGTCCTGCGCGTAAGCGCCGCGGTTAATCGGGCGATAATCGATGACCTGAATCTCATGTGCCTTACAGTAATCTGAGATTTCTCTCTGCTGGAAAGACGGATGACATTCCATCTGATTGATGACAGGATATTCGCCGAATACCTCCTTCAGGCGCTCCATCTGATCCGGCTGGAAATTCGATACGCCCAGCGTACGGAAATATCCTTTCTCGCGAAGCGGAAGAAGCTGCTCATATGCGTGCAGGCGCTTCGTCTCATCCGTGCCCGGCCAGTGAATCAGGTACACATCCAGGTAGTCTACGCCAAGCTCTTTCATCGTCTTCATCAATGCGGCTTCCGCATGTTCATAATCCGTCGGCCACAATTTTGAGAGAAGAAAAATCTCCTCTCTCGGGCCGCCGAACTGCCGGATGGCCTCGCCGACCTCGACCTCATTCTTATAACACGAAGCGGAATCAATATAGCGGTAACCCGCTTCCAATGCCCAGTGCACCGCATTGATTTCTTCTTCCCCGAAGGAGTTATAATTGCCGAATCCGATCTGCGGAATCTCATATCCATCCTGCAATTTCCATACATTTTTTTCGATCTTTTCTGTCTTTTCCATTCTTTTATTCCCCCGTTTTTTAGATATTGCAACAAGTCATATTCCCGGCTCAACTTCCTTTTCACTGCCTACCGCAGCGGCTTACTCTGAATCATCCAGATATTTCTTCGTATCCGCGAGCGCTTTCGTGAGATAAGCTTCCATTCCCATCTGCTCCGTCATGCGGCGGTTCGGAATTTCTATACCGCGCACCACATGCGGAATCTGCTTCAAAATCGCCCGCATATCCACGGCGCCGCTTCCGGGGATCATGCGCTCCTCCAGGCCGGTTCGGATCAGTTCTTCCCGCTCCATCGGAATCTCTGCCGGACAATCACATAAATGCACATACCGGAACCATTCCTTCGGAAGTCCTTCCAGATCCTTCACCGTGTTTCCAGAACGGTAAAAGTGCAGCGTATCCAACACAATACCCTGATTGGGGCGGTTCACCCGGCGCAAAAGCTCCGACGCTGCGTTCAGATCCTTCACCCCGGACCAGGTGACAAATTCCAGGTTTACGCTCAGGTCATACTGCGCTCCCAGATCGCAGAGGCGGCCGAAGGCATCCTCATAGAACATTGCATCCTCCGTCCAGATATTCGTAAGAATATGATGAATCCCAAGCTCCGCTGCGGCTTCCAGATCTTTTTCATAATCCTGCACGTTCACACCGTCAAAGATTCTGGCATTTTCCGTATCATGAATCTCGATGCCCTCTGTTTTTGCCGCCCGCCTCGTCTCCCGCAGCAGTGCCGGATTTTCCGAAAGAGCAAATGGCATCTTTCCGGTAATATTTTCTCCAACGGATTTCTCCTCACGGTGCATTCTCGTCGGAATACTGCGCAGGCTCACGCAGTCAAACCCCGCCTTCGCCGCCAGCCGGATAAAATCCGGCGGCGGACAGTCCGCGGCAGTTAAGTGAACTAAAGAATATTTTGGAGTCATACCTTCCGATTCCTTTCTACCACCACAAAGATGCAGCGGCTTTCGCTGTAGTATCTGTGCCAGGGATAATTACCATTCTCATCCCATACAGGGTCATTTACATTGCCAGGGGCCAGTGGGAATTCCTGATATACCGTATCCTGGTCTTCTTTGTAAAGAAGCTGCACCCGTCCGGTTCCCCATACCTGAAGGTGTACTTCATCGAAGTTTTCTCCATGCTCCCGATGAATCGCAGAAGGAATATTCGCTTCCGCCAGGCAGAAGTTCATGCCGGTATCTCCGCCTACTACGGTTCTCGGTGACTTATAGTAACGCACACCCCGGTTTCTCTCCAGATGCGAATACTCCCAGAGAGACTTCCACACTTTTTTAATTGCATCCGCCTCTTCATCCTCGATCCGGAACTTTCTCTGGTAATCGTGGATAACCAGTGCCCGTCCCTCAATTTCCAGCGTTCCGTTCATTACGATCGTACTGCGAAGAGGCTTCACCGGTACCGGACGAACTCCGACAAAGTCAGCCTCAGAGCGTCCCATATTCAGCACGAGTGCCTGTTTTTCGATTGGATAAGCTGCCTCATGCTCTACATAATCTACTCTAAAAAACGGTTCTGCAAAATCTAATTTCTGAATCATAATTTTTCTCCTGAGAAATAATCTTTGTACTACAGGCTTTCTATGTTTAGTATAGCATTTAAATTGTAATTCCAAAAGAAGCCTTTCTGTCAGCATAGCAAATAATCCTGCTGTCTTGTCCTTCTTCTAACAACGTTTTTCCGTTGTTTTATCTTCTGGCAGGCAAACAATCCTGCAATCACATAAAACAATCCTGTCTGTATTCTTTGATATGCTACCCTCATATAGGACAATGAAATATAAAAGTCCTATATGGGGGTATTTTCATGTTCAGAAAGAGTA
>JAJEQR010000061.1 GCA_020687485.1 Hominifimenecus microfluidus | reverse complement strand
AATATCGCCAGCCATAGCATGGCTGACGATACAAAAATTTATTATTTTTTATTGTCCTCTTGACGGGGAGCACACCATCAGGACATTTCCCGCCCGGAGGGCCTTTTCTTATTCCTTATGCTTCTGATTCCAGAACCCATACAGTCCCCGTCCAATCAGACAGACTGCTCCGACTCCCGCAATCAGAATCGCCGCCGCGATCCAGATTCTTGCAGAACCTGCCACCGCCAGATTATCGAACAGAACCTGCGTAAGAAACGCCAGACAGATTCCGCCTAATACACACAGCAAACACTTTGCTCTTTCTCTTCCCATAAAAGCTCTCCCGGAAACATAATAGATCTTTCCGTGATTCAGCAAAACATGACAGGCATGCTCCGAATCACTCCTTATCTTCCGTCCAGCCCGCATACAAGGTCATCGAATTCACAACCGTATCCTCTTCCAGATTCCAGGGGATGGATTCATTCTCATCCTGATACCAACCGGAGAACACATATCCTTCTCTGGTCGGTTCCGCAGGCGTTTCCACCCGCTCACCGTACATCCGGGTCTGTGCTTCCACCACCGTACCGCCACGCGTATCAAACGTCACCTGAAATCCACGATGGGAAATTCCAAAAAACATACAGATCACAAGAAGCACGCACAGTACAAGAATAATCACATTCAGTCGGCTGACCGGGATATTCACCCGTTCATAAAGGCCTCGTCCCGGAGGACGTCTTACCGGCTCCTGTGTCTGCTCCTTCTTCTCCATTTCCTTCTCCGATGCCATAAATTACTTACGAACCAGGTACTTACGCATATCAATTGCGCAGGCAATCAGGATGATCAGGCCCTTAATGATATACAGCATATTGGCGTCTACCGACAGGAAGTTCAAGCCGGCAAAGATGATCTGCAGCAGCAGAACGCCGATTACAATACCGCTGATCTTACCAATACCACCAACGAAAGATACACCGCCGATAACGCAGGCTGCAATTGCGTCACACTCATAGTTCAGACCGGTATTCGCATTCGCGGAAGCGATACGCGCGCCGTCGATGAAACCGGTGATCGCATACATGATACCTGCCAGAACGAATACCATGATGATGGTACGGGTTACATTAACACCGGATACGTTCGCCGCTTCTTCGTTGGAACCAACCGCGAACATATTCTTGCCGAACGTTGTCTTATTCCAGATCACCCACATAATGGCAGTCAGGATAACTGCATACAGAACGTACATGGGAACTGCCGTATCGCCGATCTTGAAGAGCGTACCAGCTACCAGGTTACGGTATCCGTCCGTCAGGCCGCTCAGGGTCTGGCCGTTGTTAGTACCGTTCTTCAGGTACATCAGGATGCAGCCGTATACGATCAGCTGGGTGGACAGGGTAACAATGAAGGGATGCAGCTTAAACTTCGCTACGCTGAAGCCGTTTACCAGACCAACGACTGCGCCAACCACCAGAACGATCAGGATTACCAGTGCAATCGAAGGCGCCGACGTCATGTTCGGGAATACCTTAAAGGTCGTTGTCAGCAGAGATGCCGAGATACATGCTGTCAGACCAACGACACGGCCGGCGGAAATATCAGTACCAGTCAGTACGATACAGCCCGCGATACCAAGCGCGATCGGAAGCTTTGCCGCCGTCAACGAAATGATATTCACAATAGAAGGCAGCTTGATGAAAGCCGGAACCTCGATGGCGATATAGATAACCGCACACAGGATGATGATGAACATCGCGTTATTCAGGAGAAAATTTCCTACTTTTTTTAATTTTTCTTTATCCACAGTCTCTACCTCCTAGTCTCTTATACGTATTTCGCCGCCAGGGTCATGATCTCTTCCTGGGTTGTGTTCTTCGCGTCAACTTCACCAGCCAGTCTGCCGCCGGACATGACAAGAATCCGGTCACAGACGCCCAGAAGCTCCGGCATCTCGGAAGATACCATGAGAACGGTCTTGCCTTCTTTCGCCATGTTCAGAATTAACTGATAAATCTCGTACTTTGCGCCTACATCGATGCCTCTGGTAGGCTCGTCGAGAAGCAGCACCTCCGGTTCCGTCAGCAACCAGCGCGCCAGGATAACCTTCTGCTGGTTACCACCGGACAGCGTCTGAATCTGCGTACTCTGGGACGGTGTCTTGGTGCGCATGGCCTGAATACCCCATTCGGTCGCTTTCTTCATCTTCTTATCGCTTAAGAACGGACCGTTCTTGTAGCGGTTCAAACTGGAAATACAGGTATTTGCCTGAATGTCGCGGATACCGAAGATACCGGTGGCACGACGCTCCTCCGTCAGCATAGCAAACTTGTTCTTCAGAGACTCTCTGGCACTGCGGTTCATCACACGCTTGCCGTGAAGATAGATCTCTCCGCTCTTCTTCGTTGCGATACCGAAGATATTCTCCAGGAGCTCGGTTCGTCCCGATCCGTCCAGACCGGCGATTCCGAGAACTTCACCCTTTCTCGCCACAAAGGATACATCCTTCAGAGCGGAATACTCTGCCGTCAGGTTCTTCACCTCCAGCATCGGCTCGCCGACTACATTGTCCTTCTCCGGATAACGATTCGTCAGCTCACGGCCTACCATAAGACGGATGATCTCATTCATGGTAAGCTCCTTCGCCGGACGCGTTGCAATCCACTGTCCGTCACGCATGATCGTTACATCGTCAGAGATACGAAGGATCTCCTCCATCTTATGGGAGATATAGATAATTCCGCAGCCCTTATCGCGCAGGGAATTGATGATGCGGAATAAATGTTCTACTTCCTGTTCCGTCAGTGATGACGTCGGCTCATCGAATACGATGATCTTGGAATGGAAGGAAACAGCCTTCGCAATCTCTACCATCTGCCTCTGGGATACCGGCATCCGGCTCATGATCATCTTCGGGTCTACGCTTACCTCCAGTTCATCGAACAACGCTTTCGTTGCCGCGTACATCTTGGACTCACTGGTCAGCGGGCACCACTTTGCCACCTTCGGGAAACGTCCCAGCCACATATTGTCCATGACGTTTCTTTTCAGTGCCTGATTCAGTTCCTGATGAACCATAGCCACGCCGTTCTCCAGTGCTTCCTTGGAATTCTTAAAGTCGATCTCTTTGCCATCCAGATAGATATGACCGGCATCCTTGCTGTATACGCCGAAGAGACACTTCATAAGAGTTGACTTACCGGCACCGTTCTCACCCATCAGCGCGTGAACCGTACCTCTTCTTACTGATAAATTTACATTATCCAGCGCCTTAACGCCCGGAAACGTTTTGCAGATGCCCTCCATCCGCAGGAGAACATCCTGATTTTCTCCAACAGTTGTTGTCTTTTCCTGATTCTCCAAATTAACACCTCCCGGTTCCCTGTCTCGTACAATGAGAGGAAGCAGTGCTTCCTCTCATATGATTTCATAACTCTGAATGATTCAAATTATTCCTCGCCAGTGTAGGTAGCATAAGGAATGTTTACACGCCAGGTACCTACTACGTTCGCAGCATCTACATCGTTGAAGGTGTCTGCGCCGGCCAGGTAGTTCTGAGTGATCTGAGCAATCGTGTTCGCCATACCGTCAGCATCCTGCTTGATGGTACCGGTCATGGTGCCCTTGCCGATTGCGTCCTTAGCAGCATCCGTAGCGTCTACGCCGAATACCGGGATTACCTTGGAGCTTCCGTCCTCCAGGTTGTAGCCGCCGTTCTGCAGAGCTGCTACTGCGCCGATTGCCATCTCATCGTTGTTGGCGATAACCAGCTCAATCATGTTGCCGTTGGCTTCGCTGTACTGAGACAGGATGGTCTGCATGTAGTTGTTGGCAGCTGCACTGGACCATGCGCCGTCCTGGTCTACCAGGTACAGGTTGGAGTTGCTGGCATCGTAGAAGGACAGATCCGCCTTGCCGGCTGCTTCCAGTACGGTGTTGGCATCACTTACGCCGAACTCGGTACGTGCGATTGCCTCTGCATTACCCTCCTGACCCTTGAACATAACGTAGGAAATTACTCCGTCGCCGTTCAGGTCAACTGCGTCATAGTTCTCTACCAGGTACTCGCCGATCATCTGACCCTGCATGTGACCAGCCATCTCATAATCGGTACCTACGAATACAGCCTTGTCATAGCCGCTTACTGCTTCCTCGCTTACGGAACGGTTGAAGAATACAACCGGGATTCCGGCAGCTTCTGCCTTGCTGATGATGTTCTTAGCAGCATCGTCAGAACCGCTGTCTACCAGATTTACAACCAACAGGGAGGTTCCCTTTGCGATTGCGGTATCTACCTGCTCTGCCTGTGTGGTCTGGCTATTGTTGCTGTCGTAATCCTGATACTCAACGCCTGCGGTCTGCAGCGCACTGTCCAGAGCCGCACGAACGCTGGAGATGTAAGTGTCACCATAAGTGTAGTAGAATACGGAAACTACGCCGTCAGCTGCTGCCGGAGCCTGAGTGTCACCTGCTGCCGCCGCAGTAGTATCTGCTGCCGCCGCTGCTGCGGTGGTGTCACCTGCTGCCGCTGCTGTCGTGGAATCACTGCTTCCGCCGCAGGCTGCCAGAGAACTTACCATTGCTGCGCAAAGAGCTGCTGCTACAATTTTCTTCTTCATAATTATAATCCTCCCTAAGATTATGTTTTCTATCTGTTGTTAAGTATAATCCTTTGGCAGGAAAAAACCATGGAATTTTTTACGCTGTTTTGTACAAATTCTTAATGAAAAATGCTTTCATAAAGTCAATCCACCGGAAAAAGTACCTTCTGGCTCTCTTCTTCGTACATATTTTCCTTTGTGATGATCGTGGTCGCCGTGTCCACATCCTTCTCTGCAACCGGGAGACCATTGATCAGTCGGTAGGCATGCTCCACGCCGAGATAACCGATCGCGTAGGGATTTTGCACGATCAGCGCGTCCACTTCTCCGGTCTCCAGCATCCCGACAGAAACAACGTTGCTATCAAAGGCAACTACTGCCGTCTCTTCGCCAATCCCCAATTCCCGGATCGCATAGCCGACACCAAGGCTGGTCCATTCATTAAACGTAGCGATTGCATTAATCTCCGGATGTCGCTCCAGCATCTTCTCTGTGCCCCGCTTCGCGTCCTCCGTCGTAGATTTCACATTAATCGCATCCATGATCTCTACCCGTGGCTGCGTCCCCAGCACATCGCGAAGTCCCTTCTCTCTCTGCTGCCCATTCGCAGAGTTCCGGTCGAAGTTCACGATTCCGAGCTTCAGACTTCCCTCCGCCGCGTTCAGAATCGCCTGTGCCGCCATCTGCCCTGCCTTATAATTGTCCGTGCTGATGCTGCAGCTGATATGTTCACTGTTCACAGTACTGTCAATTACAATAATCTTCACACCGGCCGCCGCTGCTTCATCAATGGTGTCCGCGTTCGCATAGAAATCCACCGCCGAGAAGATAATCGCCTCCGCGCCATCCTGTACGGCCTGACGAATCATCTCGTTCTGCGTCTCATAGTCGTCCTCATTCTCCGGTCCCTGCGTGGTCACGCTGAGATTATATTCGGTTGCTGCCGCCCCGGCCCCGGAGAATACACTCTTCCAGAATGCGGAATCCGTAGACTTTACAATCACAGCTACCTGTCGGCGGCTGCTCTCACCGCTGTCCGTCTCCGATACATTGAGACTCTGATAGATGTATATAACACAGATGATATAGACAAGCGCGACAATCAGCGCCGCAAAGATCATGGACAGATCTTTCTTCCGGTCAGTCTTTAGCTTCATATTCACTCTCCAAAATCCGGGGAATCCGGATCTCTACCCGTGTTCCCTCATCCAGCTCGCTGAACAGCTTCAGGCCATACTTCTCACCGAAGTAAATGCGAATTCGGTCATTGACATTCTTGATTCCGATGCCGACCCGGTCACTGTTCTCCCGGTAAAGAATCTCATGGCACTGTTCTTCTGTCATACCTACGCCGTTATCTTCCACAACCAGCAGAATCGTGTCCTCGCTCTCCGTCCGGATGGTAATATCGATATGCCCTTCATCCACCATGCGGTCGAGACCGTGATAGATCGCGTTCTCGATGATCGGCTGCAGCGTAATCTTGTTGCAGAGGTATTTCAGACAGTCCTCTTCGATATGAAAATCATATGTGAACTGGTTCCGGTAGCGATAGTTCTGTATCTTCAGATAGCTCTGCGCATGCTCCACTTCTTTCTCCAGAGGAATGAGTTCCTTCCCTCGGCTGATGCTGATTCGGAACAATCTGGCCAGCGCATTCACCATCTCCACGGCCTCTGACGACCTTTCTTCCTCGCACATCCAGGCAATGGAATCCAGCGTATTGTACAGAAAGTGTGGATTAATCTGTGCCTGCAGCGCCTTCAGCTCCGTCTTGCGCAGAGAGATCTCCTCCTCACGCACCTGCTCCATCAACTGCTGAATCTGAATCACCATATGGTCGAAGGAACCGGCCAGCGCCTGAATCTCCTGCGTGCCCTCCATGGGCGTAAAGTGAAAGCCCTCCGCATCGTGCTCGAATTCCTTCATGGCCTCTGCCAGTTGCTTTGCCGGACGTCCGAACAGGCGCGAGAACAGATATCCCATCAGAAACGCCGTAAGAAGCACCATGATCATGATGACCAGGCAGACACGCACCATGCTGGCCACCCGGTTAGTGATCATCTCGTCCACATAACTGACACCGACAACGCGCCAGCTGCTGTTCTCCAGCGTGCGCACCGTGTAAATCACTTCGGAATAAGCATAGTAGCCGTCCTCCTTCCCCTTCAGCTCTCCGGTGCGCTCGCTCTTCAGACCGGAATAAATGAGCTGCTGCTGCGGATGGTAGATCAGATTGCCTTCCGTATCCATCACAAAGCAGTAGCCATGCTTTCCGATGCCGACATCATCCACGTAATTTGCGATCCCGGAGAAACGCAGATCCATAGAAACCTGAATCAGCTCTCCGTTCCGTCCGTTGATCGTACGGTACGCCGTCACCACCCACGGATAATAATTCTCGAACAGGGATTCCACATGCGGCTGCGACAGGTGAATCTTCTCATCTTCCTGTATTATCCCCTGGGAAAGATTCACTGATTCACCGCTCTTCATGGTAAGTCCATCCGACCAGCAGTTCTCCATCCCCCCTTCCGCATTATAGGTTGTGACAGCCACTACATCGCTGCGGATCGTGACAAAATTCGAGATGAATGCCTCCTGTTCTTCGCTGTCGCTCTGCAGCGCACGGCAGATCAGCTCCATATCATCCTTCATGCCGTCGGTATAGCTCTCGATCGTATTCATGACCTGAACCACTGACTGCTCGCTGTTCGTAACGGCATTCTCCTCCATCGATTTCTCATATAGCCGGATAAAAAATACAAGTGCTGCCAGGATGGCCAGCAGAACGATGCCGGTCACCGATCCCGTCATCAACGCAGACAGGGATACTTTACGATTGCTGTTCTTCATACTGCCTCCTGCATGCCCCCGGCGAAAGGCCGGTGTATTTCTTGAAGCAATAACTGAAATAGTGCTGGTCGTTGTAACCGCAGCGTTCCGATATCTCCTTGACCTTCATCGAAGTTCCGATCACCAGCTCCTTCGCCGTCTCAATCCGGCGGCGCGTCAACAGATCGATAAATGTGCTTCCGGTGGATTTCTTGATCAGCGCACTCAGATAATTCGGGCTGACAGCGATCTCAGAGCTGATCACAACAAGAGAAAGATCCGGGTCCATATAGCGTTCCTCGATGATACTAAGCGCCTGATCGCAGATCACTGACCCGCTCTTCTTCCTCTGTTCCAGAATCAACTTCTGCGCCCCCAGGAAGAAATCCATCAGGCGCGGGCGCATATGATGCGCTTCGTGCAGAGCCTGCATCTGAAGCGGGAAAGAGTCCTGCAGACGGCGAACTGCCTCCCCGTCCGCCAGCGCGTACAGCACGCGAAATGCCGATGCAATCATCTGAATCAGAATGAACTGGACTCCCATCGGAGATACCTTCTCCTGCTCCATCCGGTCGAAGACCTGATTCAGGAAGTTCCTCAGTTCCTCCGCCGAACCGGCACGCAGCAACCCCTCTAGCTGACTCAGCTCATTCTGCACCGCTTCATGATCCATCTTGTCGCTTCGCTCAATATCCGCGATAAAATAGGCGCCATTCCGGCTTCTCCTGGCATAGCTCATCGCATCCATCGCTTCGCCATAGGCTTCGTGACACTGGGACAGCGACGTTACCGCGCGACTGACGCCGATACATGCCTTCCTCCCCATAATCCTGCGCACACTCTGGCTGATCTCTTCCACAATGATATGAAGGTACTTATCCATTCCCTGCTTCGTCGTCGCCAACAAAGATACTACACGGTCACTGCAGAAAAAGCTGCCATAATAATGGATGTACTTCGCGTATATCGTATCCATTGCATGCACGCTGGCTTGCGCCGTGCAATTTCGGCCGTCCGCATCCTCCAGCGAGACGACAAGAACAGCATACTGCAGGCTGCTGGTATCGCCTTCGAGAAATCCGCTGTTCTTCGCTGCCTTCAGCAGCTCCTCCTCACGCTCCGGCAGACTACTCTGGTAGGCATCCAGAATCAACGGCTGCAGAAACTCCTGCTGCCGCCCGTGCTCCTCCTGCTCCCGGCTCGAAGCGAATTCCTCGAAGCGCTGATCGATCTTCCTCTTGATCCGCTTCAGCTCCTCCGTCAGCTCCGCGGATGAGATTGGCTTCAGCATATAACTGATGATATTGTACTGGATCGCCTGCTGCGCATAGGAGAAATCATCGTGCCCGCTCAGGAACGCAATCTGCATCGTCGGACAAATCTCCCTCGCCTCCCGCGCCAGCTCGATGCCGCTCATAAACGGCATCCGGATATCTGTCAGCAGAAGATCCGGTTCGAGACGCTCAACCTGCTCCAGAGCCTCGATTCCATTCTCCGCCTCTCCTACAACCTGAAATCCGATCTCTTCCCACGGAATTCGGCGGATCAGAGAATGACGAAGCTGCTCTTCATCATCTGCAATTACAATTGTGTAGAAATCTTTCATTCGTAAGGTACTCTCCTGTTCTCCTATCCCTTAACAAACTACTTTGGAATAACGTGTAAAAGTTCCTCTATAGCTGCCTCTTTATAAAAATTCCCGGTTCTTGCGGAACCGGGAATTCTTCACTCTTCGATTACGGGTTTTCCCCATTCATTCTTCTTTTTTAATGCCAGATATTCACTGTAAGCCTTCTCGAGAATCTGCTTCTCATTCGAGAACTTCAACAGATGATACGCCTCATGGTACTTATAATATCCAGAATACACAAAGAACTCTTCTCTCTGCGGCTTGCTGTAGTAGCTGTCGCTCATCATCAGGTACCAGTGAACATCCTTCTCAATCTCTTCTTTCATCGTGCTGAAGGTGTATTGGCTCTTTCCGACGTACTTGATGATGGTGGCTTTAACGCCGGTCTCTTCCTCTACTTCGCGGAGCGCAGTCACCGGAAATGTCTCTCCGGCTTCTACGGTTCCTTTCGGAAGAACCCATCCCTCATACCTGTTCCTTACATTCTTATACAGCAGTAAGATCTTTCCACGAAAAATAACCACACCGCCACAGCTCGTTGCTTCAGTCATTGCAAAACCTCCTGTTTTCCCGGCGGGCACATATCTGTGCTGGCTTCTTAGACATTCTCCGTACACACATCGAAGAAATACAAGTTAAGTATATACTTGTTTGGAAAGAAGTGCAAGGACTGTTTGAAAAATTATGGAACTAAAGTTAACCCTGGCCGTTTGCAACGACAGGCGTGGGTCTTCTAGTGTCGAAAACATCCATCGGATCAAACATCTTCTTCAGGAATTCCATGCCACCCTGAGTTGCTTTGTACAGGGAGTATCCATCCAGGTTGATTCGTCCCTGGCGTACATATTGGTCGCGGATCTGTACCCAGTACTCCTGAGAGCCGTCTACATTACAGAAGAAATTGTATCCGACACTCTTATAGTAAGCGTACTTGTCATTGTCCATCGTGTAATCCTGCCAGGTACCGATATCGTTGCCATGAGCAAAGATGATCGTATCCACAGGGCCTACGATATTCTGTACCGTGTTCACCCACTTCTCGTTATCCACCGCCAGCTGTTCCGCCGTCTTCTGAGTAACGGAAAGATGTCCCCAGGTATGGCTAGCGAACTCCCAGCCCTCATCCTTCAGAGCCTGAGCAATTACCTTGGCATCCTCAATATCCTGCTCATAATTGAAATCCGGATGCGCGTCCAGCCATGCCTTCTGGTTATCCTGCAGATGTTCTTTTACTTTATAGTCAATATCCGTACGATAACCAAAGACTCCATTGTAACCGGTAAGAGCAATCAGTCCGCGCGCTCCCTTGTAGGCGCCGTCCGGGTGTTCATTCAGGAAAGTATTCAGACGCGGAACCACATCGTAATCGCCGACGCTCTCGTTACCGCTGGCATCCACATAATGGCACTTCACATTGCCATTCTCATCCAGCACCAGCTTATCCGGATAGCTGGCTGCCTCGTAAGCATGGTAATAGCTCAGGTCATCGACCGAAAGCACAACCGCCTTCTTATCCGGAGGCAGCATCAGATTCGTGTTCTTCTCAAAATGAACATTGCCATCCTCATCGGTCGTCTCTACCACCAGATCGCGGAGACGCACGAATACGTAGCCGTTGTCATACATCTGCTGGGTAATCTTATCGAACTCTTCCACTGTTGTCATCCAGGCATTGAATCCGGCTGCCTGGCTTCCCATGACTTCCTCACTGAAGGCTTTGCTCGGATCATTCACCAGCGAATGGTAGAAGATGTGGGGAACCTTATCCACATCGACCGCCACGCATGTTGCCTTTGTAGCTTCGTAGTTCTGGATTGCCGCCGTAATGTCCGCATCGCTCTCGTAGCCTGGAATCGTCTGCAGCAGAGCAATCGCGCCATCATAGTCATAGCCGGCAGCCATAAGATCCGCCTGCTCCATCACCGACGTCTTCTCCTCGCCTGCCGCGGTTGTCTCCGCTGCATCTGTGCTTTCATCCACAGCAGACGATGCTCCGGATTCTGCTGCGGAGAAGCTTACGGAATTATCCTCCGTCTTCTTCCCGCCTCCGATAATCTTCACCACTGCATATGCTACACCGACAATCAAAACCAGAAGGATCAGAATCAGCAAAATGCGCTTGATCATGGCGTTTCTTCTTCTCCGCTTCTTTCTTCTGCCTCTGGCAGTTTCATAACCTCTTGCCATTGCTTTCTCCTTTTCTTTTCTTTCGTTCTGCCTGCTTTCTGCAGGCATTGCTTTCTCTTCGCTCATTATAACATAACCTGCCGAAAACGCAAACGCTCCCGTCAGGAATTCTTCGCCTCATAATAGGCATCAAAGACAGCTCTTGCCACCGGCGCCGCTACGGAACCGCCGGAGCCGCCTTCCTCCACAATTACACTGACTGCAATCTCCGGATCATCCACATTGGCGAATCCGATGAACCAGGCATGCGTATCCTTACCGGAGGCCCACTCGGCCGAACCAGTCTTACCGGCGACTGTGTATCCGTCACCCTGCGCATTCGATCCGGTACCGTCTGTGACAACAGCGCGCATCAGGTCCTTCAGCAGATCTGCCTCATCCTTCGTCATCACTGTCCGCCAGGTTTTCGGGGAAAAACTGCGGATCACGTTGCCATTCTCATTCTCCACATGATCCAGTACATAGGGTTCCATCATGACGCCTCCATTCGCGACTGCCGCTGCAATCATTGCATTATGCAGCGGGGTAATCGTCGTCTGCCCCTGACCGATGGAAGTCTGAAGCACATCCCAGAGAGAACTGCTGTCCTTCAATGTAAACTTGCTCGCGTTCGAGAGCAGATTCACCGGAAGCTGCTTATTATAGCCGAAATCCTCACAGAGCTGATACATGGACGCAAAATTCAGCGTCTCACCAATGGAAGCGAAGGCGCCATTGCAGGATGCCGCGAAAGCTTCCTTCAAATTCTCCTCGCCGTGACTGACACCGTGGGAGCAGCGGATCTGATATTCTCCGCTCTCATAGATACTGTCGCAGTCGAAATGAAAATTACTGTAGGTTCCCGGATTCTCGCGAATATATTCCAGCGCAGTAATCACCTTGAAAGTCGATCCCGGCGGATACAGTCCCTGGGTCGCACGGTTCACCAGATTGGAATTCTTATTGTCCGAATCCACCAGCTCATCCCAAATATCATTGATCTCGTTCGGATCGTAATCCGGCTTGCTCACCATCGCCAGGATCTCTCCAGTCTTCGGGTTAATCGCCACGACTGCCCCCTTATTATCGCCAAGCGCGTCATAGGCCGCCGCCTGCAGCCGGGTGTCCAGCGTTGTCACAACCGTATCTCCCGGGCTCTTCTTATCCCGCAGTTCATAGACCGCGCGAACAAACGGATTGATACTGGAATTCAGCAGATAGGAGCTTGCCAGCGACTCAATGCCGGTATTACCCTTCGTCGAGTAGCCAACGACGTGCGCGAACATGGAGCCGTACGGATACTCCCGGACTTCATTGCCATCATCATCCGTCGTGGTCGTCGCCAGTGTCTTACCGTTGCTGCTTACGATATCTCCACGTACAAAGCGGTCGGCGAAAATCGTCTGCCGCTTGCTGTTATACTCATTGGTACGGTACTCATCCGCCTTCACATAGGTAAAATATCCGAGATAACCGATGATTCCTACAAAAAGGAAGACAAAGAAGTAGGTTACCATCATGATATCCCGGTTCGTTCTGCGCCGGTTCCTGCCTTCCCGCTTAACGGAAGCGGCCTTCTCCTTCTCTCTCCTCTTCCGGCTCTTCCGGCTCAACTGCTCTTCGTTCAATTTCTTCCACCTCGTTTTGTTTCATCAGATGAAGTCCCTGAATGACTCCGATAATTATCATGGTACTAAGAACGGAGCTGCCTCCGTAGCTGATCAGGGGAAGCGTAATTCCCGTGGAAGGAATCATCTTCGTCACACCGCCAATATGCAGGAATACCTGAACTCCAAGCATAACCGCCAGGCCGAAGCCGACGATCTTGTAGAAGAGCACATCCATCCAGGTAGATACCCAGAACAGCTGCAGGACAAACCCCAGATAGATCAGCACCAGGCAGATTGCGAAAATCACGCCCAGCTCCTCACAGATGGCAGAGAAGATGAAGTCATTTCTCGCCAGCGGAATACTGCCGGGATATCCCTGACAAAGTCCGAGTCCCAGCCATCCGCCGGAGCTGATCGCAAAGAGCGACTGTGCCAGCTGATACCCCTTTCCCTCGTAATCACTGAAGGGGTTCTGCCACATGGCCACGCGCACCTTCACATGATCAAACAGGTGATATGCGCCTACCGCAGCCACCGCTCCTGCGCCAAGACCTCCGGCAAAGTACCAGAACTTATGCGTCGCCACATAGATCATGAACAGGTAGGACATGAAGTAAACCAATCCGCTCCCCAGATCCGTGGATGCCACCAGGATCAGCACATGAGCACCTGCTACAGCCGTCGTGATCACTGCCCGTCCGAAAGATTGTCCCTTCTGGAACATGGATGCCGTGAAGAACACAAAGGAAATCTTCACAAACTCTGATGGCTGCAGCGCCACCGGCCCCAGCGACAACGTCAGCTGCGCACCGTAGCTGGTGCTTCCGAACAGCCACACCACGGAAAGAAGGCCAATGCCGACAATCGCATAGAACCAGGCCCAGCGGCTTAAGAAGCGCATATGCCGGATAATCGCTGGTATCACCAGCGTAATCAGGCAGGCGATCACACCGATTGCGAACTGCTTCTTCGCCCGGTCAAAGTCCAGACGCGTGATCATCAAAAGACCCAGCGAGAACAGGAAGACCAGGTTGCTCAGCAGTACCCGCGAGCACTGTGGATAGATCGTCTTAAACAAAATAAAGTACATCAGAAAGAACGCCACCTGAAATCCGTAGAATGCCAGAATCTTCGTGTCTTCCGTCCGCAGATACAGGATTAAATACCCAAGACACTGAAGCAGAAAGACAAGAAAGATCTGCTTGCGGCACACACGGTTCTGCCATCTGAGATCATTCTTCCGCAGTACATAGAAGTTCAGGATAGTATACAATACCATAATGATCAGCATCAGATATCTTGATATTTCCGTAACCAGATTTACCATCTTTTATTCGACTCCCCGTGCAAAATGCCCTCTGGTGAACGCTCCCTGCGGCTTCTCTGCTTCCCTGCGAAGCAGACGGATGATGCGCGAGGGCTCTCCCTTCTCCTCCGTAAAAAACTGCAGACGAATCCGCTCCGGGAACTTTCTTCTCTGATCCAAAAGCCAGAGGGGCACACTGTTGTAAATCACATTGTAACAAAAACGGCAGCGGTTCTCCGCCAGGAATTCCGCTCCCTTACGGTCCTTCAGAGGATAGAGCAGCGCCTGTCCGCCCTCTTCCTTCCGGCAGTGGTGCAGCGCCGTCTTCTGCATGCACTGCGCGCTGATCATCGCCGGAATACGCCCGTATATGATCAGCTCCATGCCCGGCTCCTGCAGAGCCGACAGCTCCCCGGCATTCAACTCATAGGGAACGGTCAGGACATCCGCCCCCAGAAGACGCATCTGCTCCGCTGCCAACCGGTTCCACACGTACATACCGGCGTCAAAGATCCGCTCTCCCGGCAAATGATGCTCCTGCACGAATCCGGCCTCGTCCAGACTGCGGATCAGCCATCCGTCGCATCCGGATTCCGCCAGAAGCGAAACTCTCGGTTCAAAATACGCAAGCGATTCTCCGCGGAACACGAAGGGAAAGGCATAATAACATTTCTTTCCGACCCGGTGAATCCGTTCCGTCAGGTTCTTCAGGCGTTCCGGTTCCGTACGGTCTGCGGAAAGGTAAATACCCGAAACCTCCGGCAGCTCCAGAAGCTCCGCAAGCAGGCGTTCCTCCTCAATCAATACGCTGATATTCATACAGACGCCTCCTTGTCAATTTTTCCAGGGCCTCCCGGCGCAGGCGGTTCATGACGCCGACCGGAACGAATGCATTGTCTCCCAGCTCGATTACAAGCTCCTCCCACTGATAGCCGGAGCCGCCTGTCTTGGAGAACTGCTTTCTCACATCCGCTTCCGTCAGCGGGCGGCTCTTCGCCTCTCCGGCTTCTTCGCCCTGCAGGGATACGCTGCAGGCTCCGGCTGATACTGTTATTGTAACAGGCATACCTTCCTGAATTCTTACTTTTCCCTTAATCTTTTCTTGTAATTCACTTTGAATATATTTTTCTTCCAGCTGACGCCGAAGCTCTTCATCCGCGATACGGCGCTCCGGTTTCTTCCCGGTGAACACCATGGATGCGCTGTTATGCCTGGTGTAGTAGCCGTCTGTAAAGCCGCCGCGATCGAAGAGCTCCAGCAGCAGCCGGATATCTTCCGGATCAACCTGCCAGTCAGCGCCGCCTTCAGCCAGATAACGATCCACATACTTTCGGTATACGCTAACTACACCGGCCGTATACTGCGGGCTCTTCATGCGCCCTTCGATCTTTAGCGAATAGACTCCGGCCTCCAGAACCTGCGGCAGAATTCCGAGTGTACACAAATCCTTCAGATTCATCAGGTTCTTCCCATTATAAGGGAGGCGGCAGGGCTGTGCACAGCGGCCGCGGTTGCCGGAACGGCCTCCGATCAGGCTGCTTAGCAGACACTGGCCGGAATAACAGTAACAGAGCGCTCCGTGTACGAAGGCTTCGATCTCGATATCCGATGCCTTGCAAATACTCCGGATCTCCTCTAATGACAGCTCGCGCGGAAGCACCAGACGGCTCGCACCGAGCGCGCGGATCATCTTCGCTCCGTACGGCCCCGCAATCGTCATCTGTGTGCTGGCATGGATATCCATGCCGGGGAAATGCTCCTTAATATACGCAAAAACGCCATAATCCTGAACAATCACGGCGTCAAGCCCTCTGCGATACAGAGGGAGCAGATAATCATATAGCTCCTGCGTCAGCTCCTCCTCTTTCAGAAGAGTATTCACTGTCAGATACAGCTTTCTGCCGTGGAAATGTACATAATCGATGGCCTTCAACAGCCACTCGTCATCCGGGTTATCCGCATAGGCGCGGGCGCCGAAACGGGTTCCACCCATATAGACAGCGTCCGCTCCGGCTGCCACAGCAGCCTTCATGCTTTCAAATGAGCCGGCCGGAGCCAGCACTTCACATGTTCTCATACTATTTGTTCTCATTCCTCAGCTGATTCGTGATCAGCTCATGCTTCAGATTATAGATCTCCTTCTCCATCATCTCCGCCTTCGCCTCCAGCGAAGCGGCCTTCTTTCTTGCCTTGAAGCAGTCGTCCGCCAGATTCAGCATCAGCATCATGTTCTGGTCATCCGCCGACTGACGAAGAAAGCCGGGCACCTGATGCAGATCACTGATGCAGGTGTTGATATAAGCGGCAATCTGCTGCAGATACTCTGCGTCCTCATAGCCTCCAAGCGTGTAAGTCTTCCCTGCGATCGTCACTTCTGTGTAATTCTTATCCATGTTTCACTCCTGTATATTTTGTTGTAACTATTTTGTTTCAGCAATATGGCAACTCTATGGTAACTCTTCTGTACTCGATAAGAGGTCGCATTCCCGGCTAATAGCCTTCTGCTATGCTTCGCTTCTGCCCGGATTCGACTCTGCGAAAAGCTCTGCCAGTCCCAGATGCGTGTACGCCAGCTCCGTCGCCATGCGCCCGCGGGGGCTTCGGATCAGGAAACCGTTCTGAATCAGGTACGGCTCCACCACATCCTCCAGCGTGCCTACATCCTCGCTCAGCGCGGCAGCCAGCGTCTCCAGCCCCACCGGGCCTCCAGAGAACTTCTCGATCATCAGCGTGAGTACGCGGCGGTCGTTCGCATCCAGACCACAGCGATCCACATCCAGCAGCGACAGCGTCGCATCCGCCACCGCCTTCGTGATCCTGCCGTCGTAGCGCACCTGAGCAAAATCACGCACACGCTTCAGCAGGCGGTTCGCCAGACGTGGCGTCCCCCGCGAGCGCCGCGCAATCTCCATCGCGCCCTCCTCATTGATCTCCACGCCGAGAACATCTGCAGAGCGCAGGATGATTGTCTGCAGTTCCTCCTTCGTATAGAACTCCAGCCGGTGAATCACACCGAAGCGATCACGCAGCGGAGCCGTAAGCATACCGGCCCGCGTCGTCGCCCCGACCATCGTAAAGTGAGGCAGATCCAGGCGAAGAGAACGGGCGGTGGCTCCCTTTCCGATCACGATATCAATGGCAAAATCCTCCATCGCCGGGTAGAGCACTTCCTCCACCTGACGATTTAGCCGGTGGATCTCGTCCACAAAGAGGACATCTCCCTCCTGCAGATTATTGAGGATCGCAGCCATCTCTCCCGGCTTCTCGATCGCGGGACCGGAAGTGATCTTCAGATTCACTCCCATCTCGTTCGCGATAATCCCGGCCAGCGTTGTCTTGCCGAGTCCGGGCGGGCCGTACAGCAGGACATGATCCAGCGCTTCGCCCCGGTTCTTCGCCGCCTCTATATATACCTTCAGCGTGTCCTTCGCCTTCTGCTGTCCAATGTAATCCTCCAGCAACTGTGGCCGCAGACTGTTCTCTATCTTCTGATCTTCCTCGGTAAATTCCGTGGTAATGATCCTGCGCTCCATGCTTTCTTCCTCTCTTTACTCACTTTCCTTCAAGCTTCCCATACGGAAAGAATTGGCTTTCATGCCCTTTCCCCTGTCCGGAAGCTTTCACTTCTCATGCTCAGAACCTGCTGAGCTTCTTCAGCGCCATCTTGAGAATCGTCTCGGTATCCATTCCTTCGGTATCCTCCAGAGAGCGCACCGCGCGCAGAGATTCCGCAGCGGAATAGCCGAGAGCCGCCAGTGCCTGCACGGCTTCATCCTGCGGGTTCATCGCCGGCGGCAGTACGTCGTCCTCCTGCCGGTTCTGACTCAGACGATGTTCGAAAGCATCCTCCAGACTCAGACGATCCTTCAACTCCAGGATAATCTTCTTCGCCGTCTTGGGGCCAATCCCCGGCGCTCTCGCGATCGTCTTCGAGTCGTCACTCAGCACGGCGAAGCGCACATCGTCCGCCGTGAGTACGGAGAGAACGCCGAGAGCCGCCTTCGGGCCAACGCCGCTCACTCCCAACAGCATCCGGAACAGCTCCAGATCCTCCCGGCTGAGAAAGCCATACAGCTGCATGGCATCCTCACTGACCCGAAAATGCGTGTAGATCTTCACGATTCTCCCCTGCGGAGGAAGGGCACTCACAACCGTCTGAGGAACCCGGACAAAGAAACCGACGCCGCCGGTCTCGATCACGATTCCCTCTTCCATTACTTCCGCAAGTTCTCCCCTGATATATGAAAACATGGTTTGCATTCTCCTGTCCGATGTTGTATCTCGATATTGTATTACATGATGTTGGGGTCAAAAGGTTTTTTGACCCCTTTGATACCAGATTGCTACGTGCTTTGCACTCCCGCAATCTTCAAAAACATTCGTAATCCGCTTATTTTTCTTCGAAAAATAGCTACTTACTCATGTTTTTGGCGGGTCAAGAGGTCCAAAATCCTCTTGCAAGCGAGCTTGCATCGGCTTTTTGACCTTTTGACCCTGGTATCTGTATTACATTATTGTAACATACTTCCTCCGGACTGTCCAGTACGGGAGTACATATGTTTGGTGCGGTTTGCTTTTTTGTTTCTTGCAAATTTTCTCTTTTTGCCGTATATTCATGCTATGAAGATCATAACAAAAGAAATCAGACATGACACTCCCCGCGAATCTGGGCTGTTTCGCCGGATTCCAGGGCCAAAACCGATATTTATCGATATTGAGACCACTGGTCTCTCCCCGGAGCGAGCCAGAGTCTATCTCGTCGGCTGCCTGCACCCGCTGGACGATTCCCGTTTCCAGTTCCTCCAGTGGCTGAGCGAATCCCCCCTGGAGGAGCGGAAGCTGCTCACTGAGGTCTCCGCCTATATTCAAGACTTCTCTCCGCTGGTGCATTTTAACGGGGATCGCTTCGATCTGCCGTTCCTGCAGCAGCGCGCGGACGAGCTCGGTATTCCGGCTGCTTTCACCGGAAGAGACAGCTTCGACATCTACCTGCGCGCGAAGAAGTGCCGGACGCTCTGCGCACTTCCCAACTGCAAGCAGAAGACGATCGAAGCTTTCCTCGGCATCCACCGTGAGGATCAGTACGACGGCGGCCGCCTGATCCCGGTGTACCACGAATACGTGAAGACCGGCGATGCCCGCCTGGAGCATCTTCTCCTGCTCCACAATGAAGAAGATGTCACCGGAATGCTGCAGCTCCTGCCGATTCTCTCCTATGCCGGACTGGCGGATGGTGATGAAATGAGTATACAGATCACGGAAGAAGCTCCCTCCGTGATCGCCGGAAACGATGCTTCGGAGCTTCTGCTGTCTTTCCGTTTGAAAGAATTTTATCCCTCACGAGTGCAGTTTCAGACAGCGGAGGGCTGGTACGGAATCCTCCAGGATCATGCGCTGCGCATGCGGATTCCGCTGATGCGCGGAGAGCTGCGCTACTATCTGCCGGACCCGGCCAATTATTATTATCTGCCGGAGGAGGATACCGCGATTCACAAGAGCGTCGGAGAGTTCGTCGATAAGGCATACCGCCGCCAGGCCACTGAGAAGACCTGTTATATCAAGAAGATGGGCTGCTTCCTCCCTCTACCGGAGAATGTGGAGAGAAAGAGCTCCGGAAGAAGCAGGAAAAATTTGGGGAATGAGAACTTTGGGAAAGAAATCTTCTATCCTGACGAAAAGAAGACACCATATTGTGAGTACCAGCCGGAGCTTCTCGCGGATGCGGATTTCTGGAACTGGTATCTGCGCGGGGTGTTCCGAAGAATTCGATGATCGTTGGCAGCGCATCTAGAATACGCCGCGATGCCTCCAGTATAGATGTTTGCCTCGTAAACGGTAAATAGGATGTACCTGGACAAATTCCGCTATCTGTGAGAGAATACTCGTAGAAATGTTGATAAGAAGCTTTCTACTGTTTCTTCCTGCATTTCTCAGGAAGATCCTTAGACCAGGGAAGAAGTTTCTCACAGAAATTCAAATCGTCATCATCCAGATGCTTTGAAATCTCTGTCAGAAGAAGTTCAAAATACTCGTAGGGTTTCAGTCCATTTGCCTTGGCAGTTTCTGCGATACTGTAGATGATTGCGCTGAGTTGGCGGCGTTCCCGGCGCTCTTCGGCAGAAAGTTCTTTCAGAGGCTTTTCGTTTCGATAGATTGCCTGGATCATAACCAATCCCCGATGCGCAGTACTCTGATTTCGTTTTTCTTTCG
>JAJEQR010000060.1 GCA_020687485.1 Hominifimenecus microfluidus | reverse complement strand
ACGGTTCCGGTCGTGTACGCATACTCCTTCTTCGTAAGGATATTACCACCGGCATCATACGTATAGAGCCAGGTTTTTCCCGCCGCCTGGTTATTTTCTCTTACCAGCTGCTGCAAAGCATTATAGCGGTAGGTTGTTGTCTTGCCACCCATCCGAAGCAGTGCAATATTCCCGGCACTGTCATATCCGTACTCAAAGTGCCTGGTATCCCCTCCCAGGGTTTCGTTTTTCCAGCCATTCACTCGCGTGGAAACATGTGTAGAATCCGGATTCTCGTGGTAAATCGTTGTATTCAGTACGTATTTACCATCGTATATTGTGTTACCGCCCGCGTGATCAGCAAACTTTGTAACACTTCGCTTGTGATTGGGCACAGTCAGTCTGCGAATCGTATTACTGCCGACATCGTGATGCAGGCCATCAATGACAGTTCTCTCGGTTAAGAAAAGCTTCCGCAATTAATTTGCGGGACTTTTTCTGTCTGGAAAATAACTTGCAGAAACGCCATCATTTAATTCGCCGGACAACAACAGAAAAGATTGAACAGGAAGCTTTATATGATGGGATGTATACAGTAACTACAGACCGCTTAGACGATGACGTAAAAGACATCTTAAAAGTCAGCGAAGGTCGCTGGGAAATTGAGGAATGTTTCCGCATCATGAAGACTGATTTTGAAGCAAGACCAGTATTTCTCCATGACGATATACGTATAAAAGCTCATTTTCTTATCTGTTTCCTTGCGTTGGTAATATATCGTTACCTTGAAAGAGATTTGAAAAACACCTTCAACTGTGAGACGATTCTGGATAAATTAAGAACGATGAATTTCGCCGATATACAAGAACAAGGTTTTATTCCACTTTACACACGAGACAAGCTAACTGATGCATTGCACAACATTTGTGGCTTTGAAACGGATTATAAATTTATCGCCAAAAGACAAATGAAAAACATTCAGAAAAAAAGTAAAGGTCGAGAATAAAATACTATATTCCAAAACGATGTAAAAAATCGCTGAACCCCAATAAAATCAAGGGATATAGCGTTTTTTTATTTTGTAACTGTCAAAAACAGGAACATAGCACGTTACCCGTCAAATGTCAAGAATTTTTCCGGTTTTTCCCCTATGCTGTGATCCATTGATATATCACAGCGCCTGCTGCTCCCAACAGCATCGAGACCAGCACCAGGATTCCCCAACGCAGCCACGCAATACGGCGCAGGACGGGATCAGGGATGCCTTCCATGTCGAGGAGTTCGCAGGCAGGATGCAGGCGATCCCGGCGGTACTTCTCCTGCGCGGCCATCATCCCGGCAGCAGCAAACAGGACGGCAGCGCCGGTTCCCAAATAGAGATTGCGGCGTTCCTCCTGCCGGTTCCATTCTTCCTGCCGATCGTCATTCTCATCGGCGGTAAGCGAAAGATCGCTAAGAGCATGTACAACATCCGCGCGCGCACCGGCGTTCGCCATGCGAAGCCACAACTGCCCTTCGGCTGTTTCCATACCAGCTTCGGATTTCAGATTCCGAAGCTGCGCCGTGCTGAGATAGGCTCTCGCATCCTCCGCGCCGTCATGAAGCACCCCGGAGACGCGAATTACCGTCTCATGATCGTTGCCGTTCTGTAACGTCAGCTCCAGCTCCGTCCAGGACAGTTGCTCCGGCGCTTCGAGCTTCGCCTTCTTCGCATTGCGAAAGGCATACAGGGCCGCTTCATTCAGAACGAGATACGGCATAGCCGTCTCGTCCGGGTAAGCGCTTCCGCAGAGCCATTCGCCCTCCAGCACAGCGGAATCCAGGCTGCGGAGAAGAACCGCCGCCTGGTAGTCCTCATAACGCAGAGCGGCTTCCATGGTATCGGTAAGGCTGACCGCTTCCACGCCGGGAATCTGCCCGGCCAGCGACAGCATACTGGAACTGATGCCCGTCTGCTCCGCGGCTGCTGTGATCTCACAGGGAAGCGCCTGCTCCGCACGGATGTTCCGGTCAATTCGGATTCCAGAGAAAAGAAGGAAGAAGGCCAGCGCGGCCAGAAGCATCGTCAGATATTTGCCTGTGCCCGGCATGGTCTTTCGCGCAAGAAGGAGCGCGTTCTCGATTCGTACCGTCTGCTGCGTCTCAGAGGCGCGTCTCTCTTTCTGAATCTCTCTGTTCATCTTCCCATGCCTTCCTTTCTGATCGTCACCGTCTTCTTCGTCCGGCAGCCACAAGACCGATAATCGCAAGCAGTACAACTCCGGCTGCGAGCCACCACCAGGAGGTGTTCGTCTTCTCCTCCGGCTCTGCGGAGGCAGCACGGATCACCAGCTCCTGAATATCCGTTTTAAAGTAAACTTCCTCCCGGTATTCCTTCCCGTTCTCGTCCTCATAGATCATCGTCATGGTTCCGGAGGTGCTGCCATACCGTTCACCGTCCGTATTTTCTTTGGCTCCGGCGAAGACCTTCATCTCAGCCTGCCCGGCGGTTCCGCCCTCCAGGTTGCCGACGTAGGCACTGCCGTTCGGGGAGAGTCCGTCCGCTTCCAGCTCGAAACGAACGTTGTAGGCCGCGCTTCGCCCCAGATTTACCGCCTGAAAGGCCAACGTAAAGGTATCGCCCGCATTGACAGAGGAGGCAATCGTCGGGAATTCTCCCTGAATCCTCATCGGCTGCGTCACAGAGAAAGCGATATCGCCGGAGGAGGACATACTCACAGCCTCCTCATTGTCGTAGGACATTTCGAGGCGGATATGATACTTTCCGACCGGAATGGCCTGCTCCGCCCGGAAATGCAGCGGAAGTTCCCGATTTTCCCCGGCCTTCATCCGCTCCCAGTAGATGGTATTGCTCTGCTCTAACAGAGTAATCTCGTCGCTTTCCGTGGAAACGCTGATCACGATTTTCCTTATGTTCTGTGTCTTACTGGTGTTGCGTAGCGACGCCTTCACGACAAATTCCTCTCCGGCGGATATTTCTCCGGGAGTCAGCGTGCTGTTCTCCACATACAGAAGCGGCAGCGATTCCGGTCGGGTCTCCGCTTCCGTCGAAAGCTCCGGCACTTCTGCTTCTCTCTCTTCTTCATTGCTCTTTCCGTCTGTGATCGTAATATAGGAGTTAAAGGTCTGGGTAAAAGGAGTACCGTCCGCTCCCTTTGCGTTTACTGTAACCATAACCGGATAGACGCCGTTCCGTCGTTCCGGGGACAGCTCCAGCTCAAACCGAACCGGATACAGCGGGATTTCTTCCCCGCTGTCCTCCACGCGAAGTGTCTGCTCCTCTACGGTCTGCTGATAATTCCGGAATACGAAGGGAGAATTTTCCGTGCCTCCGAGCTCCGGCGATGCCGTAATTCTTCGACCTGACACCTCGCCATCCGCTCGGAGAGGGAGAATCAGAATGGCCCGCCCATTGGAGACTTCCGGCAAATAGCCATCGCGGTAGCTGCTGCTCATGCCCTCATAGCGGTGGCTGTCATCAATCCGGAAGTACAAACTCTCCACCGGTTCTTCGCGCGAAGCTTCGCCAGATGCCTTCGTGCCAGTTTCTGTACTGACCTCCGTACTTGCTTCCGAGGAAGGCTGTGTTTCTGCCGAAGTACTCTCCGGCTGCGTCTCCGGGATTGTCTGCGCCGGAACAACATGCGGCACAGTCACAGCAAACAAAAAAACGGCAAGAAACATTCCTGCCGACGCCAGCATTCGATTTCGCATATTATGGATTCGGTTCATAAGCGTTCTCCTCCTGTCCATGTTCTTCCCATAGTCTGCCGCTCCGCAGAAAGAGCGTCCGGTCGGCATGGCAGACATGATCCCGGTGATCGCCAAGAAGCACCAGAGTTGCATTCATCTGCATCTGAAGCACCTGCAGCAGCTGCCGGATCTGTATTTCTTCCCGTTCGTTCAGCCCCACCGGAAAGCTGTCTGCCAGGATAAGTTCCGGCTCCCGCAGGGAAGCCCTGGCCAGCTGGCAACGGCAAAGTTCTGCCGGGGTCAATTCCTCCGGGGTTCTTCGGGCCGCAATCTCCACGCCGAAGGCTTCCATGGCCTCCTGCGCCCGACTCAGTGCCGCACGTCTCCGCTCTCCGCTAAGAAGAAGCGGCAGCGCCGTATTCTCCCGCATGGAAAGAGCCGGAAGAAATCCTGGATGGGCGCGAAGCAGCACCATATATTTCCAGCGAAGATGAGCGCGTTCCTCCGGCTTCATCCGTGCATAATCCTGACCTCGAAAGCATACACGCCCCTCCTCCGGAATCGTCCGGCCGGTCAGGATATCCGCAAGCAGCGACTTTCCGCTCCCGGCATACCCCAGGATCTGCACCGTCTCCCCCGGAGAGATACTCAGGTTCAGTCCGTTCAGAGCCCGGTGATCCGGAGGAAACCATTTGACAATGCCTTCCATAGAGATTTCCATGCTGACTTCCCTGCGGATTTCCGGATGGATTTCTTCCTTATCAAAATCAGGCTCTTCTTTCTTCGTTTCTTTCGTAATCATTCCTGATGATCCTCCTGCGTTCCTGTGATCCTCGTCTGGCGGATCATCGTCATCACTCCGGCGTCCATCTCACAGACGGTATCGCACAGCTCGTCGATATCCGCCTGATTGTGACTGGCGAGCAGGATCGTCCTCCCCTGCTCCCGCAGCTCCCGGATCAGCTGGCGCATCTGCGCCGTACCCGTCCGGTCCAGCCCGTTGAAAGGCTCATCCAGAATCAGCAGCGACGGCTCTTCCATGATCGCCTGCGCGATACCAAGGCGCTGCCGCATCCCCAGCGAATACTTGCTGACCGGCTTCTTCATATCCGGGTCCAGTCCGACCCGGATCAGCGTCTTGCGGATCGTTTCCACGCCGATCTTCTTTTGTAGCGCTGCCAGCAGCTCCAGGTTCTTCCTTCCGCTCAGATTGGGGAGAAAGCCCGGCGTCTCAATAATGATTCCCATGTCCGGCGGGAAGTCCACATCCTTCCCCACCTGCTTATAGTTCACCCATACGCGCCCCTCCGTCGGCTGCAGAAAACCGCAGATGCACTTCATCATCACCGTCTTGCCGCTTCCGTTATTTCCCACGATGCCATGAATCTTCCCGGCTTCAAAGTCCCGGCTCACATGCGAAAGCACGCAGGCGTCTCCAAAGGATTTCGACAAGTTTTCCAGGCGAATCACCACATCCATTTACAATACCTCCGTTCCGCGAAAGTGAAAATTATAATGCCGAACCGCCAGCAGGTTGCAGATCAGCAGCATCAGGAGCAGGCCTCCGAACAGCAGGTACGTCTGCCAGAGTCTCGGCAGCAAGTCATAGCCGAAATTGTGCATATGGTACGTTGCCTGATTGAGCGGCGACAGCCAGCCCACCCAGACCCTGGCCTTGTAAGCCAGCTCCGCGGGCAGACGGAAGAGATTCTTCAGATTCTCCGGATTCAGCAGAAAACCGAAGACGGTGAATGCAAATACGCTGACAATTCCCGCCGTATGCCCTTTCCAGATCCGGAAGAACAGCAGCAGAAACGCCATGACCAGCGCATAGAGAAGCATCAGCAGAAAAATCGATGCCGCGCACTCATACGGATGGCTCATCTCCAGCGTCTTCACCAGCGCCGGAAGCGCAATCGCCTCTCCCTCCCCGGAGTAGCCGAGAATCGCCGCCGTCCGGCTCCACATATTTGCCGGAAATGCCTGTGTCATACATACCAGCGCGGTAGAAAGAAAGATAAAAATCATGTAAATGCTGACCGATGCCGCCGTATACAATAGCTGCCCCAACACCCAGGTGCGCCGCTTCATCCGCATCAGGTAGAACGGCGTACCCGCCGAAAGATATGGTAAATCCGCGAAGAGCAGGAGCAGGAGCAACGAGGACAACAGGATCGAATTGCTGTCACCGAACGTCCATATGAAAGGCTCCATGATCTGCAGGGTAGTATCATGCGCCTTCGCGAAGGCAACCGCCTTGTCTGACAGTAAGAAGCACAGAATAAACGCCAGCAGAAAGGTGATGATGATTCTCGGATTCTTATGCCACTGGCGGAAATTGTACCCGGCAGTGGAAAAGATCTGTCGGATTTCTTTGCTGATTTCAGACACGCGAAAGCCTCCTTTCCGCCGCCCGCAGGAACAAAAGCGATATCAGCACCGTAAGCTCCGCCGTCCAGAGGAGTGCGCTCCAGCCTCCGAGCGGCCAGCCCTTCCCCGGACTGATCCACGCCTTCGGGTAAAGAATCTCCGTATAGGAGAAATATCGCTCATACAGGATGATCAGCAGATAATACACGATAAACGGGGACAGACAGGCCGCCGGAAGACTCGCCGAGAACACGGAGCACAGCATCCCCACAGCCGTCCACAGACAACCGGACGAAAAATAAAGAAGCCCTGTTCGGATCAGGGCCGGGAGTACTGTCGTCCACTCGCCCGGCAGCCAGGGCTGACTATTATGCGCATTATGAATCAAAAAAAGCACCGGAAAAGAAATCCCGATGGAGAGAAGCATCCCTGCAAGCACCAGCAGACCTCCGGCAATCGCTCCATATACGATCGTCCTGCGCAGGTACGCCTGTCGGCTGCTCCGCACCAGAATCAGGCGGATCACGCCACAGCGCAGATCTTCCCCAAAGCGGAACGCATACGGGAGTGCGCATAAGAGCGGGAGGAGGAACTTCATCATATCCGTCTGCATCCCATCCTGTACAAAGATCAGAAAAAAGCTTGCCGGAAGCTCTTTCCCGCCGCGGATCAGCTCCGCCAGCACATCCGCCTGGGATGCGAACAGCGCCGCCGGAATCAGGAAGAGACAGAACAGAATCGTCCCTCCCTTTCCGGACAGGCGTATCCACGAAATAAAATCCAGTCGGTTTCTTCTCTCCATATTCCTTGCCTCACAATTCAGACCTTACTAATACCCCCGGCTTACATTGATCAGGCTGCCATCAATCGCATTGATCACCGCATAGGTGTAGACTTCAGCAGGCGCTTCTGTTCCATCCAGGTACTCATTCCCCTGTCCAAACGAAGTCTCACAAACTTCTGTGCCCCGGAACGTCCATGCCGGAACCAAACGGTATTCCTCCAGGTTATCCTTTACACGAATCCGCGCCAACCCCAGACGGATATCCGAAATCGTAGCCTCCGCACTCAGAATCTCGTCTGCTTCTTTCTTCCCTGCACTGCTATCCTGTCCGAAATCCGCATAATGCAGAAAACGGTATTTCGTATATTCCAGCTGCATCTGATTCTTAAAGATATCCATGATTTCATCAAAGGCTAAAATCGCTACATCCGAATTCTCAATGGAAATAATCTCCAGAGGAGACATATATCTTACATACGTTATATTACTCTCACTGATTTCGATTCTAAGCGTTTCATAATAATAATTGGCTGCATAACTATCCCCCATCTCTTCCCCGTTAACTCCGGCCAGCTGAGCCTGCCTTGTTACAGCAACTCCTTCATAGCAGGGAATAAAATCTAAGACATAATAATATTTATCATCCGGAAAATGTGACTCCACCAACGTACAGGAATCAATCTGCCAGTTTCCAAAACCGAGGCGCTCCGCCAACTCCATCGCCTGCAATTTTGCCTCTTCTTCCGTCTGCTTCACAGGAATACTGGAATAGGCAGCGTCATCATAAAAATAAAAGTTCTGTAATATATAATCACTTTCTTCCCGTTTTGAAACAGAAACACTAACCGTTCTGCCATCCAGCTCCGTCTCCGCCTTCAAACACATGGTCTTATCCAGTAACTCTATTTCATTCTTTTCTTCCTCATTCTCATATAGAGCCATAGCAGGCTCATAATAACTATATGGATGAAATGTCCAATCCGTCTCTAACCTGATTTTTTCATCCGGTGCACTTTCATACTGTGCTTCATAATATTCAATCTGTCTTTCCCACATAGCAATGATATCATCAACCTCACCCTGGTTTCCATTCCAGTCTTCCAGAAGCTGATCTTCCTTACCGATTGCCTGTCTCAGTTGAAGAATTACTTCCTCCAATTCGTCCTTTGTCATAGTAATTTCAGGCTCATATGCCGTGTTTCCATCAAACAGAACCGCTGTCCAGGTTTTTACTTCATCGGATGTAATCTCATGCGGCTTCACGCGAATCACCGGCATCTTTCCTTCCGGAATCTGAACCTCCGCATCGATTTGAATGGTCACGCCATCCTCTGCTCCGGGGTAGACGTCTTCATAGTGCGTCACATTCACCGGATTTATAACCGTGCTCTGCCTGTCTTCTACGGATTCGGAAGTAAAAGACTCTGCCGAGAGCGATTCTGATTCTGCTGCGGAGGTTTCCGCGTTCTGCTGTATCCGGCTCTCCAGGAGGTCTCCACCCTTATCGGCTACAACTGCTGCATCCGGATTCGCTTGGCACCCACTGGTCATCAGGCTAAAGGCTGCGATAATCGCAAGCTTTTGTAACGGTTTTCTGTGATTCATGTCGCCTCCCCTTCCTTTCATCAACAATAGCAAATTATTTTACCGCTCCTCACGAACGTGAGGAGCGGTGCTTAATCGTATTATTTCTATCAATTAAGCTGTTGGCTTAACACAAACTTGCACTGACCAGGCAAAGGCTTACGGCCATTCAAAATTCACCAGTCCGATTCCAGGAACCTGAGCCCCCCATGCAGCATTACTGATCTTCTGCTTGATGTGATAGCTTCCAATATTACCAGAATACGCCGGCGAATACCAGTAATGTGTCGAGCTCTTTCCCGTATATGGACCACTGATGGAATCATAAAACTTTCCCCAAGTCTTCGGACCGACGCTACCATCCCACTGGCTGGAATCGTTTTTAAAGATATCCTGCTGCGCATGTATTACCGCGTTTTTCAAAGCACTACTGAAAGTTCCGGAAAAGCCGTTGCAGCTGTTCATTACTTCTTCATACAAATGATTCGAAATACCACTGATAATCACCTTAATCGCTCTTACCGATTCCGACGTGTTATTGGAACCACCGTACTTCTGAACCGTGAAGTTTGTCCACTGCGAGCGGCATGTGCTTCTGCTCGTGCTGGCGCTTAATGCGAAAGCCGTTGTGACAGTACCAAGGCAAAGAACTAGCGCCACAAGAAAAGCAAATAATCTGTTTTTCATAGATAAATGTTCTCCTTCTTCTCGTCAATTCGTTGTCTTCCTGTATCCCGCCAATCTTTTGTGTTCCCGACATATCACAAAGTAATTGACATTTTTATGGAAAGCATCCAAATCAGTCGGGGAGTTCCTTCTGCAGCAGGAACATGATTCTTCTGCAAGCCATACATCTTCTGCTATTTTTGCAGTAATGACTACTAATTATGTTGTAACATGTTCGCTTTGCTTTGTCAAGTATTTTTATCTTCATCTTCTAGTTTTATTTATATTATAGTTTAAGTAAGTTTTATCTATAAATACCATTTACATATACCGTTGTACCGCTTGTATTTTCAACAAACACTTTATAGTTTCCCTCCTGTGTAATTTCAAAGGTATGCTCTATACGAGAGTTGCCCGTTACATAACGCTTCATTCCGTCATTCTTTTTTATTCCAACTCGAATTGACGTATCGGAAGGAGTTACCTTTACCGAAACATATATACTCCCACCATTTTCCTTATATGTAGCTGATGATTGTACAATCGTTTTCGGCTGTATTGTCCAGTCAAAGCTTGAATATCCAGCTCTTGCATACTGAATAACATCACCGTCAAGAATCTCTGTAAACGGATCTTCCCATTCAACATATTCCGTTTCTGTGTTCTGTAGCAAGTTCATATCACTTATCTGGATAACATTTTTTGCTGCCGGAGTAATATCCACATTTGCTGCCAATATTGCCCCATTCGACTTTGCAAGCAATATAAGAGCTATTGCTGCCACTGTTGCCTTTCTGCTATTCGTCTTAATCTTAGTTCTCTTCACTTTCATAACTGATCTCTCCTTTTTTATTTTTTGCCACATTGCATTACTGCCATAATACTTACACGGAAATTTTTTTCATTTTTACATTTATTCATAAAAACCATATATCTGAATTGAGAAATCTGAAACATTCTCAACAAACATCCTGTAACTTCCACCTTCACGGAGAATAAAAACATTCCATAGTTCTTCTTTATCTTCTATATATCTTCTTTCTCCATTTGCTTCGATAATTCCGCCACGCACATTAACATCCCTTGGCTCCACAAGAAATGAAATCCATACATCAGACCCACTATCTTTATAAAATTTCGGTGACATCACCACTTCATTTGGTGCCAGCGTCCATTCCATTCTGGTAAAGTTTGATTTCGGATCTATTTCTATTTTTTCTTTTTTAACTGTACCTTCCGTTACCTTCCCTCGGAAATCTCCCCATGTAGTGTATTCCAACTGCTCATTCACATCCAAGTCTTCCTCAACTTCAATTACAGTTGCATTGTAAAGCTGCTCATGCACTCTAACAATCCCCCAGCCTGTCGCAAACGACGTTATGCTTCCTGTTACAAGTACAAATACCGCCAGAAATACCGCAACTCCTCTATTTCGCCTTCCCTGCTTCCGAATACGGCCAATTCGACGTATTCTCTCTTCGATTTCATTTTCGCTTTCGCATAAACCTACAGCCATATAAGGCGCCTTCTCTGAACTCAGTTGAAGTGCTTTCAGCAAAACGATACAATATGATTTGGTTTCCACATAACTCTTCCCACATACTGTGCTATCGCAATAGGCTTCACTATATACAGAAATTGCCCTGTCAAGTTTTTTTCTAATAATTGGGTTAAACCAGTGAATACATCTGGCTATTACTGTCAGTTTTTTGAAGAAAACATCCGCGTGACGATAATGTGTCAGCTCATGATAAAAAATGCACATTAAATCCTGATCATTGAATATCTTTGCGTCCGGAAGATATATCTGTGGACGTAAAATACCATTTATCATAGGCACGCAAATTCTAAAATCCTGATAAAGACGAAATTTTCTTCGAATTCCAAGATTTTCGCAGCATTGTTTAAGAATTTCTTTTTCATGTTTTCGTCCCGGCATACACCGGAACTGCAGAGAAAACAAAAATATTTCATCCACGATATATTTCAATGAGAACAGTACCATACCTGCAATCCAACTAAAGCCACAGACTACGGTTACCATTTCCATTCTCCGGGTCATTTCAAATGCCACACCCACTGTACTGCCATCTGAATTCTCTGCTCGCCACATAATAATAACATATACAGCCGGAATAATCGAAAAAAATATAATTCCATACAACAAATGACAGGCAAGCGAAATCCAGCCATCTCTCTCCCATTTTTCTTTTCCTAATTCCCACAAGCATAAAAAGCATGTTGTCGTAATCGTTAATGTCAAAATCAAGAAAAAACTATTGGTCCACGTCATATGTATTTTCTCCCGACGTTTTATCTTTCACAGCTATTGCTATGTTTAAAGTACAAACGCTTTTTACAATAGTAGCATATATTTCTTTTTTTTGCAATATATTATTTCTATTTTAATAAAAAAATAGGAGGTATAGAGATTGTCTTTCAACTATCGAACACTCTACGCCTTCTATTCCTATTTTTCGTTTTTTTGATATTTAACTTTTATTCCATAATTCTATATCTTTAGTCTATATCGTCGATTATCTTTCTGATCTTATCCATTTTCTCTTCACTAAGCTCTTCACTATCATCACCGGTTAGCGCTCCAAGAAGAGCAGACACGGAACCTTTGAACCAAAAGTCTGCAAACTTTTTCGTCTGCTTCTTAACATATCTGTCTTCCTCCACCAGCGCACGATAATAATAAATCTGTCCCTTCTTATAAGAATCCAGATATCCTTTCTCCCGAAGATGAAGAATAAATGTAGTAATTGTAGAACGCTCAAAATCAATCCCAAATTGTTCCTTCAACGCTCTCTGAATCTCAACTGCTGAGATATCGCCTTCATGATCCCACACACATTTCATAACCATGTTTTCTCTGCCAGTCAGTTCATTTTTATCCAAAAGCTTCATTTTTTCTCCCCACATTTTTTGCTATTATTATAGTATTTATGTCACTAAGAACATATCATATTTTCTACTTTTTTTCAAGTCTTTCTTAGCATTTTCCTTTTTCTTATAGATAGAATTTCTGTTCATCCATTTCTTGTTTTCTTTTACATAAATTCCATAATTGTTTTTCTTCCAAACAGAAGTTATAATATTCTTAAAGAATCCCGCGGAGGAATGCCATGAAAGTATCTCCTGTAAAGAAACCATTACCGGTTGGTATATCCGATTATCGTGAAGCCTGCACGAATTATTATTATATTGATAAGACTCTTCTGATTAAAGATTTTCTGGACGAGCGCCCTAAAGTTTCACTGTTCACACGTCCCCGCCGTTTCGGCAAGACGCTGAACATGGATATGCTTCGCACTTTTTTTGAGAAAAACGATTCCGATACTTCCTGTTATTTTCAGGATAAAAAAATCTGGCTCTGCGGAGAACCGTATCGCAGCCATCAGGGGAAATATCCCGTTATCAGCCTTTCATTTAAGGATGTGAAGTGTCCTTCCTGGGAAGAAACCTATCTGACACTCTGCCAGCTGATTTCCATGGAATTTCTCCGCCATAATGAGCTTTCCTCCAGCCCGGTATTGAACACCTATGAAAAGGAGCAATTCTCCCGGTTGGCTTCGGGAAATGGAAACACAGTGGATTACCAGATGTCACTGCACCTTCTTACGCTTTACCTGCACAAGCACTATGGAATTGCACCGATTGTCATTATCGACGAATACGATACCCCGATTCAGCAGGGACATCTGCACGGTTTTTATGATCCCGTAGTCGGCTTTATGCGCAACTTGTTCTCCGGCGCACTGAAGGATAATTCCCACCTGAGTTTCGGCTTTCTGACCGGTATCCTTCGTGTTGCCAGAGAAAGCATTTTCAGCGGACTGAACAATCTGAAGGTCAACTCCATCCTGGATGAACGCTACAGCGAATATTTTGGGTTTACTGCCGGTGAAGTGCAGGAAATGGCGCAATACTATGACGCGGCAGAAAAATACCAGGAGATTTGCGACTGGTACGACGGCTATCGTTTCGGTCAGACGGATATGTTTAACCCCTGGTCTGTTATTAGCTATTTCAGCAACAACTGCCATCCCAAAGCATTCTGGCAGTCCACCGGAAGCAACGATATTATCCGTGAAATATTACAGGCCTCCACTCCGGACATTACCGAGCGCCTGGAGCTGCTGATGCAGGGGAAGTCCTTCATTACCCATATTGACACCAATGTGATTTATCCTCAGCTGCAGCATGATCCGTCATCCGTATACAGTTTTCTCCTCGTAACCGGATACCTGAAAGCAATTCATGCCGATTCGTCTTACGGAGAAGATTATATGTGTGAAGTAGCTCTGCCGAATAAAGAGATTTCCTTTGTTTACAGCAAAGAAATCCTCTCTCTACTGGAATCGGTAATCCCACGTTCCGCTGCTACTGCTATTCAGGAAGCAATCTACAAGATGGATACCCGTGAACTGCAGAAGGCTTTGGAGAATTTTCTTATTCAGAGTATCAGCTTTCACGATGCTTCCAATGAAGCATTTTATCATGGACTGATGCTTGGCATGTGTGCCGTAATGGATAACAGCTACCGGGTTACATCGAATCGTGAGTCCGGCGAAGGACGCTTTGACATACAGATGATGCCAGTAAATATTCATCTGCCCGGTATCCTGATCGAACTGAAAGCTGGCAAAAACTGCTCTGATGAGCAGCTCCAAAAGCTTTCCGCCGCTGCATTGCAGCAGATTGACAACCGGACATATCATACAGAACTGCAGGCAGCTGGAATTACTTCTATCATCCAATTTGGAATTGCATTCTCCGGTAAAAAAGTACAGATCGCTGCTAAAACGAACCTGACAGATGAAAGAAACACAGCTGGAAGAAATTAAAAAACAATGGCCGCACTGTAAAAAATAAACTGAGACTCCCCTGCTTTTAAACACGGGAGTCTCCGCTTCTCGAAATTTTCTCTTCAGGTACTCTCTGCGCCCTTTTCCTCCAGCATTCCTCTGAACTTCTCCCCCTTCGTCTTTTTTCTGTTTTTATCGACATTTTCTTTCTTTTGTGTTATATTTTTACTATGCAGAGGTGATCCGGCCTCTGTCGTTTCCTTTGGTATGCACATTTATTATGTATTGTATATTATTTTAAGAGAGGTATCACGATATGTTACTGGAACCGTCTATGAAGCAGGAGCAGAAGCTCTCGCTTTCCTACCGCCAGACCCTGTCGCTGCAGGTTCTGGCCATGAATACGTCAGAACTGAACGATTATATTGAAGAGCAGCAGCTGGAGAATCCGATCCTGGAAGTGCAGAAGGAACATGAATCCTATGAGGAGCTGGCCGCCATCGGGCAGTATTTTCAGAGCGCCGCTTTCGATGAGAAGCAGAATACCTTCGAAGATGAGGAGGAATATCAGCAGGAGCTTCCCTACAGCGATGTGGAGCCTCTGAAGGATTATGTGATCAGCCAGCTGAAACCCGGCGCCTGCAGCGACTCCGATCTGCCGGTGCTTACGTTTCTGATCGACTCGCTCGACGATCACGGCTATCTGCCACTCAGTGCGGAGCAGACTGCGAATCTTACCGGAGCTTCCGCGGAGCAGGCAGCCCGGATGATCGAACTGCTGCAGTCTCTGGAGCCGGTTGGAATCGGCGCCCGTGATCTGAAACACTGCCTGTCTCTTCAGGCAGAGGCCCGTAACGCTGTTCCGGAAGTGTTCTCCCTGATCGACAATTACCTGGAGGATATCAGCCACGGCTATTATCAGCGGATTTCCAAAGACCTTGGCATCTCCGTAAAGAAGATCAAAGAATGTGTCCTGTTTATCCAGACGCTGAACCCCATCCCGATCAATGGTTTCAGCCGCGGACATGTGGAGTATATTGTTCCGGATGTGATTTTCACCTGCCAGGACGGCGAGTGGAATGTGGAAGTGAACGACCGCTGGGTCGGAAGCATCGGAATCAGCAGCCTGTATATCGAGATGGCAAAGGCGGTGGATGATCCGGAGCTGAAGAAGTATTTCTCCCAAAAGATTGACGCCGCCCGCTTTGTTCTGCAGTGCGTCGAGCAGCGCCGCCATACACTGGAGCAGGTTTCCCGCTATATTCTGGAATACCAACTCGGTTTCTTCCAGGGGACGCAGCCGTTGCGCCCTCTGACGATGCGCCAGATTGCGGACGCGCTCTCGATTCATGAGTCTACTGTCAGCCGCGCACTCCGTACGAAGTTCGCGGCGACGCCGCGCGGAACTTTCCCGCTGAAATCCTGCCTGGATGACAGCCTGTCCCGCACGGACGGTCAGACGAAGCACGGCCGCTCCGAGACGATGGAGGCTCTGTCGGCGATGATTCAGAAGGAAGATCCGGCGCATCCCTACAGTGACAGCACCCTGTCCGCCATGCTGGAGAATGCCGGTTATCCGGTTTCCCGCCGCACTGTAACCAAGTACCGCGAAATTCTCGGCATCAGCAACGCGTTCGCAAGAAAATATCAGACGAACTAAAAAACATGCGTGAAAAAAACGCCCCTCCGGAAGCAGCTGTGACTGCTTCCGGAGGGGCGGTCCTTATAGGATCGCCGATTATTTATTCTTGTTGATAATCCGGGTCTCGTAGGTTCCGGTTGCGATATCAATGAAGCGCACGAACAGAGAAACCTTATTATCCTCGTTCAGATTGTTCCAGATATTCTCTGTGAAGCTCTCGATATCCCCGTGAATTCCGATCAGCGTCGGTTCACCCTCGTAGCTGGGCAGCGGATTGCCGTCTCCCATATAGGTGTGAATGAAATGTCCCTCGCCGGCCTTCGGATTCTGGTAAGCGTAAGTGAATCTCTGGCAGGAATCCGGATCGCCATTGTTGCTCTTTAAGATGCTCATGGCATAGTTGTACACGCCGTTCTCGATGTGCATGATACCGGAAATCCGGGGTGTGTAGTTCGGGGCGTCCGGCTCGAACTCACGGCTACGGAGAGACTGCTCAAAGGTCATCTGGTGATCCATGCCATCGTAGATCGTATCGGTCTGATCGCCGTTGGTAACGATGGTCTTATTGCCCAGTACGCGCACTGGCGCATAGATGATCAGGCTGGGGTCCTCCAGCTTCGAGGGATCAAACGCTTCCGTACGGATGCCTTCTCCGTCCTCAACAAATACGCGGTTGCGGCTGTTGCTGCTGCGGCCCATGATAAAGTAGGCGGTGACAGCCTTCGTTCCATCCTCGGACTTACCGATGATAATTCCGCGTCCGGGGTAGCTGTTGCTGCCAAGTTCCTCTTTGATACATTTCTTCTGCATAATTCGTTCCTCCTGTAGGGTCTTCTTATGCCCAGGCGGTCGGCTTCTTATCGGTGTGTTCCCCTGTGGTATCCCACGAATCCGCCAGTCACACACTTATCTTTATGATATCTCACAACCAAAATCTTGGCAAGAGTCTTTTTCAAGAAAATTCATCTATTTTTTTAGTTATTTCTGAATGATCCTCTTTTTGATAGAACTACAGCAACTTTTTCTTCTTAAAGTAATGAATCTCCGCTACCACAATCAAAACGCTGATAATGATAACCAGCGGATAACCATACTGCCAGGCAAGCTCCGGCATCTGTGTAAAGTTCATGCCATACCAACCGGCAATCAGTGTCAGAGGCATAAAAATCGCCGTAATCACTGTCAATGCATTCATCGCCCGGTTTTGCTCCAGATCCAGACGCGACTGATACATTTCCCGAATCTGAAGAATATATTCCCGTAGATTTTCCGTCTGATCGTGAAGCCGTCCGCACCGATCCGCAAAATAATGGAACCCCTGGCATTCATTCTCTGTCAGCATCTTGTTCGTATTCGTCTCGATCAGGTCAGACATGTTCTCCAGCTGTACATAATAGCCATGCAGCACCATTACTTCCTTGCGGAGCTGCAGGATTGTTGCGTAAAAATTCTCCGGCACACCATCCAACAGCAACGTCTCAATCTCCGTCAGCTGCTTCTCATATTGCTGAAGAAAAATTGAATCTTCACGAATCAGGCTTTCCATCAAACAGACCAGAACAGAAGCCACATTTTCACTCTCATCAAAGACCAGCTCCCGCATCCGGTCCACATGTGCTTTCGCAAATTCTCCGTCATCAATCAGAATCAATTCCTGCTCCGTCATATAGAAAGCGAAGCCATATCGCTTCTCCCAGGGATTTTTCCGTTCCGGAATCAGAAAAGTTCCCAGAATGCAGTTTCCGTACAGTTCTGCACGACAATACTGCAGATTCTCCATATAGCGCACCAGCGTATGCCGGTGAGGCAAGCCAGTACTTTCTTCTAAAAACTCCTCTCGATTCATGATCCGGATCCGACATCCTGATACATCCAACTCCTTTTCTTTAATGTTTTCTTTACTGTTTTCTTTACTACATTGCTGAATATGCTTTCTTACCTCATAGGTTTGCATGTTCGATTTCCTCCACATAGGCTCCTTTATAATCCGTAATCCCTGCGCCTTCATTCGGATACCGCTTCGAATAGCTCTGATCCACCAGGAAAGCACCAATCAGAATCAGACAGACCGGAACAGAGATCCGGTACGGGATTTTTCTCAGATAATTGTCCAGTAACGGCGCTGTCAGATACGTAATCGCAAGTCCTCCCAGGCCGAAAATCAGGAGACCCTCGCCGCAGATTCTGCCGTCCAGGTTCAGGAAGTAGCCACTGTAATCCCACCATTTCATTCCGTTATGCATATATTCCAGATAAACAGACGTAAAGTACTCGATCACACCACACAGAACGACTGTCGCCACGAACATCAGTCCGGGATTTCTGCGGAAGCGATACAGTAACGTCAGAATCAGAATGCTTCCGCTGCCATAGATCGGAAGCCATGGACCGTGAAGGACGCCGCGGTTCACGAATACACCGTCCTCTATCAGATGGATTCCAACTTCCCAGCACCACCCGAGAAAAGAAAAAATAAAAAACATCAAAATCAGCGTCGGAATCGAATATCTTCTCATACATTGCAGGTAATCCTGCCGTTCTCTTTTTCCGGCCTCCGGAAGGATAAAGAGGCGGATCGGGTAAATCTGAGCATCTAGCACAGCCTCCGCCTGACGCCTTGCATGTTTCTTTCTGTACGCTTCCCGGAACGCATCCTCATCCTTTCGGTTAAAGATCGTTATGCCGAAATTCTGCGCCATGAATCCGCGGATTCCGCGCAGCCTCGTGTATTCCGGAAGCGGCTCGTCCATAAGAGTCACCAGATTTCCGTATGCCTCCTCCAGCACACTGCGGGAAGGAATCTCATAAAGATATGTATCGCACAATCTCTCACTGCCGAAAATGCCATTCTCCTTCGCTTCCCGGCGAACCTCCGCATACATTTCGCAAAAGAACGCCATGCGGTAAGGGTTCAGGAAAAATATGGATAAAAGTCCCATCGTCACCGCATCCAGAATCCACCATCCAAGGAAGGACAAATCTGCCAGAAAGAACTGCCACTTGTGTCCTTTCATCATGCGCCGGGAGAGACCGATGACTTCTCTCCAGTTCAGATCCGGATTCTCCGCTACAATATAGGGAACCAGTGCATAGGAATAGTGCTTGATGACACCGCCAATGATGGTAAAATACCACAGGAACTGAAACAGCTCTGCCATCAGCATCGTAAAAACCGTGCGGAGCCATCGCTTTACCCGGAATAAAAATAAGAAACGATGCGGAAGCACATGCGGATATGTGCGACATTCCAGAAAGATACGTCTCGATATCACGCCGTAAATATTGGCAAAGAAAGCCCAGAAGAACAGCCATGCCAGCATTGCCAGCACAACAAACGCATGCAGAATCGTGCTTCCGGATACTCCCAGGGAACGAATCGCAGAGATCAGGATGATAAAGACCTGACCGGACTGAATCGAATTTGCGATCTGCGCGAAGATTCCCTGGCTGTGCCCGAATACTTCATTTCCTTTGGCTTTCGTCGAGTCAATTGCCTGCTGACGAATCTCGGAAGATATCGCTTCCCCCTCTGCGGTATTCCCTTTCAGTGCCTGACGGATCGCTTCCTCCGCTTCCACATGCACACGACCGGTCGTTACGCCGGTTCCTGCTGTGCTCTCTTCCTCGGAAATATCGTAAATCTCCAGAAGTCTCAATGAATTTCCGAACTCGGTTCCCAGAAAAGAAGCGATCAGGCACACCAGTACCAGAAACCAGTAGTGTCTCTTCAAAACCTGCTTTGCCGCACGCTTCATACTCTTTCGTGTATTCATCCTGCCTCCATCCTCTATAATATTTTCTAAAGTCAGCGAATCTATTCTACCATACTCCCTTCTTCTGTGCAATTCCGGAATCTCCGGAAGTCAGACATTCCCGCAGTTTCTCCAACGCCCGCTTCTCAATCCGGCTTACATAACTGCGGCTGATCCCCATCTGCTCCGCCACCTCTCTCTGCGTCAGTTCCTCCCCGTCCTTTAATCCGTAGCGCAGACACAGAATCTTCCGTTCACGATCCGTCAGAACGGTACACACCATCTGTCCCAGCTTTCCCAGGAGAATTTCCTGGTAGAGCTGTTCCACAATATCCGATTCTCTCCCTTCAATCACATCCACCAGATGAATCTCGTTGCCTTCCTTATCGGTTCCGATCGGTGATGAAAGCGAAATTTCCCGTTTTCTTTTTCGATCCGAGCGAAGCTGCATGAGAATCTCATTCTCAATGCATTTGGCCGCATACGTAGAAATCTTGCTTCCTCTGCCCGAATTATAGGAATCGACCGCTTTGATCAGTCCCACCGTTCCGATTGAGAGCATATCCTCAGTATCTCGCTCTCCCTGGCTGTATTTCTTCACAATATGCGCAACCAGCCGGAGGTTCCGTTCTATCAGCACATTCCGGGCCGAGCGGTCTCCATTCTCCAGGCGCTTCACATATTCTTTCTCTTCCGCAGACGTCAGCGGTCCCGGAAATGATTTCAACGGCGCCCCCACAATCATCGTTTTACTAATACCATATGCGCGCGGGCTTATCTACGTTCGCCATAACCAGTTCCCGGCGGATGTCATCCATCATCTTCATAAAATCCATGTAACGATTCGGCGCTCCGTCTTATACTGAATAGCCACATTTTAATTATAAAAAAGAACAGAAACGGCAGATTACCATTTCTGTTCCTAAGCATCCTTTGTGTACTCAGCTGCGGATACTGCTTTTGATAATGAACGTCTTCGCCTGCTCAGCGCTCATTCCCCGGGAAAAAGCCGACCCTCTTCTACACGGACACATTGCGAGGATTCCGTGCGCAGGGCTGCGCTAGCGATCGCCAC
>JAJEQR010000005.1 GCA_020687485.1 Hominifimenecus microfluidus | reverse complement strand
TGAACGTGGGGCTTTGTGGCGATCGCTAGCGCAGCCCTGCGCACGGAAGCCTCGCAATGTGTCCGTGTAGAAGAGGGCCGGCTTTTTCCCGGAGATTACATTGATATCATAACTTTAGACCATTTTCTATACCTATCATAGCTTTAATGATCTCTTTGTTTTTTCGATTTACACCATTATACGACTTGGGATTCATTTCTATCGGAAATGCCTTTGTAGTTGCTTTCCGATGCTTTTAACAACATTCAGAGGCTGGGATTCTATGCGGCAAAGTTTCCTGCACGGAAGAAAGCAGAAAAGCGCTCGTGTCCGGGCACATTGCGAGGATTCCGTGTGCAGGCGACGCGCTAGTTGCAAAAAAGTTCCGGGCTGCGGCTGTACAGATGGGCAAGCTTGCTTGCACAGATGCACAGACATTGCCCGGATTAACCCGCATGAGCAAGAAGGCAATAGCCGAATTGCGAATGCGGGTGGAGATTGCGGGAGTGCGTTAGCACGTAGCAATCTCTTACTTTTGCCCTACTGGCGAGTCGAAGCGACTGGCAGCTAATCGGCGCGCGTCCCGGAGCCGGAAACGCAGCACCAGTGACCGGACTGAGCCTTTCCTGCTGATTCCGGCAGGGAACTGCCGCGGAATTGAAGTTCCGCTGATAACTTGTATCAGAGTAAAACTTTGAGGAATCCCGCCGAAAGCTTGTAGCAGCGTAGAACTTTGAGGAATCTCGCCAAAAACTTGCACCAATCTGGAACTTAGAGGAAGCCCAATGATAACTTGCACCAATCTGGAACTTAGAAAAATTCCGCTGATAACCTGCACCAGAGTAGGACTTTGAGGAATCTCGCTGATAACCTGCACCAGTGTAGAACTTTGCAATTATGTAGCGGTTATTAAGCCCATGATCGTTCCCTGCAGACCCGGGTAGTGGGGGACGCTTGGAAATATACTGTATCAAGAAAAGGAGAAAAAACATGAAAACACGCAGCATGAGAATGGCAGCGGCAGCTCTTGCCGTATGCATGGGCGTTACACCCGTAATGGCAGCCACCGTTGCGAACGCCACCATTGATGAAGGTGCCACCGGCAGCCTGACTATCCACAAGTACGATACCACTGCAGCTACTATTGACGGTATCACCACCAGCCCCACATCTACCGGCAAAACTGATGCCACGGTAGAAACCACATATACCGGCTATGAGGTAGACGGTGTTGAGTTCACCTATGTGAAAGTTGCTGATATTACCACGTACACGGAGACACAGAGCACTGGTGTGGACAAGGTACAGGTTGCTTACGCGATCGAATCCAGCAATGCTCTGCTGAATTTGCTGAGCCTCGGACAGAATGACAGCATCAAGGAGATCAAGGATCGCGATGCAACGACCTATTACTATGCATCGGATACGTTGATCAATGCGCTGGACGCATTCGAGAACGCGGACATGAATAACGCGAAGAACAAGCTGGAAGCCTATGTTACGAATAACGGTGGTACCGCAATGCCACTGACCGGCGCGAACGGCAATGCAAAGGGCGTAACCAGTGCGGACGAACTGGACCTGGGCCTGTACATGGTTGTTGAGACGAAAGTTCCAGAGCAGGTTACGGATACTGTAAAGCCCTTCTTCGTATCCTTGCCTATGACCGAGAACGACGGTGACGAGTGGAACTATGATGTAGTTGTATACCCGAAGAATGAGTCCGGTATGCCCACACTGGAGAAGCTGGTTGCAGAGAAGACCAACGCTGGACTTGCCGATGATCTGAAGGCAGCTGCTCATACGGAGAACGATCAGGCTTACGCTCCGACGGCTACTGCATCCGATGGCGATATCCTGTGGTATCAGGTTACCAGCAAGCTGCCTATAATCAACTCCGAGGCAACTTATCTGACAACTTATACCTTCGTGGATACGTTGAGTAAGGGTATTGAGTACACTCCCAATGATGTCATCCTTACCTGGTACAGCGATGAGGCATGCACCAATAAGGTAGCAACCTGGAAGGTGGATGATTCACAGCCGAAGTTTACGGTTGCTTACGGAAGTGCTGCAGACGATGCCACTACCATGACCATTTCCATGACACCAGCTGGTCTGACGGAAATTAACACAAAGAATGATCAGGACACCGCTACCAACTATGGTCAGCATTATGTTCGTATTTCTTATGCCGCAACCGTAAATAAGTCTCTGGATGTTGTTTATGGTGACAATGGTAACCCCAACGATGTAGTACTGACCTGGAAAAGAACCTCTATGGATTACTATGATACCCTGAAAGATGAGTGTATCGTATACTCCTACGCGCTGGATCTGGCAAAGCAGTTCTCCGATAATAAGGGTAACTTCGCAAATGTATCTTTCAAGATTCAGAATCAGACTGACGGCTACTACCTGAAGGCAATAGAAGATGCGCAGATCAAGGGTCAGTACTATGTAGACGGTGAAGACTGCAAGGCTGCCGACGAAACAGCAGCGACCGCATTCGTTCCGAATCCTCAGACCGGTTCCCTGAAGATCTATGGTTTTGAGGATGATACCTACATCATCACTGAGCTTACCACCGATGATGGTTATACCCTGTTAAAGGATGCCATTACGGTAGTGATCAATACGCAGACGACCGCAAAGGATTTCGCTCAGAACGATGCGGCATGTGCGGATGGCCATGCAAATAGTGTTACATATGACGATTATATGCAGGTATCCCAAAATGCGATCCGCACAGCTTCCGCGACCGTAGATGCCAATGCAGTTACCATGAAGGAGAGCGACGGTTCTGTGAACGCAATTGTTCCAATGACGGTTGTGAACAGCCATTCCTTTGAGATTCCGAAGACCGGTGATTCCGGCAACTTCATCCTGCCGGTTGCCGGTATGGCAGCTGCCGGTGTACTGCTGATCATGGTTGTAAAGATGAGAAAGAAGGATGAAAACGCAGCATAAATCACTGTTCTTATCTGCAATTGTTTCTTTGAATGCCCTCGTCGTCTGGCGAGGGTATTCCTGAAAAAATAAGAAAGATAAAAATCAGCAGAAATGAAGGACAGATAGCAACGAAGAAAAGGAAGGCAATGTAAATGCAAAAGAAAAGGCAGAAAACAGAATCGGAAATTCCGGAAGGGGCTCTGTCCGGAAAGAAAAAATGGAGAAAATGTTTGGAAAGAGTTCTGGTTATACTTGCCTTTCTCCTGTGTTTTGGAACGGTTGCTTATCCAATTTTGTCAAATTATCTGTCTGAGAAGGAAAATTCACAACTGATTCTGGACTATCAGAAAGAGGTGGAGGACCGCTCTGAGGAAGAATATGAGGCGGAGCTGGCAGCCTGCCGGGAATACAACCGGCTGCTGAATACTAAAGTTTCCGAAGTCTCTCTGGAACAATGGAATGAAGTTAAAGATAAGGAATACGGAAAACGTCTGAATCTGGATGGAACCGGTATGATGGGTTATATTGAGATCCCGTCAATCGGTGTCAGTCTTCCTATCTATCACAGCACCTCGGATGATGTGCTTAACGCCGGAATCGGGCATATGGAAGGAACCTCTCTTCCGGTAGGAGGAACCGGGACACATGCTGTGCTGACCGGTCATACCGGGATGAGCAGCCAGAGAATGTTGACGGATCTGAGATCTGTGACAGAAGGCGACTATTTTATTCTCCAAATTCTTAACGAGACACTGTATTATCAGGTAGATCAGATCAAAACGGTTCTTCCCAGCGTAACGGAAGATCTTTTGATTGATGATAATGAGGATTATCTGACGCTGATTACCTGTACGCCTTATGGGATTAACACGCACCGCCTGCTGGTTCGTGGAACAAGAGTGGAAGTGGAAGAGAGTGCCGAAGAAGAATTTATCAGCGAAAATGCGGCCCTGCAGACCGAACCCTCCAGCTGGCTGACGCATTATATCAGTGCGCTGAAGGTGGGAACAGCGGTATTTCTGTCCATTATGGGATTATCTTTTTTGATTTCTGTATGCAGGCAGAAAAAGAAACGGCGGAACGTTCTTATGCTTTTCTGTACTCTTCTTTCCGTTGGACTGCTTGCGGCCAGTCTGGGATATATTGCACATACATTCTGGCAGTACCGGGAGTCGGAACAGTACTATGAAAGCGTTCGTGATGAGTATCTGAATGATGGAGAATCCGTCCCGTTAACGGATTCAGAGGATCCGGAAGAAAATCCGGCAGCGGATGAAAGCGGCTTATCAGAAGATTTTCCGGAAGGGGATGCTGCGGAAACCGGCGAGTCCGTATCTTATGCTCCCAGAGATGTGAATTTCTCCGGGATGGAGGAAGCCAGCGCTCCGGACACGGAAGTGGTTGGCTGGTTGTACAGTCCTGGAACCGTGATCGATTATCCAATTGGATTCTCAGGGGATAATTCCTATTTCCTGAATCACACACTGGATGGGGAGGAGAGAATCGCCGGAGCGCTGTTCCTGGACGGAGGCTGCCCGACCGATTTTTCTGCTCTCCATTCTGTCATTTACGGGCACTGCATGAGGAATGGAAGCATGTTCGGGTCACTGTCAAAATACCGGGATCAGGATTACTATGAGGCACATTCCTGCATGTACCTGACTCTGGCGAACGGAGAAAAATATCAGCTGTGTATCTTTTCTGTTTATACCGCCAATTCGGAGACAGAGCGATCCTGCTGGCAGACCGGTTTTCGGCAGGGTAGTTCGCAGCTGACAGGGTGGCTTGCCATGGCAGAGTCACGGAGCTGTATCCAGTCGGTTTATGAAGTACCGGAAGCTGGAAAATATGTGACGCTTTCCACCTGCGCGTATGAGTACACGAATGCAAAATGCTTGGTGGTCGGATTTCTTGTAGAAGTTCCGGATAGTGTCCACATGAAAGGATAAGCAGGTCATATGTTTCAACATCATTCTTTTGAAAAAATTTTCTGACATATATTGTCATACACAATGGACATCTATGAGATTGGGCATGAATGCTTCATATGTATGAAAATGATTTTCTACAAATACAGAAGAAAGGGAAAAACATGAAGAAGAAACTTGTGAAAAAAGCCTTGGTATTGTGTCTGGCATTCAGTATGCTGGCAGGAACTCTGAGTGTGCCCGCGGCATCCGTGAATGATCCTTCTGGCTTCGAAGTTAATTCAGCAGCGGTTAAAAGTGAAAATGCGGATATCGGTGAATCCACAGAGTTTGTCAACGATGTTCAGATGAGGGATCAGGAAGAGGCAGCAGCAGGCGAGATCGGAAGTGATGCACGTGTCTGCACAGTTCACCGAACAGAATCTTTCTTGCGGGAGGCAACAGGTCTTCTGCAAGTTCCGGAGACCGAAGGCTCTGCGGAGGCACAGGAGGCCGGCACTACACAGGAATCGGCAACATCTGATTCTGCTGAAGGAACAGATAGCACCGCTGTCGCTGAGGAAGATTCGGATGTTGTCAATGTAAAAAATGAGGCAGCGGCGGAAAGTAACGCTTTGGAAGGTGAAAATGTTGCTGCAGCAGGTCAGAAACCCATAGAGACAGAAGTGATGCCAAAGGAAACAGTATCTCTGGCAGGCAACAATGTTCTAACAGATGGCAAAGTTCCGGCAGGCAGCGATGTTCTGGCAGGCAGCGACGCTCTGGCAGACAGTGAGACTCCGGTAGGCAGTGAGGTTCCGGCGGATAGCGAAATACTGACAGAAAGTCTGGAAGATACTGCAGCAGCACCTCTGGTAGCGGAAGAAACAACAATATCTGCAGATATTGCATCGCCGGTATCAATCATGGCAGCACCGGAGGAAGCCACGGTTCTTGGAGTGACGCAGACCGTGCATTACATGACGGTACAGTATCTTTTGGTAGAAGAGGGAACGGTTCCGGCGGACGCGGATGCACAGACCGTGTGGGCTGACTATTCGGACTCCGTTATGGGCGGATTCTCTGAATCTGTGGAAATCTATGACGCAGATCCGGAGAGCGAATATTTGTCCGCGATCGTAAGCACTTCTCGTCTGAACAATACCAGCGGATCAGGTGTTGCTACATTTACGGATGAAAACACCACGAATCCAACGGTGTACGATTTCTGCACCTATGACGCAGAATATGGCGTTGCCTATATCCCTCGCTCCTTCTATTTCGATGAGAATGGAGAGGAGTGTATGCGATCCCTCTGCTGTGAGATTGTGGTTCCGGTGAACGTCAGCGAGAATCCGAGTGCGGACATAGAAGTGTTCATGGACAGCACTACCGATGAGGTTGATCTGGTCGGTGATCATATAGTATCCGCTCCAATCTTTGATCTGAGTGTAACTTTCCCGCTTACCACACCGGAAACCGCGCCGGACTTTGATATGTCCCGTGCGACGATCTATGTCAATAACAGCTATGTTCCTTATATGCCGGATCAGTACTACTTCAACGTAGAGACTGGCGAACTGACGCTGGATCTGTGTTCACAGAGTGTGTACAATATCTATGTGGTATACGGGAAAGTTAACCAGATGTATGAGGTTATGCCGCTGGCAGCAGGATCTGTTGCGGATGTGGCGAAGCTTTCCAATGATATCCTGCGTATGGATCTGGGGGATTCTTCTATCAGTGCCGGAGATTCCTTTTCTTATACCAATACAATGTATTATGCCGCCGGCAGCACTTCTAACGCAACGGTAAGCGCAACCTTCGAAGCTTTGTTCGGCAGCGGAAAATCCGGATGGTCCGCCATCAGCCCGTACTGCTACGCGGCTTCTACCGATCAGCTGAACTCTTATCTGGCTCAGTGGGTACAGAAGAGCGGTTCTCACGGATCGGACAGTACCTCTGGAATTATCGGTGTTCTTGGAAATGCGATTGAGGTCGGTGCGGAGCGGTATCATAACTTTGCCTATTCTCTGCCGGTGCAGGGAACGGTGTTCTCCAACGGATCTCACTCGTTTAAATTTGACATCCAGAAATACAACTACCTGTATGGCAAGTGTATTGAGAACGCAACGGGGATTGATCAGATTTCCGTGGACTGGGGAGCAGTAGGCAGCTATGAGTATGCGCTTGCGACGAATACGATTTCAATTCGTGTGCTGGCGGTGGATAACACAAACAAAACGGTAACACTGGCGTTTTCCGCGAAAGGTTTCCGTAACGCAAGTCAGGCTTCGGTTGGCATTTACAAGGTGGAATTCGGCAAGAATCCGCCGCCGCCCTCGTCCTGGACAATGAACGCAACGGTGGTTTTCCGCATCCGGAAGACGGATGCCAGCAACGGAGCTTACATTTCCAATGCAGTGTTTGGTCTCTATAAAGGAAATTCCACCAGTTCCGGAAATCTTCTTCACAATTTTACTTACCAGAACAACGGCGTATATCTGTCAAATGGCGTAGTGTACAGCGGAACTCCGCAGTATACGGTCTACGAGAGTACAGTGCCGTCCGGATACAATACGACCTCACGTCTGAAGCAGACGGTTCAGCTGGAGAGTCCCTTCAACCTGTATATCGAAACGCTGTATCAGGTGTTCCTGAAAAGAAAATCCGATGCTGCCGGCAAGCGGGATTGGTACAACGCGATTGTGAATGATAAAAAGAGCTGGTATGATATCGTTCATGGATTTACATCCTCTGCGGAGTTCACAAAAAGAAATGTTTCTGATGAGGAATTCGTAAAGGAGTGTTATCTGGCTATTCTGCTTCGCAATGCGGATTCCAGTGGACTTAGCAGTTATACCAACATGGTTAAGACAAGCGGTAGAAACGCGGTGGTTAAGGCACTGGTAGGAACCGGTGAGGCACAATCCGCACTTACGAACGGCAAGGTCGGCAACAGTCCGGGCTATCAGTATATGATCGATTCTGCGGCGACGAATACCCCTTACTACGGCAATATCTCTGTGACGAAGGGGAGAAGCTCCGGCTATGATTCCTATGCTTCTGATTTTGGCAGCAAGCTCTCCCTGAAGGGGGCGGAGTACAGCATCTATTCCAGTGAGTCGGATGCGAAAAACAACAAGAACGCGATCACGAAAATGGTGACGAATGCCGATGGTAAGGCCACCAGCCGTTCTTTGAAGGTGGGAACTTATTACATCAAGGAGACGAAAGTTCCGACGGGGTATGCTCTGGATTCTACCATCTATACGAGAAGCGTTCAATTGGCCGGTACGACGGTAATCAGTCCTTCCATGGAGGTCAGCGATACGCCGCAGGTGGGCCGTATTAAGGTAACGAAAATTACAGATGCGGCTTATCAGGATTATGTAAAGGATCACGGAAGTGATTACAGCCTGTCGGGAGCGGTCTTCCGCGTTTATACGGACAAGGCAGCGACAGCGCCTCTGAAGACAGATGGTGGAACGATTGTCTCCATTACCACCGGAAGCGACGGAACAGGTATTTCCCGCCTGATTCCTCCGGGAACCTATTACGTGAAGGAGTATCAGGCTCCCAAGGGTCACAGCCTGAATGAGACGATCATGGAGGTTGTGGTAACGGCGGGAACCAGTACAGCAACCCCGATTGGGGTTACAATTGCCAACAAGCCGACGATCAGTTACCTGAACCTGAAGAAGAGTTCTTCGAATCCGACGTTAACGAATAACAACTCCTGTTACTCACTGGCCGGAGCGGTTTATCAGGTCTATAAGGATGTAGCCTGCAAGGTTCCTGTGGAGGGGGCAGTGTTGACTACGAATGAGGAAGGTATTTCCAATACGGTGGATCTGATCCCCAGCTATTACTGGGTCAAGGAGATCACTGCACCGGATGGCTTCAAGCTGGATTCGAGCCCGATCAAGGTGGACGTTACTGTAGGAAAGACGACTACCGCACCGGTGCAGCTGACCGTTACCGATGAGCCGCTCAGTGACCCTGGCGCGATCGAGCTGACCAAAATTGAGGATGAAGAAGCGAAGGCTTATCGTGAGTCGCTGGGATTGGATATCATTCCGCTGGCAGGCGCGCAGTTTGAGGTGAAGTACTATGCCGGATACTATGATACTGTAGCTGAGTTACCGAGTACGCCGACCAGACGGTGGGTGATTGAAACCAAAGCGGAAGTGGTGAATGGAGAGACCAAGTATCGTGCCGGTTTTGAGGATCAGTATATTGTGAAGGGTTCAAAATCTGATGCGTTCTATCGTAACTCAAAAGGTGAGTCGGTAATTCCTCTTGGCACGATCACTATCAAAGAGGTTAAGGCTGCGGATGGTTATACAATGGCGAATGGATTTTTGGATGTAGCGGGAACACATTACTCAGATATCTATATCCAAAAGATTGAAGACGAGAATAGTGGTATTTTTATAGGTGCTGCCAATCCGAATGCTGCCAATGTATCGAATGCTCCGTTTTTTGGCGATATTGTTGTAACCAAGGTGGCGGATACCAGTGATGCAAACAATGGAAAGAAGCTGACAGGAGCTGAGTTTACGCTGTATGAGTGGAATGGAACCGAGTACACTGAAAAAGCGAAGCTGAAGGATCAGGGGGATGGCACATACACCAGTGACAGAGTCTTCTATACCACACAAAATGAAGGTAAGTTTCGTGTCGTAGAGACGAAGGCTCCGGATGGATATATGGCAGTAGCCGATCCCTGGGATTTTGTTCTGACGAAGGATACTCAGAGTTACACTTATACCTTCAAGAACCCGTATGGCTTCCACTATAAGTTTGTGAAGGTTGATCCGGATCATGGCAACAAGAAAGTGGCTGGCTGCTCCTTCGAACTGCGGGATAAGAATGGAAACGTTCTGGATTCCTGGGTAACGGACGGCAAGACGGATCATGAGTACATCGGTCCTATGGTACTGGGAGAGACATATACTCTGGTTGAGACCGGAACTCCGAGGTGGTATCGCCCAATGATCAATCAGACCTTCGTAGCGCAGAACAGTAAGGATGCAATCACTGTGACAAGTCAGAACTATCCGTATCGCGGGCGGCTCTTCATTCAGAAGATGAGTGCGCAGGGCAATCCGGAAGGAACAACCTATCAACTGTATTCAACGAAGGTAATTTATCGGGCACAGACCTATAAGTATGATGGGAAGACATTCTATAAGTTGGAAGAACGTCGGGCCGGTGCAGGCGGAATCTTGTCCTTTCAGGATCTGGAACTCTGGAACGCAAATCAGAAGCAGTATGAATTCCTGCTGATCGAGACAAGTGCTCCGGAAGGAACGAACTTACTGAAAGATCCAATTTACATCGGAACACTTCCGAGAACAGAAAAGAGCTATGATGATTCCGTTCTTAAGAAGTTTACCGGAGCAATGGCAGATCCGACGCTGGTGAATTATGAACAGCGGGATGGAGAGTACCTGATCTATGATGTTTGCTATGAGATCAACAACGATACACTTTTTGAGCTTCCTCTGACTGGTTCCTCCTCCGGGATGAGAAGTCTGGCACTGATTCCGGTAGGCATAGGACTGGGGACTGGGTTAGTAATGTTTCGGAGAAAGAAGAAAACTCCGGTGAAGAGTGAGTAAGCAATAAGTCGATGAGAAAAAGTAGATTTTTCTTCTTTGGAAAATAAAAGGACATTTCCTTTTTCCTGCCGGCGGTATTTCGTCGGCAGTTTTTTCGATTATGCTATGTCTCAGAAATGAAAAGCGGATGCCGATGGCATCCGCTAAAATATAATATATTGATCTTGATTCATTCCAAATCACGTATATACCAATTAGGATCTCCGATAATATAAGATTCTTCCGAAGGGCGAGGGACGAGCTCATCTTGGAAATCTTCTATTGGATCATCTTCCATGCCAATAATGGGAGGATTTACCGTGAAATCCCCGGTTAATTTACGTGTTTGATGAAAATCGCAGTTCTTACAGGTTGTAATTCGTACATGCTCCATCTGTCCGGCCGTTAAGTAACATTCCCAAGTCATTACTGTATATTCTTTGCGATCCATCCATTTTGTTTTGTCATAACGGTTTTCTGTATGATAACCACTACGGCAGTACCAAACTTCGTGATCAATAGCCTCATTAATCTGATTATCACCAGAAAATTCCATTTTACATTTGTTGCAAATAGTAACACTATCATGATAATACCCATGATAAGCAGGGAAAATTTCACTTTTCCAATACCCCAAATCCTCATCCGCGAGTACCATCTCTGTGATCTCATCCTGCAGTTCATGTGCAATCTTCTCCAGCACTTTGGTCTTTTCATCACCACATACCGTGCAGGTATATACCTTGCTGCCTTCCTTGGTACAGGTTGGATCGGTTACGACCGGATCGCCATAAGTATGCTTCCCGGTGGCCGGGATGGCTTCTTCTTTATGATCGCCGCAGGTGGAACAGGTGAGAAGTTTCTTTCCTTCGGTTCCACAGGTTGGATCGGTTACGATCTGTTCCTCGTAGGAGTGGCCCGTGGCCGGAATTACGTCCACTTTTTCATCGCTGCATACCGTACAGGTGGTAACTTTCTTTCCATCCTTTGTGCAGGTCGCTGCTGTGATTACCGGTGCGCCATAGCTGTGATTACCGGTGGGAGCCAGCACTTCAATCTGCTGATCGCCGCATACACTGCAGGCTGTGACTTTCTTCCCTTCCTTTCCGCAGGTCGGCTCCGTGACTACGGGCTTGCCGTAGGAATGGCCCGTGGCAGGCAGAACAGTTTCTTTCTTATCGCCGCAGGAAGAGCAGGTGGATACTTCCTTGCCCTCGGTGGTGCAGGTAGGCTTTACCGTTACCACAGCAGCCTTGTAGGAGTGGCCCGTTGCTGGGATGGCTTCTTCCTTCCGGCTGTTGCAGACGGAGCAAGTGAGAATGCGAAGTCCTTCGTTTTCACAGGTGGCTTTTTGAATCACTTCAGAGGAACTGTATGTATGCTTTCCGGTCGGTGGGATCAGCTCTGTTTTCATCTCTCCGCAGGTGGTGCAGAGGAAGAGCTCGTCCCCATACTGTACACAAGTGGGCTTTGTGACACCGCGGGATACCCAGGTATGGTTGCAGGGCGTACGCTCCAGGATCATGTTCGGAAAGTCTCCGTCGAAGGTCTCGCCTGCTCCGCTTACGATGCCGTAGCGTTCGCACAGTTGCTGGAATTCTTTACTTCCGGCAAAGCCGCTGATCAGATCGCAGGCTCTCATGCTGCCATCCACGATTGCGTTCACCCAGCTGCGCTTTCCGGCCGGATCGGAGCTCCGGTTCAGCAGTGTCTGATACATCATTTCAACGTAATCTTCAACCGTGATCTTCTTATTCAGATATTCCGGAGAGAGAATGAAACCGGCAGCCACCGCTGCGCCGCTTTCCTCCTTACGGTTCAGAACACCAGCCCAGGCGTTCAGGCCGCCGACCTCGCCGTTGCGCTGGAGTACATTGCGGTACAGCCGTTGTACGAATGCTGTTACCTGCGCGTTTTGATCCCGCTCTTCGGTAGAAGAGTAGTCGCCGCGATTGATGCCGTAATCCTGACAGATCTTATTAAACTCCTGTGAATAAACAAAGCCGGCGTAGATTCCGCTCCGGCTCACGCCGTCCTCCAGCTGCCCGATCCATGCGGTAAAGCCGGCACTGTCGCAGTTCCGGCCAAGCATGGTACGATACAGGTCATTCACGTAATCCTTATTGCTCTTATTCTGCTTCTTGTACTCGTCCGAGAAAAAGAAGCCTGCGGCCACTTCTGCGCCGCTGTTCCTGTGGCTGGTCAGTGCGTCAATCCACGCCTGCTTCCCCTTCAGATCAGACTTCCGGCCAAGAACAACTGTGTACAGCCGCTCCACAAAGTCGGCCACGCCGCCCTTCGCGTACAGGTCAACTGCCTCCGCTGTAAGCAGGTCGTTACTGGTTGATGTCTCCACATGTTCTATGAGGGTTCTATATGGTGTAGTTGCGGTCGGAGCTGCATAAACCACGGAACCAGAGAACACCGTCCCCATGGCAAGCGCAGCAGCAATCAGTTGCGCCGCAAGTTTGTTTTTCATAAATTTTATCATTCCTTTCGCTTCGCTCAAGGCACAAACAAGTTATGAAAAAATGTTGTGCCCCTCCACTCTTTGATTTATAATTCTTATATGGAATAGCAATACACTACAGAGCACGGAAGGAGGAGTGGCGAATTTATTTCGACCCCGCATAAATATATGTGCCGTCATCCATTCAAGCACAAACAAGTGGGACTTTGAGCCCGGACTCTTATCATTGGTAATAAACCATGTTTATTCAGTCGCAGGATGACAGTCACTGTTGCTATTCCTTTTTATTAAGGTGGTGATACATATGATGAAGTTAAAATACTCCATCTGCTGTGGGCTTGACGTCCACAAAAATGTTATCGTTGCAACCATCGTAATTACTAACAAGGACGGAATATCCGAATACATGCAAAAATCTTTTTCAACCATCAACTCGGATATTCAAAGGTTTCACAACTGGCTCATCGAGAATAATTGTTATCACGTTTGTATGGAATCCACAGGAAAGTATTGGATTCCTATTTTTAATTATCTCGAAAATGACATAGATGTCTGCCTTACGCATCCCAAATATGTCAAAGCTATCAAAGGCAAGAAAACGGACAAAAAGGATTCCAAATGGATTGCCGACCTCTACAAATTTGACCTTGTAAGATGCTCTTTTATCCCTCCGAAAGATTTCCGTCAGCTCCGGGAACTTGCAAGATACCGCTTTAAACTGGTCTGCATGAAATCTTCTGAGAAGAACCGCATCCAAAACTGTATGACCGTTTCCAATGTCGGCATTGCCAGCGTGCTTTCTGACCCTTTCGGCAAGACAGCAACTGAAATCATGTCTTATCTGCTGGAACATACCGCTGATTCCATTGACGAAAAAGCTGTCCGCAAACTAATAAAAAAAGGGGCAAAAGCCAAGTCTGATGAAATCATCGAAGCTATCAGAGGCTACAATATTGAAACAGACCAGGCTAAAAAACTGGAGCTTGCCCGTGGTCATCTGGAATATCTTGACAATATGATTACCCAGACCGAAGTAGAGCTTTATGTCCGCATCAAACCTTATTATGAGTTTGTGGAATTCGTCAGCACCATGCCCGGTATGACAGAGTTAAGTTCCACCATTGTTCTTGCAGAAACAGGCGTTGACATGAACATTTTTGATGACGCAAAACACTTATGTTCCTGGTGCGGGCTTTCTCCTGCAAACAATGAATCCGCTGGTAAGAAAAAATCTGTCCGAATTGCTAAAGCAGGCGATTACCTGAAACCGATGATGGTACAGTGTGCCCTTGCCGCAGTCCAGAGCAAAAAACAGCCTTATTTTGCAATCAAATATGGTCGGATTAAAAAGCGCCGCGGTCACAAGAAAGCAATCATTGCCATTGCAAGAATGATGATGGTTTGCATCTACCATATGGTTTCAGAAAAGAAACCCTTTACTCCTACGGATTATGAGGATTTGATGGCCCCTCAAAATCATGTGGAGCGTGTTGTCCTAAATGAGAACAATGTTTTTGCTTACCTTGAAAGCCTTGGTTACGATAGTTCTAAGTTAGTAAAACGCAACGATAACTAACATTATTCTGCTTTCTATACTTGTAAAAACGGGGTTTTACGAACCCTTATACAAGTGCGCCCAAAAATCCACTTTATTTTTCACTCTTTCCTCCTTTGAGACTTGGAAATAAAAGAAATGTTCTTGATGTTTAAGCAACTATTTATGTCTGATTCTGTTCTTTCATTATATGTCGAAAAAGGGAAAATATCAAGCGGTTCTGTAGGCGAATTTTACAGGAGTTGTAAATTCTGCGGATCAGCGAAAAACTTATCGAAGATATTCTTTACAAAAATACCGGATTATTCTATAATAAAAACCAAATGCAGCGAATCAGAGTCAGGCGAACGCCCGGATTTGCTGCACCAGTTCCGGCTGGATCATCGAACCATCGGTCGAATCGGGCCGGTGGTGTTTTCTTGCATTAACTGCCAGAGAAAAGGAGATAGAGATATGGCATTAACGAAAAAGCCTGTGACCGGTATGAAGGATATTCTGCCTCAGGAGATGCAGATCCGGGATTACCTGATCGGACTCATTAAAGAAACCTATAAGAGCTTCGGCTTTACGCCGATTGAGACTCCCGTTGTGGAGAATCTTCCGAACCTGACCAGCAAGCAGGGCGGCGATAACGAGAAGCTGATTTTTAAGATCATGAAGCGCGGTGAGAAGTTCAACCTGCAGACCGCGACCTGCGAAGAAGATCTGGCGGACAGCGGCCTGCGCTACGACCTGACGGTTCCGCTGGTTCGTTACTACTCCAACCATGTGAATGAGCTGCCGAAGCCCTTCAAGGCGCTGCAGATCGGCCCGGTATTCCGTGCCGACCGCCCTCAGAAGGGACGATTCCGTCAATTCTATCAGTGCGATATTGATATTCTTGGCGAAGCTGGCAATCTGGCGGAGATCGAGCTGATCCTTGCGACGACGACGCTGCTTGGCAAGATCGGTTTTGAAGGTTTCACGGTTCATATCAATGACCGCCGTATCCTGAAGGCGATGGCCGCCTACAGCGGTTTCCCGGAGGATTCCTATGATAAGGTCTTCATTATCCTGGATAAGATGGATAAGATCGGTATGGATGGCGTGGCGGCTGAACTTGTGGAGAGCGGATTCGCGCAGGAATCTGTTGATAAATACCTGTCCCTGTTCGAGGCACTGAAAACGCAGGAGGATGGCATTTCCTATCTGGGTGAAGCTCTGAAGGATGTCATGGAGCCTGGCGCGGCGGAGAATCTCTCCGAGATCGTGAACAGTGTGCGCACGACAAGCACGACTCCCTTTAACCTGAAGTTCGATCCCACGCTGGTTCGCGGTATGTCCTACTATACCGGCACGATCTTCGAGATCGAGATTGCGGGCCTTGGCTGCTCTGCCGGCGGCGGCGGACGCTACGATGAGATGGTAGGCAAGTTCACGAATATGAAGACCCCGGCCTGTGGCTTTTCCATTGGTTTCGAGCGTATCATCACCATTCTGATGGATCAGGGCTTCCAGGTTCCTGGCGCGGCGAATAAGAAGGCGTACCTTCTGGAGAAGAACATGCCGACGGACCGCATGTGTGAGATCATGAAGGAGGCACAGGCCGAGCGTGAGCAGGGAACGCCGGTTCTGATCGCGGTGATGGCGAAGAACAAGAAGTTCCAGAAGGAACAGCTGACAGCAGAGGGATACACGGAATTCAAAGAATTCTATGTAAAGCCTCTGGGAGAATAATTTACGATAAATCAAATACAAAGCGCCTGCAGATGCAGAAAATGCAGGCGCAGAGATTTTAGGAGGAAACAGTCATGGCAGAATCCATGCAGGGCATGCACCGTACCCACCGGTGTACCGAGCTCTCAAATGCCAATATCGGTGAATACGTCACCGTAATGGGATGGGTACAGAAAAGAAGAAATCTGGGCGGTATGATCTTCGTAGATCTGCGCGATCGTACTGGCCTGCTGCAGCTGATCTTTGACCAGAACGATCTTTCGGAGGAGGATTTCTCCAAGGCATACGGTCTCCGCAGTGAATTCGTAATTGCGGCTTCCGGTAAGGTAGAGAAGCGTTCCGGTGCGGTGAATGAGAATCTGAAGACCGGCGATATCGAAATTCGCGTGGATGTACTTCGCGTGCTTTCTGAAGCGGAGACTCCGCCCTTCCCGATTGAGGAAGGCATTAACACCAGAGAGGAACTGCGTCTGCAGTACCGTTATCTGGATCTGCGCCGTCCGGATCTGCAGCGCAATCTGATGCTTCGCAGCCGCGTGGCAACCCTGTCCCGCAATTTCATGGCGAATGAAGGTTTCCTGGAGATCGAGACCCCTATGCTGACCAAGAGCACGCCTGAGGGCGCCAGAGACTATCTGGTCCCCAGCCGTTTGCATCCCGGCACTTTCTATGCGCTTCCGCAGTCTCCACAGCTGTTTAAGCAGCTGCTGATGTGCGCAGGCTACGATCGTTACTTCCAGATCGCCCGCTGCTTCCGCGACGAGGATCTGCGTGCCGACCGTCAGCCTGACTTTACGCAGATGGATATGGAGCTTTCCTTCGTAACGGAAGAAGATGTTATGAGCATCAATGAGCGTCTCTTGCAGCATCTCTTCAAGGAAGTTCTGAACGTGGATGTACAGCTCCCGATTCGCCGGATGCCTTACCGTGAGGCGATGGACCGCTACGGCTCCGATAAGCCGGATGTTCGCTTCGGCATGGAGCTTCACAATGTATCGGAAGTAGTAAAGGACTGCGGCTTCGGCGTATTTACCGGCGCTCTGGCGAACGGCGGCAGTGTGCGCGGTATCAATGTCAAGGGTCAGGGCGGCATGGCCAGAAAGAAGATTGACGCTCTCGTGGATATGGCGAAGGGCATGGGCGCGAAGGGCCTTGCTTACGTATGCGTAGGCATGGGTGAAGGCGGCGCTCACAAGTCTTCGTTCGCGAAGTTCATGAAGCCGGAGGAGATGGACGCTCTGGTATCCGCGATGGAAGGTGAGCACGGCGACCTGCTGCTCTTCGCGGCAGATAAGGACAGCATCGTATTTAACGTACTGGGCAGCCTGCGTCTGGAGATGGCGAAGCAGCTGGATCTGGTGCGCAAGGACGATTTCCAGTTCCTGTGGGTTACCGAATTCCCGCTGCTGGAGTACTCCGAGGAGCAGGGACGCTTCGTAGCGATGCACCATCCTTTCACCATGCCGATGGAAGAGGATCTGCAGTATCTGGACAGCGACCCCGGACGCGTGCGCGCGAAGGCTTACGATATCGTGCTCAACGGCAACGAGATCGGCGGCGGCAGCATCCGTATCCATCAGGAGCATATCCAGGAGAAGATGTTCGAGGTTCTCGGCTTCACGAAGGAGCAGGCGCATGAGCGTTTCGGCTTCCTGTTAGACGCGTTCAAGTACGGAGTTCCCCCTCACGGCGGACTGGCTTACGGTCTGGATCGTCTGGCAATGCTGATGGCCGGTGCGGACAGTATCCGTGAGGTGATCGCATTCCCGAAGGCGAAGGACGCTTCCTGTCTGATGACGCAGGCTCCGGACGCTGTAGACCAGAAGCAGCTGGATGAACTCTCTCTGGCGATCCATATCGTTGGCGACGAGAAGAAAGAACAGTAAAGCTGAATAAGCAGCAGATAACAAGATAAAGACAGAAATCCGAAAAGTTCCGGTTCGAAAACATTTCAATGTTTTCGAACCGGAACTTTTTTTATTTCGGAAAACAATATATTTGACATAAAACAATAAAGTTTAACTATTTTTATATACTAGAAAGAACAAAAAAATTTATTATAAAATTAAAAAAACAATTGACAAAAGAAAAATAATATGATATATATTTAACGTAATCGTTCGTTAAAAAACAAACAATAAATTTCACACATCAAAGGAGACAAACATGGCAAGGAACGCGGAGGCAAAAGCGGAAGAGGTAGTGCAGAACACAGCAGAAACCCCGGCAGAGGCAGTGAAGGAGTTTTCTGCAGATGGTAAAATTGACAGCGTAGATAAGCTGAAGGCAAGACTGACGCAGATGAGAGAAGCGCAGCAGAAGTTTGCCAGCTACACGCAGGAGCAGGTAGACCGTATCTTTTATGAGGCTGCGATGGCGGCGAATCATCAGCGTGTTCCGCTGGCGAAGATGGCGGTGGAAGAGACCGGTATGGGTGTCCTGGAAGACAAGGTAATTAAGAACCATTACGCATCGGAATATATTTACAACAAATATCGGGAGGAGAAGACCTGCGGCGTGATCGAGGAAGATCCTGCATTCGGTTATAAGAAGATTGCGGAACCGCTTGGTGTAATTGCGGCAGTTATTCCAACGACAAACCCGACTTCTACTGCGATTTTCAAATCACTGATTGCATTGAAAACCAGAAATGCAATTATCATTTCTCCCCATCCGCGTGCAAAGGCAAGCACCATTGCAGCTGCGAAGGTAGTGCTGGACGCAGCTGTGAAGGCAGGCGCTCCGGAAGGAATCATTTCCTGGGTGGACGAGCCTACGATTGAGTTGACTAACGAACTGATGCATGCAGCGGATACGATTCTTGCTACCGGCGGTCCCGCCATGGTAACTTCGGCATATTCTTCCGGCCGCCCGGCTCTCGGCGTAGGCCCCGGCAATGTACCTGCAATCATTGATGACTCTGCGGATATTCTGATGGCAGTGAATTCCATTATCCATTCCAAGACCTTTGACAACGGCATGATCTGCGCTTCCGAGCAGTCCGTAATTGTACCGGATGCTATCTATGATAAGGCGAAGCAGGAATTCGGACGGAGAAAATGCTATTTCCTGACCAGGGAAGAGAAGGAGAAGCTGGGTTCGATTCTTCTGACACAGGCGGGCACTGTTAATGCGGCAATCGTCGGTCAGTCTGCGGTAACGATCGCGAAGATGGCGGGAGTGGAAGTTCCGGCGGATACGAAGGTGCTGATCGGCGAGACCGAGTCCGTAGATGTTTCGGAACCCTTTGCTCATGAGAAGCTTTCTCCGGTTCTGGCTATGTACCGCGCCGCAGATTTCGATGACGCTCTGAATAAGGCGGTTCAGCTGGTTCAGGACGGCGGCCTGGGACATACTTCCGCTCTCTATGTGAATACAGGAACAGAGGAAGGACGTCAGAAGATGGCGAAGCATCAGGCGGCGATGAAGACTTGCCGTATCCTGGTAAATATGCCTTCGGCACAGGGCGGCATTGGAGATATTTATAATTTCCGACTGACTCCCTCCCTGACACTTGGCTGCGGTTCCTGGGGCGGCAATTCCATTTCCGAGAACGTAGGTGTGCGTCATCTTCTTAACATCAAGACGGTTGCGGAAAGGAGAGAAAATATGCTATGGCTGCGGACTCCGGAAAAGGTTTACTTTAAGAGAGGCTGCATGTCTGCAGCGCTGGATGAGCTGGGCACGCTGATGAATAAAAAGCGAGCGTTTATTGTGACCGGCAGACATTTGTATAAGAATGGATATGTGAAGCCGGTGATGGATAAGCTGGATCAGATGGGAATTGCCTACACCTGCTTTTACGATGTAGAGCCCGATCCGAGTCTGAAGTGCGCAAAGGCCGGTGTAGAGCAGATGAGACAGTTTGCTCCGGATACCATCATTGCCATGGGCGGCGGCTCGCCGATGGATGCGGCGAAGATTATGTGGGTGATGTATGAGCATCCGGAGGTTGACTTCGAGGATATGGCCATGGATTTCATGGATATCCGAAAGAGAATATACAAGTTCCCCAAGATGGGAGAAAAAGCTTACTTTGTAGCGATCCCCACAACGGCAGGTAGCGGTTCGGAGGTAACTCCTTTTGCGGTTATCACTGATGATGTGACCGGAAAGAAGTGGCCGCTGGCGGATTATGAGCTTCTCCCGAATATGGCGATTGTGGATGTGGACAATATGATGGAGATGCCGAAGGGGCTGACAAGTGCAGCCGGAATCGATGTTATGACACATGCGCTGGAGGCTTATGTATCGGTCATGGCGTCGGATTTTACCGATGGCCTGGCGCTGAAGGCGATCAAACTGGTCTTCGACTATCTGCCGCGTGCCTATGAGAACGGCGCAGCCGACCCGGAAGCCAGAGAGAAGATGGCGCATGCTTCCTGCATCGCAGGTATGGCATTCGCGAATGCGTTCCTGGGCGTGAATCATTCGCTGGCGCATAAGCTGGGCGCTTTCCATCATTTGCCTCACGGCGTGGCAAATGCGCTGGTTCTGACCGATGTGATCCACTATAATGCAGAACCGGCTCCGGCCAAGATGGGAACCTTTCCGCAGTACAAGTATCCGCATGCTTTTGAGCGTTATGTGGAGGCGGCGCGCTTCGCAGGAATTACCGGTAAGGATGATCAGGAAGTATTCGAGAACCTGATTCAGGCTCTGGAGGATCTGAAGGAGAAGATTGGAATCAAGAAGACGATCGCTGACTATGGCGTTACGGAGCAGGATTTCCTGGCAACTCTGGATGAGATGTCGGAACAGGCCTTTGATGATCAGTGCACGGGTGCTAATCCCAGATATCCTCTCATCAGTGAGCTGAAAGAGATCTATCGTAAAGCCTATTACGGAAAGTAAGAGAGCAAAAACGGAGAATTATAAGGCGAACAGTAAACGTTGAAAAATCCCGGATGAAGAAGTAAAAAGCTTTATCCGGGATTTTTGGTATACAATATGTCCGAAGTGTTAACGGAAGATCACACCGGACGAAAAAATGTATCAATGCCGAAACATTGTCAAAAATTCGTCAAAAAAGGCAATTTCACTATTGAAAAAAAAGATTTTATAGTGTAGAATCAAGATATGTTTTTGGAAATTACGTCTCATCCACTTGGAATTATGCAAAAGACAACTGCAATTTACATAATTTTCAGCAATTTGCGAAACAATAAAAAAGAGACTTTTTAGAAAATTTCCAGGAAATCATAAAATCTGAATGAATGGAGGGGAGTGTATGTCAATCGAAAGCATGAAACGGATTTCGGAATGCGAAGAAGAGGCCGTTTCTATCCGGAGACAGGCACAGGCGGATGCCAGGCAGATTTTCGACCAGGGAAAGAAGCAGGCGGAAGAGCTGTTAGAGGCAGCCAGAAAACAGGCAGCCGATGATTATCGTGCCACGCTGACTCAGGCGGAAGCAGAAGCGGGAGCTGCTTACGACAAGAGCTTGGCAGAAGTTCAGAAGGAATGCAGCCAAATGAAATCGGAAGCAAAGTCAAAACTTCCGAAGGCAGTCGAGATCATTACGGGAAAGGTTGTGAAGTCGAGTGGCAATTGTTAAGATGGACAAGCTTTCCATTATCGGCCTCGAATCCGACAAAGACAAGCTGCTCCGTGATCTGATGGATCAGGGGACGGTGGAGCTGATTGATCAGTCCGACAGGCTTCAGCAGGAAGACTGGGCGGCGATCGTTCAGAAAGACGGAGAAGAAGACCGGGTATCCCGTGTGGAAAGCCAGCTGTCAGAAGTTCAGACCGCGCTGGACGCGATCGAACGCTATGATACCTCGAAGAAGCCGCTGTTCAATACGCGAAAGGCGGTATCGCAGTCAGCTTACGACACGAAGCTGTCAGGCAGGGAACACATTCGTTCCGAAGTCTCACGCATTCTGGATCTCCATAATCAGTGGAACGATCTCAAGAGCGAAGAGAACGGCATCGTATCCGATCAGGCTTCACTGAAGCCATGGGCGACATACGAGCTCCCTCTGGATCAGACAGGAACGCGGTATGTGAGAACCATGTGCGGTATCCTTCCGATCGTAGCCAACGTGCAGGAGATGGAGCAGAAGATCGAAGCCGTCAGCGAAGCGACGCAGGTGACGATCCTCAGCAGCGACATGGAGCAGCTGTATATCAGCGTTCTTTGTATGCGGGCGGACGAAGAAGCCATTGTGGACGTTATGAAGTCCTACGGCTTTACGATGGCCTCCTTCAAGGACATGAAGGGAACGGTAAAGGAGAACGCGGAGCGCCTGACGCGCAGACTGGCAGAGGTTCAGGGAGAAGAGAAGAACCTGGAGCAGAAGCTTGCGGAGGCTGTCTCCTCGAAGGAAGATTTGCAATATTATTACGACAGTTTGATTCTGGAACGTGATAAGGCAAAGGCTTCCGAGAACTTCCTGAAGACTGGAAAGGCTTTCCAGATGGAAGGCTGGATGGTCGCTGACGCCAGAAAGAATATCGAGAAAGTGGTGGAGGAGAACGGGTGCATCTGTGAGATCACAGAACCTGCGAAGGATGAGCAGACGCCGATCCTTCTGAAGAACAACAGTATGGTGACGCCGTTTGAAGCGATTACCAGTATGTATGCGCTTCCACGATCCTATGAGATCGATCCGACACCGTTTTTCGCATTTTTCTATTTTGTATTTTTCGGCATGATGTTCGCCGATATGGGTTATGGCGCAGTACTTGCCATTGCCTGCTTCGCCGTACTGAAGTGCTTTGACCTGGAAGGAACATCCTACCGCCTGATTAAGACCATGGCGTTCTGTGGTATCTCCACATTCCTCTGGGGCGCTCTGTTCGGTGGTTTCCTGGGAGATTTCGTATCTGTTGTCTCGGAGACGTTCTTCGGACACCGGATCACGATCACGCCGCTATGGTTTGATCCTCTGTCGGATCCTATGAAGCTTCTGGTATTCTCGTGCGTGCTTGGTACGGTTCATCTGTTCGTTGGCATGGGCATCAAGGCGTATATGCAGATTCGTGACGGCAAGCTGGTGGATGCAATCCAGGAAGTATTTGCCTGGTATCTGCTGATTGTCGGCGCGGCGTTGTTCCTGTTCGGCAGCAGCCTCTTCACAGGCGCAGTGACAATCGGCAAATATCTGGCGATTGCTGGTGCTGTGATCATCGTGGGATTTCCGGTGGTACGTGGCAAGGGCGTCGGAAAGCTGTTGGGGCTGTGGGATCTGTACGGAGCGACCAGTTATCTGGCGGATATTCTTTCGTATTCGCGTCTGCTGGCTCTGGGACTTGCTTCTGCGGTTATCGCGCAGGTATTCAACAAGCTGGGCTCTCTGTTCGGAGGACTTCCGGTTGTGCTGGCAGCGATTCTATTCCTTTTGATTGCAGCGATCGGTCATGTGCTGAACTTCGCAATCAATGCGCTTGGCGCGTATGTACATGCCAGCCGACTGCAATATGTTGAATTTTTCGGAAAATTTTATGAAGGCGGCGGAGATGAATTCCAGCCCTTCGCAAAGAACACAAAATATATGAAGATCGTCAAGGAGGAAAAGTAAAATGACTTTAGGACTTGCATTAGCAATTGGCGGCGCTGCAATGGCAGCATTGGCAGGTGTAGGTAGTGCTCTTGGTGTAGGCGTAGCCGGTCAGGCTGCAGCCGGTGTGGTAGCGGAAGATCCGAAGAAGTTTGGCCAGACTCTGGTACTTCAGGCTCTGCCCGGTACGCAGGGTATCTATGGACTTCTGATCGCTTTCCTGATTCTGGTTAAGACCGGCGTTATGGGCGGCAATCCTGTAGATCTTACCACCTTCCAGGGAATGTACCTGCTGTTCACCGGTGTTCCGATCGGTGTTGTTGGTATCTGGTCCGGTCTTGCACAGGGCAAGGCGGCTGCTTCCGGTATCATGCTGATCGCAAAGAGACCGGATCAGCTGGCAAAGGGTATTATCTATGCGGCAATGGTTGAGACCTACGCAATTCTGGCTCTGCTGGTATCCTTCCTGATGTGGAACTTCTGCCCGATGTAGAATCTTCGGCAAATGGCGGAATAGCACACAGATTATAAGGAAAGGATTGCAGATATGAGCGTTGAAAAGATTACGGCACGTATCCTGCAGGAAGCGCAGGATGAGGCTGCTGCTCTGAAAGCAAAAGCGGAGGCCGAGCGGGATGCCATGCTGCAGAAGGCGAAGGACGAAGCAGCGATGCAGACTCTTACGATGCAGCAGAAGGCACAGACGGATGCTCTTCTTTTGAAAGAGCGCCGCAAGTCTGTGGCAGAGCTGGAAGCCCGCAAGCTTCGTCTCAGTGCCAAGCAGGAGATGATCGAAACCGCTTTCGACGAAGCGGCGGAACAGCTGGTTCACATGGATCAGGAAGAATACAAGAAGTTTCTGCTCTCACTTCTGGCTCCCTACTACAAGCAGGTAGGAGAAATTGTTCTGAATGAGAGAGACAAGAAGAATCTGGAGCGGAAGCTGATGGCGGAACTGACGGAAAGCCCCATGGTGGTTGCGGAGGATACCGCGAATATCAAGGGCGGATTTATCCTGCGTCAAGGCTGTGTGTCCATCAATGCCTCTGTAGAGAAACTTCTGGAGCAGGTAAAGAAAGACATTACGGTACAGATTGCAGAAACTCTGTTTTCGTAAATGGATTCCGAATGAAAGACGAAGAAAGGAGGAATACCAGTGGGAACAGATTATACATTTGCCTGCGCCAGAGTGCGGGGAAATGAACGCAGCCTGATCAACAAAGATAAGATGCTGGTGATGATCGACGCGAAAACCATGGAAGACGCCTGCAAAGTCCTGCAGGAGGCCGGTTACGGGGAAGGCGAAGTGATTCTTCCTTCGGCTTATGAGAAAGCCCTGGAGGCAGAGACAACGAAGCTGTATGAATTTCTTCATTCGATCGCGCCGGATGCGGAAGAGCTGAATATCTTCCGTTACCCGTTCGACTATCACAATATCAAGACACTTCTGAAAGCGGAATTCCTGGGAATCTCCGGACGGGAGATTCTCATGAGCGGCGGTACGGTTCCGGCGGATACGCTGGCAGTGCTGGTGAAGGAACGCAATTACATGCCTCTTACTTCTCATATGAAAGCAGCGATCGAGGAGAGCCTGGATGCCCATGCGCGCACGAAGGATCCGCAGAGTGTGGATCTGATCTGCGATAAGTATTGTTATGAGGATATCAGCGAGACGGTGGATGCTTCCGGCAGCGAGTTCGTCCGCGGTTATGTCCGGCTGCTGATTGATACGATCAACCTGAAGACATTCGCCCGTGCCCGCCGGATGAATCAGCCGTGGAGTTTCTTCGGTGATGTATTTATTCCGGGCGGCAATATTAGCGAGAAGGTTTTCATTGCAGGTTATGAGGAGAATCTGACGCAGTTTGCGTCCCGCCTGTCGGGCTATGCACTGGCGGAAGCGGCAGACGGCGGAAGCACGGAGCTGAAAGAAAATGGAGGATTTACCAGTCTGGAGAAGCTTTGTGATGATGCACTGATCCGCTACGTGAAGGATGCCAAGTACGTCTCCTTCGGCATTGAGCCGATTCTTGCGTACGCGGTAGCGAAGCAGATGGAGATTAAGAGCGCGAGAATTATCCTGGCCGGCAAGAAGGCAGGTATTAACGAAGGTCTGCTTCGGGAGAGAGTGAGGGAGACTTATGGCTAAAATCGGTGTAATCGGCGACAGTGCCAGTGTGCTGGGGTTCAAGGCGTTTGGCCTGGAGACCTTTGCCTGCGAAGATGTATCGGAGGCTGCGCACATCCTGCACCGGATCGCGAAAGAAGGCTACGGCATCATCTATATTACCGAGCGTTTCTATAAGGATATGCAGGACGACGTAGCGAAATATTTTGACATGAGAGTTCCGGCGATTATCCCGATCCCGGGAATTGACGGAACGTACGGAATCGGTATCAGCAATGTGAAGCGGTCGGTAGAACGTGCGGTTGGCGCTGATATCTTATTTGGAGGTGACAGGTAAATGAGTCAGGGAAAAATTGTAAAAGTATCCGGACCTCTGGTTGTCGCGGAAGGCATGCAGGATGCGGATATGTTTGACGTTGTTCGTGTAGGCGAGCAGCACCTGATTGGAGAGATTATCGAGATGCGTGACGGCATGGCATCCATTCAGGTATATGAGGAGACGGCAGGACTCAAGCCCGGTTCAGAAGTATACAGTACCGGCGCTCCCCTTTCTGTGGAACTGGGTCCCGGCCTGATCGAGACGATGTATGATGGTATCCAGCGTCCACTGGAAGGCATGGTAAAGATGTCCGGTCCGAATATTTCCAGAGGTATCACGATTCCCGCTCTGGACAGAGAGAAAAAGTGGGAGTTCGTTCCTACTGCCAAGGTCGGTGATAAGGTGGTTGCCGGTGATATCATTGGCACCGTTCAGGAGACCAGCGTGGTACAGCAGAAGATTATGGTTCCGCACCGGATTCAGGGTACGATCAAGTCCATTCAGGGGGGTTCCTACACGGTAGAAGAGACCGTTTGCGTGATTGTGGATGATAATGGTACAGAACATCCACTGACACTGATGCAGAAGTGGCCGGTTCGTGTGGGCCGTCCCTACAAGGAGAAGCTGGTTCCGGATACGCCTCTGATCACCGGTCAGCGTGTTATCGATACGATGTTCCCCATCGCCAAGGGCGGTGTGGCCGCTGTTCCCGGTCCTTTCGGTTCCGGTAAGACAGTTGTGCAGCATCAGCTGGCCAAGTGGGCGGATGCGGATATCGTTGTATATATCGGCTGCGGCGAGCGCGGCAACGAGATGACAGACGTATTGATGGAGTTCCCGGAACTGGTTGACCCCAAGACCGGCGAGTCCCTGATGAAGCGTACCGTTCTGATTGCAAATACTTCCGATATGCCGGTAGCTGCCCGTGAGGCATCCATTTATACCGGTATTACGATTGCGGAGTACTTCCGCGATATGGGTTACTCGGTGGCACTGATGGCAGATTCCACTTCCCGCTGGGCGGAGGCTCTTCGTGAGATGTCCGGCCGACTGGAGGAGATGCCCGGTGAGGAAGGTTACCCGGCTTACCTGGGTTCCCGCCTGGCGCAGTTCTATGAGCGTGCCGGTAAGGTTATCAGTCTTGGCAGCGAGGGCCGTGAAGGCGCATTGTCCGCAATCGGTGCTGTATCCCCGCCCGGCGGTGATACTTCCGAGCCGGTATCTCAGGCAACTCTTCGTATCGTTAAGGTATTCTGGTGCCTGGATTCTTCCCTGGCTTACAAGAGACATTTCCCGGCGATCAACTGGCTGAACAGCTACTCTCTGTATTCCGCCCGTCTGGACAAGTGGTTTGCTGAGCATGTCAACAGCGAGTTCCCGACTCTGCGCGCGGATGCCCTGCGTTTGCTGCAGGAGGAAGCAGAGCTGAATGAAATCGTACAGCTGGTCGGCGTGGACGGACTTTCCACTACGGACCGTCTGAAGCTGGAAGCCTGCAAGATGATCCGTGAGGACTATCTGCATCAGAATGCTTTCCATGAGATTGATACCTATGCTTCCATGAACAAGCAGTACCGCATGCTGAAGCTGATTCTTTCCTATTATAAGGAAGGTCTGGCTGCACTGGAGAAGGGGGCGGAGTTCGGCCCTCTGGCAGCACTTCCGGTTCGTGAAGAGATCGGACGTTTCAAGTATGTGGAAGAGGCAAATGTGGATACGGAGTATGCCCGCGTTCTGAACGAACTGCAGACATCCGCACAGGAGCTGATCAGTAAGGAGGTGGATGCAGAATGATCCGCGAATATAAGACCATAGCAGAAGTTGCCGGTCCTCTGATGCTGGTAAAGGGCGTTGAGGATGTCGGTTATGATGAACTGGGAGAGATCGAACTCCCGAACGGCGATATCCGCCACTGCCGTGTTCTGGAGATTAACGGCATGAACGTTCTGGTTCAGCTGTTTGAGAATTCGGCAGGTATGAACCTGAATGAGTCCAAGGTACGTTTCCTTGGACACGGAATTGAACTGAATGTATCCGGAGATATGATGGGCCGTGTATTCGACGGTATGGGACGCCCGATCGACGGCGGTCCCGAGATCATCCCGGAGAAGAGTCTGGATATCAACGGCCTGCCGATGAATCCGGCAGCCCGTGATTACCCTTCCGAGTTTATCCAGACCGGTGTATCCGCCATCGATGGACTGAACACACTGGTACGTGGTCAGAAGCTCCCGATCTTCTCCGGTTCCGGTCTGCCTCATGCCGATCTGGCTGCGCAGATCGCCCGTCAGGCGAAGGTGCTGAATGCAGACAGTAATTTCGCAGTTGTATTCGCGGCAATCGGTATTACCTTCGAGGAAGCGGATTTCTTTATCTCCGACTTCAAGAAAACCGGTGCGATTGACCGTACCGTTATGTTTATGAACCTGGCGAATGACCCGGCGGTAGAGCGTATCGCAACGCCCCGTATGGCGCTGACTGCTGCCGAGTACCTGGCATTCGAGAAGAACATGCACGTTTTGGTTATCATGACCGATATCACGAACTACGCCGAGGCGTTGCGTGAGATTTCCGCCGCCCGTAAGGAAGTTCCCGGACGCCGCGGCTACCCTGGCTACCTGTATACTGACCTTGCGACCATGTACGAACGTGCCGGACGTAAGAAGGGGATCGACGGCTCCATTACGATGATCCCGATCCTGTCTATGCCGGAGGATGACAAGACCCATCCCATCCCAGACCTGACCGGATACATTACCGAAGGTCAGATTATTCTGTCCCGTGAGCTGTACCGCAAGGGTGTACAGCCGCCGATCGACGTACTGCCGTCTCTGTCCCGTCTGAAGGATAAGGGTATCGGCAAGGGCAAGACAAGAGAAGATCACGCGGACACCATGAACCAGCTCTTCGCTGCTTATGCAAGAGGTAAGGAGTGCAAGGAACTGATGGCGATTCTGGGTGAGGCGGCTCTGTCGGATACCGATAAACTGTACGCGAAGTTCGCGGATCATTTTGAGAATGAGTATGTATCTCAGGGCTATGAAACCAATCGTTCCATTGAGGAGACGCTGGAGATCGGCTGGAAGCTTCTGCGCGAGATGCCGAAGTCGGAGCTGAAGCGTATCCGGGATGCTTATCTGGAGAAGTACTACGACCAGAAGGAAGGCTGATGAGCGTGGGAGGCTTCGGCTTCCCCCGGAATGAGAGGTGAGAAAATGGCAAGATTAAATGTAAATCCTACTCGAATGGTGCTCTCGAACCTGAAGAAGCAGCTGAGAACAGCAGTCCGTGGCCACAAGCTGATGAAGGACAAACGCGATGAGCTGATGAAACGATTCCTGGAGCTGGCGCGCGAGAACAAGCGCCTGCGTGAGGAAGTGGAGGCTCAACTGATGGAGGTGTACGGAAGTTTCTCCATTGCCAGTGCGGTAATGACGCCTCAGATGATGGAAGAAGCGCTGATGTATCCGAAGCAGAGTGTCAGCCTGGCGGTCGGAAGCAAGAACATCATGAGTGTGGATGTGCCGGTATTCGATTTTGAGACCTCGGAGACGGAGGCCGGGAATATCTTTCCGTATGGCTTTGCCAATACTTCCGGTGAACTGGATACTGCCATCGAGAAGCTCTCGGAGATCTTCCCCCGTCTGCTGCAGCTGGCGGCTATGGAGAAGGAAGCCAGTATGCTCTCGGATGAGATCGAGAAGACAAGACGCCGGGTAAATGCGCTGGAATATGTGAAGATCCCCCAGTATGAGGAGACGATTCGTTATATCACCATGAAGCTGGATGAAGACGAGAGAGGCAACCAGACCCGCCTGATGAAGGTAAAGGATCTGATGCTGAAGGAGGCCATCGAGGAGCGTCAGGAACAGGATCGCGAATCCAGAGCTGAATACGACAGGGCACATGCCTGCCAGTGATCGGATATCTGCAGATAGTTGTAAATAAATCAAAAAAAATGGAAAAAGGGCTTGCAATTTCCAAAAGAACGTGCTAATATATCTTTGTTGCGCGGGAATGCTGGAATTGGCAGACAGGCATGACTAAGGATCATGTGGTCCACGACCGTGAGGGTTCAAGTCCCTTTTCCCGCATGATAAAGAAGACCTCAGATTTATCTGAGGTCTTCTTTCACTTCTGAATTATTTCCTGAATCATTGCCATGAAATATAATGATTTAGTTGCAGAGTTTAGATAATTAAGGTAAGATATAACTATTCAGAGCTATGCAGCGGAAGCGGAATCAAGCTGAGAATTTGAAAGGAAACCTACTATGGGATTAATTAAAGCGGCAATAGGAGCAGTTGGTGGCACGATGGCAGACCAGTGGAAGGAGTTTTTCTACTGTGAAGCACTGCCGAAAGAAGTACTGGTACGAAGAGGTCAGAAGCAGACCGGAAGACGCTCTTCCAATAACAGAGGTAATGATAATATCATTACCAGCGGGTCCGGAATTGCAGTAGCAGATGGCCAGTGTATGATTATAGTGGAACAAGGACGGATCGTGGAAGTATGTGCAGAGCCTGGTGAATATACTTATGATACCTCCACAGAACCCAGTATTTTTGCCGGAAGTCTGGGAGAAGGTATCCGGAATACCTTCCACACTATCGGCAAGAGATTTGCCTACGGCGGAGATACCGGCAAGGATCAGAGAGTTTATTATTTTAATACGAAAGAGCTGATCGACAATAAGTTCGGCACACCGAGTCCGATTCCGTTCCGCGTGGTGGATTCCCGGATTGGTCTTGATATTGACGTATCGGTGCGCTGCTCCGGCGTGTACTCCTACCGTATCGCTGACCCACTTCTCTTCTATACAAATGTATGCGGCAATGTCGCGTATGAATATACCCGTGACGAACTGGATCATCAGCTGAAGAGCGAGTTCATCAGTGCTTTGCAGCCGGCTTTCGCAAAATTATCTGAGATGGAGATGCGTCCGAATCAGATCGTTGCGCACAATACGGAGCTGGAGAATGCCATGAACGTAGCGCTCTCGGAGAAGTGGGGAACCCTGCGCGGACTGGTTGTGGTAAGCATTGCTCTTGGCTCGGTCACTCTGCCGGAAGAGGATGCGGAACTGATTAAGCAGGCGCAGCGCACAGCAGTGATGTACGATCCCGGCATGGCAGCGGCCACTCTGGTTGGCGCGCAGGCAGACGCGATGAAATCAGCTGCCTCGAATTCAGCAGGAGCCATGACCGGATTCATGGGCATGGGAATGGCGATGAACAACGGTAATGCCATGAATGTACAGAATCTCTTCACGATGGGACAGCAGCAGGCACAGCAACAGCAGGCGGCTCAGTCGGCAGCCAATTCCTGGAGATGCTCCTGCGGAGCCATGGCAACGGGTAAATTCTGCTCGGAGTGCGGTGCTCCGAGGCCGGTGGATGATCGTTGGATGTGTTCCTGTGGAACTATGAACAAAGGAAAATTCTGCCAGAACTGCGGAGCGAAGAATCCGAACTTATAATAGAAGCCGCCGAAGAGAAACAGCCTTCTAAGCATAAGAATCGGGAGGAGGAATAAGTAATGCCTATACAGGAATATAAATGCCCCTGTTGCGGAGGAGCAATTGAATTCAACAGCTCCGTACAGAAGATGAAATGCCCGTACTGCGATACGGAATTCGAAATGGAGACGCTGAAAAGCTATGACGAAGCGCTTCAGGGCGACCAGGCGGATCAGATGGAGTGGGAGACTTCAGCCGGAAGCGAATGGCAGGAAGGAGAAGTGGATGGGTTACGTACTTACATATGCAAATCCTGCGGCGGTGAGATCGTGGGCGATGAGAATATGGCAGCCACATCCTGCCCTTTCTGCGGGAATCCTGTCGTTCTGATGGGACAGTTTGCCGGTGCGCTGAAGCCGGATGTCGTAATTCCGTTCAAACTGGATAAGACTGCGGCAAAGGCCGGCCTGATGCGTCACCTCTCCGGAAGGCGCCTGTTACCGAAAATATTCAAAGATCAGAATCATATCGAGGAGATTAAAGGGATTTATGTGCCGTTTTGGCTCTTCGATACCGGAGCAGATGCCCGTGTACGTTACCGGGCTACCAGGGTCAGGTTCTGGAGTGACAGCAGATATAATTATACGGAGACCAGTCACTATCTGATTCACCGCGCCGGAAACCTTGTGTTTGAGCATGTTCCCGTGGATGGGTCCGCCAAGATGCCGGACGATCTGATGGAATCTATCGAGCCTTATGATTTTAAAGACGCTGTAGATTTTCAGACCGCATACATGGCAGGCTACCTGGCCGATAAATATGACGTAACCGCAGAGCAGAGTGTGGCGCGCGCAAATGAGCGCGTGAAGACATCAACGGAGCAGATTTTCGCTTCTACTGTAGAAGGATACGAGACTGTTATACCGGAGAACAGCAGTATCCGGCTTCATGGCGGGAAGGCTGTGTACGCCCTGTATCCGGTGTGGATTCTGAATACGACCTGGAGGGGACAGAAATATACCTTTGCCATGAACGGGCAGACCGGAAAGTTCGTTGGTGATCTTCCTGTAGATAAGGCTGCTGCGAATCGCTGGCTTCTTGGTCTGACAGCAGGATTCAGCATTGTCTCCTATGGCATTACCTGGCTGCTGCATCTGGCAGGAATTCTTTAGAGGAGGGAAAGGTATATGAGAAGAATCAAACATAGAATCGGCGCGTTCCTTCTTGCCATGTTAGTATGCCTTTCTCTGGTGATTCCTGTATATGCGGACACAGATGGCTTCGCAGAGGAATATTACCGCCTGAATGATATGGCGGAACTGCTCAGTGATAATGAAGACCAGGAACTTCAGACAAGGCTGGATGAAGTTAGTCAACGGCAGAAGTTCGATGTGACGATAACGACAACGTGGGATCTGGAAGGTTTCAGCGTGAAAGATTACGCGGATACTTTCTATGAAAATTGCAAGTTTGGCTACGGAAGCAATCATGATGGTATTATGCTTCTGATCAGTATGGAAGATCGTGACTGTTATATTACAACAGAAGGTTACGGGATTCAGGCATTTACGGATGCCGGGATCGATTATATCATCGATCAGATTACACCGGATCTTTCTGATGAAGATTATGCCGCGGCATTTCAGACCTTTGTAAATTTATGCGATAATTTTATTACACAGGCGAGAGATGGCCAGCCGTATGATAGCAGCAGTCTTCCGAAAGAACCGATGTCCTGGATTTACATTCCGGTGTGTATCGGAATTGGTCTGGTGCTAGCTCTTGTTGTTGTCGGCGGTATGAAGATGGGGATGAAGAGCGTGCGCAATCAGACGGCAGCCGGAAGTTATGTGAAGGATGGCAGCCTGAATATTACGGAAAGCCGGGATATGTTTCTTTACCATACTGTAACAAGAACAGAGAAGCCGAAGGAGAAGGAGGGAGGAAGCAGTACGCATACATCTTCCTCTGGAAGAGAACACGGTGGCGGTGGAGGAAAGTTCTAAGTCTATTACAGACAAATAATGGATATATTTCCGTTATTTTATAAACATAAAAAGAAAGGAACAGGAGAAAATGAAAATGAAAAAAGTGAGAGGTATGATTGCGGTGCTTGGTACGGCAGTGTTAATGGCCGGAGCCGTTGGCTGTGGAGGCGGCAGCAAGGAAAGTTCTGCAGCCGAGTCGATGTCGGTTGCTATAGAGACGAAGGCAGCAGCTTCCACCGCAGAAGAAAGCGCAGCAGAGACGACCGCGGCCGCAGCAAAGACCACAGCAGCAGAAACCACAGCAGGAGAAACCACGGTGGCGGAGACCACTGCAGCAAGCAGTTCCGGGATTACGCTGGAACCTCAACTTCTGCTGGAAAAGGACGGAATTAAGATTACGGCGCAGGAGTGGGTTACGGATGAATTCTGGGGCAATGGAATCAAGCTTCTGGTGGAGAATGATACCGATAAAAAAGTAAGTGTGAGCACCAATGCCCTGATTGTTAACAACTATATGGTGACGGACACATTTGTGGCTGATGTTGCTGCCGGTAAAAAAACAAACGAGGTAATGTATCTCGACAGTGATGAACTGGAAGCAGCCGGGGTGGATAATATCGGTCAGATCGAAATTTATTTCTGCGCATATGATTCGGAATCTTATGATACTCTGTGGGATGCAGATGTTGTAACGCTTCAGACTTCCGCGTACGCGCAGATGGATATGACAGCGGATGAGGAGAAGGAAGGTCTGGAACTCTTCAATGAAGCCGGAATCCGTGTGGTTGGCATGGCCGTAGATGAGAACAGCTACTGGGGAAAATCGATTTTGTTCTATATCGAGAATACTTCGGATAAAAATGTTTATGTTTCTGTAGAAGATCTTTCGATCAATGGATATATGATAGAGCCGTATTATTCGCAGATGTTGTACGCAGGTAAGAAGGCAGTGAGTGCGATGGACCTTCTTCAGAATGATCTGGATGCCAATAATATCAAGTCAATTGACGAGGTTGAATTGAAGTTCCAGGTATATGATGCGGTTACCTTCGATGATATCGTAGTTTCTGATCCGATCAGTTTTGCAACTGAATAAAGAAAATATGCGAAGGCCCGACGAAAATTGTCGGGCTTTCTTGCGCAGACAGCAGGAGAGCAGAGGCAGTATGGAGATTCAGAAGATACTGACGAGATATGACTCGTATCTGAATATGGGTAAATTAAAAGATGCGGAAGCGCTTTTGCTTCTTTCTCTGCAGGACGCGGAGGAGGAAGGATTATATGGAGCCAGGTTGACTTTGTTGAATGAACTGGAGGGCATGTACCGCACGACCGGGCGGGCGCGTCAGGCGATGGAGATTTCAGAGAAAGCGCTGGCATTGATTAGCGTGCTGGGACTTACCGGGCAGGAGCCTCATGCCGTTACACTGCTAAATGGAGCCACGGCCTGCCGGGCAGCCGGAGAAAATGAAAAAGCACTGCAGATGTATCGCCGGGCGGAGCAGATCCTTCGCGATCTTGGACAGGAGGAAGGCTACTCAATGACAGCCCTCTACAATAACATCAGCCAGACTTACCTGGATCTGCAGCAGCCACAGCAGGCGCTGCATTATCAGCAGCAGGCGCTGACGCAGATCCGGAAGTTCCCGGATACAAAAGCAGAAGAAGCAACCACGCAGATCAGTATGGTGCAGTCGCTGCTGATGTTGGGAAGATCAGAAGAAGCCGGACATATTCTGGAAGAAGCGATGGCCTATTATGATACAGCGGAAGGGCAGGAAGATCCGCACCGGAGCGCCGCATACGCGGCAGCTGGAGAATATGCCTTCCGCATGGGAAATTATGCAGCAGCGGAGCAGGATCTGCAGGAGGCACTTCGGCTTTCGCTGGAATATTATGGGGAGAATGATGCCTGCGAGGTAATCCGGAAGAATCTGAAGGCAGTACAGCAGCGAAAGAATCCGCAGGATTAAAAAATCTGTGGAAGAAAGAGAGACAAAATGAAGGAATCAAATTACTCCAGTTCGATGACCGGTCTGGAACTGGCGAGAGAATACTATTTTCAAGTTGGGCGTCCCATGCTGGAAGCGCAGTTTCCGGAATATCTCCCGAAAATTGCTGCCGGATTGGTGGGGGACGGGTCAGAATGCCTGGGTTTCGATGATGAGATTTCCCGTGACCACGATTTCGGACCGTCGTTCTGCCTCTGGCTGACGAAAGACGATTATGATGCTGTGGGTGAAGAAATGCAGCATGCATATGCCTCCCTTCCCGGTGAGTTCCTTGGCTTTCCGGCACGGAATACCAGTGCCAGAGGGGACGGCCGCGTGGGTGTCCTGGAAATCCGGCAGTTTTATGGGCGATATATCGGGGCAGAGCAGCCGCCGAAGAGTCTGAAGCGCTGGCTGTATCTTCCGGAGGATAAGCTGGCGGCAGTGACAGCAGGTGCAGTGTTCGAGGATTCTCTGGGGGAGTTTTCGAGGATTCGTGCCGCTCTTGCCGAATACTACCCGGAAGATGTGCGAATTAAGAAGATCGCAGCCCGTGCTGCCGGAATGGCGCAGTCCGGTCAGTATAATTATGGGCGCTGTATGTGTCGGGGCGATACGGTGGCGGCATCACTCGCACTGAATGAATTTGTACGCCAGGCCATGTCGATGCTGTATCTTCTGAACCGAAGGTATGCGCCGTACTATAAATGGATGTTTCGCGGGTTGAGAGATCTTCCGATTCTACCGGAGGTGCCGCCGTTGCTGCTTCGTCTGGTGAGAGAAAATCCGTTGCGGGCAGAGAACGCCTGGAAGGCGGAAAAAATTCGAAATCCCTACCTGAATCAGGCAGATGAGCGTGTCGAGCTGATCGAACGCATCTGCGTCGGAGTGATAGAAGAGCTGAAGCGGCAGAGCCTGACCTCGCGCAACGATGATTTCCTGGAAGCACATACCTATGAACTTATGGAGCGCATCAGAGATCCGGAGCTTCACATGTGCCATGTGCTGGAAGGATAAAAAAGAACAAGGGAACAAGAGAATAATCGGAAACAGGATGCAGAACATTCCGAAATGCAATGCGGAGAAAGGAGTAATAACCATGATGACACTACAGGATAAAAAAGAAAACTTGATTCAGATGGAGTGGCAGCAGTTCTATCAGGTACATAACGAGGGCGGGCGCGCCTCCTGCCAGGAGGATCCGAAGACCTTTGCGATCATGCGTCGCAGCCAGTTCACAGCATGGCCGGAAGCGCTGGTGGACAGCTATACGGCGGATCTGGAGGCAGCGGAAGAGGTTGGGCGTAACCTGCTGACGGAGAAGTATGCCTGGATGATGGCGGATACCGCGCCGGAGGAGTTCGCGCAGCTTCGCCGTTTCCTGCCGGAGCCCTCGCTGCTGCAGAAGGAAATGCTGGATGAGATTACGCAGATTCAGATCGCGTGGATGTGGGAATACGCAGAGAAATATCCGCGCCTGGCAGCCGGTAATCGTGCGATCCGCGCGGCGGAGGCAGCGCCCGGAGAAACCTCCTTCGAGACGTATCTGCGCGGTGAGCTGCACACTTATTCGGAGGATACCCTGCTTCTCTACCGTGATATGATTCGCAGCCTGAAGGCACAGGGCGTGAATATGAGCTTGCTTATCATGGAAGCAAACGTAAAGGCCTACGGCTATCAGAGCCTGGAGGACGCGGAAAAACGTCTAAAAAAGTAACAACAATTGTGAAATATGTGGAAAATCACACAAATCACTTGACAGACTCTGTCTCCTGTACTATAATCAGTCGATGTTTGAGGACGGTTATGTTTTCATCCGCACCTCAGAAATAAAATTGAATATGTAATGATGGGTGTCGAAGCAGATGTTGTGTATTTGTCTTCGATGAAAAGGGAAACAGGTGAGAATCCTGTGCGAACTCGTCACCGTAATAAGGGAGTAATGGCCGCTATATCACTGGGAGACCGGGAAGATGGCCGGAGCGCTGATCTTTGAGTCGGGAGACCTGCCCGGAAATTGTACAGAAACAGATTGTTTCAAGCCACGAGTCTATTGGCTGTACCTTTACGTAGCGTACTGCCCTTCTCTGCTCGGCTGAGAGGGGCTTTTCTTTTTCGCGCGGATACAACATGTTTCTGACCTGATGTTTTTACATATTCAGAAGAAATTAAAAGTCAGCATGAATATGCTAAAGGAGGAAACATGAAAAAGAAAACAGCAGCACTTCTTATCGCAGCGCTTGCAATGGCAACCGTTGCAGCAGGATGCGGAAGCAGCAATGGAAGCACCACAGCAGCGAGCACGACGGCAGCAGCTACCGAGGCAGTAACCACGGAAGCGGCAGCAACCAGCGAAGCAGCCACCGAGGCAGAGACCGAGGATCAGGCGGCAGCCGATCAGGCAGCAGCTGACCATGTCGCAGAGCTGATCGATGCTATCTATGTTCAGAGCAGAACGGAGGATACCGATATGCAGTGTGAGGAGGCAAAGGCAGCGTGGGATGCACTTACCGATGCGCAGAAGGAACTGGTAGAAGGTGAGAACGCAGATCCTGATTACTTCGGCAGAGATACCGGCGACGCTTCCAAGGATGATCCGAGAAATCAGGATGAGATCGGTGACAACGAGATCCTGGTAGTAAGCTTTGGTACTTCCTTCAATGACAGCCGTGTTGCTGACATCAAGGGTGTTGAGGATGCGATTGCAGCAGCGAACCCTGACTGGTCTGTAAGAAGAGCTTTCACTGCTCAGATCATTATTAACCACATTCAGGCAAGAGACGGCGAGAAGATCGACAACATGGATCAGGCTCTGGAGCGCGCCGTTGCCAATGGCGTTAAGAATCTTGTCGTACAGCCCACGCACCTGATGCACGGCGCAGAGTACGACGAGATGGTTGAGGCTGTAAATGCTTACCAGGATAAGTTCGAGTCCATAAAGATTGCTGAGCCGCTGCTGGGCGAGGTTGGCGCAAGTGCAACGGATATCAACGAGGATAAGAAAGCAGTTGCAGAGACCCTGACCGCAGAGGCAGTAAAGGTTGCCGGATTTGACAGCATTGAGGCTGCCGATGAAGCTGGCACTGCATTCGTATTCATGGGTCACGGCACCAGCCACACGGCGAAGGTTTCCTACAGCCAGATGCAGGCACAGATGGAAGAGCTGGGATACAAGAATGTGTTTATCGGTACTGTTGAGGGTGAACCGGAAGATACCGCATGCGAAGCAGTCATCGAGAAGATCGCAGAAGCAGGCTACAAGAACGTTGTTCTTCGTCCGCTGATGGTTGTTGCCGGCGATCATGCCAACAATGACATGGCAGGTAGCGATGACGATTCCTGGCTGAGCATGTTCAATGCATCCGGCAAGTTTGAGAAGGTAGATACTCAGATCAGCGGACTTGGTTCGATCCAGGGCATTGAAGAGATCTATGTGGCTCATACTGCAGACGCAATGAATCAGTAAGAAGACTGACAAGAGCTTCCCGTATCCGAAAAGACGCAGAATCCGGAGGATACGGGAAGTTTTTCTGAATAGCTGCAAAATTTCTAAAGATACGTAATAGAAAAGAAAGCTGCGGAAAATCACTTACAAAAGAAAGACAGGAGTAATTAGAAGGGATGATCCATTTTATTAAGAAGAAATACCTGTATGCGGCGGCTGCTGTGCTTACGCTCTGCCTGGGCCTGACTGCATGCGGCGAAAAAGAAGACAATACCTCTAAAATTGATCTGGCCGATGGAACCTATACGGCCGAATTTACGACAGACAGCTCGATGTTTCATGTGAACGAAGCATATGACAATAAAGGCACTCTCACGGTAAAGGATGGTCAGGCGACCATTCATGTAACGCTGCAGTCGAAGAAGATTCTGAACCTCTTTCCCGGAACGGCGGAGGATGCGCAGAAGGACGGTGCGCAGCTGCTGGAGCCGACCACCGATACAGTAGATTACGGCGACGGCGATATTGACGAGGCATACGGCTTCGATGTGCCGGTACCGGCTCTGGACGAAGAATTTGATCTGGCCTTGATTGGAAACAAGGGAGTGTGGTATGATCATAAGGTGAAGGTATCCAATCCTCAGCCTTACGAGGAATCTGAGACGACCGCTTCCGCAGAGACGACGGAAGCAGCGGCGGATGCTTCGGAGGCGGAAGCAACGACAGAAGCAGCATCTGCAGAGGCGCTTTCCGACGGAACTTATATGATCAGCCTGGATTTCGAGGGCGGCAGCGGAAAGGCCAGCATTATTTCTCCGGCGAAGGTTACGATCACGAATGGAGAGGCGATTGCAACGGTTGAGTGGAGCAGCCCGAATTATGATTACATGATCGTGAACGGAGAAAAGTATCTGCCGGTGAATACGGAGGGCAATTCCGTGTTCGAGATTCCGGTTGTACTGGACGAGCCGGTAGATGTGATCGGCGATACGGTAGCCATGAGCAAGCCGCATGAGATCGAGTATACGCTGACCTTCCATTCGGAGACGGCGACAGCAGAGTAAAACTGCGAGCAGACGAGACAAAGGGAAGATTCTCTTTCGGGGGATCTTCCCGCAGAGAAGGACGAAAGATGACAGGAAGAAAGACAATCATTGCATTAGGCCTGGTATTTATGACAGGACTGCAGGGGCTGACAGGCTGCGGCAGTCCTTCTTCTGTATCCGGCGGACAGACGGTCGCGGAGCAGCAGGAGACGAAGGAGCTGGTTTACGAGAGCAGCATGGAGCTTTCCTATGCGGAGAATTTCTCCGTGGATTATTATGAAGGCGGATACAAAGTACTTACCACGATGGACGGGACGAAGATTCTGACGGTTCCGGAGGATCAGGAGATCCCGGAAGGGATCGAAGATGATACGATTATCCTTCGGGAGCCGGTGAGCAATTTGTATCTGGTTTCATCCGGCGTGATGGATATGTTCGATAAGATCGATGCGATCGACACGCTTAGTTTCTCCAGCCAGAAGGCGGACGGCTGGTATATCGAAAGTGCGAAGAAAGCCATGGAAGAGGGGAGCCTTGTCTATGCAGGCAAGTACAGCAAGCCGGATTACGAGCTCCTTGTGTCCGGGAACTGCTCGCTGGCGATTGAGAATACGATGATTCAGCATACGCCGAAGGTTATCGAGATGTTGAGTGATTTTGATATTCCGACTCTCATTGAGTATTCCAGCTATGAGAATGAGCCGTTAGGACGTATGGAATGGGTGAAATTCTTCGGCGCGCTGACCGGGAGAGAGGAAGAGGCGGAGCAAATTTTCGGAGAGCAGGAGCAGATCGTGGAGAAGATTCTCCAGGAGAATCAGGCGGATAAGACCGGGAAAGAGCAGCAAACAGTCGCCTTCTTCTATATTACCTCCAACGGTCTGGCCCAGGTGAGAAAGAGTACGGATTACTTGGCGAAGATGATTGAAATGGCAGGAGGATCGTATATCTTTGACAATCTGACGGAGGAATCCTCCAGCCGTTCCACCGTAAGTATGCAATTGGAGGATTTTTACGATGGTGCTAAGGACGCGGACTATCTGATTTACAACAGTACGATCGATGGCGGTGTGAAGAGCATTGACGAGCTGATCGATAAGTTCCCGCTGCTGGCGGACTTCCGGGCGGTGCAGAACGGTCATGTATGGTGTACGACGAACGATATGTATCAGCAGTCCATGTCCATCGGATATATGATTCGCGATATCCACTCCATGCTGACCGGAGCGGATGAGAGTCAGATGCAGTATCTCTTTTCACTGAAATAAATGCTAAAAGCTTCGGAGGAAATTCATGGAAGCGAAACGAAAGAAACGATACCTGATAACATTTCTTATATTAATTCTGGGTGTGATCGCTTTTCTGCTGCTGAATATCTGCATCGGAACGGTACAGATCCCATTGAGTGAATTAAAAAATGCGGTTATGGACGGGGACAGCAAGCTGGGACGAATCGTGCTGGATATCCGCGCGCCGCGCAGCTTTGCTGCGATGATTCTGGGCGGAGCGCTTGCGCTGGCCGGATATCTTCTGCAGACCTTCTTCCACAATCCGATTGCGGGTCCTTTTGTACTTGGTATATCGTCCGGTGCTAAGATGGTGGTGGCGCTGGTGATGGTATTCCTGATGGGGCAGTCCATTAGCGTAAGCTCAGGGATGATGATTCTTGCCGCGTTTGTGGGAGCGATGATCTCGATGGGCTTCGTGCTTCTGATGTCCCGACGCGTGAGCCGCATGTCCATGCTCGTGGTAAGCGGTGTCATGATCGGATATATTTGTTCAGCAATTACGGAACTTGTAGTGACATTTGCGGAGGACTCCGACATCGTGAACCTGCATAACTGGTCGCGGGGAAGCTTCTCTGGTATCACCTGGAGCAATGTCGGAGTGATGACGGTGGTTGTGCTCGTTTCTACGGTGATTATCTTTCTGATGTCGAAGCCGCTGGAGGCCTATCAGCTCGGAGACTCCTATGCGCAGAACCTGGGCGTGAACATCAAGGCACTCCGCATTCTGATGGTGATTCTCTCCAGCATACTGTCGGCGTGTATTGTTGCGTTTGCCGGACCGATCTCCTTTGTAGGAATTGCGGTTCCTCATCTGGTAAAGGCCATGCTGAAATCCGCAAAGCCGATTCTGATGATACCGGCCTGCTTCCTGGGAGGGAGCGTGTTCTGTATGTTCTGCGATCTGTTGGCGCGTATGATGTTCGCGCCGACCGAATTAAGCATCAGTACGGTAACAGCTGTATTCGGAGCGCCGGTCGTTCTGTGGGTTATGGTAAAGAGGAATAAGGAGAATCACGGCTGATGAATTATTTCTTTCGAGCAGAAAAGATGACAGTAGGATATCACAATAAGCCTCTGATTGAGAATGTGGAATTTGCCCTGAAGAAGGGCGAGATCCTGACTCTGATCGGGCCGAACGGAGCAGGAAAATCCACGATCCTGAAGAGCCTGACCGGACAGCTTGAGTTGATTGCCGGTACGGTTTATATCGGGGAGGGTGAACTCCTGAAGATGCCGGGAAACCTGCGGTCACAGAAGATGGCGGTCGTCTTTACGAAGCGGCTGCACTCGGAGCTGATGACCTGTGAGGATGTGGTCGCGACCGGCCGCTATCCCTATACGGGCCGGTTCGGACTTCTTGGCGACGAGGATCGCCGGATCATCCGGCAGGTCATGGACATGGTAAATGTGACGGCGATTAAGGATCAAGATTTTACGAGGATCAGTGACGGGCAGCGACAGCGCGTCATGCTGGCGCGGGCGATCTGCCAGGAACCGGAGATTATCGTGCTGGATGAGCCGACCTCCTATCTGGATGTTCGCTACAAGCTGGAATTTCTCTCGATCCTGCAGCGGATGAAGAGAGAAAAGAATCTGACGGTAATCATGTCGCTTCACGAGCTGGAGCTGGCGGAGCGGGTTTCCGATAAGATTCTCTGCATAAATGGGCGATACGTGGATCGCTACGGAACGCCGCGGGAGATCTTTACCAGAGGATATATCTCGGATCTCTTCTCCATTGAGTCCGGCAGCTATGATGAGGAGAGCGAGGACATGGAGCTTGTCCGGGCAGATGGAGAGCCGAAGGTCTTCGTGATCGCCGGAGCCGGCAGCGGTCGCCGGACGTTCCGGGAGCTTCAGCGTAAGAGCGTGCCTTTCGCTGCCGGAATCATTAGCCGGAACGACCTGGATTATCCGGCCGCGAAGGCGCTGGCGGCAAAGGTTCTTGCCGCGGAGAGCTTCGAGCCGGTGGATGACGAAACTTTGCAATCCGCGAAGGAGCAGATCGACCGGTGCGATACCGTGATCTGCTGCCGGGAGCATTTCGGCACGCAGGAAGCATACAACGAAGAGCTGTGGAAATATGCGCAGGCGGCAGGCAAGCAGATCTATACCGCCGAAGCATGGAAGAATACAAGGATCGGAGAATAGCAGATGGCAAAAGTAATTATGGTTCAGGGGACGATGTCGAATTCCGGGAAGAGCTTCCTGGCAGCCGGGCTGTGCCGGATCTTTCGGCAGGACGGCTACCGGGTCGCGCCGTTTAAGTCGCAGAATATGGCGTTGAATTCCTACATTACCAGTGAGGGGCTGGAGATGGGACGCGCACAGGTCATGCAGGCAGAAGCGGCAGGCATTCGCCCGATGGTATGTATGAATCCGATCCTGTTAAAACCGACGAATAATACCGGATCGCAGGTAATTGTGAATGGCCGTGTTCTGGGAAATATGGCGGCGAGAGAGTATTTTCAGTATAAGACTCAGCTGATTCCAGAGATAAAAAAAGCCTTTCGTCAGCTGGAAGAAGTGGCGGATATTATCGTGATCGAGGGCGCCGGAAGCCCGGCGGAGATCAATCTGAAGGAGAACGATATTGTAAATATGGGGATGGCTGCCATGGTGGACGCACCGGTGCTCCTGGTTGGAGATATCGACCGGGGCGGTGTCTTCGCGCAGCTCCTGGGGACGCTGATGCTCCTGGACGAGGAGGAGAAAGATCGGGTGAAAGGCCTGATCATCAACAAGTTCCGGGGCGATAAGTCGATTCTGGATCCCGGTATCAAGATGCTGGAGGAAAAGGGGCATGTGCCTGTGGCGGGCGTCGTTCCCTATATGGACATCGCGCTGGAGGATGAGGACAGCCTGACGGAGCGCTTCGACCGGAAGACGGAAGGGCTGATCGACATCGCTGTAATCCGTTATCCGAGAATTGCGAATTTTACAGACTTTAATATCTTCGAGCAGATGCCGGAAGTGTCCGTGCGCTATGTGACGAGTGTTGCGGAACTGCACCATCCGGATATGGTCATCCTTCCAGGAACAAAGAATACGATGAGCGACCTGAAATGGATGCGGCAGAATGGACTGGAGGCAGCGGTTCGGAAGTTGTCGGAACAGATTCCCGTCTTTGGAATCTGTGGCGGCTACCAGATGCTGGGAGAAGAGATCAGCGATCCGGACGCGGTCGAAGAAGGCGGCGTTATCCGCGGGATGGAGTTGCTGAATACGGTAACTATATTGAAGAAAGAGAAGAAACGCTGCCAAACCGAAGGGGCTCTCTCTCCGGTGGAAGGCGTATTTCGACTGTCCGGTCTTGGATTTCAGGGCTATGAGATTCATATGGGAAGCACTTCGCGGAGAGACACGCCGGATGAGACCATTGCCGAGAATGTGATTTCCGATGGCAATCTTGTCTATGGTTCCTATATTCATGGGATTTTCGACCGGCCGGAGATTGCGCAGGAGATCATCACCTGCCTGGCACAGAGAAAAGGGATTCAGATCGCAGACGGCGCGTTCGAGGATTATCAGAGCTTCAAGGAGAAGCAGTACGATAAGCTGGCGGATACGCTGAGAAAGTATCTGGATATGAATCAGATCTATGGGATGCTTAGAGATGCAGATATTCATTAATCATACAGCAGCATTCGCTGCAGGCTTCGTCCTGGATCTTCTGTTCGGAGATCCCCACTGGCTGCCGCACCCCATCCGCCTGATCGGGAATCTGATCGCGGCGCTGGAGCGAAAGCTGAATTTCAGAAGCGGAGGAGCGCCGGAGGAGAGCCATGCCGGAAAACAGAACAGACAGACGAAAAACGACGAAAAAGACGACACACATAATCGTGAAAATGGAGTACGCGGTACGTTTCTTGTACTGCTGGTACTGGCTGTGACCGTTCTGGTCACAGCACTGATCCTGCTCGGAGCCTACCGGATTCATCCCCGGTTGGGGCTTGCGGTTGAAGCGGTGATGACCTACCAGATTCTTGCCGCAAAGAGTCTTCGGGATGAGAGTATGAAGGTTTATCACAGCCTGAAGAACGAAGGACTGGAAGCAGGACGAAAGGCGGTCTCGATGATTGTCGGTCGCGATACGGATGCGCTGAACGAAATCGGCGTGACGAAGGCGGCCGTGGAGACGGTGGCGGAGAATACATCGGATGGCGTGATCGCCCCCATGCTGTACACAGCTCTCGGCGGGCCAATCCTGGGCTTTGCTTACAAGGCAGTCAACACGATGGACTCTATGATCGGTTATAAGAACGACCGGTATCTTTTCTTCGGAAGAACAGCGGCGAAGCTGGATGATATCGTGAATTATCTTCCAGCCAGAATCAGCGCGTATCTGATGATTTTTGCGGCATATCTGGGAGGAGCTTCCTTCGATGGGAAGCAGGCGTACCGGATTTTCCGGAGAGACCGCTATAATCACGCGAGTCCAAACTCGGCGCAGACGGAATCCGTATGCGCCGGTGCGCTTCAAGTGCAGCTGGCCGGAGATGCGGTCTATTTTGGAAAAGTGGTGAAGAAGCCGTTCATCGGTGATCCGGTGCGGGCGGTTTCGTATGAGGATATCCCACGGGCGAACCGTCTGATGTATCTTACGGCATGTATATGTGAAACGTTGTGCATTCTGCTGCTGTGCGCGGCAGGGTTCCTGTGGGGGATTCCGGGATAATCAATCAGGAGGAATAGGATATGCCCAAAACGCATGGTGGAGATATCTATAATAATGAAGTAAAGCTGGATTTTTCCGTGAATATTAACCCGCTGGGGATGCCGGACACAGTGAAGGGCGCGATCGCGAAGGCGATTACGCACTGTGATCAGTATCCGGATCCAACCTGCGCGAAGCTGAAGCAGACACTAGCTCAGGAATTTGCTGTAAAACGGTATGATGTTAGCGAGAGGGATATCCTCTTGGGAAATGGAGCTTCGGAGCTTTTCATGGCGATTGTACATGCCATCCGCCCCCGGAGGGCAGTGATTCCGGCTCCGTCCTTCTCCGGTTATGAATATGCGATGCAGGCCGTGGATGGAGAGATTGCTTACTGTTTGCTGGCGGAAGCAGAAGGTTTCGATCCGGATTTCTGCCAGGAGCGTCTTGTGGCAATGCTGACGGCGGAGACGGATATTCTGTTCCTGGCGAATCCGAACAACCCGACCGGGAAATTGATGAGCGAAGTAAACGTTCATCATCTGCTGGATCACTGTCGGGAGCAGGGAATCTTTGTTGTGATGGATGAATGTTTTATCGATTTCTGCGCGGACGCGGAATCTGCACTGCGCTGGGTGAAGAAATACGAGAACCTGATGGTAGTTCAGGCCTTCACCAAGATCTATGCGATTCCGGGACTGCGTCTGGGTTACCTTGTTTGCGGAAATAAAAGCCTGCGGGAGAAGATCGCGAGGAATCTTCCGGAATGGAATGTGTCGGTGATCGCGCAGGAGGCCGGTGCGACGGCTGCCCGGGCGCGCGCCTACGTGACGCGGACACAGAAATATGTGCAGAGGCAGAGAGCATTTCTGGAAGCTGCGCTAACGGATTTTGGTTTCCGGGTTTGTGAGAGCAGTGCCAATTTCATCCTCTTCTATACGGAGCTTCCTCTGTATAAGATGCTTCTGAAGAAGAAAATTCTTATCCGGGACTGCTCAAATTACGAGGGACTGACGCAGGGATATTACCGGATTGCGGTAAAGAGAGAAGAAGAAAACAGGCAATTACTGAAAATGATAGGTGAGTGCATTGAAAACAACTGAAATTGAGAAGAAAATTGAACATCTGCTGCCGATGGAGATTGAGAAGCGGAGCTTTGAGATCATTGCGGAGGAGTTGGCGGCGCGGAAGATCGTACTGCCGCCGGATCAGGACCCGATTACCCGGAGAGTTATCCATACAAGCGCGGATTTCGAGTATGCGGAGACGATGCGCTATTCCGAAGGAGCCATTGCGAGAGCAAAGGAGCTGATCTGCAGCGGGGCGGATATTGTTACCGATACGAATATGGCGCTCTCCGGCATCAATAAGAAACAGTTGGCAAAGTTCGGCGGACAGGTACACTGCTTTATGGCGGATGAAACTGTTGCGAAGCTTGCCGTAGAGCGGAAGACGACGCGGGCAGCTGTGAGCATGGAGATGGCGGCGAAGATCGATAAGCCGGTGATTTTTGCCGTGGGAAATGCGCCGACCGCGCTGATACAGCTCTATGAGATGATACAGCAGGGAAGTTATACTCCCGCATTTATTATTGGTGTGCCGGTCGGCTTCGTGAATGTGGAAGCGGCCAAGGAGCTGATTATGGAGACGGATGTGCCTTATATTGTCAATCAGGGACGAAAGGGCGGCAGCAATATCGCCGCTGCGATCTGCAATGCGCTGATCTATACTATGGTGGACAGAGACTGATCCAAAAAGAAAATTAGTCGGAATATAGAAACAGAACCGGCGATACAGGCGGATGATATGAGACATGGATTTACGACAGGAAGCTGTGCGGCTGCCGCGTCAAAAGCGGCGGCGTACATGCTTCTCACAGGACACAGAAAGAATCAGATCACGATTGAGACGCCCGGCGGAATCTCGTATACGGCAGAAATTATAGATATTCATATCGGAGAACACTGCGCGAGTTGCGCGGTCGTAAAGGACGGCGGAGACGATCCGGATGTGACCACCGGCATGAAGATTTATTCGAAGGTCAGCCTGACTGAAGAAGCGGACGGCAAATGTGCAGTCCTTCATATCGACGGCGGCGAAGGCATCGGAAGAGTGACCCGTCCCGGACTGGATCAGCCGGTGGGGAATGCCGCGATCAATCATGTACCGAGAGCGATGATCGCGAAGGAAGTATCCGAGGTGTGCGCCCTGCTGGATTATCGGGGCGGACTGGATATTGTCATATCCGTGCCGGGAGGCGAAGCGCTGGCTGCGCGAACCTTCAATCCGAGACTTGGCATTGTCGGAGGCATCTCGATCCTCGGAACCAGCGGGATTGTGGAGCCGATGAGCAGCCAGGCGCTGCTGGATACGATCCGGGTCGAACTGAATCAGAGGCGGGCGGAGGGCTATGATTCTGTGGCGGTGACGCCCGGCAATTATGGTCGTGACTATATGAAGCGCCGGTACGGATACGATCTGGACCGGAGCGTCAAGTGCAGCAATTTTATCGGTCAGACCATCGATATGGCAGCGGAACTTGGCTTTCAGCGGATACTCCTGACTGGGCATATCGGGAAGCTGATCAAGGTCGCGGGCGGAATCATGAATACGCACTCGCGGGAAGCGGATGCACGGATGGAACTTCTGGCCGCGTTTGCCCTGCGATGTCAGGTTCCGGCGGAATGCGCACGGCGCATCTTGGACTGTCTGAACACAGAGGAGGCGCTCGCGCTGCTGCAGGAGAGCGGCAAATTACAGGAAGTGATGGATTATGCGATGGAACGGATCTGCTTTTATCTGGACAAGCGTGCCGGGCAGAGACTGGAGATCGCATGTATTATGTATTCCAGCGAGTTCGGAGAGCTGGCAAGGAGCAGGGAGGCAGAGAAATGGTTTATTTTGTTGGAGCAGGAAGCGGCGCAGCCGATTTGATCACGGTAAGAGGCATGCATCTTCTGGAACAGGCGGATGTGATTATTTATGCGGGATCGCTGGTGAATCCGCAGCTGCTGGATTATGCACACGAAGGGTGTGAGATTTACAACAGCGCGAAGATGACGCTGGATGAAGTGATCGAAGTGATGAAGAAGGCAGAGCAGGATGGCAAGATGACGGTGCGTCTTCATACCGGTGAGCCGAGTATTTACGGAGCTGTCCGGGAGCAGATGGACGAGTTGGATCTTCTGGGAATCGAGTATGAGAGCTGTCCGGGTGTGAGCGCGTGCTTCGGCGCGGCGGCTTCCCTGAACCTTGAGTATACATTGCCGGAGGTTTCCCAGTCGCTGATTATCACGCGCATGGAGGGACGTACTGCGGTGCCGCCGAAGGAGAGCATCGAGAGCTTTGCAGCGCATCAGGCGTCCATGGCAATTTATCTCAGCACCGGTCTTCTGGATGAGCTGAGCGGACGGCTGATTGCCGGAGGTTATTCAGCGGAGACACCGGCCGCTCTGGTGTATAAGGCAACATGGCCGGAAGAGGAAGCGTATGTCTGCACAGTTGCCACGCTGGCGGAGACAGCCAGAGAGCATGGCATCATGAAGACAGCGATCGTTCTGGTGGGAGATGTGATCACGCATCAGCATTACCGGAAATCCCGGCTGTACGCGCCGGATTTCTCAACGGAATACCGTAAAGCCAGAGAAACAGCTGAGAACAGTTAAAAGAAGATAAGAAAAGAGGAAGATTATGAGGCTCAGTATCATCAGCTTTACACAGAACGGATACGGGCTTGCCGGTCGCCTGGAGGAGCAGCTGCAGGGCGATTGTGAAGAAATCTGCGTATTCACAAAATTCTCCGGGGCAGATCCGCAGGAACCTGCCGGAGAGGACGTAAAGAAAAGTAAGAATGTAGAGGTGGTAACGGAGCCGATTGCCTGGTGGGCAGAGGAGCAGATGCAAAGTAAGAACGTTCTTATCTTTATTGGGGCCTGCGGAATTGCTGTTCGGGCGATTGCTTCTTCCGTGAAGGACAAGCTGACAGACAGCCCTGTACTTGTGCTGGATGAGAAGGGGCGCTTTGTTATCCCGCTTCTCTCCGGTCATGTGGGCGGCGCGAATGCTCTGGCCCTGCGTATTGCGGAACGGATCGGAGCGATTCCCGTGATTACGACAGCGACGGATATCAACGAAAAATTCGCCGTTGATGTATTTGCCCAGAAGAATCGGTTCGCAATTATGAACCGGGATGGGATTGCGAAAATATCCGCGAAGGTGCTTGCCGGGGAGACGATTACGATCTCCATTGATAAGAAGATATTTCCGGAGCAGATAAGAAATAAAAAAATGGAGATATTGTTCCGTCAGTTTCCCGCATATGTTCAGCCGGTGAAGTATCCGCCGGATGGCCCGGTGGATATTCTTCTCTCATCAGAGAATTTTGGTGAAAATCCGGAATCAGAAATAAATACGAAAGCGTTGCTTTATCTGAAGCCAAAAGCCTATGTCATCGGAGTGGGCTGCCGAAGAAATACGCCATGGGAGAAGATCGAGGCTGCAATTGCTGCAAGCCTTGCGGATGCCGGGATTGCACGGCAGGAAGTTCGACAGATTGCGTCGATCGACGTCAAGAAGGACGAGGCCGGTATTCTGGAGTGGAGCCGCAGAAACCGCGTGGAATACGTTACTTTTCCGGCGGAAGCGCTGATGGCAGTGCCAGGAGTGTTTACCGCTTCCGCATTCGTAAAAAAGCAGGTCGGCGTGGACAATGTCTGCGAGAGAGCGGCGGTTCTCGCGTGCGATGAAAATGCCCGGCTGATTCGCAGAAAGCAGGCATACGACGGCGTTACGATCGCGATTGCGAGGCGGATGCAGGCGGATATGTAAGAGAATCGCTGCGAAATTACCCGGAATAAGAAGCATTATATTTTACACAGGAGGGATGATTGTGGATATGAATAAGACGGAAAATAAAATCTATATTGTCGGTATGGGGCCGGGAGCGGAAGATATGATGACCGGACAGGCCATAAAGGCACTGGAAGTGTCAGACATCATCATCGGATATACGGTCTATATTCAACTGCTGGGGGAGAAATTCCAGAATAAGGAGCTTCTTTCGACGCCCATGCGTAAGGAGAAGGAGCGCTGCAAGCTGTGCTTCGAGAAGGCGCAGGCAGGAAAGACCGTTGCCATGGTTTGCAGCGGAGACGCCGGGATCTATGGCCTGGCGTCCTTAATGTATGAGATCGGAACCGATTATCCGGATGTCGCGTTGGAAGTAATCCCAGGAATCACGGCGGCGAACAGTGGTGCGGCTGTGCTCGGTGCACCCCTGAATCATGACTTCTGCACGATCAGTCTGAGTGATCTTCTCACTCCCTGGGAGACGATTGAGAAGAGACTCCTCGCGGCGGCGGAGGGTGATTTCGTGATTGCGCTCTACAATCCGTCCAGTCACAAGCGCAAGGATTATCTGGCGCGCGCCTGCGAGATCCTGCTGCGGGTTCTGGAGCCGGAGAGACCCTGCGGTTACGTGGAGAATATCGGCCGTGATGAGACAAAGGCAACCGTCTGCCGTCTGGATGAACTGAAGGATGCGCAGGTCAATATGTTCACCACTGTTTTTATCGGCGACAGAGGAACCGAGATCATTGACGGGAAGCTTGTTACGAAGAGAGGCTATCAGATCGAGAGGTGATCGTGTTGAACAGGATACTGATTTTCGCGGGGACAACGGAGGGCAGGCAGCTTTCGGAGCGCCTGTGTGCTGCAGGCGTGAAGCATATCGTATGCGTAGCGACGGAGTATGGAGAGATTGTTCTTACGGAGCATCCCTGCGCGCAGGTGCATCGTGGGAGAATGGACAAAGATGAAATGTGCCGGTTCATTCTGGAAGAAAAATGCAGCGCGGTTGTGGATGCCACGCATCCCTATGCGTCCATCGTGACGGAGAACATAAAGGCGTCCGTCGCGCAGGCAAACCAGAGTCGAAAAGCGAGCGAAAATGCGGAAGAAGCTGCAGATCATATGGAACCAGCCGGAGCCATCCCATATATCCGCCTGAAGAGAGAGACGGATCTGGTGGTGGATTACGATAATATCACATATTTTCCGGACAGCGCGGCCTGTGCGAAAGCGCTGGAGAAGGTGGAAGGCAACATTCTCCTTACGACCGGAAGCAAAGAGCTCGCCGTTTACGGTGCGGAGGAATCCGTAAAGAGCCGCCTGTATGTGCGTGTGCTCCCCAGTGTGGAGAGCATCCGTCTCTGTATGGAACAGGGCATTGCCGGAAAGCAGATCCTGGCGCTGCAGGGGCCCTTTGGTACTGCATTGAACGAAGCGCTGATCGATCAGTATGAGATCCGCTGTATGGTGACGAAGAAGAGCGGCGCTGCAGGCGGCTGGAATGAGAAGATCGCAGCGGCGAAGAATAAAAATATTCCGGTGTACGTGATTGCGCAGAATCGCGAGGAGGAAGGCCTGTCCTTCCGGGAGGTCTGCGACTGTCTGACGGAGCTCTGCCGGATTGATCTGCACGATCGGATGAAGATTGTCCTTGTCGGCACCGGCATGGGAAATGACGGTTGTCTCACAGAGGAAGCCGCAGCAGCGATAAAGAGTGCAGATATCGTATTCGGTGCGAATCGACTTCTGGAGAAATGCGATGCCGGCATCGAGAAGAAGCCTTTTTATCTGGCGAAGCAGATCATTCCCTGTCTGAAGGAGCGAAAACAGGGAAAGGCAGTGATTCTCTTCTCCGGAGATACCGGCTTCTACAGCGGTTGCCGGAAGCTGTATCAGGCGATCCGCGCGGAAATTGACGATGGAAACCTGCACGCGGAACTTAAGGTACTGCCGGGCATTTCCTCCGTCTCGTATCTGGCGGCAGCTCTCGGTGAGTCCTACAGCGATGCGTATATCTGCAGCATCCACGGCGTAAAGCTGGCGAATCTTACCTCGCGCTTAAGTCTCCATGAGAAGACCTTTCTTCTGACTTCCGGCGTGGCTGATGTGAATACACTCGGAGCCATTCTGGAGGAAGATAGCCGTTACGGGCTGACTTCCTGCCGGGTATTTGCAGGCTATCAGCTCTCCTATCCGGAGGAAAAGATCCTGGAGCTTTCGCCGCAGGAGTGCCGCAATCTCAGGGAAGAGGGACTGTATGTCTGCATGATCAAAAACCCTGCGGCGCGGAGCCGCAGCCTGGCGCCACGGATGCGCGATGAAGAATTTCTGCGGGAACGTGTTCCCATGACGAAGGAGGAAATCCGGCATATCAGCATCTGCAAGCTGTGCCTGCAGGCGGATTCTGTGCTCTATGATGTCGGAAGCGGAACCGGATCCATCGCGGTGGAGGCCGCCGCACTGTCGGAAGATCTGAACGTCTATGCGATCGAGCAGAAGGAGAATGCTGTTGCTCTGATCAGGAAGAACGCGGAACAGTTCGGACTGGAGAATATCCATATCGTTCACGCGAAGGCACCGGAAGGAATGGACGAACTTCCTGCGCCGACGCACGCCTTTATCGGAGGAAGCGGCGGAAATCTGCGGGAGATCCTTACCTGTCTGCGGGAGAAAAATCCGGGTATCCGCATTGTGATCAATGCGATCTCCATGGAGACGATCGCAGAGCTGACGGAGCTGCTGCGCGATCCGGAGTTTCCTGTGGAGGCGGATATCGTACAGCTGCAGGCGAGCCGCGCGAAACAGATCGGAGCCTATCACCTGATGCAGGCGGAGAATCCAGTATGGATCTGTTCACTGCGCTTCGACGAGGAGACATTATGAAGATGAATCGAATCATGCTGGCCGCTCCGAAAAGCGGCAGCGGAAAGACCACAATTACCTGCGCGGTGCTGCAGCTTCTGAAGGACCGGAGAGTTCCCGTGTCGTCATACAAGTGCGGGCCAGATTATATCGATCCGATGTTCCACCAGAAGGTTCTGGGAGTTCCGGCGAAGAATCTGGATACCTTCTTTACAGACGAGGAAACCACCAGAAAACTCTTCCTCGCAGATCGAAAAGAAGGCGACTTTGCCGTGCTGGAGGGTGTGATGGGGCTGTACGATGGCCTGGGCGGTATCCGTGAGGAGGGCTCTTCCTATCATCTGGCAAAAGTAACGAGGACGCCGATCATATTGGTCGTCGATGCGAAAGGCATGGGACGGTCTGTAGTGGCGCTGATCGCGGGTTTCCTGCAGTGCGACACCGATCACCTGATCCGGGGCGTTCTGCTGAACCGGATGTCAAAAGGATATTATGAGATTATAAAGCCGCTGATCGAGCAGGAGCTTTCCCTGAAAGTCGTCGGCTACTTTCCCGATCAGAGGGAGATGCACCTGGAGAGCCGTCATCTGGGACTGGTTCTCCCGGATGAGCTGGCAGATATCCGGAAGCAGCTGCGGGAGACCGCCGACTGCCTGGCGGAGACGATCGATCTGGATGCACTGACGGAGATTGCGGCACATGCCGAAGAACTGGACGGTGAAGAGACTGCAATCGCGCAGCATCCTATTTGCTGCACGATTGCAATTGCCAGGGACGACGCGTTCTGCTTCTATTATGAAGATAACCTGCGTTTGCTGAGGCAGTATGGCGCGGAGCTGACATATTTTTCTCCTCTTCACGACGAGAATCTTCCGGACTGTGACGGTGTCCTGTTCGGTGGGGGATACCCGGAACTGTACGCAAAGGAGCTGAGCGCCAATACTTCCATGCGGGATGCGATACGAACGGCGTTCCGCAGAGGAATGCCGATGGTGGCAGAGTGCGGCGGTTTTATGTACCTGCACTCTCTCCTGTATCCGAAGATGAAAGCAGGTAGTGTAGCGGAAGGTTGTGCGATGGCCGGAGTTCTGGACGCGGAGTGCCGCTATGCCGGAAAGCTGGTTCGTTTCGGCTATATCGAACTTGAAGAGGTTCGCGGCAATTTTCTGCCGCCGTATGAGAAGATCAAGGCGCATGAATTCCACTACTTTGACAGCAGCGAGAACGGAAGAGCTTGCATTGCGACGAAGCCGGCGACGGGGAAAAAATATTCGTGCATCGTCAGCGGAGAGCATTACTGGCTGGGATTCCCACACTTGTACTATCCATCGAATCCCCACTTTGCGGAATCTTTTGTGAGAAAGGCTTCGAAATACAAAATCGTATAGATCAGGGCAGAAAAAAACGAGTGACCGTTGTTTGTATCAATGGTCACTCGTATTTTTTCATAAATAGATCCTGAAAATTCTGCTCCGGATCCATCCATAGAAGACTCATATCCATTAATGTAAAAGCATCGATGAGAGAAAATGCGCATATGCTAACAGGTAATGATTCGTGATAAAAACAATGATTCAGGAGGTTTCGTATATGGCAATGATGGTGAGGGAAAAGCGATTGGCGCTGGTGGCGAAGATGGAGAGTCGCGAGGGGAAGAATACCTATACGCAGAGCACGCGGAGAAGTCGTGTGGACAGTGGCTACAGCGATTGCTCCAGCCTGGTCCACTGGGTTTATAAAGAAGTGCTGGGAATCAATATCGGCGATGACACTGTGGGTCAGATCCGGACGAAGAAACTAACTACGATTGACGCGGGAATCCGTGACGGCATTCCAGATGAGAAGAAGCTGCTTCCTGGGGATCTGCTGTTCTTCCGTGGGAGTGATACCGGTCGAAAATCGGCGGATTATGTCGGTCATGTGGAGATGTATGTCGGAAATGGAGAACTGTCCGGCCACGGCTTCGGAATCGGACCTGTCCGGAAGAATATGGAGGAATATTGCAGGGCGAGAAGAGAACGCAGCGCACCTGCGCCGATCAATAATCGCGGATTGATCTGTGTCCGGCGCGCTCTTCCGGCAGACAACTCAGATTATGCGGCTTCTTCTGCGTCTCCGGAAGGCATAGCTTCTTCCGCGTCTCAGGAAGGAAAAGCTTCTTCCGCGTCTCAGGAAGGAAAAGCTTCTTCCGGAGGGTTTTGGAAAGTGAAGCTGGAGGAGCTGTATGTGACGGCTCTGGGGCGTCTGCCGGATCCGGAAGGCCTTGCCTTCTGGGAACAGCAGCTGAAGAGCGGAAAGAGCTGGGAGGAGATCTCAGACGCTGTGATCGACTCGTCGGAGGGCAGGAAGCGCTATGTCAGAGAGCTCTACACCTTCCTTCTGGGACGGGAGCCGGGCGCTGCCGAGATGGAAGCCTGGTTAAATGTGCTGGAACATGGCGGCACACGGGCGGAAGTCTTTCGGGGATTCCTGGAGTCGGAGGAATATCATCGATAAATCTTAACATTTTTTCGGTTGTAATTTGTCTGAAAATAGGTTAGAATAGGCATAACGGATGTAGATGTAGACAATGGATGACAGCGAACACCGTTTCGTGAGAAAGGAGGGCCGGATGGAACCGATTTACTGGCTGATGCTCTTTGTTGTTCTGCTCGGTATCGAGATCCTGACGATGGGACTTACAACCATATGGTTTGCCGGAGGAGCGCTGGCGGCGTTTCTGATTTCGCTGATCGGCTGTCCGGTATGGCTGCAGGCAGTTGTCTTCATCGCTGTCTCGCTGATCCTTCTTCTGGTGACCCGGCCATTTGCGGTTCGGTATCTGAATCAGAAGACAGAGAAGACCAACGTGGACAGTCTGATCGGGAAGCATGCCGTAGTGGAGGAGGAGATTGACAACCTGGAAGCAAAGGGAAGCGCACAGGTGCAGGGAGTCACCTGGACAGCGAGAAGCGAGGATGACGCCATCCAGATCCCGGCAGGAGCACTGGTGCGGATTGTCCGGATCGATGGAGTCAAGCTGATCGTAAGAAAAGCGAAGGATAACGAGATGGAATTCTCAGAGCAGATGAAAGAACAGCTATAAGAGCAGGTATGAAGGAGGAAACAGAATGATTGGTGAATATATTGGCGGCGCAGTAGTAATACTTCTTGTGATACTGATTCTGGCGGTACTGGCGTCCTGCATCAAGATTGTGCCGCAGGCGCAGGCACTGATTGTGGAGCGTCTGGGCGCATACATTGGAACCTGGTCGGTCGGACTTCATTTCAAACTTCCGATCGTGGATCGCGTGGCGCGCAGAGTGAATCTGAAGGAGCAGGTCATCGACTTCAAGCCGCAGCCCGTAATCACGAAGGATAATGTAACCATGCAGATCGATACGGTTGTATTCTTCCAGATTACGGACCCGAAACTGTACGCGTACGGTGTGGAGAATCCGCTGATGGCGATCGAGAACCTGACGGCTACGACGCTTCGTAATATCATCGGTGATCTGGAGCTCGACGATACGCTGACCTCCCGTGAGCTGATCAACACGAAGATGCGTACCCTGCTGGATGTGGCCACCGATCCCTGGGGCATCAAAGTGAACCGCGTGGAGCTGAAGAACATCATTCCTCCGGCAGCGATCCAGGATTCCATGGAGAAGCAGATGAAGGCGGAGCGTGAGCGCCGTGAGAAGATTCTGCAGGCCGAAGGTGAGAAGAAGTCCACCGTACTGGTGGCCGAAGGTCACAAGGAATCCGCGATTCTGGAAGCGGAGGCAGAGAAGCAGGCGGCTATCCTTCGCGCGGAAGCGAAGAAGGAAGCTATGATCCGCGAGGCAGAAGGTGAGGCGCAGGCGATCATCAAGGTACAGCAGGCGAATGCAGAAGGTATCCGTCTGATCCGCGAGGCCGGAGCCGATGATGCTGTGATCCAGCTGAAGAGCCTGGAGGCATTCGCGAAGGCGGCGGACGGCCAGGCGACCAAGATCATCATTCCTTCCGATATTCAGGGACTGGCCGGAGCGGTTCGCTCTGTGGTGGAAGTCGCGAAGGAATAATTTATGATCGGAGCCGGGCGGTCGTCCGGAATCATGATATAATACGAAAAGCAGATGCGCCGGTGCCCCGTAAGGGCACTGGCGTTATGCTGTGTCAGGCAGGAGGTATAAATGAGTGGGAATGTAAGACGATGGATTCGTGAGATCCTTCCGTATGCAGTGCTGCTGGGAGCAGTGCTGCTGTTCCGGGTTTTTATCCTGATCAATGCGACGATTCCTACAGAGTCCATGGAGAACACCATCATGACAGGGACCCGCGTGATGGGGTTAAAGTGCAGCTACTGGTTCAGTGAGCCGGAGCGGGGAGACATCATTGTGTTTAAGGCGCCGGACGATCCGGACACGCCCTATGTGAAGCGTATCATTGGCCTTCCCGGCGATACGGTGGAGATCATCGATGGACAGACCTACGTGAACGGTGAAGCTCTGGAGGAGGATTACCTGGCGGAGCCCATGGAGGGAAGCTTTGGTCCGTATGAGGTGCCGGAGGGAGCCTATTTCGTGATGGGAGATAACCGGAATCACTCACTGGACGCCCGTTACTGGCGGAATACATACGTGTATAAGGACGCAATCTGGGGCAAAGTGTATTTTTCTTACTGGCCCCGACTAAAATGGTTAAAATAATGCTGGATTTTCTGAAGTGCTTATGCTATAATGCTAAATTGACTAAGTAAAAAAACATGAGAAGTTCCATAAATCAAGGAGGAAGCACAAAATGAGTGTTAATGTAGAGACCCTGGAGAAGAATCTGGTGAAGCTGACCGTCGAGGTTCCGGTAGAGGACGTTGAGAAGTCCATCGAGAAGGTATATCAGAAAGAGAAGAATAAGATTCAGCTGCCCGGTTTCCGCAAGGGCAAGGCGCCCCGCAAGATGATCGAGAAGATGTATGGCGCTGATGTATTCCTGGAAGAGGCAGTGAACGAGTTGGTTCCCGGTGCTTACGAGGAAGCATGCAAGGAAGTGGAGAAAGATATCGTATCCCAGCCTCAGATCGAATATACTCAGGTAGAGCCTGGTAAGTCCGTGATCTTCGTTGCTACCGTTGCTGTTAAGCCGGAAGTAACTCTGGGCGAATACAAGGGTCTGGAGGTTGCTTCCGAGCCTGTAGAAGTAACCGAGGATGAGATCCTGGCCGAGCTGAAGAAGGAGCAGGACAAGAACTCCACCACGATCACTGTTGAGGATCGTCCGGTTGCTGACGGCGACGTGATCGAGCTGGATTTTGAAGGTTTCATTGACGGCGTTGCTTTCGAGGGCGGCAAGGCAGAGAACTTCCCGCTGACCATCGGTTCCGGTTCTTTTATCCCCGGTTTCGAGGAGCAGCTGATCGGCACCGCTCTGGGCGAAGAGAAGGAAGTAAATGTAAACTTCCCCGAAGAGTACCATGCGAAGGAACTGGCAGGCAAACCCGCAGTCTTCAAGTGCAAGGTTAACTCTATCAAGGCAAAGGAGCTTCCGGAGCTGGACGACGAGTTCGCAAGCGAAGTATCCGATTTTGAGACTCTGGAGGAGTACAAGGCTGACATCCGCGCGAAGCTGACCGAGCAGAAGGAGAAGGCTGCGAAGACCGCGAAGGAGGATGCTCTGGTAGAGAAGGCTGTTGAGGGCGCTACCATGGATATCCCGGATCTGATGATCGAGAGCCAGGCTCGCAGCATGGTTCAGGATTTCGCACAGCGTCTGCAGCAGCAGGGCCTGAGCATGGATCAGTACATGCAGTACACCGGCAGCACCGTAGAGAAGATGATCGAAGAGTCCAAGGAGCAGGCGAAGAAGCGCATCGAGAGCCGTCTGGTTCTGGAGGCAGTAGCTGCTGCGGAAGGTCTCACCGCTTCCGAAGAGGATGTTGAGAAGGAGATCGAGGATCTGGCGAAGAGCTACGGCATGGAAGTTGACCAGATCAAGCCTTACGTAACGGAAGATCAGAAGGAGCAGATGAGAGAGAACATTGCAGTTCAGAAGGCCCTGGATCTGATGTACGAGCAGTCCAAGTAAGTCCCGGATTGTTATAAAAGTTTCGTATTACATGAGGAAAGCTGCTGCCGGCGAAAGCAGCAGCTTTCCGTTTTATTTCAGTAAAGGAGTATTGACAGATATGAGTTTAGTCCCCTATGTCCTGGAATCCACCAGCCGCGGAGAGCGCACCTACGATATTTATTCCCGTCTTCTGAAGGATCGCATCATCTTTCTGGGAGAAGAAGTGAATGATGTGACCGCGAGTCTGATTGTATCGCAGCTGCTTTTCCTGGAATCGGAAGATCCCGGCAAGGATATTCAGCTTTATATCAACAGTCCGGGCGGTTCTGTAACGGCCGGTATGGCGATCTATGACACGATGCAGTATATCAAGTGTGATGTATCCACGATCTGTATGGGTATGGCGGCCAGCATGGGAGCGTTCCTGCTTTCCGGCGGCACGAAGGGCAAGCGCTTCGCTCTGCCGAATGCGGAGATCATGATCCACCAGCCTTCCGGCGGCGCGCAGGGACAGGCGACCGAGATCCGCATTGTCGCGGAGCACATCCTGAAGACGAAGAAGAAACTGAATGAGATCCTGGCAGCCAACACCGGCCAGCCACTGGAAGTGATCGAGGCGGATACCGAGCGCGACAACTACATGAGCGCAGAGGAAGCAAAAGCCTACGGTCTGATCGATCAGGTGATCGTTAGCCGCTGACAAGGAGTAGAACAAGAACATGGCAAAAGGAATTGATAATCAGCTTCACTGCTCATTCTGCGGAAAGCCCCAGGATCAGGTGCAGAAGCTGATCGCGGGTAACCGCAAGGATGTATTTATCTGTGACGAGTGTGTGGATCTCTGCGCAGAGCTCCTGGAAGAGGAGTTCGACAATGCGGATCATACAGCACAGTTCCCCGGACTGGAGCTGCGCAAGCCAAAGGAGATTAAAGCTTTCCTGGATCAGTATGTGATCGGTCAGGAGGATGCCAAGAAGGTACTCTCTGTAGCAGTGTACAATCATTATAAGAGAATTTCCACGGAACCCGATCCGGATCTGGAGCTTCAGAAGAGCAACATTCTTATGCTAGGTCCTACCGGTTCCGGTAAGACGTTCCTGGCGCAGACCATCGCGAGACTGCTTCATGTCCCCTTTGCGATTGCGGATGCGACAGCACTTACGGAAGCCGGATACGTCGGCGAGGATGTGGAGAACATTCTGCTGAAGCTGATCCAGGCGGCCGATTACGACATTTCCCGTGCGGAGTACGGCATTATCTATATTGATGAGATTGATAAGATTACGAAGAAATCAGAGAATGTTTCCATTACCCGCGATGTATCCGGTGAGGGTGTGCAGCAGGCTCTTCTGAAGATTCTGGAGGGTACGGTTGCCAGTGTTCCGCCGCAGGGCGGCCGCAAGCATCCCCAGCAGGAGATGTTCCAGATCGATACCACGAATATCCTCTTTATCTGCGGCGGCGCTTTCGACGGTCTGGAGAAGATCGTGGAATCCCGTCAGGGCGCGAACGCGATCGGCTTCAACGCGGAGGTAAAGGCCAAAAACGAGCAGAATGTCGGCGAGCTCCTGAAGCAGGTGCTGCCGCAGGATCTTGTGAAGTTCGGCCTGATCCCGGAATTCGTGGGACGTGTTCCGGTTACGGTATCTCTGGAGCTGCTGGATGAGGACGCACTCTGCCGTATCCTGACAGAGCCGAAGAACGCGATCGTAAAGCAGTATAAGAAGCTCTTTGAGTTGGACGGCGTGGAGCTGGAGTTTACAGACGAAGCCATCCGTGAGATCGCTCGCCAGTCCTTCGAGCGAAAGACCGGAGCCAGAGGCCTTCGTTCCATCATCGAGAAGGCGATGACGGATCTGATGTACGAGATCCCTTCGGATGATAAGATCGGCCGCGTGCTCGTGACAGAAGATGTGGTTCGTGGTCTCGGACTTCCGGAGATTACGTATCGCACTGAGGAGGTCAGAGGCCGGGCCAGAAAGAAGAAGCCGGAAGAGAGCGCATAATATGTAACGATTCAGAGCCATGCAGCATAAGCGGAATCGAGCAGGAGCTCTGAATTGTTATATTCAAGTCGAGCAGCCGCGAGACTTGGCGCGTGATTCTGGTCAGCGTAAGCTGACATATTCTTTACAGAATCACTGCGCATCCTCGCGGAGCGTTTATCTCAGTCGGAGATTGGACTCCCACTGAGACACATTTGCTGTCACTCGCCACCTGAAAGAGGTGGGAGTCTTCTCGACTGAGATAAAGCTTAGATGAGGAGCTGCTGCAAAGTTTTTTGCAGCAGTTTTTTAACAGGAGGAACAATAACAGTATGAAATTACCGGTTGTGGCACTGCGGGATATGACCGTACTGCCCGGAATGCTGATGCACTTTGATGTCAGCAGAGAGAAATCAATTTCGGCGGCGGAATACGCGATGAATGAGGATCGCCAGATTTTTCTGACCTGTCAGAAGGATGAGAATACAGAAGATCCAGAGGAAGACGATCTGTTTCGTACCGGTACGGTGGGAACCGTTCAGCAGATCATGAAGCTGCCGGACGGAATTATCCGCGTACTGGTAAAAGGCAAGGAGAGAGCGATCCTGAAGAAGCTTACGGCGTTGGAGCCCTGCCTGATGGGAGAGGTCGAGCTGATGCCCTGTTGCCGGGACGTTGTGGAGGAAGAACAGGAAGCGATGATCCGTACACTGAAGGATGGCATCCGGGAGTATGCGCAGCTGAACCGTGCATTCGGAGAAGGCGCAGTGAAGTCTCTGCTTACTTATCAGACGTTGGAAGGGCTGATTATGGAGCTGATGATTCGCCTCCCTATGAGCAACGATCAGCGTCAGGCACTTCTGGAACAGGACAGCACTTGCGGTCGTTTCTATATGCTGAGCGGATTTATGCAGACGGAGGGAGAGATCCTGCAGCTTCGCCGGGAGATTCAGGACCGCGTGAAGGAACGTGTGGATCAGAACCAGAAGGAATATGTTCTCCGGGAGCAGATGAAAGTGATTCATGAGGAGCTGGGGGACGATGACGCCAGCGATATCCGTCACTATGAGGAAGCGCTGGACAAGTTAAAAGCCGGTCAGGAAGTGAAGGACAAGATCCGCAAGGAGATTCACCGCCTGAGCGCGATGCCGAACGGCAGCCAGGAGGGCACGGTCAGCCGCACCTACATCGAGACTCTTCTGGAGCTTCCCTGGCAGAAGCTTTCCCGGGAAAACCGCGATATCAAGAAAGCGGAGAAGATTCTGAACGAGGATCACTATGGCATGGAGAAGATCAAGGAGCGAATCCTGGAATATCTGGCGGTTCGTCACTTTACCGGCGAGGCCGGAGGCTCGATCCTGTGCCTGGTGGGCCCGCCAGGCACAGGCAAGACTTCAATCGCCCGCTCGGTTGCCCGCGCACTGGACAAGAAGTATGTGCGCGTCTGCCTGGGCGGCGTCCATGATGAGGCGGAGATCCGCGGTCACCGAAGAACCTACATCGGAGCGATGCCGGGTCGCATTGTCACCGGACTGAAGCAGGCGGGTGTTGGCAACCCTCTGATGCTGCTGGACGAGGTGGACAAGGTGAGCAACGACTATCACGGCGATACTTTCTCGGCATTACTGGAGGTACTGGATTCGGAGCAAAATTCCCATTTTCGGGATCACTATGTTGAGCTTCCGATTGATCTCTCCCGTGTGTTCTTTATCGCAACGGCGAATACACTGGATACGATTCCGCGTCCTCTGCTGGATCGCATGGAAGTCATTGAGGTTGGCAGCTATACCGAGAACGAGAAGTATTATATCGCCGAGGACTATCTGCTGGAGAAGCAGCGGAAGAAGAACGGTCTGAAGGAAGGGATGCTCTCCATCAGTGAGGCGGCGATGCGAAAGATCATCCATAACTATACGAGAGAGGCTGGTGTCCGCGGGCTGGAACGCCGCATCGGCGAGATCTGCCGCAAGACCGCGCGGGAGCTTCTGGAACAGAACAGGACTCAGGTGAAGATCACTGCCGGCAACCTGGTGAAGTACCTGGGGAAAGAGAAGATTCAGTTCGACGCGGCGAATGAAGACGATCAGGTCGGCATCGTCCGCGGTCTGGCCTGGACCAGCGTCGGCGGCGATACACTGGAGATCGAAGTGAATACAATGCCCGGTGAAGGCAAGATTCAGCTGACCGGTCAGCTGGGTGACGTCATGAAGGAATCGGCGCAGGCCGGCATCAGCTATATCCGATCGGTTGGAAGTGAGTACGGCGTGCCCGAAGACTATTTTGAAAAGCATGATGTGCATCTGCATATCCCGGAGGGAGCCGTTCCGAAGGATGGTCCTTCCGCTGGTATCACGATGGCAGTGGCGGTGCTTTCTGCGGCAACGAACCGGAAGATCCGCGCGGATCTTGCCATGACCGGCGAGATTACGCTGCGTGGCCGTGTGCTTCCGATCGGCGGCCTGAAGGAGAAGCTCCTGGCGGCACAGATGGCAGGAATTCATCTGGTACTTGTTCCGGAGAAGAACCGCAGGGATGTGGAGGAGCTTTCCTCTGAGATTACGAAAGGCATGGAGATTGTATTTGTCAGTCATATGGATGAGGTACTGAAAAGGAGTCTGTTATGATCATTAAGAGTGTAAATCTGGAGACAGTATGCGGCATTACCAGCAAGATTCCGGATAACCAGCTGTCGGAGTTCGCGTTTGCCGGAAAGTCCAACGTAGGAAAGTCTTCCCTGATCAACGCGCTGATGAACCGGAAGTCTTATGCCCGCACCTCCTCCCAGCCGGGTAAGACGCAAACGATCAACTTCTACAACATCAATGACGAAGTCTATCTGGTGGATCTTCCCGGCTATGGCTACGCCAAGGTATCGCAATCGGAGAAGGAGAAATGGGGCTGGATGATCGAGAGCTATCTGAAGAAGTCGAAAGTACTCCGCCAGGTCTTTCTCCTGGTGGATATCCGCCACGAGCCGGGCGCGAATGACAAGCAGATGTACGAGTGGATTGTACATAACGGATATCGTCCGATCATCATTGCTACGAAGGCAGACAAGATCAAGAGAAGCCAGCTGCAGAAGCAGCTGAAGCTGATCCGCGAAGGACTTGGTCTGGAGAAAAGTGATGTGATGATCCCATTCTCCGCCGAGACGAAGCAGGGCAGAGAAGAAATCTGGGAGTACCTCGAAGGGGCTGACCAGCCGGGAGAAAACGAGCTGAGCTCTGAATAGTCATGAATAATTGTAACAATTCAGAAGAGCTATGCGGAATCGAGCGAGAACTCTGAATTGTTAAGAAAAAGAGCCGCAGGTATGATCGTCTGTGGCTCTTTTTTACGTATTTTATGTGGTTATTGATTGAAAGATCAAATTTCGCCTTCCTGCTTCTTCAGCGCTGCCTCCACGAAGCCGCGGAACAGCGGATGCGGGCGGTTCGGGCGGGACTTCAGCTCCGGGTGCGCCTGCGTGCCGATGAACCAGGGATGCTCCGGCAGCTCGATCATCTCTACGATGCGGCCGTCCGGGGACTGACCGGCCAGAAGCATGCCGTGCTGCTGAAGAACCTCGCGGTAATCGTTGTTGACTTCATAGCGGTGACGATGGCGCTCGTGGATGACTTCCTCGCCGTAGAGCTGATAGGCCTTCGAGGATTTATCCAGTACACAGGGGTAGGAGCCAAGACGCAGGGTGCCGCCGATATCGGTGACGCCGTTCTGGTCGGGCATCAAATGGATGACCGGATGAGAGGTCGCCGGGTTCAGCTCACTGCTGTGCGCGTCCTCATAGCCGATGACGTGACGGCAGAACTCCACGATTGCCAGCTGCATGCCGAGGCAGAGACCCAGGAACGGAATGCCGTGCGTGCGCGCATATTCGATGGCCTGAAGCTTTCCGGAGATACCGCGGTCGCCGAAGCCGCCGGGAACCAGGATGCCGCTGACATCGCCGAGCAGTTCGTCCGCATTCGCAGCGTTCAGGTTCTCGGATTCAATCCACTTGATATCCACCTTGGCATCGTTCGCTGTACCGGCATGCTTCAGAGATTCTACTACACTGATGTAAGCATCATGCAGCGCCGTGTACTTGCCGACGAGAGCAATCTTCACAGTCTTGCTGCGGTTCTTCCATGCGTTGACCATGTCCTCCCACTCCTTCAGATCAGGTTCCGGACAGGGAAGCTGCAGACACTCGCAGGCTACCTCAGCCAGATGCTCCTTCTCCATTGCCAACGGGATTTCGTACAGGATCGGATAATCCAGGTTCTGCAGTACGTGAGTCTCCGGCACATTGCAGAACAGAGCGATCTTCTGCCGCATGCTGCGGGGAATCTCGTATTCGCTGCGGCATACCAGGATATCGGGCTGGATGCCCATGCCCTGCAGGTTCTTGACGCTGGCCTGAGTGGGCTTTGTCTTCATCTCTCCGGACGCCTTCAGGTAGGGGATCAGGGTAACATGGATCAGGATGGAGTTGCCGGTGCCGATCTCATGGCGGAACTGGCGGATGGCCTCCAGAAAAGGCTGGCTCTCAATATCGCCGACGGTGCCGCCGACCTCGATGATTGCGATTTCCGTTTTATTGGAATCCGGATTCGTATAGAAACGGCTCTTGATTTCGTTCGTGATATGCGGGATAACCTGAACCGTGCCGCCGCCGTAGTCGCCGCGGCGCTCTTTATTCAGAACGGACCAGTAGATCTTACCGGTGGTTACGTTGGAGTTGCGGGTTAAGCTCTCGTCGATGAATCGCTCATAGTGACCGAGATCCAGATCGGTCTCCGCACCGTCGTCCGTAACGAAAACCTCACCGTGCTGCACCGGGTTCATTGTGCCGGGGTCGATGTTGATGTAGGGATCAAACTTCTGCATGGTAACTGTGTAGCCGCGGGCCTTCAGCAGACGACCCAGGGAAGCGGCCGTAATTCCCTTGCCGAGTCCGGATACAACGCCGCCGGTGACAAAGACATACTTGACTGACATAATTCTCAATCCTCCGTTCTTTATTTTCTTTGGCAAAACGCACAAAAACTTAATTTAATAAACAAGTCTAAATCATACACCGCGCGAAAAAAGAAATCAAGTGCTTTTTTGAAATCAGTTCATTTTTTTTTAATAAGTTCATGAAAAGTTCCGAATCTTAAGGTTGATTTATCCAGAAACTAAATTTATAATGGGTAGAGTAAGTTTAAAAAGAAGAGACGAAAACAGGAAAACGAAGGAGAGTTGACATGGACAACCCGAATGGAAAGAAAAACATGGGGGGCGACAGTGGAAGAAATCAGAATCTGATGAGGATTCTTCTGATCGGCCTTCTGTGCCTGATGGCGATTACGTTCCTGACCCGGATCGTGGGAGACGGCTCTGAGAAGATCTCGTACAACGAGTTCCTCACGAAGGTACAGAACGCGGACGCTTCCGATATAAAGAACATTGAACTCGACCGCGCGTACAACAAGATTACGCTCACCATTAAGGAGAGCGGCCGCGAGGTTACCTACGAGACCGGTATGGTCGGCGATCTGGACGATCTGAGCAGCATGCTCTTATCCCGCGGTATCAAGATTGAGGGACGCATCATTGAGGAAAACTCCACCTGGGTGGAGCTTCTGATATATATGATCGTTCCCAGTCTGATGATCTTCGCCGTATTCAATTTCATGATGCGCAAAGGCGGTGGCGGCGGTATCATGGGCGTCGGCAAGAGCACTGCCAAGATGTATATGCAGAAGGAGACCGGCGTGACCTTCGCGGATGTGGCCGGTCAGGACGAGGCCCAGGAGTCTCTGATGGAGATCGTTGATTTCCTGCATAATCCTGGCAGATACACCGCGATCGGCGCGAAGCTGCCGAAGGGCGCACTGCTGGTAGGCCCTCCAGGAACCGGTAAGACTCTGCTGGCGAAGGCAGTTGCCGGAGAGGCGAAAGTACCGTTCTTCTCTCTGGCGGGTTCGGATTTCGTGGAGATGTTCGTCGGTGTCGGCGCATCCCGTGTGCGTGACCTGTTCAAGCAGGCACAGCAGCAGGCTCCCTGTATTGTATTTATCGATGAGATCGACGCCATCGGTAAGAGCCGTGATTCTCGTCTGGGCGGCAACGATGAGCGCGAGCAGACATTGAATCAGCTCCTGGCGGAGATGGATGGTTTCGATTCCTCGAAGGGTGTATTCATCCTGGCAGCGACAAACCGTCCGGAGGTACTGGATCCGGCGCTTCTGCGTCCGGGCCGTCTGGATCGCCGGATTATTGTAGACAAGCCGGATCTGAAGGGGCGTCTTGCGATTCTGAAGGTACATTCCAAGGATGTGCATATGGATGATACCGTAGATCTGGATGCGATTGCTCTGGCAACTTCCGGCGCGGTTGGTTCCGATCTTGCGAATATGATCAACGAGGCTGCCATTCTGGCGGTTAAGAATCGCCGTCAGGCGGTATCCCAGACAGATCTGTTCGAATCCGTAGAAGTCGTAGTAGCCGGTAAGGAGAAGAAAGATCGTATTATGAATGACAGCGAGAAGCGTATGGTATCCTACCATGAGGTTGGTCACGCGCTGGCGGCTGCTTTGCAGAAGCACACCGAGCCGGTACAGAAGATCACGATTGTACCCAGAACCATGGGTTCTCTGGGTTACGTCATGCAGACGCCGGAGGAGGAGAAGTTCCTGATGACGAAAGCGGAGCTGGAATCCGAACTGGTAACACTCCTGGCCGGACGCGCCTCGGAAGAGATCTTCTTCGAGTCCGTATCCACCGGTGCTTCGAACGATATCGAGAAGGCGACGAAGATCGCCCGTTCCATGGTGACTCGTTTCGGTATGAGCGATGAGTTTGGTCTGATGGGGCTGGAGACGATCCAGGGACAGTATCTGGATGGCCGTGCCGTGCTGAACTGCGGCGAGCAGACGGCGGCGAAAGTGGATATCGTTGTCATGGGTATGTTGAAGGAGGCCTATGAGAAGGCAAAGGCTCTGATTTCTTCGAATAAGATGGCGATGAACCGGATTGCCGCCTTCCTGATTGAGAAGGAGACGATCACCGGCAAGGAGTTCATGAAGATCCTGCAGGAAGTACAGGATGAGGAGAAGCAGCTGGAAGCGGAAGCCGAGCGGAAGATGCAGGAGGCCAGAGAGCAGGAAGCGGAAGAGCAGGATGCGTCTGGTTCTGCAGCGAAAGAGCCGAAGGATGCTGGTCTGGGCGAAGTTTGGACGGACAGCGGTGAGACTTCCGTATTTGAGCAGCCGAAGGTGGATCTGAAGAAAGAGCTGAAGGCAGAAGCCGAGAAAGAAAAAGAAGAGACGGCGCAGGAAGACTCTGTGCAGGAGTAATCCGTGAACAGCCGGAATATGAGTCCTGACAAGGGTGCGAAAACGAATCGCGGGGTGTAGAATTTTCTGCATCCCGCTTTTTGACAAAGGATGTACTTCTGAACAGTCAGGCAAGACGTATATATGAGAAAGGAAAGTTGTGATGGAGCGTGAATTCAATATTCAGGCGGAGCTAAAGAAGCTGCCGCACAAGCCGGGCGTCTACCTGATGCACGACGCGGAGGACCATATTATCTACGTCGGGAAGGCCATCAGTCTGAAGAACCGGGTGCGCCAGTATTTTCAGGAGGGATATCACAAGACCCCGAAGATTCAGCGGATGGTGAGCAAGATTGCCTGGTTCGAGACGATTGTAACCGATTCCGAAACAGAAGCACTGGTGCTGGAGTGTAATCTGATTAAAGAAAATAATCCGAAGTACAATACGATGCTGACGGACGACAAAGGCTATCCTTATATCCGCGTGACTGTAGAGGAGGAATTCCCCCGGATCATGCTGGCACGGACGGCGAAGCGGGATAAATCCCGGTATTACGGCCCGTATACGAATGCCGGGGCCGTGAAGGATACCATCCGCCTGATCCAGAAGATTTACAAGATAAGAACCTGCGGGCAGAAGCTGCCGGAGGACATCGGGAAGAAGCGTCCCTGCCTGAATTATCACATCGGTCAGTGCGATGCGCCCTGTCAGGGGAAGGTACTGCCGGAAGAATACCGAAAATCCATCGCAAAGGTGCAGCATTTTCTCGATGGCAATTATAAGGAAGTGCTGGATCTGCTGGAGAATAAGATGATGGCGGCTTCCGATGAGATGGATTTCGAGACGGCGGCCATGTACCGGGAGCTCCTCTTCAGTGTCCGCCATATGGAGGAGCGCCAGAAAATGGTGGATAACGGCATGGAGAACCGCGATATCGTGGCATTAGCTGCCGACTGGAAGGATGCGATCGTTCAGATCTTCTTCGTTCGGGAGGGCAAGCTGATCGGACGGGATCACTTTCATGTGCGTGTCGCGGAAGGCGACTCGGAGGAACAGATCCTGAGCGACTTTTTAAAGCAGTTCTATTCCGGTACACCGTTCCTTCCGAAGGAAATTTTCGTCCAGCAGGAATTAAGCGAAGCACCTCTGATCGAGGAGTGGCTGAGTACGAGAGCCGGTCATAAGGTCAGCCTGGTGACGCCGAAGCGGGGAGAAAAGCACAAGTTGATGGAACTGGCGGAGAAGAACGCCCACATGGTATTGGAACAGGATAAGGAGAAGGTGAAGCGTCAGGAAGCCCGCACCATTGGAGCCGTCCGGGAACTCTCCGATCTTCTGGGAATCCCTTGTGCTAACCGTATGGAAGCCTTCGATATTTCGAATATCAGCGGCTTTGAATCCGTTGGATCGATGGTGGTGTATGAGAAAGGCAAGCCGAAGCGCAATGATTATCGCAAGTTCAAGATCAAGTGGGTGCAGGGGCCGAACGATTACGCTTCCATGGAGGAAGTTCTGACGCGACGATTTACGCACGGACTGGAGGAATCTCAGATGCTGCGGGAGCGCGGTATCGAGGACGAGTACGGCAAGTTTACAAGCTTTCCGGATCTGATTCTCATGGACGGCGGCAAGGGACAGGTGAATATTGCCGAGGGAGTGCTCGACCGACTGGGATTGAGTATTCCAGTCTGCGGTATGGTGAAGGATGATAATCACCGCACCCGCGGGCTTTATTTTCACGACGAGGAGCTTCCGATTGATCATCATTCCGAGATGTTCCAGTTGATCACACGAATCCAGGACGAGGCGCACCGCTTTGCCATCGAATACCACAGAGCCCGCCGCGGCAAAGCACAGATTCATTCCGTGCTGGATGATATCGAGGGTGTCGGCCCAGCCAGGCGCAAGGCGCTGATGCGTGAATTCAAAGGAATCGACGCAATCCGGGCGGCGTCCGTGCGCGAGCTTGCCGCAATCCCAGAGATGAATCGAAATGTGGCGAAAGTTGTATACGCGTTTTTCCATGATGGAGAGATCCCGGAGGACGAAGATGAATAGAATAGAAGAAGCGATGCATGCCTGTCGACTGTGCCCGCGCATGTGCGGAGCGGACAGGCTTCATGGAAAAATTGGTTATTGCGGAGAGAAAGCAGCCATTGTGGCGGCACGGGCGGCTCTCCATAGGTGGGAAGAACCCTGCATCTCCGGCACGGGCGGCTCCGGAACTGTCTTCCTGTCCGGCTGCACGCTGCGCTGCGTCTTCTGCCAGAACCGGGAGATCGCGGCCGGACACAGCGGCAGGGAGATTTCGCTGGATCGCCTGGCGGAAATCTTTCTGGAGCTGCAGGAGAAAGGCGCGCACAATATCAATCTGGTCACGCCGACACATTATTCCGTCTGTCTCGCGGAAGCTCTGAAGAAAGCCAGGACGAACGGGCTGACGATTCCGGTCATATACAATACGAGCGGCTATGAGCGCCCGGAGATTCTAAGAGAGATGGAACCGTATATCGATATCTATATGCCGGACTTCAAGTACATCGATACAGAGACGGCGGCAAAATATTCCCATGCGGCGGATTATTTTGAGGTGGCAAAAGCCGCCCTCGCGGAGATGGTGCACCAACAGCCGCAGCCGATCTGGGATGAAAACGGAATGTTAACAAAAGGTGTGCTGGTACGCCACCTGGTTCTGCCCGGTCACACGGGGGAATCCATCCGAATCCTGCAGTATCTGCATGAGATATACGGGGAATCCATCATTCTGAGTATCATGAATCAGTACACGCCACTGGAAGGTGTGGAGCTTCCCAGAGAAATTTCCAGAAAATTAACGCGCGGAGAGTACAAAAGAGTGGTAAATGCCGCCTGCCGCATGGGAATCACACAGGCCTATATTCAGGAAGGAGAAACCGCCAAAGAGAGCTTTATTCCACCTTTTTCGGGCGAAGGGCTGTGAAAATGATGAAAAATGATTAAAAAATGAGTATAAACAGCCCCGAAAACAATTATTGTTCATAAAAAAGTAAGAAATTTTAAATAAAAGAATCGGAAAAACCGGCGATAAATAAAAAGCACACTGTTTAAAAATAAAATACATAAACTAAAATTGTTTATTTATTTTACTTCGACGGTGTGCTATTTTATTCTTGCAACCCGATAGCGAATGAATTCAGCAGATGTAAGGAGGATAAAAAATTGGGAAAACTGGGAACACCTGAAATCATTCTGATTCTGATTGTCGCGATCGCTGTATTTGGACCGAGTCAGCTTCCAAAACTGGGAAAGATGGCCGGCAACGCGATGGGCTCCCTGAAGCGCCAGATGAATGAAATGGAAGCCGAATGGGAAGCCGAGGAGGAAGCCGAGAAGGCGGCGAAGAAAGCCAAGACCGAAGAGGCTGAGGCAAAGAAAGTCGCAGAGGCAGCTTCTATAGAAGAGACAGTCGAGCCGGCAGCGGAAACGCCGAAAGAAGCAGTAGCTGAAGAAAAGCAGGAAGAGCTGACAAAGACGGCCGAAGCAGTGGAGGCTGCAGCGGAAGAGCCCGCATAAAAACGGATTAAGAAAAACTGAATACGAAAAAGAACAATTAAAAAAGAAAAATTGGACGAAACAAAAACAAAGCAAAAACGAAATGAGAACAACTGGAAACTGGAATTCACTAGTATTTATTTGAAAGGTGGTAAATAAGTTATGTTTGGAAAAATTGGGACAACCGAATTACTTGTTATTCTCTGTATCGCAGTATTAATCTTTGGACCGAAGAAGCTTCCTCAGCTGGGTAGGGCAATCGGACAGACCATCGGCAACTTCAAGAGAAGCAGCAAGAAGGCCGAAGAGGAAGAGACTCCGGAGGAGAAAGAAGCGTAAGGAGACAACTGCATGAGTGAAAAGAGTACAGAAAAAGCAGTGACTCGTCATTCAGGCAAAAAATTAAAGGTATTTGGAAAACTGCTCCATAAGAAAGCAAGAGACGGAAAGATGTCCATGGTATCTCACCTGGACGAGTTCCGGAAGCGTCTGACCGTGTGCATTGTCTGCTTTGTCGCAGCCCTTGTGGTCTGCTTCATGAAAGCAGATTGGCTGGTCACAGAGCTGATGGCGCTCGGCAAGAACTTTCAGTTCGTCTATATCTCACCGACCGAGCTGATCATGTGCTATGTGCGCATCGCCATGATCGGAGGTGTCGTGATCGCCGTTCCGGTGATTATCTATGAGATCTGGCGGTTCATCCAGCCGGGACTTACGAAGTCGGAACAGAAAGCGACACTGATTGTTCTGGCGCTGGGGCTTTTGCTTTTCTGTCTGGGTGCAGTATTTTCCTTCAAGATCGTGCTGCCGATCGTTCTGGTATTTTTTGCCGGTCTGGACACCAGCGGGACGATCCAGGCCATGGTATCGATCGAGAACTACATCAGCTTTATGGTGACCATGCTTGTGACATTTGGCGTAGTATTTGAACTGCCGATCGTAACGGTTCTTCTTACGAAGGTGGGAATCCTGAACCCCAGGTTCTTAAGCAAGAACAGAAAATACGTTCTTCTTATCATCCTGACGGTTGCGGCTTTCATCACACCTCCGGATGTAACCTCACAGGTACTGGTAGCCGGTCCGATGTATGTACTGTTCGAGTTCAGCCTGGTTCTCTGCAGGATTCTCTTTAAGAAGAAGCTGGAGTCGGAGGCATCAGAAGAAATGGCATAGCTGCATTATCAGCAAAATCCGAAAAGAACCTGAATCAAAGACAAAAGACAGGTTTTTATAAATGAAAATTAAATAAGAGGAAGGTAAAAAATTAGGGAAAGGTAAGAGAAGAAAGGAGATCTTAGAATGAAAGAAGAAAAGAATATGGCGATGGAAGAAACCGCTAAGCCCGGTATGACCAGACGTCAGTTTATGAAAGGCATGGCCCTCGGCGCAGCAAGCCTGAGTCTGGCAGCCATTCTTCCTGGCTGCGGTTCCTCTAACAGCGGAACGACCGCAGCAGCCTCTGCAGCTGACACAACGGCGGCAGCTGCAACCACCGCAGCAGCGGAGACTACCGCAGCGGCAGCAGCTCCCACCGGCGGTATCTATATCGACGGCGGCGACGTAAACATGGACGGACAGAGCTATACGCTGGAGTTCGTACAGCCCGTCAAGCTGGTTGCAAAGATTGACGGCAAGGAGATTACCGACGGTACCTGGCGTTCCACGAACAAGCACCTCGTATCAGTAACCCCTGACGGAACCATCCAGATGCGCGATGGCGTAGGCGGCTACGATGTAGATGTTACCTGGACCTTCGAAGATACCGAGTACAAGGTAACCTTCCATACCGGTCAGACGGCTGGCCCGGAAGCGATTCAGATTGACAGCCCGATGACCAGAGGCGCATTCATGATTCGCCTGGCGAAGTACTTCGGATGGCCGCATTACAACGCGGTTATGGATGACGGTACCGATATCGATGACGACGGCAACATCATGACTACCGAGCGTGTTCGCAACTACTACGATGTTACCGGTGACAGCGATTACGTAAAGCCGATCGAGTCCGCGCTGGATATGGGCGTTCTGAAGGCAGAGTCCCCGGACGACTGCTTCTGGCCGATGTCCGCAATGACAAGAGAAGATGCCGCTGTAATCATCTACAACGCATTCCATATGACTCCTTTGGAGCAGGATTACATCAGTGGATTTGAGGATGCCGGCAATATCAACGCCGACTGCAAGGACGCTCTGAACACTCTGGTTGGCCGCAACTTTATGAGAGGCCGCACGAACTCCACTCTGAATCCGACCGACGGCATCACCGATACCGAAGCTCGTATCATCATCGAGTCCATTGATTCCCGCGTGGTATGCCCCGTATGGGCAATGCCTGTATCCCACCGTAAGTTCGTTCGCTGTCGTCCTGAGTGGTTCACTTCTACAAAGGATGCCGTTGTTCACTGGCGGTGCCGTGCCTTCAATCTCTCCCATGAGCAGATGAAGGGTATGTCCGTACAGGATCGTGGTGTAGGCGTTATCCTGGATCCCGAATGGGGCGACTGGTATGACTACATTCCTGGATACTCCACCGACCCGATGTTCGGCCTGAATAACAATAAGGACTTTCCTTACGATAACGTATACTTCTGCGTAGAAGTAGAGTGCTACGCGACGAAGGATGGTCTGGAAGACAGCCCTTCCACGACCTTCCTGTGGAGAATCGATCGTCCGGCATGGCACGACTTCGCAGAGGACAAGCTGCATGACGGCGGCGATAACTTCCCGATGGTATATCGTTTCTTCGATAACTTCCAGGCAGCTGCCTACTACATTGAAGGTAGTGAGAGCGGTATCCTGTATGATGGCCTGATGCCTACCAGCACGAACCGTACACTGTACGATCGCGTGAAGGAGATTGCAACGAAGCCTTTCGTATTCGTTCTGGGTCATAATCATCCGGATCATAAGGGTGCTCTGGCTCCATTCTTCAATGCAGGCGGCGATGTATACCTGGCTGACCGTGTCGGACCGATGGATACTGAGTGGAGCATCGAAGTATACAACAAGGAATACACCAGTGCAAATCCGGTAATCGATGAGACCATCACCGGCACCTACACCGGCGAAAATGTACATATCATGAAGGAAGGCGATGTGATCGACCTCGGCAACTGCAAGTTTGAGTGCTTCCGTTTGCCCGGTCACTGCGACGACCTGATGATCATCTACGACAGAGAGAACGGCCTGATGTTCGCTTCCGATATCTATGCTGTTAACCGTTACTGGGTTGCTGATCAGTTCAGTGCCCGCGGAATGAAGCAGGATCTGGTACTGTCCCTGCAGCAGCAGCTGATGGATCTGTATACCAAGGATGGCGCGACCGTGAAGGAGTTGTACACCGGCCATAACCGTGTCGGCGTAGGCGGCGACTATCTGATGATGTGGGAGCAGTGCCTGCAGAAGCTCGTAAACTATGGTCCCGATGCTGTATCCGATGACCGCCGTGGTGATGGAGCTATCGTAGTCAAGGATGGTAATACTTACGAGACTATGAACTGGACCGCTTTCAGTCAGAGCGGCGCTATGGTTCGCAATGAGTACACCGGTACGGCGGATGGCAAGACCTTCTACCGCATCGAGGTAGACAATCGCGGCGGCGAGACTCCTCTGGTAGAGAGCAACTTGTACTTTGACTATAAGACCAACGCTGCGCTGAGCAACATCTCCTTCAAGGATGCTGTTCTGGTTGGTCATGAATTCAAATATAAGACGGGATTTGACGAGGCGGAGGAACTCCTTCCGGACGGCCGCCTGAAATATGTGCTTGAGAACAAGTTCGTACCCTTCGAGTACGAGTACGATGTAACGATCACTTCCGGACAGAAGACCGTAACCTTCACTCCGGTAGCGATGTCTGACCGTATCACCGCTATGACGGTTAATGGCAATCCGGCTTCCAGCCGCTGCCCGATCACCGTGGATACGGGAAGCGCAGCAGTGATCGAAGTAACGGGACCCGACGGAGCGACTAAGCTGTCCTACACCCTGAACTTCGTAACCGCATAAGCGCTTGCTAATCTTGCCAGTTCCCAATTTTTCTTTACGGAGCTCCGAACAAGTTTCTTGTTTCGGAGCTCCATTTATGTTATACTAAAAGTCTGAGGGGGGATTGGAAATGAAAAAATATTTTCCTTATCGGTTTCATGGCATCTTCGGACAGATTCTTCTGCTGCTGGTCTGTTTCAGCCTGACTATCGGTTTTACGTTTTTTCAGCTGCTGAACCGGAGCTATAGGGAGAGTTATCGGACGGCTCTGCTGAAGAGAGGCCACACGGATATTATGGAGATGCACAGCAGCATCGAGAGCACTCTGTCGGAGATTCGCGCGCAGCTGGAGGGGCTTCTTTATAATAATGCGGATTACAGCGCCATGCTGGTATCGGGCAGCGATCCAACCACCACGACGGTGCTGAGCGTGGCATCTTCTCTGAAGCGGGTCGCGGAAGCCAGCGACAGCATCGCGCAGATGGAACTGATCCTTCCGTACTCGGATCTTACAATCTCCTCTACCATGGGGACGAAGAACATTGAAGCGTCTTCTCTGGAACAGTGGATTCTCGATCAGGACGACAGCATTCTCCTGATTGGGAGTGATATTTATTATTGCTACCGATACCCGGAAGGTAAGACGCTGGGGGTGATGGCGGTTCAGGTGAATCCGGATGTGCTTTTGGAGAACGTGGATCAGACCGGTTTCATCTATATCTATACGAATGATGGGAGCCCGGTATTTCCCGGATATATGAATTATCCGTCCGAACAGTCGCTTATGGTGAACGGCAGCGGGACGAAGCTGGAGGACGATGGCACACTTGTCTTCGATACGGAGGACGGGGCGGTCATGATCTGGCAAGATCCGAACACCAACTGGCAGTATGTCCACTGGGAGGCGGATTTCTCGGCGGTGTCCACGATCCCGACCTTCCTGAAGTATGCGGCGATTTACGGCGTATTTCTGCTCCTGATTCTTGTCGCTGTCTGCGTGGTCATCGTGTGGCGCATCTGCCTGCCGCTGCGGAAGGCGATTGGCGGATTGATGAGCGGGCGTGAAGATACGCTGAAGCACGCGGAGAGCGAGATCGATATTCTCTATGAGATTGCAGCGGAGGACGAGGAGAACCGCACGAGGATGAAGACCGTGCTTCATTCCATCGGCGATACGATCAGCGAGAAGGCGCTTCACCGCCTGCTGTGCGATAACATGTGGGACGAAAAGGGCATCCGCGAGATGCTGGAGACGGTCGAAAGCCCACTTCTCTCTGCGAAGGCGCTGGCAGTAATTGAGATTCACGGATGGAGTCGCCAGAACGATACCATCGCGGATTCAGCATGGGAGATCTTCTATGTACAGCTGATTGGATTCTGCCGGAAGTATTTTGATAATAAAGAGAATTTTCAGGCAGTGCGCGTGGCGGACCGCGAGCTCTGCCTGGTGGTGTTCTTCTCGGAGCTTCGGGGAGAATCCGAGTGGAATCATGAAGTGGAAGGCTTCGGCGAGTGGTTGCAGCAGCGCTATCAGGCGATGGAGTTCTCTACGGCGATCGGTTGGAGCGGTATCGCCGCAACGATCCAGGACCTGCCGGAGTGCAGGAAGCAGGCGAGAGATCTGCTGAACAAGCGTCTGTACTATAGCGCGGCGGGGGATTCACCGGTGGCACAGGAGACCGTGATGGGGCGCTGCATGCGCGAGGCGGAAGATATTCTGAACGCGCAAATGCGCCGACGGGGCGACAGCAACGAAGAAGATCAGCTGGCGAGAGTCCGCTCTATGTACGAGTCTGTCACTGACGGGCAGAGGCAGGAGCTGGCACAGGTTCTGCTGAATGTTCTGGTTGAGCGCCTGATCCAGTTCCATGTATCAGTTCCGGAGTGTGTGGATGAATTGCGCCAGACGCTTGGCAGGCGTGGGGAAGAAGAGATCTCTGTCGAAGTCCTAGAGAAGAAGCTTGAGGAAGCGTACCAGAGTGGTCTGGATGCGATTCAGTCCCAGGGCAAGAAGGAGAAATACGCATACATTGATAAGGCGAAGCAGCTGATTGCGGAGAACTATTATGACAGCGGCCTGTCCCTGGATATGCTCGGACAGATGCTGGGCGTATCGCCGCAATATCTGTCAAAGCTTTTTAAGGAATATCAGGCTCCTGGCTTCCTGGATTATCTGAACCGCTATCGTCTGAAGCAGGCGAAACGGCTGCTGGATGAAACTACGCTGATGGTAGGAGAAATCGGTGAGAAGACCGGCTTTGGCTCCTCCCAGAGTTTTATCCGTGTATTCAAGAAATATGAGAAGGAGACGCCGGGTCAGTACCGGGCGCGCCAGAAGGAGGATACATATGAATAAGTATCTGAACAAGTATCTGCGCAGCAGCATATTATTGCTGATGTTCTGTACCTCTCTGACGGCCTGCGCATCCGCCGGAGAGGAGTATCTGTTCGATGCGGCAGCGAAGCAGCAGGCGGGAGAAACGCCGGTCAAGGAGACCAGTACACAGACCCTGATCCTGACTACGTCGGCACTGGAGGGCAGTACCGCCCATCGGACGGCGGTGAAGTTCAAGTCCTATGTGGAGGAGGAGTTCGGTGATCGCTTTGAAGTGGCAATTTATCCGAACGATACACTGGGAAAGCTTGATAATGCGGTTTCTTCGCTGCAGAGCGGTGCAGTGGACATCCGGGTCGGCGTTCCGAATACTAAAGTGGGAGGAGCGGTTCTATGGGCCCCCTCGCTGACCGACGTATCTCTGGAGCGGCTGAACGAGCTCCTTCAGGGAGGAGAACTTCGTACGCTTTTGGAGGAAGGCTGCCAGGACAACGGAAGCATTCTTCTCAGTGTGTTCCCGGCGCATTACCGGGTGATGACGAGTAAGGAGAAAGTGCAGGAACCTGCGGATTTTTCCCGTGTAATCATGCGAACCATATCGGGAACCGGCGCCGAGGCGGCTTACTGGCAGTCCCTGGGCGTTTATATTCACAGCATGGATCTGCGTCAGGTGAACAATGCCCTTCAGATGGGAATCGTGAATTCTCAGGAGAATCCTCTCTCCATCACAGTCAGCTACGGGATTGAGAAGAATCAGAACTATGTGATCGATGCCAGACACAAGATCTACTTCGATTCGCTTCAAGTGAGTGAAACCTTCTGGGATTCTCTGAAGGAGGAAGACCAGAAGCGTTTTATCGAGATCGCGCAGAAGACGGAAGAATATGCAGAGCGTGTAGAGAATGAGGAGGAGTCCCTGGATCGGGATATCCTCACCCAGCAGGGGCTGGAGTGGGTGGAACTGCCGGATGAGACGCGCCGGTGGATGCGCGAGACCGGCGGCGCAGCCGCCGAGCAATCGCTTCGCGCCAGCAACGGCGATGAATGGATGGATAATCTTCTGGCGATACTCAACAGTTAGAACAGGAGGATAACTATGAGCGAAATCAGTGTCGGCCAGCTGGCCAGAGACAATAACCTTAGATCCCTGACTCCGGATATTGATGCGGATGAAATCATATTGAATGTACCGAATATCAACCGCCCGGCGCTGCAGCTGGCCGGTTTCTTCGATCATTTTGATAGTCACCGGGTACAGATTATCGGAAATGTGGAGACCGCCTATGTAGCGACCCTCTCCCGCGAGCAGAAGATCTATGTCTTCGACAAGATGTTCAGCTTCAATATTCCCTGCCTAGTCTATTGTAGAAACCATATGCCGGATGAGGATGTGTTGGAACTGGCACGAAAGTACAGCGTGCCTCTGCTGGCCAGCCGTTGCAACACCAGCGATGTCTTCGCCCGTATGCTGCGTTACCTGCAGGAGACGCTGGCTCCGACGCTCACGATCCACGGCGTATTGATGGATATCTTCGGTGAGGGTGTGCTCATCACCGGCGAGAGCGGCATCGGCAAGAGCGAAGCTGCCCTGGAACTGATTAAGCGCGGACACCGCCTGGTGGCGGATGACGCTGTCGAGCTGCATCGTGTCACAGAGGAGCTTCTGGTGGGACGCGCCCCGGAAGTGACGAGACATTTTATCGAGCTGCGGGGTATTGGCATCGTGGATGTCAAGACACTGTTCGGTGTCGAGAGTGTCAAGGAGACCCAGAGTGTAGATATGGTCATCAATCTGGAGGAGTGGGACCGCTCCAAGACCTACGACCGCCTGGGCAATAAGGACGAGTATGTGGAATATCTCGGCAATAAGATTATCTGCTATTCCATTCCGATCCGCCCGGGCCGGAACGTAGCTGTAATCGTGGAGTCCGCAGCTGTCAACTTCCGCCAGAAGAAGATGGGCTACGATGCGTTGGAAGAATTCTATAAGCGCGTCCAGAATAACATGATTAAAAACCGGTAACTATTCAGCGGGATGCAGCGCAGCGGAATTGAGCATTGGCTCTGAATAGTTACACTAACAGGAGTATATAGAAACATGATAAACTGGGAACAGGAACTAATACAATTAGCCGGAGCGGCCCGCGCGAAAGAATCCATGCGAATGCACACAACCTTTCAGGTGGGCGGCCCGGCGGATTATTTCATTGAGGTGGATTCTGCAGAGAAGATCTCATCTGTACGGAAACTATGTCGGGAGCAGGGCGTTCCCTGCTATGTGATCGGCAAGGGTAGCAACCTCCTGGTCGGCGACAACGGCATCCGAGGCGTCGTCCTGCATATCGGGGACGGCATGTCTGACTGCAGGGTTCTCAAATCAAATTGCTGCTATAACATGGAGGCAGAAGCCGGAATCACTCTGGCAGCTCTCGCAAGAACCGCCTGCGCAGCCGGTCTGCAGGGACTGGAATTCGCGGCCGGAATCCCTGGCTCTCTGGGCGGAGCGGTCTATATGAACGCCGGAGCTTATAGCGGAGAGATGAAGGATGTCCTGACAGAGGTACAGGTGATGACTCCGGATGGAGAGATCGCCTGGATTCCGGCAGAAGAGATGCGATTCGGATACCGTACCAGCCGTGCGTCAGAGGATGGGCTGATTGTTCTGGCAGCTCGCTTTGCGCTGAAGACCGGCGATCCCGCCGCGATCCGTGAGCGGATGGCAGAACTTGCCGGGAAGCGCCGCAGTAAGCAGCCGCTGGAATATCCCAGCGCCGGCAGCACATTCAAGCGGCCGGAGGGGTACTTTGCCGGAAAGCTGATCCAGGACGCCGGACTTGCCGGATACACCGTCGGCGGTGCGCAGGTATCGGAGAAGCACTGCGGCTTCGTCATCAATAAGGACGGAGCATCGGCCGCTGATATTTTGAAGCTTTGCAAAGATGTACAGGCCATCGTGCATGAGAAGTACGGTGTTGACCTGGAAATGGAAGTAAAGTGTCTGGGGGAATTTTAGATGTCTTTCTCAGGAGAAGTAAAAGAAGAACTGTCACGGCAGTTAAGTTCCGCCCGCCATTGTCAGCTGGCGGAACTTTCTGCGATTGTCAGCGCCTGCGGCATGTACTCGGTACGGCCCCACGGGCGCTTATTCCTTGTGCTACAGAGCGAGAACCTGCTGGTAGCGAGAAAAGCCAATCTGCTGCTGTGCGAGACATTCGATGTCGTTCCGGATGTATCCGTCATGGGAAGCGGTGACTGGAAGAAGAGCCGGGTCTATACACTGGCCGTCCGGAACGGAGATGTGGTGACGAGGATTCTGCAGGCGACGAAATTCATGCAGGAGAACGGCGCTCTGATCGATCTGGAGCTTCCGGTCAGCTCTCTGCTGCTGCGCACACCCTGCTGCCGCAGAGCATTCCTGCGCGGCGCGTTCTTAAGCATGGGCTCCATCAGCAATCCGGAGAAGTCCTATCACTTCGAGATCGTGTGCTCGAACCCGGAGAAGGCGACTGCCATCCGCGATCTCATCCAATCCTTCGATGTGGACGCGAAAATCGTCCTGCGCAAGAAGTATCACGTCGTATACGTAAAAGAAAGCGACGGGCTGGCGGATCTCCTGGGGCTGATGGAAGCGAACATTAGCCTGATGAACTTTGAGAATATCCGTATCCTTCGCGAGATCAGCGGCACTGTCAACCGTAAGGTGAACTGTGAGACCGCGAACCTGAACAAGACGGTATCCGCAGCTGTGGAGCAGGTGCGCGACATCGAGCTTATCCGGGAGAAGATAGGTCTCGATCAGCTGCCGCAGCCTCTGCAGGAGATGGCCTATGTCCGTCTGGAGCACCCGGACACGCCGCTGAAGGATCTCGGTACCTATCTCGACCCGCCCGTTGGAAAATCCGGCGTCAATCACCGCCTGCGGAAGTTAAAAAACATCGCTGAAGACTTGAGAAAATAAATTAAATAAGTGAAATACATTAGAAAGATAAGATCGTCGCCAGGCGGTCTTATTTTGTTAAGATAAAACATCTATTACAACTTTAAACATAGTCTATATGGGAAGAAATTATGATTTGTTAAGAAATTCGTTGGAAAATGACGTTTTTTCGTGGAAAAAGATGATAAGATTGCCTAATTGACGCGCCTTTGTTTCTGTGCTAAACTTTCCTCCGTTAGTTCTTAAACGAAGAATTATAGTCCCTGGCAGCGGAATCAGGGAGAAATATTGGGAGGAAAAGTATCATGAATCAGAAAAAAGATTTTCTGGATGAACTGGAACAGACGCTGATGCTCATCATGATTGTGGCGGCAACTGTGCTGACGCTGATATCTTTTATCGCGCAGTTCATTGCCCCCGATTCTGTGAATCTGTTTAAGCAGCTGTCGTTCTACACTTATGGCTGGATGGTTTTCCTGGCACTCGGTCCGTGCGTAAAGCGTAGTGCGTTTATGCGTATCGAGCTTCTGTCCGGGAAGTATCCGCAGGGTCTGCAGAACGGGCTGAAGATGCTCGGCGAGATCCTGATGTTCGTTATGATGATTGTTATGTGCGTACTCAGCTATCGCCTGACTGCAAATACTCTGGCAAGCGGAGCATCCAACGCAGTAGCACCCGGCATCCCGCTGGTACTTGCCTATGCGGCTCCGGCAGTAGGCTACACGCTTGGCGTGATCGCTTACATCTACAAGTTTGCAACTTCGGGAAAGGGAGGTAATAAATAATGTCCACAGTATTCCTTATTGTTTTCTTCGGTGGCATCATTGTACTGTCCCTGCCGATTGTACTGTCCATTCTGCTTTCTGCTTCTTCCATTCCGCTTCTTATGGGTTCGGATACGGCACTCAGCTGGATGCAGATTGCGGAGAACGCGATTTCCGGCGCGGTAGCGAATAACGTTGGTCTGACCATCGTGCTTTTCATGGTAGCCGGTGAGTTCATGGCCAAGGGTAAGCTGACCGACAAGATTTTCGATACCTTCGCTTATTTCTTCGGTAAGAAGAAAGGCTTCATGCCGATCGTATCGATCGTAACCTGTATGTTCTATGGAGCCATCTCCGGTTCCGGCCCTGCGACGACCGCTGCAGTAGGCGCGATGTGCTACCCGCTGCTGATCGAGATGGGTTACGGCAAGATGTTCAGTGCCAGCATTCTGGTATCGGCAGGCTGCCTGGGTATGGTTATTCCTCCCAGTGTTCCGTTGACCGGCGCGGCAGCTCTGGCCGGAGGTATGGATCTGGTGCCTCTGTACCAGATCGCGGCAGTTGCCGGTGTGGCAGCTGGTGTCCTTCTCATCATTTATGCGTATCTGTACTGCCTGCGCAAGGGCAATGGTAATCAGGAGTACATTGACAAGACTGTGGATGAGCTTCGCAAGCGTAAGTTCTCCGATCTGCTGAAAGAGAGCCTGTGGGCTCTGTTCACTCCAGTACTGATCCTCGGCACCATCTTCACCGGCATTGCGGATACGGCCCAGGCGGCAGTTATCAGCCTGATCTACTCCATCTTCGTTGCTACCTGCATTTACAAGACGATCAAGCCGTCGGAGATTCTTCCTATGATTAAGAAGTGCACGCTGAATGCGGCTCCGCTCTGCTTCATGATCGCTCTGGCAAGCGTATTCTCCGGTGCAATGACCGCTCTGGATATCCCGGCACAGCTGGCGAACGCACTGATTTCTTCCGGTATCTCCGGCAGCGTACTGATTCTGCTGATCCTTGGCTGCATGCTCCTTCTGGGTGCATTCATGGATTGTGGGGCAGCAATGGCGATCATTGTTCCTCTGGTATACCCGATCCTGGTATCCTATGGTCTGGATCCCTACACTAGCATTGTGTCAATCATTATCTGCCAGGCAGTCGGCCTGTGCAGCCCGCTCTGCGGACTCTGCCTGCTGGTTATGAGCCCGATCGCGGAGTGCACCATCGGCGAGCTCGGCAAGCACGTCATCAAGCTCAGCGGCCTGTTGGTTCTGGTAGCTGTCATCGTAGCGCTCTTACCCGGACTCTTCTCCTGGGCAACGGCTGGAGCATTCCTTCCGTAAGCGCTCAGCGCCTGCTATCACAATAGCAAAAAACATATCAAATGAAGATATAACGAAACTCCCCGTGAAAGTCTGTGGAAGACTTCACGGGGAGTTTTTTCATAATGAGGATCTGCGATTACTTGTGGAACAGCTTCTTCGTCTGATGCTTCGGCTCGCAGGTCAGGTGAATCCCCAGCTTGCGGAACGTATTGACATCCACCTGCGAGAGCATAACCGTGGAATGTGCTTCGCAGTTCTTCAGTGCCGGAAGTTGATCCATCGCCTTTTTCGCAACCGGATCATTCACCGCGCAGATCGCCAGCGCGATCAGGATCTCATCTGTATGCAGACGAGGATTATGATTGCCAAGATGCCCGGTCTTCAGCTCCATAATCGGCTCGATCACCTCACGGGACATAAGGAGCGTCTCATCCGGAATCTCTGCAGAAGCCTTCAGCGCATTCAGCAGCATTGCGGAAGCAGAACCCATCAGCGTCGAAGTCTTGCCCGTCAGGATACGTCCGTCATTCAGCTCAATTGCCATCGCAGGCTCACCGGTCGCAGCTTCCTTCGCAAGAGCCGCCGCGATCACCGGGCGATCCTCCTCCGAGATACCGGCCTGCTGGATCAGCAGTTTGATCTTGTAAGTCGTCTCCGGACTGCCGAGCCCCGTGCGCTCATCGCACAGAGCCGCATAGTAGCGTCGGATAATCTCCTGATTGGCAGCTGCGCGGACAGCCTCATCATCAATAATGCAGTTGCCTGCCATATTTACACCCATATCGGTCGGAGACTTATAGGGAGACTCGCCATAGATCTTCTGGAACATCGCATTCAATACTGGGAAGATCTCCACATCGCGGTTGTAATTCACTGTCGTCTCGCCATAGGCTTCCAGATGGAAGGGATCGATCATATTCACATCATTCAGATCCGCAGTCGCCGCCTCGTAAGCCAGGTTCACCGGATGCTTCAGCGGAAGATTCCAGATCGGGAAAGTCTCGAACTTCGCATATCCGGCCTGAATACCTCTCTTATTCTCATGGTAAAGCTGAGACAGGCAGGTTGCCATCTTGCCGCTGCCGGGGCCGGGAGCTGTAACCACAACCAGAGAGCGGGATGTCTCAATGTAATCATTGATACCGTAACCCTCATCGCTCACGATTGTAGCAATATCCGAAGGATAGCCGGGGATCGGGTAATGGCGGTATACGCGGATGCCGAGCGCCTCCAGGCGAGCCTGGAACGCATCCGCTGCGGGCTGTCCCTGATAGCGGGTCAGAACCACGCTTCCCACGTAGAGACCGTTGCCGCGGAACGCATCGATCAAACGCAGAACATCTAGGTCGTAGGTAATTCCGAGATCCCCACGTACCTTGTTCTTCTCAATATCAGCGGAATTAATGACGATGACGATCTCCGCCTGGTCCTTCAGCTGCAGGAGCATCGTGATCTTACTGTCCGGATGGAAACCGGGAAGAACACGGGACGCATGGTAGTCATCGAACAATTTGCCGCCGAACTCCAGATACAGCTTGCCGCCGAACTTATCAATCCGCTCACGGATTAGAGCAGACTGCATCTGCAGATATTTATCGTTATCAAAGCCTAATCGATTCATTTCTTCTCTCCCTCGTAAAGTGTTGTACATAGCTTAGAACAAATTAATGATAAGGAAAGGAATGAGATTCGTCAAGAGCTAATTTGAAATAATACTTGTGGGAGCGGAAAACGTGTGTTAAAATGAAAGAACACACATTCGCGCAGGAACAGCCTGCGCGAAATCTATGGAGGAATCGATTACTATGAAAACTTATCGGATAGCAGTCATTGCCGGTGATGGCATTGGCCCGGACGTACTTGCTGAAGGCATCAAGATTCTGGAAACCGTAGCCCGTATGGACGGCACGTTTTCTTTTGAATTTACACATTTTCCCTGGGGATGCGAGTATTATCTGAAGGAAGGACGTATGATGCCGGAGGACGGCATGGACATCCTGAAGCAGTTCGACGCCATCTACCTTGGAGCAGTCGGCTTCCCTGGTGTTCCGGATCATATTTCCCTGCGTGAGCTTCTGCTTGTTATCCGCAAGGGCTTCGATGAATATGTGAATGTCCGCCCGGTGAAGCTTCTGAAGGGCGCACCCTGCCCGCTGGCCAATGTAAAGCGCGAGGATATCGATATGGTAGTTATCCGCGAGAACAGCGAGGGAGAGTATTCCGGTGAGGGCGAGTGGCTGAATAAAGGCACTCCGGAGGAAGTTGTACACCAGACCGGCGTATTTACCCGCAAGGGTTGCGAGCGTATCATGCGCTATGCGTTCGATCTGGCCAGAAAGGAAGGTAAGAGCGTAACCAGCGTCAGCAAGGCGAACGCGCTGAACTATTCCATGGTATTCTGGGATCAGATCTTCCATGAGATCAGTAAGGAGTATCCGGAAGTCGAGACCCATGAGTATCTGGTGGACGCGGCGGCCTGCCATTTCGTGCGCGATCCCGGCCGCTTCCAGGTGGTAGTAACCTCGAACCTGTTCGGCGATATTCTGACAGACCTTGGCGCGGCGATTGCCGGCGGTATGGGGCTGGCAGCCGGAGCGAATCTGAATCCGGAGCGTAAGTATCCGTCCATGTTCGAGCCGATCCATGGCTCTGCACCGGATATCGCGGGTACTGGAGCGGCAAATCCGATGGCGTCCATTTGGTCGGCGAGCCAGATGCTGGATTTCTTTGGCTATGAGAATTACGGAAAGCTGGTCATTGACGCGATCGAAGATGTACTGGTAGAGAAGAAGCACCTTTCCCCGGAGCTTGGCGGTAACGCGAAGACGAACGAAGTCGGCGATGCTGTGCAGGAGAAAGTTGCCGCACGGATGCAGCACAGATAGTGATCAGGAGCCACACGGTGAAGAAAAAATCGGGTGAAGGCTCAGAAGCTCTGAAAGAACGGATTATCATAACAGAAGGAGAATAACCCCATGGCTTTTACTCATTTACATGTGCATACGGAATACAGTCTTTTGGACGGCGCCAGCAAAATCTCTGAGCTGGTGGCAAGAGTAAAAGAGATGGGCATGGACAGTCTGGCGATCACAGATCATGGCGTCATGTACGGCGTAATCGATTTTTACCGTGCCTGCCGGAAGGAGGGCATCCGGCCCATTCTGGGCTGCGAGGTCTATGTCGCGCCCGGTTCCCGTCTGACGAAGGAGGTCGGAGACAGCGCGGATAAGTATTATCATCTGGTGCTTCTGGCGGAGAATAATCAGGGCTACAACAACCTGATGAAGATCGTGTCCATGGGGTTTATTGATGGCTATTATTATAAGCCGCGTGTTGATCTGGAGGTGCTGCAGCAGTACCATGAGGGGATTATTGCCCTGAGTGCCTGCCTGGCCGGTGAAGTCGCGAGAAATCTGGAACGCGGCATGTACGAGGAGGCGGTGGCGGCAGCAAAACGCTATCAGGATATTTTCGGAAAGGATAATTTTTTCCTGGAGCTGCAGGATCACGGAATTCCGACGCAGCAGACGGTGAATATGGGCCTGATGCGCATGAGTCAGGAGTTGGGAATCGACCTGGTGGCAACGAACGATATCCACTATATCAATAAAGAAGATGAGGAACCCCACGATATCCTCCTCTGCCTGCAGACCGGTAAGAAGCTGAGCGATGAGAACCGTATGCGCTATGAGGGTGGCCAGTATTACTGCAAATCCGAGGAGGAGATGCGGGCGCTTTTCCCGTATGCGCCGGAGGCCATCGAGAATACGCACCGCATCGCGGAGCGCTGCCAGGTTGAGATCGAGTTCGGCGTGACGAAGCTGCCGAAGTTCGACGTTCCGGACGGCTATACGTCGTGGGAATATCTGAATAAGCTATGCAGCGAGGGTCTGGAGCGCCGCTATCCGCAGGATGACGGTACCTTACGGAAGCAGCTGGATTTCGAGCTGAATGTTATTAAGACGATGGGATACGTGGATTATTTCCTGATTGTGTGGGATTTTATCCACTATGCCAGGGAGAATGGCATTGCGGTCGGTCCCGGACGAGGCTCCGCCGCCGGAAGTATCGTATCCTATTGTCTGGAGATTACGAATATCGATCCAATCCGCTATCAGCTGCTGTTCGAGCGTTTCCTGAATCCGGAGCGCGTAAGCATGCCGGATATTGATATTGACTTCTGCTACGAAAGGCGGCAGGAGGTCATTGATTATGTAACAAGAAAATACGGCAGCAACCGCGTGGTACAGATTGTTACCTTCGGTACGATGGCGGCTCGTGGCGTGATCCGTGACGTTGGCCGCGTGATGGATCTGCCGTACTCGCTGTGCGATCAGGTGGCGAAGATGATCCCGCAGGAGCTGAATATTACGATTACGAAGGCTCTGGATATGAACCGGGAGCTGAAGAATCTGTATGAGAGCGATGAGCGGGTGAAGAAGCTGATCGATATGTCGTTGCGTCTAGAAGGGCTGCCGAGGCATACGTCCATGCATGCAGCCGGTGTTGTGATCAGTCAGCTGCCGGTCATGGAGTATGTGCCGCTGTCCCGTTCGCAGGATGGTATGCTGACAACGCAGTTTACCATGACGACGCTGGAGGAGCTGGGACTTCTCAAGATGGATTTCCTGGGACTCCGCACACTTACGGTTATTCAGAATACCGTGAAGGCTCTGGAGAAGAACCGGGGCATTCATCTGGATATTGACCGGATTGATTATGATGATAAGAAGGTTTTCGATTCTATCAGCACCGGCAAGAACGACGGCGTGTTCCAGCTGGAAAGTTCCGGCATGAAGAGCTTCATGAAGGAGTTGAAGCCGCAGAATCTGGAGGATATGATCGCAGGAATCTCGCTGTACCGGCCGGGCCCCATGGATTTCATTCCCCTTTACATCAAGGGCAAGAACAATCCGCGCGCGATCACATATCACTGCCCGGAGCTGGAGCCGATTCTGAAGCCGACCTACGGCTGTATCGTCTACCAGGAGCAGGTCATGCAGATCGTGCGGAATCTGGGCGGTTATACGTTGGGACGAAGCGATCTGGTGCGCCGTGCCATGAGTAAGAAGAAGGGCGATGTGATGCAGCGGGAGCGGCAGAACTTCGTATATGGGAATCCGGAGGAGGGCGTGCCCGGCTGTGCGGCGAAGGGCATTTCCCCGGAGATCGCAAATCTTGTTTTTGATGAGATGACAGATTTTGCCAAATATGCGTTCAACAAGTCGCATGCGGCCTGCTACGCGGTGGTTTCCTACCAGACGGCTTACCTGAAATATTATTACCCGGTAGAGTTTATGGCAGCTCTTATGACCTCTGTGATTGATAACTCGCTAAAGGTCTCGGAATATATCCGCACCTGCCGGAATATGAATATACCGCTTCTCCCGCCGGATATCAATGAAGGAGAGTGGGAGTTCTCCGCGCATGAGGGAAGTATCCGCTACGGTCTTTCCGCAATCAAGAGCATTGGGCGGAACGTGATTGAGAGTATCACGGCGGAGCGTGAGGCCGGTGGTCCCTATACGTCGCTGAAAGATTTTATCGAGAGGCTTTCGACGAAGGAAGTGAATAAGCGTACGTTGGAGAACCTGATCCTGTCGGGAGCTATGGATGGGCTCCCCGGGAACCGTCGGCAGAAGATGCTGATTTATGCGGATCTGATGGATCAGAAAAACCGGGAGAAGAAGGAACATATCACAGGGCAGATGTCTCTCTTCGATCTGATGGGAGAGGAAGAACGGAAGGATTATGAAGTACGCATGCCCGACGTGGAAGAATATGAGAAAGCGGAGCTGCTTCAGTTTGAAAAGGAGGTACTGGGTGTGTATATCAGCGGACATCCTCTGGAGGATGATGAGAAGAAGTGGAAGAATAATATAACCGCGACGGCGGCGGATTTCGTAGTGGATCCGGAGACCGGTCATGCGGTGGCGAAAGACGGCAGTATTGCGGTGATCGGCGGAATTATTACGTCCAAGAATCTGAAAATCACGAAGAATAATCAGACCATGGCGTTCCTCACGCTGGAGGATCTGACAGGGACGATTGAAATTATTGTGTTCCCCAAAGATTATGAGAATAACCGGAGTATGCTGGAGGAGGAGAAGAGAGTCTTCATCCGCGGCCGCGTAACACACGGTGAGGATGCTGTCGGCAAGCTGGTATGTGAGCGTGTGATCGAGTTTTCTCCCTGGCCGAAGGAGCTGTGGGTGAAGTTCGCGGATAAGGCGGCCTTTGACGATGGGCGCGCTCGTCTGCTGCAGCTGGTCGGCGGCCGGGGGGTTACGGTATTCCTGGAGAAGGAGCGCCTGGTAAAGCGCGCGACCGCTTCTCTGAATGAGCCGCTGACGGAGGACGATATCTACCGGATTGAGACTCTGTACGGTAAGGATAATGTGCGTATGGTGGATAAGACTCTGGATGAGATCTGGAAAAAAAAGTAAAAATATCGGAATACCTGCTCTGAAATTTTCCGGGCAGGTATTTTTTCGGATATTTTTCGTAATTTGTCCGGGGATTTTGCCGGCGGCAATCTTCTCCTTGATTTTCTGATGGATATGAGCTAAAATTAAAGCTTAAGGATTATGAGGAAAGGTGGTATGAGATATGTCAGAAGGCTGCAAAACGATTGGTGTATTAACGAGCGGCGGTGATGCGCCTGGCATGAATGCCGCAGTGCGCGCGGTTGTTCGCACGGCGACGGCCAAGGGAATGGAAGTAAAGGGAATCCGGAGAGGATATGCCGGACTTCTCGATGAGGATATTGTAGATATGCCGCCGGTCAGCGTATCGGATATTATTCACAGAGGCGGCACGATTCTGTATACGGCCCGCTGCCGGGAGATGTTCCAGCCGGAAGTGCAGGACCATGCGGCGGAGATCTGCCGGAAGCACGGAATTGAGGGACTGGTAATTATCGGTGGCGACGGTTCTTTCCGGGGCGCGGGAGCGCTGGCGGAGCGGGGCATCAATACCATCGGTGTGCCCGGCACGATCGATCTTGATATCGCCTGTACGGATTACACGATCGGCTTTGACACCGCGATTAACACAGCGATGGAAGCGATCGATAAGATTCGCGATACTTCAACTTCTCACGAGAGAGTCAGTATCGTGGAAGTTATGGGGCGCCAGGCCGGATATATCGCTATGTGGTGCGCAATTGCCAATGGCGCGGAGGATATGCTCCTTCCGGAGATGTACGATCATGACGAACAGGCTTTGATCGACCGGATTATTGAGAAGCGCCGCAAGGGCAAGAAACATCACATCATTATCAATGCGGAAGGCATCGGGCATTCGGTCAGCATGGCTGCCCGGATCGAGGCCGCAACCGGCATTGAGACCCGCGCAACGATACTTGGCCATATGCAGAGAGGCGGTACGCCGACCTGTAAGGACCGCGTATACGCTTCCATCATGGGAGCAAAGGCGGTCGAACTCCTTCAGGAAGGAAAGAGCAAGCGAATCGTCGCTTACCGCGGCGGAGCTTTTGTTGATTATGATATTCAGGAAGCTCTGCATATGCAGAAATCACTTCCGGAGGATTACATTCGTATCAGTAAGAGCCTGATTCGCTGATGCGGCTGTGTTTTCCAGTAAGTCTTAAGCAGCGGATACCGGCTGGCCGTGCTGCGGCAGGGGAGACCTTCGGGTCCCGCAGGCGCGGAAGGCAGGAAGAAAGGGGGGACACAGGAGAATACTTCTCCTGGCGTTATTTATGGAAAACGAAAGAAATGTAGAGAAAGTGACAGATTGTAATAAATTGGCAACACCTATAGAAGAAAAGAAAACGCCGGAGGAGCTGTACGAGCAGCTGATTGAAACGATTCACCGTTACCACCCTTCGGATGATGTGTCCATGATTGAGAAGGCATATCACATTGCGGATAAGGCGCATGGCGGGCAGAAGAGAAAATCCGGCGATCCGTATATTATTCACCCGCTTCATGTAGCGATTATTCTGGCAGAGCTGGAGATGGACAAGGAGTCCATCATTGCAGGTATTCTGCATGACGTTGTGGAAGACACTCCTATGACTCTGGAGGATCTTCAGGCCGAATTCGGCGAAGATGTGGCACTCCTTGTGGACGGCGTCACGAAGCTGACCCGTCTCTCCTGGGATGGTGACAAGATGGAGCTGCAGGCGGAGAACCTGCGCAAGATGTTCCTCGCAATGGCGAAGGACATTCGAGTGATTATTATCAAGCTGGCGGACCGCACGCACAACATGCGAACCCTTCAGTATATGAAGCCGGAGAAGCAGAGAGAGAAGTCGAGAGAGACACTCGAGATCTACGCGCCTCTGGCAAGCCGTCTCGGTATTTCGAAGCTAAAGATCGAGCTGGATAATCTGGCGTTAAGCTATCTGGAGCCGGAGGCTTATAAGCAGCTGGTGGACGATATCGACCGCCGGAAGATGGCCCGCGAGGATTATATCGGAAGTATTGTGGATGAAGTTTCCGGGCATCTGAAGAAAGCCGGAATCAAGGCGGAAGTCTATGGCCGTGTGAAGCACTATTTCAGTATTTACAAGAAGATGAAGGTTCAGCACAAGACGCTGGATCAGATTTATGACCTGTTCGCTGTTCGCGTGATCGTGGATACGGTTCAGGACTGCTATGCCGTGCTGGGACTGATCCATGAGATGTACACGCCGGTTCCCGGACGCTTCAAGGATTATATCGCGATGCCGAAGCCGAACCGCTATCAGTCGCTGCACACGACTCTGATCGGCAAGACCGGTCAGCCTTTTGAGATTCAGATTCGTACCTACGAGATGCACCGCACAGCGGAATACGGTATTGCGGCTCACTGGAAATACAAGGAGGGTGGTACCGGAGGCGTCAAAGGTGAGGAAGAAAAGCTCAGCTGGCTGCGCCAGATCCTGGAGTGGCAGAGGGAGATGTCTGATAACGGTGAGTTCCTGACCTCCTTAAAAAGCGATCTGAATATGTTCTCGGAGAACGTATACTGCTTCACTCCCGGCGGCGATGTCAAGAACCTGCCGAAGGGCTCCACGCCGATCGACTTTGCCTACAGCATCCACAGCGCTGTTGGTAACCGCATGGTTGGTGCGCGTGCGAATGACAAGTTGGTTCCGATCGATTACCAGATCCAGAATGGAGACCGCATCGAGGTCATTACCTCCCAGAACTCCAAGGGACCGAGTCGCGACTGGCTGAAGCTGGTGAAGAGTACACAGGCGCGGAATAAGATCAACCAGTGGTTCCGCGAGCAGAACAAGGAAGATAATATCATCAAGGGACGCGATCTTCTGGACCGCTATTGCAAGGCGAAGGGACTGAACTTGTCTGAGCTGCAGAAGCCGGAGTACCTGGAGAAGGTTGTGCGCAAGTACGGCTTCCGCGACTGGGATTCTGTTGTCGCTGCGATTGGTCACGGCGGTATGAAGGAAGGCCAGGTGGTCAACAAGCTCCTCGAAGAGAAGAAGAAGGAGGAGCGCCGCAAGATCACAGACGAGGAGGTCCTGCAGGCAGTCTCTGAGAGCAAGAAGCCGCTGCTGAAGAAATCCAAGAGCGGAATTGTGGTGGAAGGCATTAACGATGTGGCGGTTCATTTCTCCAAGTGCTGTAATCCGATCCCCGGGGATGAGATCGTCGGCTTCGTGACCCGTGGCCGCGGTATCTCGATTCATCGCACGGACTGCGTCAACGTCCTGAACCTTCCGGAGATCGAGAGAGACCGTATGATCGAGGCGGAATGGCAGATGCCGGAGGCAGGCGCCGACAACGAGCGCTATGTCACAGAGATTACCCTGTTCGCACATGACCGCAGAGGTCTGCTGGCGGACGTTTCCCGCGTGCTTGCGGAAGAGGAGATCGATATCAATTCGGTCAATACGAGAACCAGCAAGCAGGGCATTGCCACGATGACCATCTCGTTCGAGACGGCAGGCATTGATGAGATTACACATTTAATGAGCAAGCTGCGTCAGGTAGAGGGCGTGGTAGATATTCAGAGGACAGTAGGATGAGTAAGATGGAGATTCAGTACCGCGTGCTTGGCGCAATCGGTACCAACGTATATTTTTTAATCAACAAAGAGACGAAGGAGACCCTTCTGGTAGATCCGGCGGACAATGCCCCCTACCTTCTGGAGCAGATTAAGATGCGCGGCTACGATATGAAGGCGATCCTCCTGACGCATGGACATTTTGACCATATCTATGCAGTCAATGATCTGAAGAAGAGCCTGGATGTGCCGGTATACGCCTATGCGGACGAAGCTGCTCTGATGGGCGATTCCTGGATGAACCGCTCCAAGGCGTGGGCAGAAGCTATGACTGTGACGCCGGATATCCTTCTTCATGACGGGGATGAACTGGATCTGGCAGGTTTTCATATCCGTGTGATTCATACGCCCGGTCATACAGCGGGAAGCTGCTGCTATTACTTCGAGGAAGAGAAGATTCTGATTGCGGGTGATACCCTGTTCTATGAGTCCTATGGGCGCACGGATCTGGACACCGGCAGTGAGGCAGCAATTATGCGCTCCCTGCGCGAGCAGCTGTTCCTTCTTCCGGACGATGTGGAGGTTTATCCCGGACACGGCGATTCCACCACGATCGGTCACGAGAAGAAGTATAATCCGGCTGCCTTTTAAGAGAGCCAGGGGGACAACATGATAAATTTCCATTTATCAAGAGATGATTTTGAATATGATGTGCGCGGTCTTTTGATGTCTTTCTTCCCCGGGGAAGAGTTCGTAAAGAACCAGGAAGAGAATGCGGCTCCGGAGGAAAAGGCGGAGCTCACCATTGAGATTCCGGAAGGCGAGGGCGAAGACCGGATCGCGCAGAAGAATGATATGAAGCGGAAGCTGTACCATCAGCTGGCTGCCATGACCGGGAAGACGCTTCCCTGGGGGGCGCTCACCGGCATCCGCCCCACGAAGATCGCGATGGGATTTCTGGAAGCGGGGATGAGCCGGGAGGAGATCTGCCGGGAGATGGAATCCTTCTATCTGGTAAGCCCGGAGAAGGCGGCGCTGGCGGCGGATATCGCCTTCCGCGAGAAGGAAATCCTGAAGAATATCGATTACGAACAGGGCTACAGTCTCTATATCGGCATTCCTTTCTGCCCGACAACCTGCCTCTATTGCTCCTTTACCTCCTATCCCATGAGCCGATGGGCGCCCCGGATGGGAGAGTACCTGGACGCGTTGTTCCGTGAGATCGACTGGGCAGCGGAGCATTTTAAGGGACGGAAGCTGAATACCATCTATATCGGCGGCGGTACACCGACATCGCTTTCTCCGGAGCTACTGGACCGGCTGCTCACGAAGGTCAGTGACTCCTTTGACTTCAGCGACCTGCAGGAGTTCACGGTAGAAGGCGGAAGACCGGACAGCATCACCACAGAGAAGCTGCAGGTACTGAAGAAGCATCCGGTTACCAGAATTTCGATCAATCCACAGACCATGCAGGAGGAAACCCTGCGCCGGATTGGACGTCGTCACAGTGTCGAGGATATTCGTCAGGCCTACCAGATGGCCAGAGACCTCGGCTTCGACAACATCAATATGGATCTGATTCTCGGACTTCCCGGTGAGATGCCGGAGGATGTTGCGGACACCATTCATCAGCTGGAGGAACTTCGTCCGGATAACCTGACCGTGCATTCCCTTGCGGTAAAGCGTGCTTCCCGCCTGAAGATGGAAGCCGCAGGGACTGTCGTAGCCGGAGGCACACAGGAAGAATCCGAGGAAATGATGCGCATCGCTTCTGAAGGAGCCGCCCGCATGGGACTTGCCCCCTACTATCTGTACCGCCAGAAAAATATGGCAGGAAACCTGGAGAACGTGGGCTTCGCTTCCGAAGGAAAAGCTGGCATCTACAACATCCTCATCATGGAAGAAAAGCAGGACATCGTAGCCCTCGGAGCCGGAACCGTCAGCAAGCATATCTATGCGGACGGACGGATCGAGCGCTGTGACAACGTAAAAGCCGTTGAGCAATACATGGAACGCATCGATGAGATGATCGGACGCAAGGAGAAGCTGTACAGGGATTAGTGGTCAGTGATTAGTGGTCAGTGACCAGTGGATAGCAGTCAGAATGCAGTGGACAGAGAACAGGAGTCAACACCAGGAAAACCGTGGAGCATGACCGTGTCTGGCCACAAAACAGGAGGGAGAAATTTATGAACATACAGGAAGGCTATATGCCATATCTGGGATACCAGACCTACTACCGGATTGCAGGAAACCTTCATTCCGGGCGGACGCCTCTCGTGCTGCTGCACGGTGGACCTGGCTCTACACACAACTATTTTGAGACGCTAGACGCCCTGGCGGAGGAAACTCCTCTGATCATGTATGATCAGCTCGGCTGCGGCAATTCCTGGGTCGAAGGTCATCCGGAACTCTGGATCGCAGAGACCTGGGTTCATGAGCTGGAAGCCCTGAGAGAACACCTGGATCTTCCTGAAATTCACCTGCTGGGTCAGTCCTGGGGAGGCATGCTTCTTCTCGATTATGTATGCAATTACCATCCAGAAGGCGTAAAGAGCCTGATTCTGTCCAGTACACTTCCGTCCTCCTGGATGTGGGGCATTGAGCAGCACCGTATGATCAAAGAGCTGCCGGAAGAAATGCAGGCAGCCATCGACGACGCAGTCAGCCGCAATGACTACAGCGGAGCCGCCTATCAGGCCGCCGAGGACGAATTCATGTTCCGCCATGCCGCCGGAGACGTCTCTGAGCTCGGCTTCGAGTGCCTTACGCGTCCGAAACGAACCGGCAGAGAAGCTTATGTTACCGCCTGGGGGCCGAACGAATTCACCCCGACCGGTACGTTAAAAGACTTCGACGTCACCACACAGCTCGCAGATATTAAGCAGCCGACGCTGATCATCAACGGCGGCAACGATCTCTGCACGCCGTACATCGCCAAGTACATGTACGACCGCATCCCCAACGCCAGATGGGAACTCTTCCGCAATTGCCGCCACTGCTGCTTCGCGGAAGCAAATGAAGAATACGTACAGCTCATGCGGGAGTGGCTGACTCAAAACGCCTGATTATGAAATCAGATCCACAGATCGATTTCGCTTACACTACATCTCTCTGTGGTTTCTCACCATATGGATTTTGATCAAATGCTCTCATTCATGCAAGCATGATTCGTGCATTTGATCAAAATCCGCATGGCTCTGAATAGTTACCATTTTTTACTTGACAAAACCAGCAGACATTGTGTATACTAGTGCCTGTCGAAACAATTCCAATTCGGCAACAAAAGATTGAAAAAGGCTAAGATAAGAACAAGTAGCCGCGGAAGTACCCGACAGAAAGCAGCCGGCGGATGAGAGGCGCAGGGGATACCGACGGTGAATACCTCTTTGAGCTTCACACCGAAAGTTATTTTCCAGTGCACATCTTCTACACGATGTGCATGAGAATTTCCGGTAGGCTGTGACGGAACCTGCAACCGTTATCCTGCTAGGGTATAGACAAGCGTACCCGAAGAGGCGGGCCGTGTGAGCGGCCGGTGAATAAAGGTGGTAACACGGGAATCATTCTCGTCCTTTACATAAGGATAAGAAGATTTCCGTTTTTTATTTTAGTTTCATTCTTTAGAAGAAAAAGGAGAAAAAGCATGACAGTTTATGACGAACTCGTTGCCCGCGGCCTGATCGCGCAGGTGACAGACGAAGAAGAAATCAAAGAACTCATCAACAACGGCAAAGCAACCTTCTATATCGGCTTTGATCCCACGGCAGACAGCCTTCATGTCGGACACTTCATGGCACTTTGCCTGATGAAGCGTCTGCAGATGGCAGGCAACAAGCCCATTGCCCTGGTCGGCGGCGGTACCGGCATGATCGGTGACCCCAGCGGACGTACCGATATGCGTACCATGATGACGGTAGAGACCATCCAGCATAACTGTGACTGCTTCAAGAAGCAGATGAGTAAATTCATCGACTTCTCCGACGGCAAGGCACTTATGGTCAACAACGCAGACTGGCTGATGAATCTGAACTACGTAGAACTGCTCCGTGAGGTCGGTGCACACTTCAGCGTTAACAACATGCTGCGTGCCGAGTGCTACAAGCAGCGCATGGAGAAGGGATTAAGCTTCCTGGAATTTAACTACATGATCATGCAGAGTTACGATTTCTACACCCTGTACCAGAAGTATGGCTGCAACATGCAGTTCGGCGGTGATGACCAGTGGAGCAACATGCTGGGCGGTACCGAACTGATCCGCAGAAAGCTCGGCAAGGACGCCTACGCAATGACCATCACCCTGCTCCTCAACTCCGAAGGCAAGAAGATGGGTAAGACCCAGTCCGGTGCCGTATGGCTTGATCCGGCCAAGACAAGCCCTTACGAGTTCTACCAGTACTGGAGAAATGTAGGTGATGCGGACGTTCTGAAGTGCCTGCGTATGCTCACCTTCCTCCCGCTGGAGCAGATCGACGAGATGGATCATTGGGAAGGCAGCCAGCTGAACCAGGCCAAGGAAATCCTGGCATTCGAGCTTACGAAGCTGGTTCACAGTGAAGAAGAAGCAACCAAGGCACAGGAAGCCAGCCGCGCCCTGTTCGCAGGCGGCGGAAACAGTGAGAACATGCCGAAATCCGAGCTCACGGAAGCAGACCTGACCGACGGCGGCATCGACATCCTCACCCTCCTCGTAAAGACCGGCCTGGTAAATACCAAATCTGAAGCACGCCGCGCCGTAGAGCAAGGCGGTGTAGTCGTAGACGGCGAGAAAGTAAGCGACATCAAGACCGTACTTGCCGGCGAACAGCTCTCCGGAGACGGCATCGTTGTACGCCGCGGAAAGAAGAACTTCCGTAAAGTAACCCTGAACTAATTATGGGGAAGAAAAAACAATAGAAAAATAAGAGACCTATATAGAAAACGGCGCAGAACAAAAAAATGTCCTGCGCCGTTTTTGACTATTGCGAAGCCCCTTACCCTATCGGCATCGGGCGTGGCGGGAAAATCGAAAGAACCGTCAGACGCGTCCGGCAAAGTCAGACCGAGAATCCTAATGGGTCAAGCATACACAGTTTGACGCATGGGATTCCCGGTCACGCTGGCCGGACACACGCGGCGACGGTTCTAAGATTTTCTGGGATTTTACTGTTCTTTCCCCGGTTTCTGGTCACAGTAAATGCAGCGGTAGATTCCTCTCTCCCGATCCGCCAGGCGGAACACATGATCCAGTTCCTGCTCAATCGAAGTAATGCAGCGAGGATTCTTGCAGTGAGCCACATTCACAACCTTCTCCGGCAGCTCCAGGCGTTTCTTCTCAATCCGTCGGCCATCCTCGATGATGTTCACCGTGATATTCGGATCAATGTAGCCCAGAACATCCAGATTCAGATCAATCGTATCGCTGATCTTGATGATATCCTTGAAGCCCATCTTATTGCTCTTTACATTCTTAATAATCGCAACGCTGCAATCCAGCTCATCCAGATTCAGCGCCTGGTAAATCTCCATCGACTTGCCAGCCTTAATATGGTCAATTACGATACCCTTCTCAATGCTGTCAACAGTAATCATCTTCTTATCCTCTCTTCCTTATTCGGGCTTCGGCAGTTCCAGCAGCGTCATAATCAGAGCCATGCGGACAAACTTTCCGTACTCCGCCTGCTTAAAATAGGTGGCGCGGGGATCATTATCCACTTCCGTCGCGATCTCATTCACACGGGGCAACGGGTGCAGGATCTTCAGATCCTCCTTCGCATTCGCCAGCTTGTCCAGATTCAGAATATAGCTGTCCTTCAGACGGATATAATCCGCTTCATTGAAGAAACGCTCCTTCTGCACACGGGTCATATACAGGATATCCAGCTTCGGCATTACCTCATCCATCTGAGTCACTTCCGTATAGCTGATTCCCTTGTGATCCAGATCCTCCTTTATGTAGTCCGGAACCTGCAGTTCCTCCGGAGAGATCAGGATAAAGTGGGTTCCTTCATATAAGGACAGCTGCTTGATCAGCGAGTGAACCGTGCGGCCGAACTTCAGGTCGCCGCAGAAGCCAACCGTCAGGTGATCCAGATGTCCCTTCGTCTGCTTGATTGTCAGCAGATCGGTCAGCGTCTGGGTCGGATGATTGTGACCGCCGTCGCCGGCATTGATGACAGGAATATCTACGTGCATGGAAGCAACCAGCGGAGCACCTTCCTTCGGGTGTCTCATCGCAATAATGTCCGCGTACTTCTCCACGATGCGCGCCGTATCGGCAACGCTCTCGCCCTTCGAAGCGGAACTGTTGTCAGCAGAAGAAAAGCCAAGTACATTTCCGCCAAGCTCCATCATAGCAGCTTCAAAGCTGAGACGGGTGCGGGTACTGGGCTCGTAGAATAAGGTGGCAAGTTTCTTACCCTTGCATACCTCTGCATATTTGGGTCGGTTCTTCATGATGTCATCTGCCAGAGCGAGAATGTCATCAATTTCGGACAAACTCAGATCAGTAGGATCGATTAAGCTTCTCATAGGTACCTCCGTATTGTATTTATACTTTGTCAGGATCTTACAAAAAATGGGCAAAAAAAATTTGCGGATTTTGTCTGCCTGGCAAATTTTTTAAATTATATAATTTTTTTTCGCCGATGTCAAGATCTAGCGAAAAAGAAAAAAAGGGAATATCTGACAGCGCTTTTTAAAATTTCATCGCGGTCTACCGAATAAAAGAGCCCGTTCTGTGAGAACATAGCTCCTGTGTATAGGAAATCCGGGCGTCTGGAGAATGGCAGAAGCATGCTTTCTGCGGCTGCAGGCATAGGAAACCGGTGGATAAGGAGGAAATCGTGTGTATCCGATTAACGTAAAAAGTGAAATAGGACCGTTGAAGAAAGTGATGCTTCACCGGCCGGGAAGGGAGATCGAGAAGCTGACGCCGGATACGCTGAGGCATCTGCTCTTCGATGATATTCCGTATCTGAGAATTGCGCAGGAGGAGCATGACGCTTTCGCGGATCTGCTCCGGTCGCATGGTGTCGGGGTTGTATACCTGGAGCAGTTGATGGCGGAAGTGCTGGAACAGAGTGATGAGATCCGTGATCAATTCCTGATGCAGTGGATTCATGAAGCGGCGATCTCCACCGAGCGTTGGCAGCAGCGGATCTATGAGCATATGCTGCAATATGCGGACAATCCGCTGGAGCTGGTGGAGAAGACGATGGAGGGACTGATTCTGGGGGATGTTTTCTTCAATCAGAATGAATCTCTTGTGGATATGAAGAGCGATTCCTCCAAAGTGCTGATCGATCCGATGCCGAATCTCTATTTTACGAGAGATCCATTCGCATCCATCGGGAACGGTGTCAGCCTGAACCGCATGTATTCGATTACCCGCGGGCGCGAGACGATCTACGGCGAGTATATTTTCCGTTATCACCCGGATTTTGCCGGGAAAGTGAAACTGTACTACGACCGGTATTATCCCTTCAATATTGAGGGTGGAGACATTTTGAACCTGAACGAGCATGTAATTGCGGTCGGTATCTCCCAGCGGACGCGCGCTGAGGCGATCGAGCAGCTGGCGCAGAATATTTTCGCCGCTCCGGAGGCGGAGATTAATACGGTGCTGGCCTTTGATATTCCAGACAGCCGGGCATTCATGCACCTGGATACGGTATTTACCCAGATCGACCGGGACAAGTTCTCGATTCATCCCGGTATTCTGGGGCCGCTGGTTGTATACGAGATTACGCCGGGCGACTCCGCGGATCATGTGAAGGTAAAACGCACGGAGACATCTCTGGATGTAGTGCTGGCGAAGCATCTGGGACTGGACCGGGTGACTCTGATCGCCTGCGGCGGTCAGGACCGGATCGCTTCCGAGCGGGAGCAGTGGAATGACGGATCGAATACGCTGTGCATCGCTCCCGGCGTCGTGGTTGTCTATCAGAGAAATGAAGTGACGAACGAGCTGATGCGCGAACAGGGCATTACCGTGCTGGAGATTCCATCGGCGGAGCTTTCCCGCGGCCGTGGCGGCCCTCGATGCATGAGTATGCCTCTGGTACGGGAGGAACTTTGACGCATTTCCGATGATAACTCAAAAAAATACTTGAATAAATATACAAAACATGATATTCTAAACTATATTTTTTCAGAAAAGCGCTGCATAAATATGCGCAGTAGAAGGAGAATTACTATCATGGGTGTGAATTTAAGAGGAAGAAGCTTTTTAAAATTACTGGATTTTACCCCGGCGGAGATTCGCTATCTTTTGGATCTGTCCAGAAATTTCAAGGATTTGAAGAGAACGCATACACCGCACCGCTATCTGGAAGGGAAGAACATTGTTCTTCTGTTCGAGAAGACATCTACCAGAACGCGCTGTTCGTTTGAGGTAGCGGGACATGATCTCGGTCTGGGTGTGACCTATCTGGACCCCGGCAGCTCTCAGATGGGGAAGAAGGAGAGCATCGCGGATACAGCGAGAGTTTTGGGCCGTATGTTTGACGGTATCGAGTACCGCGGCTTCAGCCAGGAGCTGGTGCAGGAACTGGCGGATTACTCCGGCGTTCCCGTATGGAACGGTCTGACGGATCAGTTCCATCCGACGCAGATGCTGGCGGATATGCTTACGATCGAGGAGAAGCTGGGACGTCTGAAGGGCGTGAAGTTCACTTACATGGGTGATGCCCGCAATAACATGGGCAATTCCTTGATGGTAGCCTGTGCCAAGATGGGGCTTCACTTTACCGCCTGTGCACCGAAGGAGCTGTTCCCGGAGGAGTGGCTGGTCGAGGAGTGTAAGAAGCTGGCGGCCGAGAGCGGCGGCAGCGTAACCCTCACCGAGGATGTCAAGGAAGGCACGAAGGACGCGGATGTTATCTACACCGATATCTGGGTATCCATGGGCGAGCCGGATGAAGTATGGGAGACCAGAATCCGCCTGTTGAAGGATTATCAGGTGAACGCGGCTGTTATGGCCAACGCGAAGCCGGAAGCCATCTTCATGCACTGCCTGCCTTCGTTCCATGATACGAATACCACGATCGGTGCAAAAATCGCGGAGAAGTTCGGCATCACCGAGATGGAGGTTACGAACGAAGTCTTCGAGTCGAAACAGAGCGTTGTCTTCGACGAGGCAGAGAACCGCATGCACACGATCAAGGCGATTATCTACGCAACACTCTGCTAAATACAGATTGTCAGCAGAATAAACGCAAATGACACCTTAAATACAATTATATGAATTACGACAAAGGATGAGACCTGAGAAGTTCAGGGCTCATCCTTTGTCGTTTCAGAAGAACTTTATTAGGAGAACTTTATGGAGAAAAAAGTAAAAAAGCGAAGGAGTATGCCGACGGCGTACAGCATCTTACTGCTGCTAATCGTGGCAATTGCGCTGCTCAGTCACGGGATCCCCGGAGTAAAGGGTGCCAGTCTCGCGGATGTTGTGATGGCGATTCCTTCAGGATTTCTGGACGCCATCGACGTGTGCCTGTTTATCCTGATTCTCGGCGGCTTTCTGGGGCTGACCGGAGGCACCGGAGCACTGGAGGCTGGGATCGCGCACGTTGTGAGGCGATTTCAGGGGCGGGAGATGATTCTGATTCCGATATTGATGTTTCTCTTCTCAATCGGCGGAACCACCTACGGAATGGCGGAGGAGACGATGGCCTTCTACGCGCTGATTACGGCGACGATGATTGCTGCAGGGTTTGATGCCATGGTAGGCGCGGCAGTGATCCTGGTGGGAGCGGGCGTTGGCGTCCTGGGCTCGACGGTGAATCCGTTCGCAGTCTCTGCTGCGATCGACGCGATCCAGGGAAGCGGGAGAGGAATTGTGATTGATCAGGGAATCATCCTTCTGATTGGAACTGTTCTGTGGCTGATTTGTCTCGCTGCCGGCATCTGGTTCGTGATGCGCTACGCTGCCCGTGTCAGAAAGCAGGGACGCTCCATCCTCTCGCCGGCGGAGCTTCAGGCATCACGGGAGACTTACGCCGGAGCAGAGGAAGTCAGAACAGAAGAGAAAAGCGAAAAAGACGGAACCATCACAGCAAAAGAACAACTGACCCGGGCACAGAAGGCATCTCTGATCCTCTTCGCTATTTCCTTCCTGATCATGGTCGTCAGCCTGATTCCCTGGAAAAGCTTCGGCGTTACGATCTTTGAGCGTACTGCCTGGCTGACGGGCATCGACCTGGGTGAATGGTATTTTCAGGAACTGCAGGCGTGGTTCCTGCTCGCGAGTATCCTTATGGCTGTTATCGCGCGAATCCCGGAACGGGAGGCGATCGATTCTTTTGTGCGAGGGGCAGCAGATATGATCGGCGTTGTGTTCGTCATCGCAGTATCGCGGGCGATTTCGGTGCTGATGCAGAGTACCGGACTGGATCAGTATGTGCTCGCGTACGCTTCTCAGACACTGGGAGACGTCTCGCCGGTATTGTTTGTGGTCACCGGATACGTGATTTACCTGGGACTATCCTTCCTGATTCCTTCGACCTCCGGACTTGCAGCGGTGTCCATGCCGACCTTCGGAGGGCTGGCAGCGGAGCTTGGCTTCCGGCCGGAAGTTATGATCATGATTTTCTGCGCTGCCAGCGGACTGGTGAATCTGGTGACTCCGACAAGCGCGGTTGTCATGGGTGGGCTTTCCATCTGCCGGATCGAATGGACCACCTGGCTGAAATTCATCGCAGGCTTCCTGGCGATCCTATTGGTGATCAGCCTTGTGGTACTGTCTGCGGCCATATTTATTCTCTGAATAGTTACAAAATAACCTTGCATATTTTGCCTGAATTGTGGTAGACTATGAATAAATATACGAAGCTATTCAGAACTCGAGAGCAGATAAGGGTACGATCATGACAGAGAATGAAATTCAGCAGAATAAAGAAAATAATAACGTGAAACTGACGAGACGAGAGGCCATTCTGAAGCTGATTGCTTCGGAGAATATTGCTACGCAGAATGAATTATCCCGTCGCCTGGAGGATGAGGGATTTGCCGTGACGCAGGCGACAATCTCACGGGATATCCGGGAGCTTCGCCTGGTGAAGACGGCGGGACCCGGAGGCGTGTATCACTATCAGGTCAGCAAGCCACAGGAGAAATATCATGCGTCGCACAAGTTCTATTCCCTGTACCGAGACTCTGTTACCAGTGTGGATTATGCACAGAACCTTGTGGTGATTCATTGCTATACTGGCATGGCGCAGGCAGTCTGCGCGACGATGGACGGACTGGAATGGCCGGGGGTGCTCGGTACGATCGCCGGAGATGACACGGTGCTTGTGATTACGAGAGATGAGGTGTGCGCCGGTGAGCTTACGCAGACGCTGCGCGCAATATAGACGATAAATCAGAGTGGATTAAGAATAAAAAAATCCGTATGCACCAGGTTTTCCGGAGTATGCGGATTTTTTATAGTATTGGAGAAACACGAAGGAAGTCTCGAGAAAAATAACAGATTTTTTATCAGGAAGTGTAAAAAAAGGATTGCGCATATAGCGGGGACTGTGATACACTAAATAGATAAAATCATAGAGAGGTGAACAATGAATTCTGAGAAGAGAGGTAGTTTTACCGGCGGCATCGGCTTCGTGCTCGCAGCTGCCGGAAGCGCTGTCGGTCTGGGGAATATCTGGCGTTTCCCGTATTTGGCGGCGAAGGAGGGCGGAGGAATTTTCCTCCTGGTGTATTTAATTCTGGTACTTACCTTTGGCTTTACACTGCTGACCACAGAGATTGCGATCGGGCGTCTGACCCGTCAGGGTCCTCTGACAGCATACGGCAGGATCCACGCCGGCTGGCGCGGGATTGGCGTGATGGCATGGCTGGTGCCGATCATTATTCTTCCGTATTACTGCGCGATTGGCGGTTGGGTCGTTAAGTATCTGGTGGCATTCCTGACAGGCTCCGGAACGGCGGCTGCGCAGGATGGTTACTTTACCGAATTTATCACCGGACAATGGCAGCCAATTGTATGGCTGTTAGTATTCCTGGGCGCAAGCGCGTTCATCGTATATCGCGGTGTGGAGAAGGGCATCGAGAAGTACAGCCGGATTCTGATGCCGATTCTGCTGGTTTTGATTATTGGCATTGGCGTCTTTTCACTGACGCTGAAGACCACGGCGGCGGACGGAACAGTTCGCAGCGGTCTGGACGGCCTGAAGGTATATGTGATTCCGGACTTTACCGGCATGACGCTAGGGCGCTTCGTTAACGTCCTGATCGATGCCATGGGGCAGCTGTTTTTCTCGATCAGCGTGGCTATGGGTATTATGGTAGCCTACGGCTCCTATGCGAAGAAGGAGACGAATCTGGTAAAATCCATCAACCAGATCGAGTTCTTCGATACGCTGGTGGCTTTCCTTGCCGGATTGATGATCATTCCCGCTGTGTATACCTTTATGGGTATGGAAGGCATGTCCGCAGGTCCCGGTCTGATGTTTGTGTCTCTTCCCAAGGTCTTTGAGGCGATGGGAGGTATTGGTAATATCATCGGTTTCGTATTCTTCCTGATGGTAATTTTTGCGGCGGTTACATCCGCAGTGTCCATTATGGAGGCGATCGTATCCGGTCTGGTGGATCATTTCCATTTCAGTCGCCACAAGAGTACCGTTATCGTTACGGCCTATGCGATTATCGGAGGCATTATCGTATGCCTGGGATACAACCTGTTCTATTTCGAACTGAAGCTGCCGAACGGCACCGTGGGACAGATCCTGGATCTTATGGATTATATCAGCAATAACTTTATGATGCCGATCGTAGCGATCCTGACCTGCATCCTGATCGGATGGGTGGCCAAGCCGAAGACGATTATTGATGAGGTAACCGAAGGCGGATACAAGTTCAGCAGAAAGAATCTTTACATCGTGATGATTCGTTATATCGCACCGGCGCTGCTGCTGGTATTGCTGTTACAGTCGATGGGTATTTTAAACCTGTAAAAAAGAAAAAGATAGCATTACACAGGCAGCTGTGTTATACTGAAGAGGCGTACATATGTACGCCTCTTTTTTCATGAAAGTTGAGTGAACAGGGGGAGGAGTGTCCACATGGAAGAGATTCTTGCAGGATTGAATGAAGCACAGAAGAAAGCCCTAACAACAACGGAAGGATATATCCGCGTGATCGCCGGAGCCGGTTCCGGCAAGACGCGGGCGCTGGCGGCACGATTTGCCTATCTGGTGGAAGCAATCGGCATTCTGCCTGGGAATATCCTGTGTGTAACTTTTACGAATAAGTCGGCGAATGAGATGCGTCAGCGGATTCACCGGCTGACGGGGGATAACGACACCGGATATATCTGTACTTTTCATAGTTTCTGTGTATCCATTCTGCAGGAGGACAGTTATGCCGTTTCCTATCCGAAAAACTTTCAGGTGCTGGATAACGCGGATATCGACGCCATGCTGAAGATTATCTATGAGGAGCGCGGCCTGACGCTGCGCCATATGACTTTCGGCAATGCCAGAGACCGGATCGAGATCCGCAAGCAGATGACGGAGACGGAATATTACCGGGATCTGATTGCCATGCCCCTGGATGGTTTGTACCGCAAGTATCAGGAAGCGGTTGAGGCAGAGGATATTATATTCTACGGCTATCTGTACCAGCAGAAGAAGTGCTTCGGGCTGGATTATAATGATCTGATTAACTTTTCTCTGTATATTTTTGAACAGAACGAGGAGATCTGCCGTAAATGGCAGGAGCGGCTGGAGTACATTATGATTGATGAGTTCCAGGATATCGATGCGCCGCAGTACCGCCTGATGCGGGTACTCTGCGGATATCATAAGAATCTCTTTGTTGTCGGCGATCCGGATCAGACAATTTACACCTGGCGGGGAGCCAATATCCGCTATCTGCTGGACTTTGACCGGGCTTTTCCCGGTACAGAGACGATATCCATGCTTCAGAATTATCGGTCTACACCGCAGATCCTTGCGGCAGCGAACAGCCTGATTGAGAAGAACAGCAACCGGATTCCGAAGCGGATGGAGCCGGTGCTCGCGGACGGTGCGCCGGTGATCTGCCATTATGCGGACCGGTCGGAGGAAGAGGCGGAGTGGATCGCGGACCGTATTGTCCGCCTTCAGGAGGAAGGAGTTCCGCTGAAGGATGTGGCGATTCTGTACCGTGCGCACTACCTGACGAGAAGTCTGGAGGATATCTTCCTGAAGCGGAAGATCCCGTACCATATTTACAGCGGCGTCCAGTTCTTCCAGCGGATGGAGATCAAGGATGCGCTCTCTTATCTGAAGATGATCCTGTACCGGGACGATACATCTTTCCTGCGTATCGCGAATGTGCCGAAGCGGAATCTGGGAGAGCGGCGCATGAATTTCCTGCAGGAATATTCGAATGGGCAGAAGATTTCCCTGTACGAAGCACTGAAGCGAAATCGGGATCATGAGATCATGCGCGGAGCCAGGGCCGGAGAGTTCATTGATCTGATCGAGAAGTTTTCCTCGGAGTACAGTGACCGGAGCGTCTCGGAGGTTCTGGCGGATATCCTGGATCAGAGCGGGTACGAGACGATGCTTCGCACCGGCGGCAGTCAGGAGCGCCTGGACAATCTGGCGGAATTAAAGCAGTCGGTCTTCGAGTATGAGACAAGCTGCGGCGAGGAGTGTACGCTGGAGCATTATCTGAAGCGTGTCGCACTCTTTACCAATATGGACGTCAGCGAGAGTGCGGATGGCGATGCGGTAAAGATGATGACCGTTCACGCGGCCAAGGGGCTGGAATTTCCGAATGTCTTCTTGTGCGGGATGAATGAAGGTATCTTTCCTTCCCGCAAGATCAATACGCCGGAAGGCATGGAGGAAGAGCGCCGACTGGCCTTCGTGGCCATGACGCGCGCGAAAGAACGCCTCTTCCTATCGGAAGCCGGAGGGCGAGATTTCGACGGCTCTCCCCGATACCCTTCCCGTTTTCTGCTCGATATTGACGAGCAGTATCTTACTTATGATAAAAAACCGCGCGAAGGATTGATTGCTGCCGCACGGGATTATATCCATGCGCATACGCATACGCCGCGTCCGGCGGAGAACTATCTGCAGCCGGGGACGAAGGTACACCACTTCGTCTTCGGGGACGGCGTGGTCGTTGAGATTGATTCGGCGAAGGAAGCGCATCTGATACAGTTCGAGGGCATGGATACGCCGAGACGATTATCCGTCCGGGCAAAACTTGAGATAATAAAGAAGGAGGTAAAGCAGGAATGACAGCAAAACCACAGAAGAGACAGAATGACCGCAACATGACGGAAGGCGTGATCTGGAAAGAGCTGACAGCCTTTGCTGTCCCTCTTCTGGTAGGCAATCTGTTTCAGCAGCTCTATAATACGGTGGACAGCATCGTGGTCGGTAATTACGTCGGCAAGGAAGCGCTGGCGGCTGTTGGTTCCGTGGGCCCGATTATCAACTCGCTGATTGGCTTCTTTATCGGCCTTTCCGCCGGTGCCGGTGTGGTGATTTCCCAGAGCTACGGAGCCGGGAACAGGGAAAAGCTTGGCCGGGCGGTACACACCACCTTCTGTATGACACTGATCTGCTGTGTGATTTTTACGATCCTTGGTGTCGGTATGACGCCGTTTATGCTGCGCCTGATGAGCACGCCGTCAGATGTTTTCGGTGAGTCGCAGACGTATCTTCAGGTGTATTTTGCCGGAGTCTCCGGCATGCTTCTGTATAATATGGGAGCGGGTGTTCTGCGTGCCGTTGGCGATTCCAGGCGTCCGGTCTATTTTCTGATTGTGGCTGCCTGCATCAATACCGTCCTGGATGTTGTGTTCGTAGCAAAGTTCCGTATGGGAATTGCGGGAGCCGCCTGGGCGACAGTGATTTCACAGATTGTCTCTGCTATTCTGACGCTCACGATTCTCATGCGCGCGGATGCGCCCTACCGCTTGAGCATCCGGAAGCTTAGCATGGATCTGCGCACTTTGAAAGAGATTATAACCATTGGTTTCCCGGCTGCGCTGCAGCAGATGATCACCTCAATTTCGAACGTATTCGTACAGTCTTATATCAATGTCTTCGGCTCAGATGTTATGGCAGCCTGGAGCGCCTATTCCAAGCTGGATACCTTTGTGCTGCTTCCGATGATGAGTATCTCGCTGGCGGCCACAACCTTTACCGGGCAGAATCTGGGAGCAGGTAAAGTCGAACGAATCCGAAAGGGAACGAATACGGCGCTTCTGCTTTCCATGGGAACCTCTCTGCTTTGTATGATTCCTGTTATGATCTTCGCCGGTCCGCTGGTCGGCATGTTCAATCAGGAGCCGAACGTAATTTCCTATGGAATCCTGCTGATCCGCACTATGCTGCCGTTCTATTTCTTTGCCTGCGTCAATCAGATCTATGCCGGTGTTCTGCGCGGACTCGGTGACTCGAAGGTACCCATGTATATCATGCTTGGCAGTTTCGTGCTCTTCCGCCAGATTTATCTCTATACGGCCACGCACCTGTCCGGCAGTATCGTCGTTGTGGCGCTTGGCTACCCGATCGGCTGGATTCTGTGTACGATCCTTCTGGGAATTCATTATAAGAAGAGCTGGAAAAAGCATGTGGATCTCTTTCTGAAGAACGGGATGGTCTGAACAACCTCCCGTTTTTCTTTTAGACAAAATGATAAAATAAAAGCCAGAGAGTAAAAAGGGATTGACAATCAGGTTAGTGTGTGCTAATCTATAGCAAAAGGTTAGCAAGAGCTAACCTGATTTTTGGCGACACGATTAGTGATAACTTACCCGATTCGTGAATTCATGAGAAAGGAAGATGAAGTATGCCGTTATTATTTGCAAAGCCGGGAGAAGCTGTATCGATCAAAAAGATCAGCGGCAAGGAAGAAATTTGCCGTCATCTGGAGAACCTTGGTTTCGTTGTGGGATCCATGGTTACTGTTGTATCTTCTATCGGAGGCAACCTGATTGTGAATGTAAAGGAATCCCGCGTAGCGATCAGTCGTGAGATGGCCCAGAAAATTATGGTATGAGGAGAGGAAAAAGATGCAGACATTGAAGGACGCAAAGGTTGGTTCCACTGTGGCTGTTGTAAAACTCCATGGCGAAGGTGCGGTAAAGCGCCGTATCATGGACATGGGACTTACTAAGGGTACACAGGTTTACATTCGTAAGGTCGCGCCTCTGGGAGATCCGGTTGAGGTTACCGTGCGCGGATATGAGCTGTCTCTTAGAAAAGCAGATGCCGAGCTCATTGAAGTTCAGTAAAAGGTTTGTCTTTTGACAGACCTTTGCTTTTCCTGATGGGTTAGCATTATCTAATTAGTTAGAACTAATTTGGCAACGATTCAGAACCATGCGGATTTGAATCGTTACCTGATTCCTAAATTCAAATGTGAGATTACGGAATACCGCTTTAACGGTGTTTCAACAGGAGGATGAAAAATGGCAATTAAAATTGCACTTGCCGGCAACCCGAACTGTGGTAAGACCACACTGTTCAACGCATTGACCGGCTCTAACCAGTTCGTAGGTAACTGGCCGGGTGTAACAGTTGAGAAGAAGGAAGGTAAGCTGAAGGGCCACAAGGATGTTGTTATCATGGACCTTCCGGGCATTTACTCCCTTTCTCCCTACACTCTGGAAGAAGTTGTAGCAAGAAACTATCTGATCGGTGAGCGTCCGGATGCGATCCTGAATATCGTAGACGGCACGAACCTGGAGCGTAACCTGTATCTGTCCACACAGCTGTTGGAGCTGGGGATTCCGGTAGTTATGGCAGTCAACATGATGGACATCGTGGAGAAGAACGGTGACAAGATCGACATCAAGACCCTTGGAAAGAAACTGGGCTGTGAAGTTGTTCAGATTTCTGCGCTGAAAGGCACCGGTGTTATGGACGCTGCAGAGAAGGCTGTAAAAGCGGCAGCCGCGAAGAAGTTTGCTCCGGTACATAGCTTCCACGCAGATGTAGAGACCGCACTGAGCCAGATCGAAGCCATGCTGGGTTCCGAGATTCCGGAAGAACAGAAGCGTTTCTACGCGATCAAGCTGTTCGAGCGCGATGACAAGATCGGCAGCCAGATGAAGACGGTTCCGAATGTGGAATCCATCATCACGGAAGCAGAAACCTCCATGGATGACGACTCCGAGTCCATCATCACCAACGAGAGATACAACTATATCTCCTCCATCATCGGTTCCTGCTACACGAAGAAGAACAAGGGCGGCATGACCATTTCCGATAAGATCGACAGGATCGTAACCAACCGTATCCTGGCACTTCCGATTTTCGCGGTTATCATGTTCATTGTATACTATGTATCTGTTACTACGGTCGGCGGAATTGCAACTGACTGGGCAAACGACGGTGTGTTCGGCGATGGCTGGCATCTGTTCGGCATCGGCAGCGCAGCTGCTGAAGACGCGGACGGTGAGTACAGTGACGCGATGAATGCGGTTATGGCATTCGTAGAGGCTTCCGGCGATGACGCGCTGATCGAGGCAATGGACGATGAGTCCGAAGAGTACGATCCCGAAGCTGCACAGGCTGCTCTGGATGCTTTCGCAGCAACCGTAAGCGAGGACGCAACTGCAGATTATACTCTGGAAGATGAAGAAACTCTGGCAACGGAAGATGTTACCTATACCGGCGCAGACTTTGCAGACGGTGTCGCTGTTGTTGAAGAGTACGGCCTGGAAGCTCCCGATCCTGCTGACTACGGCGTATGGATTCCCGGTATCCCGGCTTTGCTTGAGAATGTACTGGGTGGAACCCCTGACTGGCTGCACGGCCTGATCATGGATGGTATCGTAGCCGGTGTTGGCGCGGTTCTTGGTTTCGTACCTCAGATCCTGATCCTGTTCATCTTCCTGGCATTCCTGGAAGGCTGCGGATATATGGCACGTATCGCATTTATCATGGACCGTATCTTCCGTAAGTTCGGTCTGTCCGGTAAGTCCTTTATCCCTATGCTGATCGGTTCCGGCTGCGGTATCCCCGGTATCATGGCAAGCCGTACCATCGAGAGTGACCGTGACCGTAAGCTGACGATCATGACCACGACCTTTATCCCCTGCGGAGCAAAGCTTCCTTTCATCGCAATGGTAGCAGGCGCGATCTTCAACGGCGCTGCATGGGTAGCTCCTTCCACATATTTTATGGGTATCGCAGCAATCATCTGCTCTGGTATCATCCTGAAGAAGACCAAGTTGTTTGTTGGTGATCCCGCTCCTTTCGTCATGGAGCTTCCGGCTTACCATCTTCCTACTGTAGGCAGCGTACTCCGCAGTATGTGGGAGCGCGGCTGGTCATTCATCAAGAAGGCAGGTACCATTATCCTGCTTTCTACCATCGTTATCTGGTTCATGACCTACTTCGGATGGGTTGACGGCAGCTTCGTAATGCTGGCAGAGGATCAGATCGAGTACAGTATCCTGGGGCGTTTCGGCAACCTGATCTCATGGCTCTTTGCTCCTCAGGGCTGGGGCAACTGGCAGGCAGCCGTTGCTTCTATCACCGGTCTGGTAGCAAAGGAGAACATCGTAGGTACTCTGGGTATTCTGTACAGCACCGGCGATGCAAGCGTATATCAGAATATTTCTGCTGCATTCCCGAGCATGATTGCAGGTTATTCTTTCCTGGCATTCAACCTGCTGTGCGCTCCCTGCTTCGCGGCAATGGGTGCGATCAAGCGTGAGATGAACAGTGCGAAGTGGTTCTGGACTGCAGTTGGTTATCAGTGTGGTTTTGCTTATCTGGTATCCATGTGCATCTACCAGCTGGGTACTGCGATCACCGGCGGCGGATTTGGCATCTTTACTATCATCTCTGTTCTGGTAGTGATCGGATTCATCTATCTGCTGTTCCGTCCTTACAAGGAAAGCACGACCTTAAAGGCTAATGTAAAGGTTGCGAAGTAATAACTTTTCATGTATACTGTAGAGCAATAAAGCAAGTGATGACTCAGGGACTTTGATTCCTGGGTCATCGTTGTATCTGGAAAAAGGAGTTTTCTTTATGAATATACAGACGATTATTGTACTGATTATCCTGATCACTATTGTTGTGCTGGCTGTCCGCAGTATCCGCAAGGATAAGGCCAGCGGCGGTAGCTGTGGAGGAAATTGTGGGGCCTGCGGTGGCTGCGGAGGAAGTTCCCACCCGAAGAAGCACTAAGCGCTACTTTATTGCTGGCTTTATGTGAGGCTCCGCGCAAGCCGGGAAAACTGGCCTCCGGGTGGAGTTTACTACAAGCATTGCGTGGTAGCTCCGCGCAAGCCGGGAAAACTGGCCTCCGGGTGGAGTTTAGTACAAGCATTGCGTGGTAGCTCCGCGCAAGCCGGGAAAACTGGTCTCTGGGCGGAGTTTAGTACAAGCATTGAGTGGTAGCTCCGCGCAAGCCGGGAAAACTGGTCTCCGGGGGGAATTTAGTACAAGCATTGCGTGGTAGCTCCGCGCAAGCCGGGAAAACTGGTCTCCGGGGGAAATTTACTACAAGCATTGCGTGGTAGCTCCGCGCAAACTCCGGGACAAGCCGAACCCGTCTTCACACGGCCACTGGTGCTGCGTTTCCGGCTCCGGGCCGCGCGCCTATTAATCGCCAGTCGCCCCAACGCGCCTCTTC
>JAJEQR010000059.1 GCA_020687485.1 Hominifimenecus microfluidus | reverse complement strand
TTCAGACTAAGCAATCTGTACTAACCTGTACTAATCTTTTTTTGACTATGCCAAAAATTGGTCAAATCTTGGTCAAAACCCCTTGACCAACTATATATTTTAGTACATCCACGCTCTGAAACCCTTGATTTTCCTGCATTCCTACTTATCAATAGACTTCATCGTCGGGAAGAGGAGCACGTCGCGGATGGCGGCGCTGTCGGTCAGAAGCATAACCAGACGATCGATACCGTAGCCGATACCGCCGGTCGGAGGCATACCGATCTCCAAAGCATTCAGGAAATCTTCATCCGTATGCTGCGCTTCTTCATCACCGGCTTCCGCATTCCTGTCCTGCTGCGCAAAGCGTTCTCTCTGATCGATCGGATCGTTCAGCTCGGAGTAAGCGTTGCACATCTCCCAGGTATTAATGAAAAGCTCGAAACGCTCTACCTTCTCCGGATCGGTAGGCTTTTTCTTCGTCAGAGGAGAAATAGACAGCGGATGATCCATAATGAAGGTCGGCTGAATCAGGTTCTTCTCACAGTACTCTTCGAAGAAGAGATTTACGATATCGCCCTTAGTATGGCGTGCTTCAAACTCAATATGATGCTGATCCGCCAGAGCCTTCGCCTCCTCATCGGTAGTAACCGCATCGAAGTCAACACCTGCATACTCCTTGATGGCCTCGTTCATGGTCAGACGGCGGAAAGGCTTGCCGAAGTCGATCGCAATGCCATTATAAGAGACCACGGAACTTCCGCATACCGTCTCTGCCAGATAACGGAACATGCTCTCGGTCAACTCCATCATGCCGTAATAATCGGTATATGCCTGGTACAGCTCCATCAGCGTGAACTCTGGATTGTGACGAGTATCTACGCCTTCGTTGCGGTATACTCGTCCGATCTCATAGACACGCTCCAAGCCGCCGACGATCAGTCTCTTCAGGTACAGCTCCAGGGAAATACGAAGCTTTACATCCTCGTCCAGAGCATTGTAATGGGTCTCGAAGGGGCGGGCAGCCGCGCCACCGGCATTGGATACCAGCGTAGGAGTCTCCACCTCGATGAAATCGCGTCCGGCCAGGAAGTTACGGATCTCCTTGATGATCTGAGAACGCTTAATGAAGACATTCTTCGAATCCTCGTTCATGATCAGGTCAACGTAGCGCTGACGGTAACGGGTATCCGTATCCTGCAGGCCATGGAACTTCTCCGGCAGAACCTGCAGACTCTTGGTCAGCAGGGTCAGCTCTTCCGCATGCACAGAGACCTCACCGGTCTTCGTGCGGAACAGAAATCCCTTAATGCCGTAAATATCGCCAATATCAGACTTCTTGAAATCCGCGTAAGCATCTTCGCCGATCGCGTCTCTCGCAACATAAACCTGAATCTTGCCTTTCAGGTCCTGAATGTTGCAGAAAGAAGCCTTACCCATGACGCGCTTGAACATCATGCGGCCTGCGATGGATACATGAATCGGCTGTGCGTCCATGATCGCACGGCGTTCATTATAGTCATTATTCATAACCATTCTTGCCTCGGCCTCATCCAGTCCCTCGGTGGAAGGAACGGTTCTTCCGGCAAGAAGCTCATCCTCATGAGCCTGGTACAGGGTCTTACACTCATCGGTATGATGCGTCTGATCATACTTCGTGATCTGGAAGGGATCTCTGCCTTCTGCCTGCAGATTCGCCAGCTTCTCTCTTCTGACCTTTCTCTGCTGATTCAGATCAACTGTCTGAGGCTCAGCGTTCTTATTCTCGTTCTTTGCCATATTTTCTCTCCTCTTGCGGGTGAATTATTCGCCCTGTCTGCTGATGGCAAGCACTACATAGGTAATGTCACCGGCCTGTGTCTCTACTACTACGGAATCACCGACCTTGTGCTTCAGCAGTGCGCGGCCAACTGGGGATTCGTTCGAAATCTTCCCCTGCAGGCTGTTCGCCTCGGTGGAACCTACAATTGCAAATTCCATATCCTCATCAAACTCAATGTCGTGAACCTTTACACGACAGCCGATGCTGATCGTATCCAGCTCTACTTCATCTTCATCTACAACTTCTACATTCTTCAGCAGCTTCTCCAGCTCCTCGATCCGTGCTTCGATATCTCTCTGCTCGTCCTTGGCCGCATCATATTCCGCGTTCTCCGAAAGGTCACCCTGCTCACGGGCCTCCTTGATCTTCTGCGCAATTTCCCGGCGCTGATTTACCTTCAAATCCTCCAGCTCTGCTTCCAGCTTCTTCAGACCGCTATAGGTCAGAATCTTTTTCTCTGCCATGATTACTTCTACACCCTTTCATGATATATATGCTGTCATACGACGGATGCCCCGCCGCTTTTCTGCTCGTATGAACATTTGTTCCCATATTGCCTCCGGCTACGGGAAAAGCCCCGGTCAGGGGCTCTGAAAGTTTGCTTTTTTTTATTAAAATATGCCATTTGATATCTATAATCCAAATAGCATGTCCGTTATTATATCCCAAAAAACGGGCGCTGTCAATGTTTCTGAGACAGTATATGTCAGATTTTCTTTAACTATTCGGCGCCCCGACACAAATCCACATGGCTCTGAATAGTTACATGTATTCATCCACTAATTTCCGCAGATCCGCTATAGTCTCGATCTCATTGGATCTGGCCCGGAGGGAGGAGGAGTGCGGGCAGCCGGCCGTGTACCACGCCAGGTGTTTGCGCATCTCGCGCATGCCGGTATACTCTCCCTTGAAAGCAAGCTGCAGCTCGCTGTGACGCAGAATCATGGCCTTGCGTTCCTCTATAGTCGGCCCTGGAATGTGAATGCCCTGATCAAGATATGCGCGGATCTCACGGAACAGCCAGGGATTGCCTTTGGCGCCGCGTGCGACCATAACCGCATCGCAGCCGGTCTCGTCGAACATGGCAGCGGCATCCTCTGCCTTGAAGATATCGCCATTGCCAATCACGGGAATGCTTACGGCCTCCTTGACCTGACGAATGATCTCACGGTCTGCCTTGCCGCTGTAATACTGCTCGCGGGTCCGCCCGTGCACTGCAATAGCGGCTGCACCGGCATCTTCCAGACGCTTCGCCATTTCCACAGCATTCACATGGATCTCATCAAAGCCCCTGCGAATCTTTACTGTAACCGGCTTATGCACGACCTTCACCATCGTCCGCACAATCTCTGCCGCCAGCTCCGGAGTCTTCATCAGCGCGGATCCCTCGCCATTGTTCACGACCTTCGGAACTGGGCAGCCCATATTGATATCGATGATATCATAGCGCTCCTCAATCCGCTCCGCCTGAAAAGCCATCAGCTCCGGATCGGAGCCGAAGAGCTGCACCGCAATCGGATGTTCACTTTCGTCAATCTGCATCAGCGGCAGTGTGTTGCGGTTGTTATAAAGAAGAGCCTTGGCACTGATCATCTCCGTACACATCACATCACAGCCCTGCTCCTTGCACAGGAGGCGAAATGGCAGGTCGGTAACGCCTGCCATAGGTGCCAGAAAGACGGGCCGGTTCTGCTTCAGTTCCAGGTTCCCGATTTTCACAGGGGTCATTCCTCTTCCTCTCTTTCCGCTGCCAGCACTTCCTCTGCGTCCTCTCCCAGAAAGACGATCCGGAAATAGCGCTCCAGCGCTGTCATGAGCTCGACCTTTTCTCTTTGAATTTCCCGGATCTTCAGTTCACTGCCAATCTCATCAAAGAGATAGTCAGACTCTTCGTGATCCACATTCAGGATCAGTGTTCCGTCTTCCAGAAACTCCAGCGTGAGAATGCCTCCGACATCCTCAGTAAAAAGAACACACATAATCTGCAGTTCCTGACGGATCTGCTCCGGCAATCCAGAGAAATCCTGGTTAAAGTAATATTTCTGTTCATATGAGTTGGCTCCGCAGAGCACAACCGTTTCCTGTGAATCGTACATATTATTCTCTGTTCCCTTCCTATCCTATACATTTATTGCAAATCTGCATAGCTCTGAATAGTTACACATATCCATAAATTCCCCGGACGCTTACCTCTCCGGATGTGATCTTCTCGATGCTTCCATCTTCCTTCTCTACCAGAAGCGCACCTTCCTCGTTAATGCCGCGGGAAATTCCTTCCCAGGTTTTTTCCGGCGCAAGAATCGACACTTTCCCGCCAATCGCTGTCAGGCAGGAATTGTATTCCTCCTGCAGGCGGCGCAGATCACCGTCCGCAATGAATTTCTCATAATATTCTTCGAAATGCTCCAGCACCTTCGCTGTAATCTCCGCCCGCGAGAAATGACCGCCGCCGGTCTCGATCAGCAGCGAAGTTGCTTTCTCCTTCAGTTCCTCCGGAAAGCTCTCATTATGTACGTTGATTCCGATGCCGACGACCACACTTTGAATGTATTCCTCTTCCATCGTCATCTCCGTCAGGATGCCGCACACTTTCTTCTTATTTACAATAACATCGTTCGGCCACTTGATCTTCGTGTCCATCCCTGTCACATCCGCGATCGCCGCCCGGACGGCCATCGCAGCAATCAGCGTCATCATGGACGCGCGGGACGGATCGATCTCCGGACGCAGCAGAAAGCTCATGGCGATATTCGTCCCAGGCACCGGAGCAACCCAGGCCCGGCCGCGGCGGCCTTTACCGCCCTCCTGCACATCCGCCACCACAAGAGTTCCCTCCGGTGCACCCTGATCTGCCAGCTGCTTCACTCTCTGATTCGTGGAGTAGGTAATCTTCTCATGCGCTTCAACCTGACAACCTGCCCAGCGGGTATGCAGATGGCTCATGATCTCCTCTTTCGTAAGAACATCCGGAACTCCGGTCAGGCGATAGCCCCGATTCTGAACAGCTTCGATCTGATAGCCCTCCGCCTTCAGCGCATTCACTGCCTTCCAGACAGCTGTGCGCGACACATTCAGCTGTTCACACAGGTTCTGACCAGATATATAATCATTGGACTGACGCAACAGCGCCAGAATTTTCTCTTTCATTCTCATTTACCCCCAGATACAGATCCCACTCACATAGGTAAGAGCCAACATGACAATCCCCATCAGCATCAGAAAAAGCCCGGATGCGCCATTGCGATAACGGGTATCCGATGAACGGAACTTCGAATACGCGCTTACCAGGTTCAATATCGCCGCGATAAAAAAGATCAGCGGAAAGAACCGCATGCCTGCCCCCGCCGGGAACAGGGAAAGAATCGCCAGCGCCAGACACAGCAGCCCACAGACGATATAAAAAAAATCTAAGAACTTCTGATGTGCCCGTTCATCCGGACCGAAATAAATATTTTGCATCTTTCTCTCCTGCCTTTACCCTCTTGCCAGTTTCTTTTTTCTCTTATTCTGGTACATCACATGATCCGCTTTCTCGATTGCTTCCCGCATACCATCCCTTTCATGATTATCATGATGGCAACGGAAAAAGGATGACAACAGAATAATACATCAACATGCTATTACTTTTTACTTATATAGAGCATCTCCTCAAATTTTTCCGCCGGCACCGGCACAGAGAACCAGTTGCCCTGAATCGCATCGCAGCCGACTTCTGTCAGAATTTTCACCTGACGATCCGTCTCCGCTCCTTCGCAGATGGTTCGGAACCCGAGACCGTGCAGCATATCGATCATCTGATTCAGGAAATAGATTCCCCTCTCATTCTGCTCACATTTATTAATGAAGATATAATCCAACTTGACTACATTCAATGGAACATCTGTAATCAGGTTCAGGATTGAGAACCCTGCTCCAAAATCATCCAGCGACGTTGCAAAACCGGCCTTCTGAAAATCAGAGAAGAGCCGCCGCACATTTTCATAGTTCAATACGGTCGCCGTCTCCGTCAGTTCCATCTGCAGCCGATCCGGATTCACACCATAGCGTTCCAGAATCGCCTGATACTGCGCGACCGCATCCGTATCTCTGGCGTGAAGTGCTGATACGTTCACGGAGACAGGAACCATCTGCCTGCCCATATCCTGATTTTTCCGGATAAAAGCCGTCACCTGCTCAAAAACATAAAAGTCCAGATCGATGACCCGTCCATTCTTCTCGTACAGAGGAATAAAGGAATCCGGACGCAGAATCGAACCATCCGGGCGAATCCAGCGCACCAGAGCTTCTGCGCCAATAATGCGATGATCATTCAGCGAGATCTTGGGCTGATAGTAAACCTGGAATTGATGTCCGGCAATTGCTTTGTCGATCCCGTTGATGATCTCATTCTCCATCTGCTGCTGACCCTTCAGAGCTGTGTCATAATAGACCACCCGTCGGCTGCTGGTCTCTTCCACCTGACGTCTGGCGTAATTCGCCGCATCGATGGCCGTGGAAGCACCCAGGCACTCCTTGTCAATCGGATAGACTCCGCTTCTCAGGCGAAGCCGGCTGTCTGGGAAGCGTTCCTGCATTCTGCGCACAAACTCCTCATTCAGTTCTTCAATCCGCGCACAGCTGTCCTCCGGCTTATGGTGCGGAAGGAAAGCGAGGAACTGATCTGCAACAACACGACAGAAATATGTGCGTGAAGAATCCTGAATCGTCTCCATAATATAGTTGGCGAATTCCTTCAGAACCTGATCGCCGCTTCGATATCCGTATTTCTGATTAAAATATTTAAAGCCCATAAAGTCCGTATATACCATGCAGTAAGGCCCTGCATAACCGCCGACAATAATTCGCTCAACTTCTTCCCGGAACCGCGCAAAGGAAATCGTCCCAGTCAGAGAATCATAATCCGGCACAGAAAAACTGCTGCCCGGCATCCGGTTCAATACACGGTTCTTCATCAGATGCGCAGTGATAATCTTCGTAACTTCGCCGATCTGCTTGCGTTCCTGCTTCGACCAATAGCGTTCCCGCTGACACGCCACATAGGAAATAGCTCCCACATAGCTGCCCTCACTATACATGGCCGCATAAAGAACCGTCTTCGCACCGCCCTGCATCAGCAGATTTCTGGCCTGCTCAGAGTACATCTTCATATTATCCTGCTGCAGAACGGTTGTCCCATATTCATCATAACTGCGAAACAGCGTATAGAAATCTTCTTTTGTGAAACTGTCCGTGTTCTCCAGCACCTCCGGCACATACTCCGAACGCCACTGATAGCTTCGCTCCACCATCTTGCTGCGAATATCCGTCTGAACCACTGTAATACGGTCCAGCTGGTAACGCAGAGCGACCACCTTCATCAAAAGCTCTATCGCCGCATCAAACGTAGTCGTCTTCTCAAAAATTTCAAAAGCAGTCGCTACTGCATCATTATGCAGGTACCGCTGATCAATCTCCGGGAACTTTTCCAGGTTACTGGGAGCCGCCATCTCAAAGCGCCGCAGATTGTCGCAGAACACATATCGATCCCTTCCCTGTATTTTTGCCTGATACAGTGCCCAGTCCGCATTCTCAAAAAGCTGCTCATACGTATAGCCGGATACATTCTCCGCGAGGTAACAGATCCCGATACTGCTGGTAATGGAGAATCCCGGGCGCGAGAACTCAATCTTCCGGATCGTTTTGATCAGCTGCCCCATCTTCTTCGCCAGCGCTTCATGAGAGATATCCTTCATAAGAACCACAAACTCATCGCCGCCAGCTCTTACCAGAATATCCTTTTTCTCAAAAAAAGTGCGCAGAAAACCGGCGAACGTACTTAAGACCTCATCACCGAACAGATGTCCGTAGGTATCGTTCACATTCTTAAAATAATCCAGATCCATCACAAGAAAACCACACGAGGTATACGGATTCTTCTGCGTCAGATATTCATTGATCAGAGATTTTCCGGTAAAGTTGTTATAAAGTCCGGTCAGGGAATCTCTCTTCGCCTGTTCTTCCAGAATCTCTTCTCGCTTTCTGTCTTCCGTGACATCCTTCAGACAGCCGGCGATCTTCTCTCCATCCCCTTCAACCGGAAGAGCATCCATCTGCACACGTTTATAGGATTCCCCCTCGCGCAGGCGCACTTCCACCGGCCCCCGCAGGCGTCCCTGCAGAAATTCCCGTACTTTCCATACATCCTCCGGATGTATCCCTGAAGAAGCCTCCAGTTTCTTCAGGAATCCGGGCATCTCACGATCGACCTTCAGATGCGCATTATAATAGATCATCTGATCTTCTTTCAAAAGGTACTCGAATGCCGTCATCCCGGCGCTTTTCAGAAGAATTGACATTTTGTCCTGTGTCTTCAGACCGGATAGAAAGTTCTTTTCATCGTCTTTTTTCATTCGCGTCTCCTGTATACTTAAAGGTCAAAATTTCTTTTAACCTGAACATCCTCATTATACCTTTATTTCACCCAAAATACGAGTAGAAATTCCGAACATTTTGAGGAAACTTTTTTGTTTTTTTATAATCTTTTTCTATTATTTTCTTGCATTCTTCAGCCAATCAGTTAAAATGATAATTATTCAGAAAAAGAAAAACAAAGAATAAAAACAAGAAAGGAAAGAAAGACTATGCAGAAAGTAGACAAACCCAAAAAGCCTCTGCTTGTCTATTACCTGATCGCCCTTGTCGCAATCATCCTGGTGAATCAGGTTCTCTTCCCCGCCATGGTGAAGCAGGAAGTGAAAGAAGTAGACTACGGAACATTTCTTACGATGCTGAGCGACAAGACGGTGGCCAAGGTAGAACTGTCCGGCGATGAGATTTATTTCGAAGACAAGAGCGATAACCTCTACAGCACCAACACCTTCGAGGATGCGGATCTGGTAAACCGGCTGCAGGAAGCCGGCTGTGAGTTCGGCCAGGTGAAGCAGCAGGAGATGAGCCCGCTCTTAAGCATGATCCTCTCGCTCGTGATCCCGCTGGTATTCTTCCTTGTCATCGGCCAGCTGCTATCCCGGTCTCTCATGAAGAAGATGGGCGGCGCAGGCCTTGGGAACGCGATGTCATTCGGTAAGAGCAATGCGAAGATCTATGTTGCCAGTGAGACAGGCATCAAGTTCAAAGACGTCGCCGGTGAGGACGAGGCGAAGGAAGCACTTCAGGAGATCGTGGATTTCCTTCACAATCCGAAGAAATATCAGGATATCGGCGCAAAGATGCCAAGCGGCGCTCTTCTCGTCGGCCCTCCCGGTACCGGCAAGACCCTTCTTGCCAAGGCTGTCGCCGGTGAAGCGGACGTTCCGTTCTTCTCGATCTCCGGTTCGGAATTCGTAGAGATGTTCGTCGGCATGGGCGCTGCCAAGGTCCGCGACCTGTTTAAGCAGGCGAACGAGAAAGCTCCCTGTATTGTATTTATTGATGAGATCGATACCATCGGTAAGAAGCGTGACGCGCAAGGCGTCGGCGGAAACGATGAACGTGAGCAAACTCTGAATCAGTTGCTGACAGAGATGGACGGCTTCGATGGTTCAAAGGGTGTAGTAATACTCGCCGCGACCAACCGTCCGGAGACTCTGGATCCCGCACTGCTTCGTCCCGGCCGTTTTGACCGCCGCATTCCGGTCGAGCTTCCGGATCTGCAGGGCAGAGAAGCGATCCTTCGCGTACACGCGAAGAAGATCAAACTCGGTGATGATATCGACTTCAATGCCATTGCGCGCGCTGCCTCCGGTGCTTCCGGCGCGGAACTTGCCAACATGGTGAACGAAGCGGCTCTCCGTGCGGTTCGCGACGGACGCCCATATGTGACCCAGGCGGATCTGGAGGAAAGCATTGAGATTGTAATCGCCGGTTATCAGAAGAAGAACAAGATTCTCTCCGACAAGGAGCGCCTGATCGTATCCTACCACGAGATCGGCCATGCGCTGGTTGCCGCGCTGCAGACACACTCCGCTCCGGTTACAAAGATTACGATTATTCCCCGCACTTCCGGTGCGCTCGGTTACACGATGCAGGTGGACGAGCAGGAACGCAACCTGCTAAGCAAAGAAGACCTGGAGAACAAGATCGCGACGCTGACCGGCGGTCGTGTCGCCGAGGAGCTGATCTTCCACTCCATCACCACCGGCGCTTCCAATGATATCGAACAGGCGACGAAACTGGCCCGCGCCATGATCACCCGCTACGGCATGAGCGACCGCTTCGGAATGGTAGCTCTGGAGACCGTGACCGGTCAATATATGGGCGGAGATACTTCTCTGGCCTGTGCCGGTGAAACAGCCGCAGATATCGATGAAATGGTTGTTAAGCTGGTAAAAGAACAGTACCAGAAAGCCACACAGCTTCTGACGGATGCAATGCCGAAGCTGCATGAACTGGCAAAATATCTGTATGAAAAAGAAACCATCACCGGTGAAGAATTCATGAAGATTCTTCACGATTCCACAGATGCTCTGCCTTCCACGAAAGAAAACTGATCTTTGCACGCCGCCAGGCGCATGAAATCAAAAAGGACTGACACCCGGTATTTGCCGATGTGTCAGTCCTTTTTCCTGCAGTTTTACTGCTGGTTTTTCTTTTACGATTCGTTACATATTACGTTGTTTTTCTTTGTGTGTAATCTTATACTGATCTATTTTCTAGATACTCACTTTTTTACCCAGCTTATCTGACCGCCATAACTCTGCTGCTTATCTGTGGTCCAGGTTGCATCGCCTGCCGGATAATATACATTCGCCTTTACTCCATTGAATGCGGCAGAACCAATCGCCGGAGCGCTTCCAGCAAATACCACCGTACCCAGCGCGGAGCATCTGGAGAATACATATGCACCAAGTGAGGTTACACCTGCCGGAATCTCAATCTGACTAATCCGTGTGCAACCATAGAAAGCACTTTCTCCCGGACTCTCCAGCGTAGACGGAAGCGTTACCGTATAGACATTCGTGCAGCCCTTAAAAGCGTAACTATTGATCTGTGTCACACCTTCCGGAATCATCAGTTCACTCAAACCTGTACAACCATAGAACGAGCTCTCACCAATCGTCCGGAGACTCTCCGGGAAACTTACCTGCTGGAGACCGGTACACTTGCGAAAAGCATAATCACAGATCGATGCCAATCCATTCGGAAGATTCAAGACTGTAAGCCCATTGCAATTATAGAATGCACTGTCGTCAATCTTCTGCAGACTGGTCGGCATCGTTACCGACTTCATCTTCTCACAATTCTTAAATGCATATTTTCCGATCACCGTAACACCTTCGGGAATAGTCAGGTTCTGCAGAGCCGTTCCGTAAAATGCAGCCTCTCTAACCTGAGTCAAAGCGCCCGGAAGTGTTACCGACGCAAGACTGCTGCAGTTTTTAAAGCAGTAAATACCGATAATCGAAAGTTTCTTCGGGAATGCAACTTCCTTCAGAGATGAGCAGCCATAGAATGCCGCTTCATCCAGCTTAATCAGCGTAGACGGCAGGGATACGCTCTGCAGGCTTGTGCAATTCTTAAATGTATAGGCCAATACCGTATAGATACCTTCCGGAATTGTGATCGAAGTCAGACTGGTGCATCCATAAAATGCACTCTCCCCAAGCTTCGTAAGCGAAGGGGGAAGCTTCACCTGATTCAGCGCCGTGCAATTCTTGAACGCATATCCTCCGATCATCTTTACGCTGTCTGCAATCGTGATTGTTGTAAGTTTCGGCATACCATAGAAAGCATAATCGCCGATAGACGTTACACCGTCCGCAATTTCTACCCGCTGAATCTGATTGATATAGCTGTACCAGGGCATTGCCGATTTATAAGCATAATTCGTCATCGCGCCACTGCCGGTAATCGTCAATACGCCTGCTTGTCCCAGACTCCATGTCAGGCTGGTACCGCAGCTGCCTCCAATTGCCTTCTCCCAAACCGCATATAAAGTAACGTCGCCATTCAGAATAAACTTTGCTCCCGGCTGATACGCTGCTGACGAAGCATCTGCCGTTAATGCCCAGCCCAGGAAGTTATAACCGCTCCGAACCGGAATACTGGTACTTAAAACAACAGATGAACCATCTGCCGCACTCACTTTCGCCGGCGCCTGCGTACCGCCATTTGCATGGTAGGTAAGCGTAACTTCTTTTACATTTTCAAATTCACAAATTACGCCAATCTTATCTGTACTAAAGAAATCCTTCTGATCTTCTACAGTATTGAGATTGTTTATATCATTCCACTTAAAACGTGCACTTCCGGACAAATTCGGATTGGCTTTATTCAATATCTGTCCGCAATATCTTTTACGTCCCGTTGACAGATTTTCATCCGGTCGCCCGGTGTCCCAATTCAAATAGCTACTGGTTTCTCCGGTAATCCATCGAAAAGAATTACTATATATATTAAGACCAATCCAGTATTGATTCTTTGTTCCCTTTGCTAACAGGCTCTCAATAAATGCCTGCTCCTTCGCATCTGTAATCGTTACCAGATGTCCGCCTAACGCTTCACAGGCAAGCTTTGCATCTGACCAGTTCATACTCTGATCAAAAACCTGATAGTAGTGTCCGTTATAATTTCCAGAAGCCACAACCTCCTTTTCCGACAGTTTTTCCAATGTTGGATTAACCTTGATAATACTCATTGCTGGTCCATCACCAGAATTATAGACATACAATTGAGCACTCTGTGTACCGCCATTTCCTCCTGGAGTATCCAGCACCCTCGTGTTCGAGCATGCTGCCTGCAGATAATACTTCCCTTCCGTTCCCCGAATATACCATTTCTCGGCAATGCTTCCATTCACCGTCCAAACCCGGATATTTCTTTTATCTACATCCTTCCCATCACAAACATCTAACGCCAGACCTTCATCACCATCACAATAAATAGTATAGGTATCTTCTCCCTTGTTCCTGACAAAATGCCATACCGCGTCTCGATTTCCCTGGTCCTCCATAAATCTGGCATCCCATTCACCATTCGAATCAAAGATAACCTTTGTCAGTACAGTACCTGCATGGCTGTTCTTTATTTTTGCGTAAAAGTCATCACCCAGTTTCGTTGTAACAGCCGGAAGTGCAACAGCATCTACGCTTGTACTGGAACAATTTCCATATTTATCATACGCATAAATATGAGTATTATAAGTTCCGCTTTCATTGTTGTGATCCGAAATCTTTACCTCATAGGTAAAGGTATCCCCATCCCGAATTCCGCTCGCTGCTGAATTAACTTCCCATCCTGATGCAATATCATCCTGTCCATTATAGGTTGTCCAGGTAGGGAACTGCACACGATCCACATAGGAATTATCGGTAACTTTACAGCTTACCTTATAGCCGGTCAGAGAAACATCATACACCTTGCAGTCAGATATTACCGGCGCTTCCGTATCGGCTGTGATCGTCACTGTCTTGGAGCCAAGATACTGATTGTCGCCTCCGCCTACGTTAATCGCATATACATCAAACGTGCACTCTCCCACAATTGATCGGTCAAGTTCAATCGTCATCAGATATCCATGATAGTTTCCGCATTTATATGCGTCATTCACATCCGCGCGCTCTACATTCGCTTTTCCAATCACAGCGTTTTGTCCACCATTACAATAAACATGGATGTCCAGTGACGCACCGAGATCATCTTCATCAAATGCCCATCCGGAAATCGTAACAGAATGAATTCCACCCTCTATTCCATCAATCACTCCAATTGGGTTGTGACCATTCTGAATTCCCGGCGAAGAGAGAAGATAACTAAAGGAATATTTATTCCAGATTTTTGCACCTTTCTGGATGGTGTTATCCCACTTTACGCCGTTACTTCTTACTTTCGTTCCACCGCTGTAATTACCATTTCCGTTACAATCAACAAATGTAATCGTATTTCCGGAAACAGCTGTAACAAATACAGTATGACCCTGACCGGATGTATTACCATACTGTATCAGATCTCCTGCCTTTACATGATCAAAATTACTGTCCTGACTCCATGTGGAAGGTTTTGTTCCAAATACATTGTATCCAATCAGACGTGCAAAACCAAAGCACTGGTGTCCACCATCAAACCAGTCATTCCATGTACTGTAATTTGGATACTGCGACCGAAGCGTATTCAGTTTGGAGTCAAACTCCGATTGCGAGATTGCCAGAAATTCTCCGGCTTCTGCTTCTATCTCATCTGCAATCACAGTATCAGAATCCAGAGCCTCCTCTTCCTGTTCCGTTTCTGAAAAAGGAGTAGCCTCTTCATCCTCAGCTGCAGATGCCTCCTCGCTGTCTTCCAGTAAATCCTCTGTGCTTTCCGACACATCAAGCATTACGCCTGACGGTTCATCAACCGACGGTTCTGTCTCTGCTGCCACCGGTGTCACTACACTAAATGCCAATGTAAATGACAATGCCAGTGCCAATATTCTTTTTCTTTTCATACTGCCTCCCATTCTCCAGACTTTATGTTATATTCTTTTTCAAGTCTGGTCTTTCTCTTACCTTAACGCCATATCTGTCAATAATTCAATATGTGTCAGGTTTTGTGTCAGGTTTTTTTGATATTCTGCTTTATAAAATAAACAGGGAGAATACTATCCCATTAGATAGCACTCTCCCTCTGAATCAATTCTGTTCTTCATCTAGCCATTCTTTTAGCTTTTTCTGTAACAGTTTTTTATCCGGCAAATATAATTTATACTCTTTTGCATAAATATTGGCATTTTCCGGGAGTGTTAAATCGACAAGAGCCTCATCACTTTGCTTGCAGAGCAAGATACCAATCGTCGGATTTTCTCCCTCAATTTTCTCATACCGGTCATAATAGTTTACATACATCTGCATCTGTCCCAAATCCTGATGTGTAAGCTCATCAATCTTAAAATCAATCAAGACATAGCACCTTAACAATCTGTTATACAGAACCAGATCAACATAAAAATTTTTGTCATTAAATGTAAATCTCTTTTGCCGCTGCTCAAAAAGAAAGCCTTTCCCCAACTCCAAAAGAAACTTCTGTATTTTCCCAATTACTGCCGATTCCAGATCACTTTCATGATATGATGCTTTATCCTCCAGTCCTGCAAACTCCAGTACATACGGAGTATGTAAAATATCTTCTGGTTTCTGCGGAACAGCACCTTCATTTGCCAAACGCATCACATCATTTTTATCTCTGCTCAAAGCAAGTCTTTCATATAAACTGGAATGAAATTGTCTTTTTAAGGTGCTTACATTCCAGTTAGAACGTATTGCTTCCTTTTCATAAAAATCTCTTTCGTCCTTATCTTCTATACGCATAAGTATCTGATAATGTGTCCAACTCAGCTTAAATGGCATTTTTTTGTATGCTGTCTCTAATTGTCCAATTCCTGATTGGACAATTCCCAAAGCCTGTTCAAATTGTCCAATTCCCGATTGGATAATTTCATCTTCTCTGTCTTTGTAAGCCATATAGAATTGTCGCATTCCTGCAACATTGCTTCTTGAGAAACCTCTGCCATATTCTTCCGTCAAATATGATGACAAAGAGTCCAGGACTTTCGCCCCATATTTTGCTCTTTCTTCCCCCTGCTGTTCCTGCTCTATAATATATCTTCCAAGCAAAAAACTGGTAAGAACTGTAATGGCATTTGCCATTTGTCCCATATTACCTCTGGCACTGTCAATCAGTTTTTTTGATTTATCAAATAAATTTTGAAATTCATTGCTTTCTATTGTTTCCAATTTTTCTTTTTTCACGTTAGAACCTCCAAACATTCTATGATTGTCAGATATTTTTCAAAACAGAAACGCTCATTTTTTCATGACTCATACCGAAATTATAACTTATCTCATGATTTTTCTCAATCAATTTGAAGAGGGCCATTGCTTCATGACCCTCTTCCTGTTTTATTTCATTATTATAGTAGTATTCCTGGATTTCCTCTCGATTCCGCTTACGCTGCCGCATCCTCCGGATTCGCCTCAGAATTGCTTTCCATAGATCCAGTATACGCCTGCCAGGTCAGTTCACCACCATAACTGGTTCGACCTTCCTCCGTCCATGTCTTATTTCCCGCAAGATAATAGCAGTCTGCCGTTACCGATTTAAAGGAATTCGCCCCGATCAACGGCATATCTCCGTTGAATACAACCGTGATCAGATAACTGCAGCGGGAAAATGCGTAATCGCCGATCTCCGCCACACTTTCCGGAATCGTAATCTGTGTCAGAAGAGTGCATCCATAGAATGCACTTTCTCCCATACGCTCCAGCGTAGAAGGAAGAGAAACACTCGCAACATTCTCGCACCCCTTGAACGCATAGGAATCGATAACCGTTACTCCCTGCGGAATTACCAGCTCCCGCAAAGCGGTACAGCCATAGAAAGAGCTCTCTCCGATCAGATTCAGACCTTCCGGGAAGCTGACACTCTGAAGTCCGGTACACTTGCGAAAAGCATAAGCGCAAATACTGGTCAGATTCTTCGGAAGAGATAATTCCGTAAGCTTGCTGCAGGCATAGAATGCACTGTCATCAATCTTTCGCAAAGCATCCGGCATAACTACAGACTGCAGTTTCGTGCAGTTCTTGAATGCGTACTTGCCAATAAGGCTTACATTATCCGGAATTACCAGCTCCTTTACCGCTGTGCCATAGAAGGACGCCTCCCGGATCTGCAGCAAGTTTGCAGGAAGCGTTATTCGCTGCAACTTACTGCAATTTTTAAAGCAATACGCTCCGATGATGGATACATTATCCGGGATCACAATCTCTTCCAGGTTTTCACAGCCATAGAACGCCGCCTCATCCAGCTTAATCAACGTGGACGGAAGCTCCACAGTTTTCAGGCTGGTGCAATTTTTAAAGGTATATCCCCAAACAGTATAAATTCCTTCCGGAATTGCAATGCTCTCCAGTGAAGAGCAACCAAAGAATGCGCTCTCACCCAATTTTTTCAACGTAGACGGCAATGTAACCTGACGCAGAGCCGTGCTGTTCTTAAAAGCATAACCATCAATTAGAGCAACTCCCTCCGGAATATCAATCGTTACCAAATTCGGTAATCCAGCAAATGCAAAATTACCAATGGATGTAATTCCATCATCCAGTATGATCGATACAATCTTGTCACGATACTCATACCAAGAGGTCACCGTTGCTGACGAGTAGTTTCTCATCGCACCTTTACCGGAGAAGTTCATAATACCATCCACACTAAGCGTCCAGGAGATATTATCTCCGCAATATCCGCTGGCCAGAATCTTCGGAGACTCTTCAAACTTCAGCTCATCCGGCAACGTCTTCCGCTCCTCCAGAGTTACCCAGCAGGAATCCGGATTAAAAGTATACAAAGTCCGGGATTTCGTCAGCTGAAGAATATTGAATCTGCTGGTGGAAGAAGCAAACTCTACCGTCTGTCTTCCCGCACCACCAAGTATTACGGTATGCGTTCCGGTTGGTTTGAATTCTGAGATTTGATGGAAATCCCCCATAATCGCCAGCACACCGGCATACAACGAAGGAGTATAACGTGACTGCATATAAAAATCGCCGCCGACTGCCATCCGTCCACCATCATCTCTCATATAGAGCTGACCATCACTTATCGCCCAAAGAAACTCGCCCGTACTTTCATCCGGCTTTTGAATTCGATAGTCTCCTGCAATTTTCACCAGTCCGCTTCCAACTGATAATGTTCCAGCTGTCTGATACACATCTCCGGAAATGTATGTACGTCCACCTAATGAAAGCGTTCCGTTATTGATCCACACATCGCCATCTACATTCAGTGCTCCGCTGGGACCAAGAATAAAACTATTATTAACGTTCACATAAAAGTCCTTCGAAACTGATACAGCATATGCTCCGGCGCGAACCGTACTAAAAAGATATAAATCACCATCAACAGATACGTCGCCTCCTGACTTAGTGGGAATTGCCAATGCCACATCGCCGGAAATGTTTACTTTGCCTGTCGTCGTTCCAAAACTTAAATCAGGAGTATCCAATGCAACAATATTAACATCTCCACCGGATAACGTTTTCGCCTCTATTCTTCCCTGCATACTTACCTTTCGGCTCGATGCATTCTGAATTTCCAATGTTGATACGTAGATATATGAGTTATAGCTCCCTCGATCTATTCTTTTTATCGCAATATCTTGTGTACCTGTAAATACTACTTTTACCCCTTCACTCCAGGTGCCTCCGCCATAATCCGTCCAATTTCCTCCTATCTCAATAGTCCCTTCACTGCACTGGCAACCACTGTAGAAGAATGTTACAAGGTCTCCCGCTACTATAAAGCGATCTGTCTCTTCATTCATTTTTATGTTTCCGTAGTCTGAAGAATAACCAGACATTGATGTATAGTTTCCATCTTCATCAATTCCTGCAAGATATGCATTTTTTTCTACTTTTAGTTTCCCTCCTTTTAGATATAACATACCACTAACCATGTTTAGGTCACCGGTAATATCCAACTCATTTTCATTTAGCGTTACGGTTCCAACTACAAGACAATCGCCTTGTATCACTAATTTCTCGCTTAATTTCGTTGTTCCAAGTTTTACATTTCCATTTACAACTATACTATCTGTTGTTGTTCCGAAACTTAAAGTTGGTGTTTTCTGCGCTGTAATGGTAACAGCTCCACCTAATAGTGTTCCCACTTCAATTCTTCCCTGCATACTCACCTTTCGTGTTGATGCATTCTGAATTTCCAATGTTGGCACAACAATACTACCCTTAATCGTAAAGTCCTGCGTACCAGTAAATATTGTTTTAAAACTTCCTGAGCTCCCAACGCTACCATAATCAGTCCAGCTTCCTCCAATTTCTAATGTTCCAGCTGTACACTTAAAGTTGCTCCCAGAATAAAAAAATGTCACGAGATCTCCCGCTACAACCATTTGATCCGATTCATTATTCATCTGCAGTATTCCGTTGGAATACATAGATGTATATTTTCCATCTTCATTTATATCAGTAAAATACGCATTTTGGCCTACAATGAGCTTTCCTCCATTCAAATATAATTTTCCGGATGACATATTTAGATTTCCACTGATCTCCAACGTATTCCCGTTCAGTGTTACATCTGAAATATCGCAATCTCCATTTACTTTTATATTCTTTCCAAGTTTCGTCGAGATTAATTGTATATTTCCATTTATAGTTACATTATCTGTCGTCTTTTCAAATCCGATTATTGGTGTCTTCTGCGCAGTAATAGTAATCATTTCACCTAACAATGTTCCAGCTGTTACCCTACCCTGCATACTTACCGTTCGAACTGATGAATTTTGAACTTCCAGTATGGGAACATAAATTTTTCCACTATCTTGACTATTTCCCATTCCTTTTACTGCGAAATTCTGGCTTCCTATAAATACTACTTTAAAATTTCCTGTAGCCGCCAAACTCGTATAATCCGTCCAACTTCCTCCAATCTCTAATGTTCCAGCTGAACACTTAAAGTTACTACCATAATAAAAAAATGTTACGAGATCTCCCACTACAACCATTTGATCCGATTCATTATTCATCTGCAGTATTCCGCTGGTATACATGGATGTATAATTTCCATCTTCATTTATATCAGTAAAATACGCATTTTGGCCTACAATAAGCTGTCCGCCATTCAAATACAATTTTCCGGATGACATATTTAGATTTCCACTGATCTCCAACGTATTTCCGTTCAGTGTTACATCTGAAATATCACAATCTCCTTTTATCGTCATATTCTTTCCAAGCTTAGTTGATGTCAAATTTACACTACCATCTACGACTATATTATCAGTCGTCTTTTCAAATCCAATTGTAGGTGTTTTTTGCGCTACAATGGCAAGATCTCCACCTGACACAGTTCCTGCCTGAACAGTACCTTGCACGCTTACCTTTCGACTCGATGCATTTTCAATTTCTAACACTGGTACATACAGCTTGCCTGTGTCTTTGCTATTCCCGAGCCCATTTATCGCAAAATCCTGACTGCCAGTAAATACTGTCTTGAAACTCCCGGAACCTCTAACACCAAGGCTTGTGTAATCCGTCCAATTACCTCCAATTTCTAATATTCCTGCTGAACACTTAAAATATCCACTATAACCATAAAAAAATGTTATAATACTCCCTGCTATAATCAACCGATCTGATTCATTGCTCATCTCTAATATTCCATCACGGTAATACATGGACCTATAATTTCCATCTTCATTTATGTCTGCAAAATACGCATCCCCACCAACACTGACCGTTCCGCCATTTAGATATAAGCGTCCGCGAGACATATGCAGATCACCTCGAATATCCAGCGTACCTCCATGAATGTTAATGGTGCCTCCATCGAAATAGAAGTCCCCATAAACGGTTAATGTTCTCCCGGCAAGATCCAGTGTTCCACCATCCATATAGTAATTCGCATAAGTCTCTTTATCTTCCGTATATGAAGTATCTTCCGACACATACTGATTCGTCAACTTTAACAAATCATCCGGCACATTCGCTACACTTTTATCGACATCTTCCTTTGTAACGCTACAGGGAGTTTTTTCAACAGGAGTATCCAGATACCCCATCGCCTTCATATCTTCCTGATAGAAATTCTGAGTTTCGTTGTTTGCAAATTCAATCGCCTGATCAATACTGCTCTTGATGGAGTCCAGCTGACGAATCAATTCATTATATTCGTCTTTATGGGTAAAGTTCTTATATATAAGACCAAGAGCACCGCTGCCATTCACTGCTTCCACATATTTTTTTGCATATTCCATGCCTACACTCTGTGTGCTCAGATACATATCCGCTGCCGCATTGAAAAGCTTAGCATTGTCACAGGTTGGATTGCTCAGGAATCGATTCTGATATACCTTCAGTCTCGCTTTCAGAACCTCCTCAAATTTGCATACCTGTTCCATGGAATACCAGTTTTCAACAATCTCATCCGTACTAAAAAGCACATTAGCTACCAGCTTGCCAGTAGCCTGTCCAATCGCAATCATCTTTCCAAGAGAGGTTGACTTCAGGATACCATCCCACACCTTATCAACGGCATATTTGGCGATTTCTTCCAAAACAACCTGGCCGGAAAAGACAGCAAGGATCTCCGATTCAGTCATCATTCCGGTAGCTACCAACGCAACCTGACGGCACCCTTCCTTCATCTGCTTATCCGTGGAATTGTTATAAAGATCCTTTAGAACGGCAGCAATTTCTTCCGAACAGGAATTTAACTGTTTCAGCATATATAATTTCTCAATCAGCTCCTCCACTGTCTTCGTATATTCCACACCTTTTTTCAAAATGTCTACGCAATCGCCCAAAAATTCCAGATCACCGCATTTAACCAGACGATCTACGATTTCACTCGCATTGTCAGCTGTAAGTTCCGTCTCCAGCGTCCAGTCATACACAACGCCCGCGATATCCTTCTGCACGGCAGCCTCCAGCGTTTTCACACCAGTCTCCGCATTCTTCAGGATCTGATCTTCTGCGATGTCCTGATAAAGGATATCAAAAATAAGGAGTTCATAGAACTCCACTTCTTTTGTCGAGTACTCCACAGCACTTTTTCCATCAAGAGTTGCAAGTCTCCATGCCTGCAGCTTTGTTTTGAAATCATCGTCTACGTTCTTCACATAGGTCTGATACGGAAGCTCCGCCGTGTCCATATAGTAATCCAGTGGAGAATATGTAAGATAGTAGTATGCCAGGAACTGATCGTAAGAATCATATTTTCCCGGAGTTTCTGAATCCGCAGCGGAAAGCATCTCCGTCCGCGCTTCCAGAATGCTTTCATCTACAATTTCTGTCGACACAGGGATCGTTTCTTCACTCGCTTTGCTTTCTTCCGTCGGCATTATCTCCTGTGCAGGGATCGTCTCTTCCTGTTTTGCTTCGTTTGCTTTGGAAGATTCAGCAGTGGTATCTGCTGGACTGTTTTCTTTCACGCCTTCTTCTGCTGAAGACGCCTGCGAAAGATCATTTTCATATGTTTCTTCTTTCGATTCCGTTTCCAGAGTATCTTCAGCAACAGAAGACGCCTCTGCATTCTCTTCCTGCTGATACGTACTCGTTGTTTCTTCCGCTTCCTCACTCTGAGAAATAGCCGAAACATCCGCCTCACGCTCATAGCTCTGCGGTTCTGCCAACCGGCTATTTGCCAAAGCCGGTGTAACCGTTCCCAGTAACATGGAAGCTATAATTCCCAGCGAAAGTATTCTTTTCTTCACCATAGTTTCCTCTCCTTTACACGCTAAGTTATATAGTCGCTATCTGTTACCAACATATCACCAAGCCTGCTTGCTCTTCAGTAAACGGTAAATAGGATGTACCTGGACAAATTCCGCTATCTGTGAGAGAATACTCGTAGAAATGCAGGAAGAAGCTTTCTACTGCTTCTTCCTGCATTTCTCAGGGAGATCCTTAGACCAGGGAAGAAGTTTCTCACAGAAATTC
>JAJEQR010000058.1 GCA_020687485.1 Hominifimenecus microfluidus | reverse complement strand
CGACACCGAAGGGCGATGGCACTTTCAATGTGTATGAGGATATAAAAAATAAGCTCATGGAAAAAGGAGTGCCGGAGCAGGAGATCGCATTTATCCACGATGCCAATACAGAACTAAGAAAAGCGGAGCTGTTTGCAAAAGTAAGAAGCGGACAGGTTCGTTTTTTATTAGGTTCCACCGCCAAAATGGGAGCCGGTACGAATGTGCAGGACAGACTGATTGCATTGCATCATTTGGATGTGCCTTGGAGACCTTCTGATGTAGGACGGATTTTGCGGACATTCAAAATAAAAAAGAATGTGGAGGTAACAGACAATGGCAAAATCATTATTTGAGGAACTGGGCGGCAAATACGAAAGGCAAGGGGATTATTTGATACCGTGCTTAACTGTACCCGCCGAAGAAGAACAGGCAATAGGCATCTGGGGGCAACGGCATTTAGATTATCTAAAACAGTACCGTAAAGTTACATACACCAATCTTCTTACAAGCGGCAGGCTAAACGCCTACCTTGCCGACATCAACAGACAGGCACAGGAACGCTTTGAAAGGCTCATAGAGGGTATGAAACAGGCACAGGGCATAACGGAACAGCTAAAGGCAGAAAACGCCTTAGAATGGACAGGATGCCTCAATAACATAAGGGCTTGTGCGAGGGAGATTGTGGAAAAGGAAATTATTTTTGCATAAACAGATGATTAGTGGCAGGGGGAAATCCTGCCGCTTTTTCTGCTTTAGTTTGTCAGCTTGACAAATAAAGGGTTAAGGAATATAATTAGATTCAGTATTATACAAGGAGTTAATAAATATGCGGCAAGGTATTCTTAAATAAACTGTCAATTTGATAGTGGGAACAAAAAGTAGCAGTCTCGTTTCACTTTTAATATGGGGCTTAGTTTTTTGTACCCAGTTTAAGAATACTTTTATCATGTAATTTTATATGCCCGAAAACATATAAGTGTTTTGGGGCTATTGGAGTTATTTACCCAGTGATAGGAGTATTTATCACTGGGTATTTTTATGCCCTTTTTTGGGTGTTGATAGGAGGAAAATCACATGAAAATAATTAACTTAGGCATTCTGGCTCACGTTGACGCAGGAAAGACAACATTAACGGAAAGTTTATTGTATACCAGTGGTGCAATTGCAGAACTAGGGAGCGTAGATGAAGGCACAACAAGGACAGATACAATGAATTTGGAGCGTCAAAGGGGAATCACTATCCAGACAGCAGTGACATCTTTTCAGTGGGAGGATGTAAAAGTCAACATTATAGATACGCCAGGCCATATGGATTTTTTGGCGGAAGTATACCGTTCTTTATCCGTATTAGACGGAGCAGTATTATTAGTTTCTGCAAAGGATGGCATACAGGCACAGACCCGTATACTGTTTCATGCACTACAGACAATGAAGATTCCGACAATTTTTTTCATCAATAAAATTGACCAAGAGGGGATTGATTTGCCAATGGTATATCGAGAAATGAAAGCAAAGCTTTCTTCGGAAATTATAGTGAAGCAAAAGGTTGGGCAGCATCCCCATATAAATGTAACGGACAATGACGATATGGAACAGTGGGATGCGGTAATTATGGGAAACGATGAACTATTAGAGAAATATATGTCAGGGAAACCGTTTAAAATGTCAGAACTGGAACAGGAAGAAAACAGGAGATTCCAAAACGGAACGTTATTTCCCGTTTATCACGGAAGCGCTAAAAACAATCTGGGGATTCGGCAGCTTATAGAAGTGATTGCCAGTAAATTTTATTCATCAACGCCTGAAGGTCAATCTGAACTATGCGGGCAGGTTTTTAAGATTGAATATTCAGAGAAAAGGCGGCGTTTTGTTTATGTGCGTATATATAGCGGAACATTGCATTTGAGGGATGTTATTAGAATATCTGAAAAAGAGAAAATAAAAATCACAGAGATGTGTGTTCCGACAAACGGTGAATTATATTCATCCGATACAGCCTGCTCTGGTGATATTGTAATTTTACCAAATGATGTTTTGCAGCTAAACAGTATTTTGGGGAACGGAATACTGTTGCCGCAGAGAAAATTTATTGAAAATCCTCTCCCTATGCTCCAAACAACGATTGCAGTAAAGAAATCTGAACAGCGGGAAATATTGCTTGGGGCACTTACAGAAATTTCAGATGGCGACCCTCTTTTAAAATATTATGTGGATACTACAACGCATGAGATTATACTTTCTTTTTTGGGGAAAGTGCAGATGGAAGTCATTTGTGCCATCCTTGAGGAAAAATATCATGTGGAGGCAGAAATAAAAGAGCCTACTGTTATATATATGGAAAGACCGCTTAGAAAAGCAGAATATACCATCCACATAGAAGTCCCGCCAAATCCTTTCTGGGCTTCTGTCGGGTTGTCCATAGAGCCGCTCCCTATTGGAAGCGGAGTGCAGTATGAAAGCAGAGTTTCACTTGGATATTTAAATCAATCGTTCCAAAATGCGGTTATGGAGGGGGTTCTTTATGGCTGCGAGCAGGGGCTGTATGGATGGAAAGTGACAGACTGTAAAATCTGTTTTGAATATGGATTGTATTATAGTCCTGTAAGTACCCCCGCAGACTTTCGGCTGCTTTCCCCTATCGTATTGGAGCAGGCTTTAAAAAAAGCAGGGACAGAACTATTAGAGCCATATCTCCACTTTGAAATTTATGCACCGCAGGAATATCTCTCACGGGCGTATCATGATGCTCCAAGGTATTGTGCAGATATTGTAAGTACTCAGATAAAGAATGACGAGGTCATTCTGAAAGGAGAAATCCCTGCTAGATGTATTCAAGAATACAGGAACGATTTAACTTATTTCACAAATGGGCAGGGAGTCTGCTTGACAGAGTTAAAAGGATACCAGCCAGCTATTGGTAAATTTATTTGCCAACCCCGCCGCCCGAATAGCCGTATAGATAAGGTTCGGCATATGTTCCACAAGTTAGCTTAACAGCTTGCAAAAGTCATATAAAATGAGATTTGAAAGGATTAGAGACTAATTATGATGAAATGCGAATGGATATTGTGTCCTGTTTGTGGGAACAAAACCCGTAATAAAATTAGGAAGGACACTGTTTTGGAGAATTATCCCCTTTATTGTCCAAAATGCAGACAAGAAAGATTGATTAAAGTTGACAACTTGAAGATAACTGTCATCAAAGAGCCAGACGCTTAAGACGCAGAGCCGATGAAATTGTGGAACAATTCACGAATCATCGGCTCTTTTTGTTTCGTATTTGAAAGAACAAACTCACCAAATAAAAAAAACGATATTCGGGTGGGTTATTTTGTTATACCCTAAATTACCCTCTGAATTTGTTTTTAAATTTGGAGGGATTTTTTTATGTCCTTTTTTCGGGCAGTTATCTATCTGCTCATACGAAGCAAAATTTATCAATACATAGCATATCAGAGAACGGCAGGAAACCAGTTAAAAAAATTTCTGCCTATGCAACGGCACTTCCTGCCTTGAATGTAGAAGTACAATCTCCATACAACAGAATTAATATTTCCCATAACCGTAAAGGTCATAGAGCCTTTGCGGTTTTTCTTTTGTCGATTTTTGTTGGAAAGTGCCATAGGGCTATTAGTGGTGTTAGGTGTCGTTCGCCACCTCTCCATCTGGATTTTGAACATTTCAAAAATTCAGATGGGAGGTACTTACAGTGAAATACGCACCGAGAAAGGTATATATCAAGGAAAGCGGCAGATATGTGGAACTGTCCTATACGGATTTCTGCCGCCGCAGGGAATCCGACCAGACCTATATGGACAAGCTGTTTATCCCCATTCAAGGCTGTCTGCTTGAAGTCGTGAGGGAGCAATACACGGACTTCTACCGAGATAAGGAACGGTGGCGTTATCTGAAAAAATTAGATACGAAGAACAGCCTGCTTTCTCTGGATGGATTTACGGACAGCGAGGGGAAGCCTTTAGACTTTATCGCTGATGAAGCGGCAGACATTGCGGAAACCGTTGTCAATGCGGTTATGGTGGACAGGCTGAAAGCCGCCCTGCCTTTGCTGTCGGATAGTGAACAGGAATTGATACAGGCAATCTTTTTTGACGGACTTTCTGAGCGTGAAGTCGGGGCGAGGTTCGGCATAACCCAGAGCGTTGTGAACAAACGCAAAGCCAGAATCCTAAGAAAACTAAGAAAGATAATAGAAAATTAAAATTTAAGGCGTTCAGCCCCCTTGTTTTTTCCTTTGGGAAAATGAGGGGGTTTTTCTCTGCCCTCTCAATCAATTCTGATTGGAGGAAAAGAAGCATGGCATATAACCACGGACGGGAGGACAGGAAATGGCGTATCTGGAAAGAAGCGGAGGAAAAGCTGCTGCGTGAGTGCGGCGTTGATGAAGCGACCATTGAGCAGATACGCATTGCGGACAGGGCAGACTTCAATTCCAACAGGCGGTTTTACCGATGGACGAATGACATTGCGGAATACCTTGAGGACATGGCAGACAGGGAGCGGCAGACGGAAGTGGGTACGGTTGCGGAGTTACTGGACGAGATTGAGAGCGAAAATCTCTATCAAGTATTAGTCGCGGTGGACGGGCGTACCTTGAAAATCGTCCTGCTGAAAATGCAGGGGTATTCCACAAAGGAGATTGCCCCGCTCGTGCATTTGACGACTGGTGCCATCTATGCGAGGTTAGACCATCTGCGGAAGAAGCTACGAAAATTTTATAGCGTCTAAAACAGCCTGCCGTCCTGCGGGCTACTGGGTGAGGGATGGAAATCCCCTCACTTATTTTTTGCAGGAGGCAAGCGGGATGGCATACAGAGTTAAGGCGTACACGCTTCGGGAGGAATCCACGGAAAGCGGCACAAGGTATTTTATCAGCTTTAAGGACGGGCAGGGCAAATCCCACGAGTTGGAAGTGTCGGAACAGTTCTTTATGGAGTTTCGGCAGATGGAACGCAGGAACAGGAATCTCCTCCAATGGGACGAGCGGCACAGGGAGTTTTCGGAAGTATGGGACGAAACGCTGAACAGGCGGGCGTTGAAGCTGCCTAAGAGCATAGAGGAACAAATGATTGAGGCAGAACGGGCAGAACTGCTCTGTAAGGCGGTTGACGGACTGCCAGAGATACAAAGGCGGCGTTTCCTGCTCTACTACGAGTATGAGTTCAATTTTTACCAAATCGCCGCTATGGAGCATTGCACCGCTTCGGCAATACAGAAATCTGTTGCGATTGCAAAGGAGAAAGTAAAGGCGGAAATGAGGAAGTATCTCCAACCGTGACCGACACCGCCCGAAAAAGAAATCTGTTTTTTATTTGTGTGGGATTGGCGGCATTACATACTCTCACTTTTTCTTCGTGGGAGTAAATCTATTTTTAAGGAGGTCAACGCCTATGTGCAACGAAAACAAAAACACCGCCCGAAAGGAGGAAAGCCATGCAGAAGTTACAGACAGTCAACGCCGAAACGCTCCTTTATGAACCGCTTGAGAAGCCGTCCTTTGTGGTGGACAGCCTTATCCCCACAGGCTTGTCGCTGTTCTGCGGCTCACAGAAGATAGGAAAGAGCTGGCTCATGCTGAAGCTATGTTTATGCGTGTCGCAGGGACTTCCCTTGTGGGATATGCCGACAATGGAGGGCGACGTGCTTTACCTCTGCCTTGAGGACACGTTCTGCCGTATACAGGACAGGCTGTTCCGATTGACGAACGAAGCGAGCAGGCGGCTTCACTTTGCCGTGGCAAGCTGCAAGCTGTCAGACGGTCTTATCGTGCAGCTTGAAGATTATCTGAAAGATTACCCAAACAGCAGGCTTATTGTCATTGACACTTTGCAGAAAGTCCGTACAGCTTCAAAAGACAATGCCTACGCAAGCGACTATGGGGACATCTCACTAATCAAAGACTTTGCCGACAGGCATTCATTGGCGGTCATTGTCGTACACCACATCCGAAAGCAGAATGACAGCGATGTGTTCAACAAGGTGTCTGGGACGACAGGCTTAACGGGGAGTGCGGACGCTACCTTTGTTCTGGAAAAGGAGAAACGGGCATCCGACACCGCCAAGCTGTATGTGACGGGCAGGGACACGCCCTATCAGGAATACACGCTGCGTTTCCGTGATTGCAGTTGGGAACTTGTGGAGAGAAAAACGCAGGAGCAGCTTGCGAAAGAAACGATACCAGACGTCCTTTTTCGGTTGGTGGATTTTATGAGGGATAAGGAAGAATGGGCAGGCACGGCAACGGAGCTGTTAGCCGCTATGAGGGAAACGGAAACCATACCCACGGTGATTACGAAATGGCTCAATGAATACCGCACCACATTTTTAAATGAGAACCATATCGTTTATCAGTACAGCCGCAAAAAACACGGCAGGCAGATTTCGCTTGCAAAGCGGGCGGGTGACAGCGGTGACGGTGGTGACAGCGATATTGGGATACCCCCTGTTACTGTCATTGACGCTTAAAGCCGTGTAAAGCTGGCGACTCTGCCCTGCGGGTGACAGCGGTGACGGCGGTGACAGTGATTTTAGGATACCCTGCCGCTGTCATCCCTGCGGGAGAACACCCCGTAAACGCAAAGTGCAGGCGTAGGATTTACCCGCCCTTTTCGGCGTGTAAAACCACCCCTGCGGTCAGAAAAATCCTTCCGATTTTTCCGACTGCGTTTACAGGGTGTAACACACTACACTTTGCCCTGCAAAGTCGTGTGCCAGACGTTCCCTCTGGACTCCCTTATGGCAGGTCTTACGCCCTGCTTATCCTACGCTCCACGCTTCGGATAAAAGAATGGCAGCATGACGGTGACGGCTCTTGCGAGGGGGTATTCCAAAAACACCGTCATCATCGACATGACCGTCATGCAGGGAATAAGGGTGACAGTTGAGGCAGTCGGTAGGGGGTATCCCAAAACTGCTGTCACCGCCGTCACCGCTGTCACCCAAAGGGCAGTTTACCCGCCGAAGAAAGGAAGATGATGAATTATGCCCTATGCAATCCTGCGTTTCCAGAAACGCAAAGCGGGCGGCGTTGCGGCTTGCGAACGCCACAACGAGCGTAAAAAAGAAGCCTATAAAAGCAATCCAGATATAGATATGGAACGCTCGAAAGATAACTACCATCTTGTGAATCCGCCGAGGTACACCTACAAGAAAGAGATTAACCGCATGGTAGCCGAAGCAGGGTGCAGGACGAGGAAAGATAGCGTGATGATGGTGGAAACGCTTATCACGGCTTCGCCAGAATTTATGAACAGCCTGCCGCCCAAAGAACAGAAAGCGTATTTTACGATGGCTCTGGATTTCATTTCAGAGCGTGTCGGGGAGAAAAATATCCTCTCCGCAGTCGTCCACATGGACGAGAGAACGCCGCATATGCACCTCTGTTTTGTGCCGATTACACCAGACAATAAGCTGTCTGCCAAAACAATTTTAGGCAATCAAAAGAGCCTGTCCGAATGGCAGACCGCCTACCATGAGCGGATGTCCTCACGGTGGAATCAGCTTGAAAGAGGTCAGTCCTCAATGGAAACGAAGCGGAAACATGTCCCCACATGGCTCTATAAGTTGGGCGGCAGGCTTGATAAACAGTATGAGGAAATTGTGTCTGCACTGTCCGACATCAACGCCTTTAATGCAGGGAAGAAGCGTGACAAGGCTCTGGAACTGATTGCGGCATGGCTCCCAGACGTGGAGAAATTCTCAAAGGAAATCAGTAAGCAGAGTGCCTATATCAATAGCCTAAAGGAGCAAATCGGGCAGGAATCAGACTATGCGGGGCGTATGCGTGATGAAAAGTATGAGCAGGAACTAAAGGTGCAGAAAGCGAACCAGAAGATATTTGAGTTGCAGAGAACCAACGAGCAGATGGGGCGGCTGCTCTCAAAGATACCGCCCGAAGTGTTGGAAGAATTGCAGAAAAACCATAAAAGCAGAGCGAAAGAAAGGTAGATATGTGAATGAAGAAACAGGATTTTAAGGTGTTAAAGACCAAAGACTTGTACCCGTTTCCCGACAATCCGTTTCATGTGGCAGAGGATGAAACGCTGTCAGAATTAGCGGAAAGCATCAAGGAATTTGGCATTGTCACGCCGATAATCACACGCCCGAAAGAGGACGGGAACGGCTATGAAGTGATTGCAGGGCAGCGGCGTGTCCGTGCGTCTGAACTTGCAGGGATAAATACCGTGCCTGCGTTTGTCCTGCCCTTAGACCGTGACCGAGCCATCATCACCCTTGTAGACAGTAATTTACAGCGTGAGAATATCCTGCCATCAGAGCGGGCGTTTGCCTACAAGATGAAATCCGAAGCCATGAAGCGGCAGGGTTTCCGCACAGACTTAACCTCGTCACAAGTTGTGACGAAGTTGCGGACGGACGACAAGGTGGCACAGGGCTTCGGCGTAGGCAGGATGACCGTACAAAGATTTATCCGTTTGACGGAACTGATACCGCCGATTTTGCGGATGGTGGACGAGGGGAAAATCGCCCTCACGCCTGCGGTGGAACTGTCCTTTTTGAAGAAAGACGAGCAGGAAAACCTCTTTGCCACGATGGAGAGCGAAGAAGCAACGCCCTCACTCTCACAGGCACAGCGGATGAAAAGCCTAAGCCAGAGCGGGCGGCTTGACATGGATACGATATTTGCAATTATGACGGAGGAAAAGGGAAACCAGAAAGAAACCTTGAAAATCAACACAAGCAAGCTGAAAAAGTATTTTCCGAAGAACACAACGCCGAAGCAGATGGAGGAAACCATCATTAAACTTTTGGAGCGTGAATTGCAGAGGAAACGGGGCAGGGACAGCCGCTAATCTTCTCTTTTCGGGAGGTAAATGCAGAAAATTGAGGTATGAAGAATGAAAGAAATCCAGTATGAGATTGTAAAGGAAATCGCCGTATTGTCTAAGGGCGACAGCGGCTACACAAAAGAAATCAATCTTATCTCATGGAACGGAAGAGAGCCGAAATATGACATCCGCAGCTTTTCCCCGAACCGTGAGAAGTGCGGAAAGGGTATCACGTTGAACGCTGATGAAGCAGCAGCACTCCTTGAAGCATTACAGAAAGAAGTAAACAGCGGGGATTGATGGTATCTGATTGACAGGGCGGGGCGTTTCCAGACGTTCTCCTGCCCTGTCTGGAAAGGAAGATTTAAGTATGGGCGAGGATAAGAAAGCAGATAAAAAGAGAAAGAGTATCGTGCCGAAAGCACCAGTTCAGATGATAATCAGCCGTGAATATGTCGGCACGCAGACAGTCACAGAAGCGTTTATCCCGATTATTTCCGAGGATATTCGGAAGAAGATTGCCGAGGGCGACACCTTCGACAATGAGGGGCTGTCCGCTTAGAATGTACGCAATGGAACATGAAAACAGATAGGACAGATATGGAGGTTTTACAGTATGGCAGGAATAAGAATGGAGAACAAGATTTATGAAGTCGGCATGTACTGCCGCTTGTCAAAAGACGATGGCACGGATAACGAGAGTGCGAGCATTGCGACACAGAAATCCATCCTCACGGATTATGTGAAAAAGCAGGGATGGCACTTAGCAAAAACGTATGTGGACGACGGTTACTCTGGTACAAATTTCCAAAGACCAAGTTTCCAGAACATGATTAAGGACATTGAAAGCGGTCTGATAAACTGCGTTATCACGAAAGATTTATCTCGTCTGGGGAGGAACTATCTTGATTGCGGACTGTATCTGGAAGTGTTTTTCCCAGAGCATAATGTGAGGTATATAGCGGTCAATGACGGCGTGGACACGCTCAATAAATCCGCTATGGACATCACGCCTTTCCGCAACATCCTAAACGAAATGTATTCCGCCGATGTGTCGGTCAAGATAAAATCGGCGTACCGAGCGAGGTTTCAGCAGGGGAAATTCATGGGGACGACAGCACCATACGGTTACGTCAAAGACCCCGCCGACCACAACCATCTGCTGATAGATGACAAAGTTGCCCATGTGGTAAGGGAAATATTTGACCTTGCGTTAGCGGGCAACGGAATCGCCAAAATCCGCAAGCACATCAACAAACAGCATATCTTACGCCCCGCCGCTTATGCGGCGGAGCAGGGGGCAACAGGCTATGAGAGGTATTTTGAGGAGAATGAGGAGAACCGTTATATTTGGAGCGAGAACAGCGTAAGGGGCATTTTAAGAAGCCCGATATATGCGGGAAACCTTGCAGGCTACAAGCGGATTGCCGCCAACATGAAAAGCAAGAAACGCCCCTCTAAGCTGCCCGAAGAATGGGAAGTGATACCAGACACCCATGAGGGGATAGTCACGCAGGAGGAATTTGATACCGTACAGCAGCTTATTACAAGCCGCAGATTACCAGAAAACAAGGGCGGCTTTGAGAACATCTTTGCAGGCGTTATTAAGTGTGCGGACTGCGGCTATGCGATGCGGGCTATGAGTGCCAACAGGAGGAAACGCCCCGACATCATCGACTGCGTACAATATTCCTGCAATAATTATGGCAGATACGGTAATATCATGTGTACCGCACACAGCATTGAAGCGAGGGACTTGTTCAACGCTGTCCTCACCGACATCAACCGATTTGCGGATATGGCAGTCAATGATGAAAAGGCAGTGAGGGCGATTGAAAAGCGGCTCACGGAAACAGACCAGAGCAAGGCAAAGGCACTGGAAAAGGAGCAAAGAAAACTGAACAAACGCCTTGCAGAACTGGACAGGCTGTTTTCCTCACTCTATGAAGATAAGGTGATGGAGCGTATTACCGAGCGGAATTTTGAGATGATGTCGGGAAAATACCAGAAAGAACAGCTTGAAATTGAAGCAAGGCTGAAAGAGGTAACGGAAACGCTCAGCGACAGCTATGAGAAGACGCAGGGTGTCCGTGATTTCCTCTCCCTAATCCGCAACTATCAAGGCATTAAGGAACTGGACGCAACCATCATAAACGCACTTATAGACAAGATACTTGTTTCGGAACGTGAGAAACTTACAGACGGAATGGTGCGGCAGGAAATCAAGATTTATTATAAATTCATCGGCTTTGTCGGTGAATTACATATCACACCGACAAAGCGGTGGACTGCGTTAAAGCCTAAGAATTGTACGGTGTGCGGTGTTGAATATGTTCCCCGCTCTGGCATATCGAAGTATTGTCCTGCTTGTGCCAAGAAGATACAGAGGGAGAAATCAAACGAGAGCAAACGCAGGAGCAGGGAGCGAAACAGACAGGCATGTATTGAACTGTCCGCAAAAAATGACCGACTGACATTGAACAGCAGGAGGGACGTATTCTGCGACAGGGCAACCAGAATGACAAGGTAAAGATATTTCGTTATGTTACGGAAGGTACGTTTGACAGTTACTCGTGGCAGCTCATTGAAAACAAGCAGAAATTCATCGGACAGATCATGACCAGTAAATCGCCGGTGCGAAGCTGTGAGGATGTGGATGAAGCGGCACTTTCCTATGCAGAGGTCAAGGCACTTGCCACAGGAAATCCCTACATAAAGGAAAAGATGGATCTCGATATTCAGGTATCGAAGCTGAAACTGATGAAGGCAAACCATACCAGTCAGAAGTACAGGTTGGAGGATAATATCACACAACATTATCCGCACCAGATCGCCATTTTCAAGGAGCGTATCGAAGGCTTTACCGCTGATATGGAAAAATATGCGAAAAATAAGCCGGAGGATAAGGAACAATTTCTCATGCAGGTGGGAGGAAAGCCATACACCGATAAAAAGGAAGCCGGTACTGCGATCATAGCCATGTGTAAGGAGATTAAAGGCATCAATGCCAGTGCGGATGTAGGTGAATATCTTGGATTTAAGCTGAATGTAACCTTTGATTCTTTTAACAATAAATTTGTGATGAATGTCAAAGGTGCAATGAGCCACCCGATGGAAGTCGGCTCTGATCCGCTTGGAAATATCACAAGAATCAACAATGTACTGGAAGCCATGCCTTCACAGCTTGAGGAAGCACAGATGAAGCTATCCAATGTGAAACATCAGCTTGAAACAGCAAAAGCAGAGGTAGACAAGCCATTTCCACAGGAAGCAGAACTTGCCGAGAAACTGGAACGTCTTGCAGAACTTAATGCTTTGCTTAACATGGATGAAAAGGGAGATGATGCGATTGGCATGGATGACGAAGCCGCGGAACCGGAAAAACCACATGAAGATGTGAAGTCGGTGGATGAAAAAGGGGATGAGGTTGCTGATATGCCAGCAAAGCAGAGTAATCTTGGAAAAACGGTTACGGATAATAAGCTGTCAGACCGACCAGCAGAACGGACTTCATTGCAAGAAAAACTCGCAGCAATGAAGGCAAGGGTGTCTGGGATACCTGCAGGAAGGGATGCAACAGATAAGGCAAAGAAAAAAGAAGAAATTTTATAGAAAATTTTATTCCCAACCTGTCAGCGCTATTGTGGTTGGAATAAAAGCCGGAAAATTGAAAAATGTTATAGCAGTTGATGTAAGGGCAGTCCGCAGTGGCTGCCTTTTATCGTACAAGGATGGAGGTCATTTATGGCAGATAACAATACAGAAAAACAGCGTGTGCAGGAGCTTACGGACAAACTGGAGCAGGGATTGCAGGACTTATTCAACAGCGATAGTTACCGCAATTATCTTAGTACCATGTCAAAATTTCATAATTACAGTTTTAACAATACGCTCTTAATTGCGATGCAAAAGTCTGACGCTACGTTAGTGGCCGGATACAAGGCTTGGCAGAAAAATTTTGAGCGTCATGTAAATAAAGGGGAAAAGGCAATCCGTATTCTTGCACCTGCACCCTATAAAATCAAAGAGGAACGGGATAAGATTGATCCGCTTACACAAGAGTTGTTGCTTGATAAGGACGGAAATCCGCAGAAAGAGGAAGTCGAGATAACAATTCCGGCATTCCGGGCAGTATCCGTTTTTGACCTATCTCAGACGGACGGAAAGCCGATACCGGAACTTACAGCAAAGGAGCTTCTTTCAGATGTGGAAGGCTATCAGGATATGATTCGTGCGGTAGAAGCCATTTCGCCAGTACCGATTGAACTTGAGGAGATAGCCGGAGATTCCAAAGGCTACTATGACAGGGAAGCAAAGCGGATTGCGGTGCAGGAAAATATGAGCGAGAGCCAGACCTTAAAGACTATGATCCATGAGGTGGCTCATTCTAAGCTGCACAGCAAGGAAGTGGAGCAGGATGAGCAGATGCGAAAAGACCGCAATACTAAAGAGGTGGAAGCGGAGAGTGTGGCGTACACCGTTTGTCAGCATTTTGGTATAGATACCTCTGATTATTCTTTTGGGTATATTGCAGGTTGGAGCAGCGGAAGAGACACCAAAGAACTTAGATCTTCCATGGATACGATACGGAAAACAGCATCGGAACTGATTACCGGGATAGAGGAACAATTACAGGAATTGCAAAGGGACAGGGAAGTATCACAGGAACAGACAAAGGAAAGTATTCTTCTGATACAGAATACCGATCTTTCAGAGTTCAGCCTGCTTGATGTATATGGTATGGGCAGAGTAGAACTGATGCAGGCATTGTCAGAAATGACAGACGATGACAAGCTGAGCATACAGGCGTATTTGGAAAGCAGGGGCGCATGGACAACGGAAATCGGCAATCAGGATTCCAGAGAGTACGGAGAGTATCATCTGGATGTGCGTTATAACACGGATACAGGTGAGCTGATTGATATGAAGGAGAGAAAGGCGATCTATGATAAGGCAATGGAGCCAATCAATGCCGATGATGTGGTTATCAAGTTTGCTTCCGCCTTTGAAAGCGAATGGGAGGTCTTGAAAATCACAAATATGTCGAGGGAAGATGTCGGGAAAATTCTTAAAGATATGGCTTCTCTTTATGAAAATGAATGGGATGGCAATTACCTTTCATATATGGAAAAGCAGGGAGCGAAAATCACGTTACTTGCGTCCAGTAGTAAGGGATTAAATGGAAATATGCCGGATTTTTGGGATTATGAATACGATTTTGATGCAGGTCTGACGGATGTGGAGGAACTGTCTGTCATGCAACATGCAGAGCATATTATTAACCGATTGGAACATGGACAGCCTGCCTTTTCCGAGGCTGAAAGAAATTTGATTGTAAATTATGCCTACAAGCTGGGGAACATTGAAAAAACCAGGGAGCTTGCAGAACATATCTATGCACAGGAAGTGGATGGAAATCAGGATGTTGCATTAGCAATGATTGATGCAGAGGCGGAAATCGACGCACTTCCGGATAGCATGGTAGGTGTATCTGAAATGCAGGAATATGGCTATACATGGAATGAAATGTTTCCTCTGACACAGGAAAGGGCAATAGAACTATTTGATCATGATTTGCCTGTGTATCTTCTGCATACGGACGGTTCCGAGACTACTGTATCCGATAGAAAACAGATTACAGAACATGACGGGATGTGTGGCATTGAAAAAGGGGACTGGCTGAATGAACGAAAGCTCCAGATGATGCAGGAAGAACTTTCAGAGAGTGATTCCAACAGGGAAGCACAGCTTTTGTATGGAAATACCGATAAATATGGTATTTATCAGTTGAAGGATGATCCTGAACTGGATAAGTTTCGCTTTGAAGGAACGGAAAGCCTGAAGCGTATGGGAATAACCAAAGATAATTTTGATGCTGTATTGCCGGAAAATTATAAGCTCGTGTATATGGGAGAACTGACGGAATTGCAGGGACAGACACAGTCGGAAACATTGGAAGCAATCTATACAAAGTTCAATATTGACCACCCGGCAGATTATAAGGCTCATTCGCTTTCAGTCAGCGACATTGTAGTATTGCATGAGGATGGCGAGAACAGCGCACACTTTGTTGATTCTTTTGGATTTACGGAACTGCCGAAGTTTATGCTGACATTGGAAGGCAAGGAGAACGAAATACAGACAGAGCTTGCGGTACATATCGCAGACCGTTATATCCTTATGCATGAATGTGATGAGGGATATGATTACTCCATTCTGAATGAGCAGTATCATTTACTAGATGGCGGTGTTTATGACAACCCGGATATTACCATTCAGCGTGCAATGGATATGGTGATTGCAGACCTGAAAGAACCACGCTTTTCAGCGGTTACAGAGCAGTATTATCGTGATGAATTTTTGCAGGGCGAGGTGTATGCAGGTTCCGAAGCGGAGATTGTTGATTTTGAGGAACTATCTGAAAAAGCAGAGGAAGTGGAACAGGCAGACTTGGAAGCAAAGCAGGCAGAATTTAGAGAGAACAATCCGGATGTGGTTGCAGATTTTCGGGCAAAGACAGAGGAATTGTTTCATAGTCTGGACGGACAGAGTGCAGATGACATAGAAAAGATGGTATATGCCTATGTGCAGTCACAGATAGATGAGTACGGTCTGGATGCAGAGATTGTGGATGTGGTTGTAGCCGGGAGCCGTTGCAGAGGTATCGAAAAGGAAAATTCTGATCTGGATGTGGTTGTGGAATACATCGGTTCCACCAGAGAAGATGATCTTTTTAATCTGCTTCATGAGGATAGTATTTACATCGCAGGTATTCAGGTAGATATTAACCCGATTACAGAGGGAAAAACTGGAACGCTGGAGACATATCTGCCGGAGGTAGAAACCTATCTGCAGGAGAAGGCACAGCAGGAGCAGATCAATAATCAGCTTGTCACACAGGGCAGAGAAGTTGTGCAGGAACAAAACGCACTTGCATCAGAAGAAAAAGTGCTGTCTGAACTGGAAAAAGAACCTATGGTTGAGCCGGAGACAGTCCATATCACATTTACGGTTGCGGAGTGTGGAGAATTTCATAATATGGGTGAATACCATGAGGGCATTGAAACGATAGAGGAAGCAATGAAACTTTATAATGCTATTGATCCGTCCCGTATGCATGGGATTCCTTCGATTGGTGTCAATATGCACATTGAGGGGACAGAAGAATGGGAAGATGAGGAAGCAGATATTGTCAGAGGGAATTGCATAGATGTGGATTTTCTGAATTACACACCAGAGCTTCGGGATACTCCCACAGTGCAGGATGCACTTAAAAAACTGATTGCGGCATATCCGGAGAAAGAGGTCAATGACCGGGAGACAAAAGAAACGAAGATACAGACGCTTGCGGCAGAACTTGATCAGTTATCCTATGATATTGACACTTTTGAATATAGAGACTTGGTACCGGACAGGGAAGCACAGGTTCAGATGATTGCAAATGATATAAGAAGCGGCAATGTGAAGCCATTACAGATTTTTTTGCAGACATCTATTGATGGGGGAATTGACGAGGACAGTGAAAGACAGGCAAAAGAGCTGATTGCTAAGCTGGCAGAATATAAGCCGCTTGCCAAGATCGAGGAGCTGGAGGAGCAGAATTATAACATGATTGATGACAGGCTTAATAATGGTGTGGAGAAATTCAATCGTGAAGAAGAAAAGAAAGAACAGCAGGAAAAACCGCAGGCACGTTCTTCCTTAAAGGAGCGGCTTGTAGCCAAGCAGAAGGAAGTAGCACAAGGAAAGAATAAAGATGCTAAAGAGCAGGATAAGACTAAAAAAACGAACAGGGAGGAGATATAGGAATATGAATAATCTATTTACGGTAGAAGAAACGAATTTGATATGTATTTTCCAGAGTGACAGCAGGGCAAAGGTTATAGAGGGCATTCATAAGGCAATGAAACATATCGACGATGATGAACTTTTAGAATTGTCGGTGCGTGTGGCAGGAAAACTGGAAAGCATAGGTGATGAAGAATATGCCAGATTAGTGTTGGAAGCGGCAGAATAAAAATATGGTAGTCATTAGGTGCCCCTTTTGACTACCGTTTTTTTGTTAAAAATTAAAGAGGAGCCGGATCACTCCGACTCCTCCAAGTATGTGTCCGCAAACACATACCCCAATTGCTATCTATAATATACTATAGGCAGGTAAAATATGCAAGCATTATATGGAATTTTTTAAGATGTTTAAGCGAGAGAACAAATCAGGATGAATCGAAATAGCTGAAACATTCGGGTTTACAGAAGATTCGTATTCTCTTGTAATCTTTTCAAATTCACGGATGAATGATTTGATCTCTGTTTTAGAGACTTTCAGTAATTTTAAGTAGTAACAGATAAGGATGATGTAATCGCCGATTGTTTTGAAATTTATGTACGGCATCCCCATTTCTAAAATCAGGCATTGTTTCATTGGTCTTGAAGGGTCCATTTTTTTGAAACGGGTATCATATACCACATCGTTGTGAGCAATGGCATTTCTTAAATCTTTTAAGGCATATACATATTTATAAAGTAATTCCCGGTAAGTATCACTTGATAGATTGATGCCGATTGCACGGGATACTTTTTCACGCATATCAATGGTCAGGCATGAAAGCAAATATCCAAAATCGCCCATAGTGAGAATTTCAAATATTGCCCATAAAGGAACTTCATTGTAATTGACATTATTGTAAAAATGAGTGATTTTCGGATTCTCTTTTCGGTATGCAGCAGCAATGGCATTTTGTATGGAGCCTTGAAGATTTAGTTTGTTGTTCTGGTATTTCTTTTTTATATCTTCACGGGTTCCGGCTGGTGCATTTTTGTAGCTGCTGATTGCTTTATCGTACATATCATAGATACTGCTGGAATCAATTTCTGACATAATGGTGTTCAAAGCAATATTTTTAAGCGCAGTTTCTATAAACATCATTTTTCCATATAAAAGAGATTTTAATTTTGTATCATATTGAATGGTTGCGTTAATCTCATTATATGAAGTGAATGGAAGTCTGTTAGAGGAAGATACAAAAAAACGGTATCCTTTATATCCATGAAAATATCCGGTATTGATGAGCTGTTGTTTTTGTGAACTTCCTGAGATGGAAATTCCATTATCCCTAAGATGCCGCATTAAAGCATCGGGTGATTTATAATCTGTATTTGCCATAGTCTCTCCTAAACATTTGTAATAATAAATTAAGTATAATACATGCGTTAAACATTAACAAGCTACAAGATGGGATTATTCTTTTTCCTGGACTGCTCTGAGGTAAAATCGGGCTGTGTCTGACCGAGGTATTGATTCAGATTTTCCAGTTTTCGGTTTAATGATTGAACCTCTTTTTCACAGTTCTTGTAGGTGGAAGTCAGTTCATTTTTCTGTTTCATTAGTTCCTGATATTCCGCTTTTAGCTTATCAACATTCAATCCTTTTAAGTTTATCCCAGTCTGCTCAAGTACACGTCGTGCACCGCCATATAGAATGAGCTGGCTTTCGTATCGGCGGAAATATGCGTCTGGATTCTTTGACTTTTTGTAGGCGATGTGATAGGAGCGGTTGGTTTTGTACTGCTCGGCATATTTGATGATTTCTGCAAGGTCTTTCATGTGGTGTTCCAGTTTCACAACGCTCTGTTTGGCAGATTTTCCGGCTTCGGTTTTCACAGTAATCTGATGCTTCAGATCGGAGAGAGAACCAACTTCATTATAGCTTTGTGTAGCAATCTTCAAATTCTCGATAGTTGCCCATTGCTGAAGTCCGGGACTGTTTTGAAATTTTTCATCCGAGGTATCAATGAGCCTGCGGGCAGAGTAGTCTTTTTTCGGAATGACAGATTTTCGCTCATGCTTCATTTCGATGCGTTCCCGGATACGCTCCTTTGTGTATTCCTTACCCAAAGACTTCGCACTGCCACGCACAAAACGTTCTTTATCAAGAGGGCGGAATGAGATGTATTTGGCAGCTCCTTCTTCAAAAGTTTCCCCTTTGATTTCATACCCTTTGGCTCTCATCAGAAGCAGAAATTCTTCGTAAGTGGAAGCCGACTTGATGCAGAAATTGATGTCCTTTCTGATCTGCGTTTTCCATGCAGAACCGTTCTGCTCAGACTGCCATTCTTTGTACTTTCTGCCACGCTGCGCACCCGGAATGATGACGGAAAGATTGTGTTCCTTGCACAGCTCATCACTCAGATTCCGGATGTGGTAATAGGACTGTTTGCAGTCGTGATATTTGTTATGCTCGATGTTATCAGCAGCACAAAATATGATGTGATTATGAATATGTCCTTTATCAATGTGTGTGGTGAGAACATACGAATATTTCCCTTCTAAAACCTTGTCAGCAAGTTCTTTTCCAATGCGGTGAGCTTCCTCATAACTGACTTCTCCCGGAGCAAAAGCCTGTATCAGATGATAGGCTTTGTTAGGACTGTTTTCCCTGCAATGGTCAAGGGTGTACTTAAAGTCAATCGCTGCTGTTTCTGGCGCACACGCATAAGATGAAACATAGATTTGCTCATCAGTTTTGTCGGGGTTGCAGATGTAATCTATTGCTTTATCAATGGTTGCTTTGATAGCATGGATTTTTGTGTATGCCATACTTCATTCATCAACTCCTTTACTTCATTCATATCGTCCTGATAGATGTTTCCGGTACTGTTTATCCGCTTTGCAATCTGGTTCAGACTGGAACTGATTCGTCCAAGCTCTGTATTATAATTTCGCAGATAACTGTAATCGACATCATACACATATCCATATAAAACCAGCTTGCGTAAGAAAGCTGACATGCTTTTCATGCCGGATGCTTTGAACTTGGTATTGAGAATGTACTGCTCATCATCACTGAGATAAAATTGCACCGGATTGGTGCGGTTTCTGTTTGCCATTGTGCCACGTCCTTTCTAAATTTGGGTACAAAAAAACTGCTGTAAAATGTTCGATTTTTACAACAGTCTGTTTCATGTTTTATTCAATTTTGGGTGTAATTACCCATAGCAAATTGTAGCAAAGACGGTAGGAAAGGTCAAGGTATTCCACCGGAAAACCGAAGAAAAATCAAGAGAGGGTTAGGGATACTTCCCTATGGAAATTCAACCACACAGACGATAGGAAAGTGTGGGGGATTTCGCATGTGTCATGACACAGGCAGTGCTTGCTAAGGTTGTTTTTGGCACTCCTGGAGGGTGTGCCGGATGCTTCATTAGTTTAGAAAAAGTAAATAAAGACTTGACGTTTAAATCTTACACGCGTAAGATATAGGGTGATATCAATTTCAAATTTTAAAAAGGAATGGAGGAAGGCACATGAAGATACAGAGAAAAATATGGAACTATATATTGATATTTGTACTTGGTATGATGGGCATGATTACAATTATCTTCTTTTTAGTTGAGAAATTGCTGGGGGACGGGAGATGTTATATACCGCAGAGTGCAATTATGATTGCTTTGATGTTATGCGTGTTTTGGCAGATAGCATTGATAACAGTGGCATGTCTGTTAGGAAGGCGGATTAAAAAGATTTTTCATGGTGTAGTCAAAATGATGATGACGATAGTAACCGTTTCCGGTACTCTTTGTCTTGTTTTGTTTCTCGCATGGAATTGGTTGATATATAGTTTTAAGTTTGATGAAAAAGTAGAGCAATATGATGAACATATCGCTTTATATGTGAATAATACATTTGTAAGAACCAGATTTAGATATCCGCATTATATGTATGAAGAAAACTGGTTAATCATGAGAACGTTAAGTGATGATGAATTGCAGGAGGCAGTTTTGAAATATGGTGATCCAGATGATTATTATAATTAACATAGGAAATTTGATGGAATTTATAGATTCAAATTTTTGAAATACAATGGGAAAATTTTTTAAATTGAAATCTTACAACTGTAAGAAAAAGGAGATGCTATGACGAAAAAAAGGAAAAAGAAAAAAAGTAGGATATACATTATATGGCTCATGAATTTATGTTTGATTACAGCTGTGGTTGCCTTTTTTGTATGGTATGAAAGTGTACCTGATGTATCACCGGAGAAGGTTCTTAAAACATATATGGCTCATATTTCAAATCGAGAATATGAACAAATGTATGAAATGATTGATGCAGGAATATCTGGGAATATCAGTCAGGAAGATTTTGTAAAACGTAATTCTGCTATTTATGAGGGAATTGATGTAGATAATATGAAAGTTCATATCACATCTTATGATAAAGAACAAAAAGAAATCTGTTATGAAACATCTATGGATACTGTTGCAGGAAACGTAACTTTTGAAAATAAGGCATCATTTATACTGGAAAAAGGCAAATATAAGCTGATATGGAATGATTCTTTGATATTTCCAGAGCTGGATTCCACAGATAAGGTAAAAGTGTCTACAACAAGTGCTAAAAGAGGGCAGATTATAGACCGAAATGGTCACATGCTTGCAGGCGAGGGAGTGGCTTCTTCTATAGGCGTAGTTCCCGGAAAATTAGAGAATAAGAATGATGCTATCAGTCAGTTGGCAGAATTATTGGAAATGAAAACAGAAGATATAGAAAAAAAATTAGCAGCAAAATGGGTAAAAGATGATTCATTTGTACCATTAAAAACAGCTCCAAAGGTGAATGAATTAAAACTGATGTCGATTGAGCCAGATCAGGAAACATTGGCAGAGAAAGACAGACAGGAGAAATTATTAGAGATTCCAGGTGTGAAAATTTCAGATATCACTGTAAGGGAATACCCACTGGGGGAGGCTGCTGCACATTTAGTAGGATATGTTCAAAACGTTACAGCAGAAGATCTAGAAGAACATGACGGGGAAGGATATACATCGAACAGTGTTATTGGAAAAAGTGGAATGGAAGGATTATTTGAAAAAGAATTAAAGGGACAGAATGGGTGTTCTATTACTATTGTTGATTCAAATGGCAATAAGAAAAAAATCATAGTAAGCACGATTGTAGAAAATGGAAAAGATATAAAACTAACGATAGATTCGAATTTGCAAAAAGAATTATATGAACAATTTAAAGATGATAAGAGCTGTTCAGTTGCTATGAATCAGTATACGGGAGAAGTATTGGCTTTAGTCAGTACACCTTCATATGATAACAACGATTTTATTAGGGGCATGTCAAGTGAAAAGTGGAATGCGCTGAATGAAGATGAGAACAAACCTATGTATAATCGTTTTCGACAGGTCTGGTGTCCAGGCTCTACGTTTAAGCCAATCATAGCTGCTATTGGATTAACAACGGGGGCGATTGATCCTAACGAGGATTATGGAAATGAAGGTTTGAGCTGGCAGAAAGATTCATCATGGGGGTCTTATCATGTAACGACGCTTCATGCCTATGAGCCAGTTATTTTAAAAAATGCTTTAATTTATTCGGATAATATTTATTTTGCAAAGGCGGCATTAAAAATTGGGGAAAACGATATGGAAAGTTCATTAACAAAACTGGGATTCAATGATGTACTGCAATCGGCGGACTCCACCAGACGGTTTTGCGGAGCAAAACGGACGCGATGCGGAGCGAGCGGACTAAACTGATTC